>NZ_JACHCG010000001.1:649555-1299111 GCF_014200595.1 Pedobacter cryoconitis
AGAAAGCTTTACCAAAATTGGAATTATTATAAGTTTTAAGTGCCTTGTCTGTTGCATCCTGCATAATAGCCGTTGCCGGATTTCCAACCGTCACTTCTTTTAAAGTCATCACCTGCGGATCAAGCGCTATTTTCAATTGCCCATCCGCAGTTTTAACTTCAAAGCTGCCACCGGCATAGTTCAGGTGAGTAATCAGCAGGGTAACAGGTAATGAGGCAACGGTAAGATCGAACTCACCGTTGCTGTTGGTTAAAGTACTTTTCTGATTTTTAACTTGTACAGTCGCAAAAACAACAGGGGTACCTGTGTTTTTTTCTACTACAATACCTGAAATCCTTTGCTGCGCTAAAACACAGACAGAAGAAAACAGGAGTAATAAAAAGAGAACAGCGCCTGATTTATACATGTTATCTTTAATCCTGTACCAGTGAAAAGTCAATTTGACGTTTAGACAGGTCTACTCTTTTTACTTTCACTTTGACTTCGTCACCTAATTGATATTTCTTTTTCTTGCGCTGACCTACTATACAGTAGTTTTTCTCGTCCAGTACATAAAAATCATCGGCTATATCTTTTAGCCTGATCATTCCTTCACATTTGTTCTCGATCAGTTCTACGTACATTCCCCATTCAGTAACGCCAGAAATGATTCCCATAAAGAGCTTACCTACATTTTCTTCCAGATATTCTACCTGTTTGTATTTAATAGAAGCACGCTCTGCATCAGCAGCACGTTTTTCCATGGCAGAAGAATGGGAAGCAGCAGTTTCGTATTCATCTTCATTGGCAGAGCGTTCTCCATTAAGATAGGCAGCCAGCAGGCGATGAACCATTACATCAGGGTAACGGCGGATCGGAGAGGTAAAGTGAGTATAATGGTCAAAAGCCAATCCATAATGGCTTGTTTTTTTAGTCGTATATACTGCTTTGGCCATCGAACGGATAGCTAGCTGTGTTAATACGTTTTGTTCTTTCTTGCCTTCCACATCTTCCATCAGGAAATTAAGTGATTTGGCAATATCCTTATCAGATTTCATGTTGATTTTATAACCAAAACGAGCAGCAAATAAAGCAAAGTTGCCCAGGTTTTCCAGGTTTGGAGAATCATGAGAGCGGTAGACGAAAGTATATTTAGCCTTTCCTTTACCTTTTTTAGCAATAAATTCAGCTACTTTTTTATTGGCCAGCAACATAAAGTCTTCAATCAGTTTATGGGCATCCTTACGTTCCTTCACGTAAACACCAACTGGTTTTCCATTTTCATCCAGTCTGAATTTCACTTCAGTACTTTCAAAACTTATCGCACCATTTTTAAACTTCCGGTCTCTTAAAATATAAGCAAGCTCGTTCAGCTTCAGGATTTCCTGCGCATAATCGCCTTCTTTATTTTCTATAACTTCCTGAGCTTCCTCATAACTGAAACGTCTGTCGGAGTGAATCACAGTTCTTCCGAACCATTCTTCTACTACATTAGCTGCTTCGTCCAGTTCAAAAACAGCCGCAAAGCAAAGTTTATCTTCGTTTGGACGAAGTGAGCAAACACCGTTACTTAATCTTTCAGGAAGCATAGGGATTACCCGGTCTACCAGGTAAACAGAAGTCGCTCTTGAATAAGCTTCTTTATCTAAATACGTTTTAGGCTGTACATAATGCGAAACATCCGCAATGTGTACCCCAACTTCATAATTGCCGTTTGGTAGTTTTTTGAAGGATATCGCATCATCAAAGTCTTTTGCGTCTGCCGGGTCAATGGTAAAGGTCACCGTATCGCGGAAGTCGCGGCGGTTTTTCAATTCCTCTTCGGTAATGGCCTCCGGAATTTCATTGGCTTCTTTCTCTACCTCAGGAGGGAAAGACAATGGAAAACCATATTGCGCAAGGATCGCATTCATTTCTGTGTTATTCTCTCCTTGAGTACCCAGAATATTGATGATTTTTCCAATAGGGTTTTTTGCACCTTCTGGCCAATCGGTAATCGCTACCTGTACTTTTTGTCCGTTTTTGGCCCCATCAAGGTCACTTAAAGGTACAAAAATATCATGCAGCATTTTCTTGTCGTCGATCGTGACGAATGCAAAACGATCAGATATTTTGATTACACCTATAAAATCAGTTTTTAAGCGTTGTATAATTTCAACGACTTCACCCTCATTTTTTCTGCCTCTTTTTTTAGCGTAGATATAAACTTTTACTTTATCGCCGTTAAGTGCGTTATGCAGTTTACGGGCCGATACGAACACGTCTTTTTCAAACTCATCATCAGGAACGATAAAAGCTGCGCCATCGGCAGTCATATCTACTTTTCCGGTGATAAAGGTCTTTAAATCTTTAAGCTTGAATTTTCCTTTTTCAGGTTCTGAAAAAACACCTTTTTGTGCTTGTTCTTTCAGGATCTCCAAAATGGTTTCCCTTGCTTCTTCATCTTTTATGTTGAGTTTGGCTGAAACCTGTTTATAATTCAAGGCTTCATTATTGCTATTCTCTAAAACATCACTGATTAACTGAGTTAAGACGAGTTTTATTTGAGAAGATTTCTTTTTTGCCATAGTATATTTGTCAATATTCCGAAGGTAACACTTTGAAATGATTTATGAAGCCTTAAGGCCTATAAATCCAATATTAAAGGCCTTAAAACGTATTGGGGATTTGTATAATTGTAATTTTTACCGGAGCTTAGGGACAGTTCAAATTCGGGTGACTAATATTAAAATTGGTCTGATCACAGGAGAAAATTTAAAATGATAGAAGAAAAACAGCGGAGTACAAGAAAGGAATTTCTGATGATTATCATTAAGACTATCATTCTTTTTGCGCTGGCGTATTTCGAAACTTATCAGCCGGTAATGTTTACTGATTTCCCTTTTATAGCATTAACTGCGCATGCATTTATGGTATTTCTCGGGCCCAGCGTTGCGGTTTCATTTCTCCGCCTGGTTGTTATTTACTGGTATATTAAAAAACATCGCTTTAAGTCTACAATCAAGGATAACTTTATTTTAGGCATTAACAGGATCGTTTCTATTCTCAATACCGTATTCGGGGTAATTGCGGTCATGATCTGGATGGGGATTAAACCTCTTGAATTCTTAACTAGTATTACGATTGTGGCGGCTGCGATTGCAGTTACTTTTAAGGATTATATTACCAATATGATCAATGGACTGATCATTATGTTTTCAGATCGTTTATCACTGGGTGATCATATCCGTGTCAATGATAACGAAGGCAAGATACTGGACATCACTTTGATTAATATGATCCTTCAGAATGAGGATAATGATATGGTAATTATTCCCAACTCTGTGGTATTCAGCTCTGTTATTATCAACCAGTCTAAACAGAATATCAAGAAATTAAGTATAGAGTTTGAAATGGCACTGCATTTTGGATATACACCTGATTTCCTGGAAAAACATTTATACCGGGCCTTGGATAGTTTTAAAGACAATATTGTGTCCAGTGGACTGACCATCAAAACGCTGGGTATTACTAAAGATATTGCCAGGTTTAAAGCGCAGGTATTATTGAATAACTATGATAAACTCAAAGAAAGAGAAATCAGGCGAGTTTTGAATACCACGATTATTAAATTGACTGTACCAAAACAGGAATTACCTGACTAAGCTTAATTTACCCGGGATTGCTGCGATTAGTTTTTGCGTATAAGCAGTTTGCGGATGTTCATAAATAACCTCCGGAAAATCTTCTTCCTCTATTTTTCCTTTATTCATGACAATCATTCTATCTGACAGATGTTTAACAACAGCAAGATCATGAGAAATGAAGATATAAGTCAAGCCCATTTCCTGCTGTAATCTTCTGAGTAAATTTAATACCTGAGCCTGTACAGAAACATCCAGTGCAGAAACAGATTCATCACATATAATCAGTTTAGGCTGAAGAGCGAGGGCACGCGCAATGACTATACGCTGCCGCTGACCTCCTGAAAACTCGTGAGGATAACGGTTAAAATGTTCGGGTTTCAGATCTACGAGTTCCAGCAAATGCTGTACATGTGCTTTGCGTTCAGCATTGCTGTTAAATACGTTATGAACCTGTAATGGTTCCATTAATGCGTTTCCGACTGTAAGCTGTGAATTTAAGGAAGAATAAGGATCCTGAAAAATGAGTTGGATATCTTTTCTCAATGTGCGGAGCTTTTCCTTTTTTAAATGCGTAATGTCTTGTCCAGCAAATGAAATTGATCCGGAAGAAGGTTCTATCAGGCGGAGAATTGTTCTGCCCAGCGTAGTTTTACCACAACCTGATTCACCAACCAGGCCCAGCGTTTCTCCGGGATATAGTTTGAAGCTGACATCATCAACTGCTTTAACCACGTCTTCCGAAGATCCGAATAATCCATTTCTGACCGGAAACCAGGTACAAAGATTTTTTACTTCAAGCAGGGGAGGTGTATCATATAAAACTGCTCTTCTGCTGTCAATTTCCTGTTGCGTGTAACTGTTTATGGCTAATAAATGTGCAATTGGCTGATCCGTACCTTGTTTTAAAAAATCGGCTACTACCGGCAGTTTTTTTAAGCGGTATAAAGGGGAAGGCCTGCAAGCCAGCAAACCTTTGGTATAAGGGTGTTTTGGCTGTTTAAATAGTTGTTCTACAGAGCCTTGTTCCACAATCGTTCCTTTGTACATCACGGCAACATCATCAGCAATTTCACTGATCACAGCCAGATCATGGGAGATAAAAATCATCCCCATATTCCGTTCTTCCTTTATCTTTAACAGTAATTGCAGGATCGTTTGCTGTACTGTCACATCCAGCGCTGTAGTGGGTTCATCGGCAATCAGAAATTCAGGGTTGCAACTTAAAGCCATTGCAATCATTACCCTTTGTTTTTGTCCTCCTGAAAGCTGATGGGGATAAGTATCGAAAATAGTCTCCGGGCGGGGAAGCTGTACTTCTTTGAAAAGTTCATTTGTTTTTTCTTTTGCAGCTTGTTTACTCAGCTTCTGATGCAGCATAATAGCTTCCTGAACCTGATCGCCACAAGTGAAAACAGGATTCAGTGAGGTCATGGGTTCCTGAAAGATCATGGCAATTTTATTGCCCCTGTACGTATTCATTTCCTTATCAGATAAGGAAAGCAGGCTGATATCGTTGAAAAGAATATCACCACTAATTTTGGTGTACGCCGGATCATGCAAACGCATAATCGCAAATGAGGTCACAGACTTACCGGAGCCGGATTCGCCAACTATCCCTAAAACCCGCCCTCTTTCAGCTGTGAAGCTGATCTGGTTAACCGCGGTTTGCCAGGAGCGGTCTTCCTGATTAAAAAACTGGATACTCAGATCAATTACTTTTAACATCGAAGGTACAATATAGAGAAAATTATCCCCCAAATTAACAAGCGGTTTAAAATTCATCTAAATAAGCTTTAAACAATTTTATCATCTAAATTTAATCTGCTTCTTCGCATTTTCTGCTATTTTTGCAGAATGGAAAGAGAAATTCTTGATACCAAGCGTAAAGCCCTGAATATTAATCTAAACTCTAATATTTACGGGACTTTCGCTGAGATCGGGGCGGGACAGGAAGTAGCGCGTAATTTTTTTACTGCCGGTGCGGCTTCAGGAACAGTAGCCAAAACGATGTCTGCCTATGATATGACTTTTAGTGATGCAATCTACGGGGTTGAAGAAACCGGAAGATATGTAAGTCAATCCAGGCTGACTAAAATGCTGAACCACGAATTTGGTTTGCTGACTGAAAGATTGTATGGTGAAAAATATGAGACCAGAAGCTTCTTCGCTTTTGCAGATACAGTAACTACCCTGAATTATAATAAATCAAATGATCCGCATGGCTGGATTGGTATTAAGTTTCAGACTGAGCCTGGAGGAGAACCGAATGAGATCTTTTTCCATGTACGTTTACTGGATACCGATGCTGCACTTCAGCAAAATGTATTGGGTATAATAGGAGTGAACCTGGTTTATGCAGCTTTCTATTACCATACAGATCCAAAAAGAATGATTGAATCACTTGCGGATAACCTGACTGTAGGTTCTGTAGAGATCGATTTGATTTCTGTAAATGGCCCTGCTTTTAAAAACATCAATAATATCCTGCTGAATCTTTACCTGATTGTAAAGGATTTCTCAGATGCAGCCATTTTTGACTCCCTTGGAAACCCATGCTTACCTAAAGATCTTTTGTACAAAAAGGATATCATGATTTTGCGGACAAAATATGCGCAGAAATCATTGCCTAACTTTAGTATGTTCAACAAAGCTGTAGATCAGTTTAAAAGAACAGAAGATGTAAAGAAAGACAACCTGAGCGTTTTAATTGAGGTCTTGTTATCAAATGTTTTGACTGCTGATGAAGAGATCCCTGAAAACATTGACCTGGAAGCAGTAGCACTAAGAGCTGAAGAATTATGTAAAACAGGTAACCTTGTGATTGTTTCCAACTTTGCAAGACATAATAAACTAGCCAAATACCTGGACAGATGTAAGCCTAAAAGTGTAGGTATTTCAACAAACATCAATAACCTGAAGTTTGTATTCAACTCTTATAATTTTGGTGAGAACTATTCCAGCATGCTGTTAAGTTATGTAAGCGATATGTTTACCAAAAATGTAAAATTGTTTGCTTACCCTTTCCTGGATAAAAAATCTAATAAAGTAATTACTACTGTAAATATGCCGGTGACACCGGAAGCAAAACCGCTTTTTGACTTTCTGATCCTGAACGGATATATTACAGATATCAAAGAATACAGTGAAACAGATGTGAAGACCGTTTAAGGTCTTCACAAATCCTTGCTTATTTTTTTAATGCTTCACGAACTTTGGGAGCGATCTTAGTTCCGAAAATCTCGATAGACTTCATCATATCTTTATGCGAAGGTGCGCCGATATCCATATGTGCTGCAAAACGCGTCAGGCCAAACATTTCCTGTACATATAAGATTTTGTCAATTGCGGCTTCAGCATCGCCCACAAATAATGCCCCTTCTTTTTGTCTGCCATAATCAAACTGGTATTTAGTATAAGGTGACCAGCCACGTGATTTTCCTATCCTGTCCATTTGTGCGGCATACAATGGATAATAGTTAGCAGCTACTTCATCTGCATTTTCGCCAAAAAATGCATGCGCATGTATACCTACCTGAAACCTGGCCATATCATGCCCTGCTTTTTGATATTCTTCTCTATATAAGTTAAATAAAGGCTTAAACTGACTTGGTGATCCGCCAATAATAGCGATCATTAAAGGCAACCCTAATTTACCGGCTCTGATCACAGATTCCGGAGTACCGCCTACAGCAATCCAGATTGGTAAATTGTTATCAACTGCTCTTGGCAAAACCTGCTGATTAACCAGCTCGGGTCTGAATTTTCCTTTCCAGGTAATGGTTTCTTCTTGATTTATTTTTAACAATAAGTCTAATTTCTCTGTAAACAATTCATTGTAATCAGTCAGATTGTTCCCGAATAAAGGGAACGATTCGATGAAACTTCCACGGCCTGCCATCAATTCTGCACGGCCATTGGACAATAAATCAACCATTGCAAAGTTCTGATACAACTTCACCGGATCAGCGGAACTTAATACACTTACCGCACTGCCTAGTTTAATGTTTTTGGTTACTACAGCTGCTGCTGCCAGTAATATTTCAGGACTTGAAACTGCAAAATCAGGACGGTGATGTTCTCCGATACCGAAATAATCCAGTCCCAGTTCGTCCATTAATTTTATCTCTTCGATAATCTCGCCCAATCTTTGCTGGGCAGGTTGAAATTTATTTGTTATTGGATCAACACGTAAATCCCCGAACATACTAATACCTAATTCCATAATTACCTTGTTTTAATCTGATACAAAGTTAAGTTGTAAACTAAAATTTCCCGTTAACCTATGATAAGTAATGTTTTTTGCGGGATTTTTACTTGCAGGCTTTGGCTAAATCCACTAAAAGCGTTTTATCGAACGCAGCAGGTATCAAAGAATCCTGTGCTACATTATATTCGAACAGTTGCTTCTTTACAGGGTCAAAGGTAAAACTTGCGATTAAGGGTGCATGATCAGGATAGTTCTCATGAATACTATAATCAAAGGTTTTGGAGTAATTCATGGCACTATCTATTTTTGGATAGGGGCTGCCTTCGTAAGAAACATAGAATGAAGTACCCCCATTTTTAATGATCCTTTCCTTCAATCCATTCGTTAAACTTTGGTACCGGGGAGAAGTGGTCAGTATCAGATAGGCAATCTGACTGCATGTTTTTGTGGAAACAGGTTTCGCTGTGTCCAGTTTGGAAGTTTTAGGTTGTGAAACTGCTACTTTGGCTAAAGTATCTTGCTGAAGCTTATTTTTTGTCTGCTGTGTACAGGAAGCCGTGAATAACAGACCTGCCAGTACTAAGCTGTGGAATTGAAATCTTTTCATGTTCAGAAGGTTAATTTGACTGAGCAATAAAAAGCAGGAAGATTAATCTTCCTGCTTTTTATAAATGTCTTTGACCGTAACAGCCATTATATTTTCTGGCGTTTCCAATGGCTCAAAACCATATTGACTATAAAGGCTATGTGCGTCTCTTGTAGCCAGCATGTATCTTCTTAAGCCCTGGAGATCGGGATGGAAAAGCATAAGCGACATTAGTTTTTTCGAGAGCCCCATACCACGGAACTCTTCCTCCACATATACATCTGCCAGATAAGCAAACGTAGCACGGTCAGTAATCCATCTGGCAAATCCTATTTGCCGGGTTTCCTGATAGATTCCAAAGCAAAGCGAATTCTCAATAGATCTTTTGACTGTTTGTAAAGGAATCCCTTCAGCCCAGTAAGATTTGGTACTCAGGAAAAGATGAACGGCAACCGCATCAATTTTGCCTTTGTCGTCCGAAAAAATAAAGCCATTATCAGCAATTTCCATTAGTTACGCATGTTGATGTATTGAAGTGGCTGTCCGAAATCTTCACCTTTACAAAGCGAGATTACCTTTTGAAGGTCATCAATGTTTTTGCTTTGTACACGCAATTGGTCGTCCATTACAGAAGCCTGAACTTTAAGTCCGCTGGCTTTGATTTTTGCAACTATCTTTTTAGCGACATCTTTATCAATTCCTTCTTTGATAGAAACTTCTTTTCTGATCATATTGCCAGAAGCATATTGTTCCTTTCCAAAATCAAGACTTTTAGGATCAAGATTTTGTTTCACCATACGGGAAATGATAGAATCCTCAATGGCTTTCAGACGCATGTCATCTTCAGTAACAATGGTGATCACATTTGTTTTCTTGTCATGGTCAATAGTACTCTGAGAGGTAGAGAAATCATAACGGTTAAGGATCTCTTTTTTTGCGTTGTTCATTGCATTATCCAATGTCTGCGCGTCAACTTTACTTACGATATCGAAAGTGGGCATGATTATAGCTTTAGTATAAAAAATATATTAGATTTAGATATTAATTATTTAACGTTCTTGCTAAAAAAATTATTATGAAAACCAATAAATCAAAAGTGCAAAAAAATAATGCTAAAAAAGCAGTTAAAAAAGAATTGGAGCAGACTCTTTCGCAAAAATTTTTTGAAGCAGTTTCTCATTTGGGTCATGATGCCGAAAAAATTGGTGAAGAGTTAGCACATGCGGCTAAAGCTGTGGCTAGTAAATTAGCTAAGAAATTTAATGAGGTAAAAGCAGAAGCGACTAAAAAAACAAAGCCAACTAAAAAAGAAATAGAAAAAACTGCTAAAAAACTTAAAAAAGTAGCTGCAAAAGGTGCTAAAAAAGTCAAAAAAGAAGTTAAAAAAGCAGTTTCAAGCGCTAAACCATCCGTAAACAGTATCAAAGTTCCGGTGATTGCAAGTGAAGAGAAAGCAGCTACGTTAATCGCTAAACCTGTTAAAAAAGCAACAGCAGTTGTGAAAAAATCTGCTTCAGCAGTTAAAAAAGCGGCTCCTGCGGTAAAAAATGAAGTGAAAAAAGATGTTGCAGTGGTAAAAAAAGCAGCTACAGCAGTAAAAGATAAAACAACTACAGCAGCTGGTGCTGCAAAAAAAGTTGTAACTACGGCGGCAGCGGCTAAAACTGCTCCGGTAAAAAAAGCGGTTGTTAAACGTGTTCCAGCTAAAGCTGCTGCAACTCCGGTTAAACCTGCTGCAAAACCTGTTACAGCATCGGCTAAACCTGCTGTTACTCCAGCTAAAGCTACGCCAACAGAGGTTAAACCTGTGGTGACTTCAGAAAAAACGGATGAAAAGACTACAGACGAAAGTTAATTCAATTACAGTTTGAGGTTAATTTAACGCTTTTTTTGTGAAGATTAATGCTCGAATAATTAACATTGAATTAACAATAGAATTCGCAGTTTTGAGCATCCGGTCCCACCAGGGATTTTTTGATACTAACCCCCATGACAAAGAAGAAGGTCCCATTTTTAAATAGAGAACTCAGCTGGTTATATTTCAATGAACGGGTTTTACAGGAGGCAACAGATGAAACTGTTCCGCTGATTGAAAGAATTAAATTTTTGTCTATTTTCTCTTCTAACCTGGAAGAATTTTACCGGGTACGTGTAGCTACAATGACCAGGTTGTCTAATTTAAACGACAAGGCCAAAGAACTTTTAGGGTTTAATCCTAAAAAAGTGCTGAATGAGATTAAAAATATCGTCGTTAAACAAGAACGTAAGTTTGAACAATTATTTCAGGCTACGCTGATTAACGAACTTGCACAAAACAGGATTTTTATTCTGAATGATACACAACTCAATGTAGCCAGGGGAGAGTTTGTAAAAGAACACTTCCGGGATAAAATTCTTTCCAACCTGGTACCGATCATGATTGATATGGAAAAACCATTTCCAGAACTCAAAGACCGGTACCTGTACTTTTTTGTAAGGCTTAAAAAGAAAACCGGCAAAAAAGATGAAAAGTATGCATTGATAGAATTGCCTCCCGATCTGCCAAGGTTCCTGGTACTGCCGGAGACTAACGGATTAAAATTTATTATCCTTGCTGAGGATATTATCAAATACTGCCTGGATGACATCTTTTACGTATTCAAATACGATGAAATGGATGCTTATTCTATGCAGCTGACCAGAGACGCTGAGCTGGATATCGATAAAAATGTAAGTGATAAGTTTATTGATGAATTAAAGACCAGCCTTGATAAACGTAAAAAAGGTAAACCTATGCGTTTACTTTATGATACAGAAATGCCATTTGATATGTTGGGTGTACTGGTCGCTAAAATGAAAATTGAAGCCGAAAGCCTGATTCCCGGTAATCGTTATCATAAGTTTGGTGATTTTATCCGTTTTCCGAATGTCGGAGATAAAAGCCTTGAATACCCTGCAAACGTACCCTTAAAGGTTTTCGGTTTACACCGTACCCAGAGTATATTTAACAAACTTGCAGAAAGAGATTACCTGGTTAATTTACCTTATCAATCTTACGATTATATCATTCTTTTTCTTCGTGAAGCTGCAATTGATCCTAAAGTTACGGCGATCAATATCACACTTTACCGTTTGGCGGAGAATTCAAGAGTGATTAATGCGCTGATTAACGCAGCCAAAAATGGTAAGAAAGTTAACTGCCTCGTCGAACTTAAAGCACGTTTCGATGAAAGAGCAAATATCTTCTGGACCAACAGGCTGGAGGAAGAAGGAGTACATGTAAACTATGGTTTAACTGATTATAAAGTCCATTCTAAAATCTGCCTGGTTACCCGGATAGAAAAAGGCCGTCCTGTTTATTATGCAAATCTGGCGACTGGTAATTTCAATGAGAAGACCGCTAAACTGTATTGTGACCACAGTATTTTTACGGCTAAAAAAGAGATCACCCATGATTTGATTAAGCTTTTTGCTGCCTTAAACAAGCGTACTGTAGCTACAGGATTTAAGTACCTGATTGTTTCTCCGCTGGAATCCAGAACTAAGTTTTATACTTTGATAGACCGGGAAATTAAAATCGCGAAATCCGGTAAACCTGCCTATCTTATTTTCAAAGTCAACAGTCTTGCTGATGAAGGGATTGTAGAGAAACTTTATGACGCAAGTAATGCCGGAGTAAAGATTAAGCTGATCGTGCGCGGTATTTGCTGCCTTGTTCCGGGCGTAAAAGACTTCAGTGAAAATATTACTGTGATCAGTATCATTGATAAGTTTCTGGAACATGCACGTGTTTTCATCTTTGGAAATAACGGTAAAGAGGAAATGTTTCTTTCTTCAGCAGATTTAATGAGCCGGAATTTTGAACACCGTGTAGAGGTTGGTTTTCCTGTACTGGATGAAGACGTTAAACAAGAAATCAGGGATATTATTGATTTTCAGTTACAGGATAACGTGAAAGCAAGAGATATTACCCGCTTAAATAACAATAAATATCATAAAAACCGGCTTAGCACTAAGGTGAGGGCACAGGTTCAAACTTATAATTACTTAAAAAACAAACACCAGTAGAAGATTATGCTCAGATATGCAGCAATTGACGTTGGCTCGAATGCCGTTAGACTGCTTATTGCAGATATAACACACAATGATAATGGGTTTGGTTTTAAAAAGAATACCCTGGTCAGGGTCCCTTTAAGATTAGGTGACGATGCCTTTTTAGATCATAAAATATCTGCACGCAAAATCGAAGACCTGATCAAAACCATGCAGGCCTTTAAAAATCTGATGGATGTTTATCAGGTGACTAAATACCTGGCTTGTGCAACTTCTTCGATGAGAGAAGCGCAAAATGGGCTTGAAATCATTAAATTGATTAAAGAAAAGGCCAATGTAGACCTGGAGATTATTGAAGGGCAGAGAGAAGCCAATATCATTTATGCCAATCATATTGAAGATGATCTTGATATTAAGAAAAACTATCTTTACATAGATGTAGGTGGTGGTAGTACAGAATTATCAGTATTCGTAAATAAAATACCTGTAGCTTCTAAATCATTTGATATCGGGACAATCAGAATTCTGGATAACCAGGATAAAGAAGAAACCTGGGAAGAAATGAGGCTGTGGGTTAAAGATCAAACGAAGTATCATAAAAACCTGGCTGGAATTGGAACCGGGGGAAATATCAATAAATTGTATAAAATGGCAAATGAAAAAGAGGGGATGCCTTTAACTTTTCTGAAGCTGAAATCTCTATACAATCAATTGAACAGTCACTCCTTAAAAGAACGTATCCAGATTTTTAACCTGAACCCTGATCGTGCCGATGTAATCATTCCGGCAAGTGAAATCTTTATTACCCTGATGAAATGGACAGGCATCAAGCAGATTCATGTACCAAGAGTAGGTATGGCAGACGGAATTATTAATCTGCTAATAGAAGAGAATCTGAATAAATAATAGCCAGATAGTCACCATGGTGGCTGATGGAAACAGCATGCTTCCGGCCGGTAACCTGATGGGTTAACTCCGGTATTCCTGATAGGGTACCGGTCAAATGATAAAGACTGTTTAAATTATTAAAAGCTGCTTTGTAAGCAGTATCCGGCTGAAGATATTGTAAATGGAGCTGTTCAAAATCCTTCATCTCTGACACGGCAACCGAATGGATAAAAGTATTTTTGAGTTCACTTTTCACGAGAAAACTATCCTTGAAATAGCTAACCGTTCCTGAGGCCTTCGTCTGCTCTATATTCAGCAATCCGCAACAAAAATTTAAAGGCTCATAACTTCTGGTTCCCGTTTTGCGCTGAACAATTTTACAGGCCGCTTCTTTCATTGTCCAGAGTAACCATAACATTTCATCAGGCTTAGGGGCCTCCAGAACAAACCGCTGCTCTTCAGGTGTACAGATTTTAGCCAGGTAACCTTTTCGCTTCCAGTTGCTCTCTATTGCAGCCTGGCGGAGATCTACCAGATCATTGCCTATCATTTTTCAGTAAGTTTACCCTCAATAACATCCAGTGTGGATTTGACATCCAGCATTTTTGACATGGAATCATTATCGATCTCAATGCCGAACTTTTCTTCCAGATCCAGCACAATATCAACCAGGTTGGCAGAGTTGATTTTCAGGTCTGTAATGAAACTTGTATGCTCACCAAGCTGATCTAATGCTTCTTTGTCCTGGGTATAAGGAGCTGCAACTTCTTTAATAGCGGAAATGATAATTTCTCTATCCATGATTTCTCTATCCATGATTATATTTTTTTAAGACTAAACAGGCGTTGACATCGCCAAAACCAAAACTTGCCTTGACGAGTATATTAAAATCTTTTTGGAGACATACACGGGGGATGCGCTCCGGATCTATCAGCGTTTCAATAGCCGGATGCAGATCCTCACAATTTATATTAGGGAAAATAAACCCTTCATAGAGCTGTAAAACAGCAGCAACACATTCAATGCTGCCAGCCGCAGAGATACAGTGGCCAATCATCCCTTTAACCGAATTGATATAAGGGAAGTCCTTGCCTGAACGCCCTAATGCGGTTACCCAGTTCTGTATTTCAAGCGTATCCTTTACCGTGGCAGTGAGATGGCCATTGATTACCTCAACTTCCGAAGCTTGAATGCCAGCATTCCTGAAGGCCATAGACAAGCATCTTTGTACCGCTAATGGATTAGGCGCAGTCATAGTACCTTCACCACGCTGTCCGCCCGAATTAAGATGTCCGCCGAGTATTTCTGCATATATCTTAGCTCCCCTTGCTAAAGCACTCTCCAGGCTCTCTAAAACCAAAGCTCCGGCACCGCTTCCCGGAACAAAACCACTTGCCGTCGCACTCATCGGGCGGCTGCCTTTTTCCGGGTCAGTATTGTGTTTATAAGTACAAACTTTCATCGCATCAAAACCAGCCCAGATATACGGGCCGCTGTCACTTGTACTACCAGCCAGCATAATTGTTGCCTGACCTGATTTAATGCGCTCATAAGCCATTAAAATACTCTCTGTTCCAGTTGCACAAGCAGATGAGTTTGTGGTTACCTGGTTACCTAATCCAAGCTTCCCGGCAAGTAATGCACTCACTCCGCTTGCCATAGTCTGGGCGACTATAGAACTGCCCAGTTTACGGATTTGCAGGTTATCTAATTTATAAATGGCACCTCTGAACTTATCAATACCAGAAGTGCCTGTACCGAAAACAGTTCCACTTTCCCAATCCGGTGTTTCATCGGGAGCAGGTTGAAGCCCTGCGTCCTTCCATGCGTCCAAACCTGCGATTACACCGTAAACGATGCCTGTGCTTTCCAGGTTCCGGATTTCAAGTTCAGTAAAATACTGACTGATCCGGGCAGTATCAATCACTGGCTTTCCTGCGATCTGGCAAGAGAAAAGAAGTTGTTCCAGCTGCGGATCATGCTGAATCCCGGACACACCATTTTTAAGCGCATACCTGAACTGCGTAATGTCCGCACCATTTGGTGAAACAACCCCTAAACCAGTGATGACAACACGTTTAGTCATTCATTTTTGTAGTTACCATTCCAGATATATTTCCTTTGCAAACTGTTTCTCCGGCTTCATTTTTCATCACTACATTACAATTCAGTTTTTTAAACCTGAAGTATACTTTTTCAGCAGTTACGGTAACTTTCTCACCCGGGAAAACAGGTTTCATAAAATCCATTGCAGTAGAAGTTAGCATCACATGTGCTTTCAGTTCTGTATTTGCATTTTCTGAAAGATAAATGCCCAGGCAAACCAGGCCAATCTGTGCCATTGTTTCTGTTAATATTACCCCTGGGGTAACCGGTGCATCTTTGAAATGGCCTTTGTAGAAATCAAGGTCTTTATCAAAAGTATAAGTTCCGGTTGATCCGTTTTCATCAATTTGTAATAACTCATCAACAAATAAAAAAGGTTTGCTGTAAGGTAATTTTGCTAGTATTTCTTGTGCGTTCATTGTTATAAGATTATCAATTCTAAGGTGTAAAGTAAATACAAAAAACGCTTACCATTGCAATAAAATTCGTTGGGCAGAAAATCCGGGGCCGAAACTAAGCATCAGACCTTTGTCTCCTGGTTTTGGTTTAGCGTCCATAATCCGCTCAAGCACATAGAGTACGGTAACGCTCGACATATTTCCATATGACCTTAAAATCGCTTTAGTATCGTTTATGTTTTTTCCAAGATCACCAAATAATGCTTCTACAATTTCAATGATTTTCTTCCCGCCCGGATGAAAAACCAAATGATCTATCTCCTGAATATTTAATCCGTTCTTTTCCAGAAAAGGATGAATAATAGCAGGGAAATGTGCTGCAATAGTTTCAGGCACAGTAACGTCCAGTACCATTTGTAAACCTGTATTGGTCATTTTAAAGCCCATCATTTCTTCTGCATCGTAAAAGTGATACATTTCTTCGGCCAGTATTTCCGGTCCACTGTCTTCAGGGTGTGAAGACAAAAGGACACAGGCCGCACCGTCTCCAAAAATGGCAGCACTTACAATATTGGCCATCGAAAAGTCCTCTCGCTGAAAAGTTGCTGTTGGAGATTCTACAGCAATTACTGCTGCCCTTTTGCCCGGATTGGATTTTAAGAAGTTTTTAGCGTAAATGATTCCTGATACGCCCGCCGCGCAGCCCATTTCTGTGACCGGAAGACGCACAATATCCTGACGCAGCTTTAATGCATTGATCAGATAAGCATCTAAAGAAGGGATCATAATTCCTGTGCAGCTTACGGTAATGATATAATCAAGATCTTCATTTTTCCAGCCTGCCTTATCAATCGCATCTTTCAGACATTTTATACCTAATTTAATGCCTTCTCTGCAATAAATATCATTCCGCTGCTCAAAAGTCAGCTCACTGAAAACCTCTTCAGGAGACATAAATGAATAGCGTTTATCTACCGCTGCATTCTCAAATATTTTTTTAACCTTGCGGACAAAGCGGTCTTCTTGGCCATATAGCCACCCATCCAGAAAAGGAATGATTTCGGCCGTGCTCCTTGAATATCCGGGCAATGCTTTGCTGATACATTTTATAATTACACTCATGCTGTTTTAACTATCCATTGGTAGCGGAATGCCCATTTCCATTTAATAAAGTAATACTGAAGACCTAATGTTTTTGAAAACGACATTAAATCCTTTCTTTTAAATCCGCGGAGAATAGAAACCAGTCCATCTTCGCGTGACATTTCATTCAGGCGGAATACAAAGCATAAACCCAGAAACAGGTAATAGGCAATTGCACTCCGTTGTAAATCGTTAATCACAAAACCAAGCCTTGCTGTCCGCTGAAAACTTTGCAGCAATGCAATAATCTCCTGATCTTTAAAATGATGTAATGTTAAAGTACAAAGTATAATATCTGCCGGTTTTTGCTGGTTCAGCTCATCAAATATATCAATGCACTCATAACTTATATTTTTATATCCGGTTGATAAACTCCGGGCATGCGCAATCGTGAAATTATTAGCATCTATACCGGTGAGTACAAAGTTTAAATCATTTTTCTCTGCATAAGCTGCAAGCGCTCTTAACATATCGCCATTTCCACATCCTATATCAGTAATACGTATTACTTTAGATTTTGGTTGCGCACGGAGTAAATAAATAATTCCTTCGAGCGTGACCTTGTTTCCGCCAAGCAGGTGGTTTATGCTGGCAATTTTATCGAGTGCATCCCTGAGTATTTCTCCTTCCATCTGGAAATTATCCATAATTTCAGGTGCATCGCTTCTATGTGTGGTATTTACAAACATTATTCAGTAACAGTTAAACTATGGCCATGTGTTTTTTTGATAATCAAAGGCAGCAGGAATGGCAGCCGGACCATCCCACCTAATAATTTCTCCGTTAAATATTCCTTTTCGAACAGGGCCGATAAAGTCCTTCCCATCCATAACCTTGATTTAAAGTGGTGATTCCAGGATATAAGATAACGTTTTTCCATTGCAGTTCTGTCGGGAATCTCTCCTTTGAAAAACAAAAGCAATAATTCAGCGCAAATCCTGGCGCTATGTATCGCCATAGCCATGCCGTTTCCGCATAAAGGATGTATCAATGCCGCAGTGTCGCCGATCATCAGGATATGATCAATGACTGCTTCTCTGGCGCCAAAGGAGAGCTGACTGATAGTTATTGGTGTATCAAATAATGGTTCTGATTTTTCAAAAAGGCTTTTTAGATGTTTATTTTGATAGAGTACGTTTTCCTGGTAAGCTGCGATATTTTTATGTGTTTTGAAGGTTTCATAATTTGCCAGATAACAGATATTTATCTTTTGATCTTCTATTTTAGAAGCACCGCAATAGCCCCCTCTAAAATTATGGAGTGCAACCAGTCCATCTTCAAATTCACCGGTATAATGTGCTTTTACTGCTAAAAATGGTGAATGCTTTTGTATAAATTTCCTCTTTAATTTGAGGTCAATAGCAGAACGTTTACCATAAGCGCCAATTACCTGTCTGGCTGTATACTGGTGCTCACTTTGTGTAAAAATCAAGAAGTTATCTTTTTCGAATGCCACGCTGCTCACTGTATCCTGTATCACGCGACCTCCTTTAGCCAGAAATTTTTGACAGAGAAAATGATCAAGCTGATATCTGCTGACCCCAAAGCCACCCATAGGTAACCGGGTAGAAATGACTTTCCCTGAAACTGTGGTGAATTGCATGTTGGAAATTATCGAAGGATGCAATACTGAAGGATCGGCATCCAGCCATTTTAAGTAGGGCAGAACCTCATTAGAAATATATTCACCACAAACCTTATGATGAGGATAAGTATCCTTTTCGATCAGGATCACCTCCATCCCAGATTGCTGTAGATGTAATGCCGCAGTTAATCCGGCTAATCCGCCACCTATAATTAGAATATCAGTTTGAACAGGCATAAGCAAAATAAGGGGTAAGATGCGTAACCTTACAACAGCTTACCGGACTATTTGTTTACATCCTGAGAAATATATTAATTAAATTAAAAGAATTAAATTATCTTAGTGAGATAATGTGGCGATATGATAGATGAAGTTGTGATGAATAAAATATACCTGATCAGGGAACAGAAAGTTATGCTGGATAAAGATCTGGCTGAACTTTATGGCGTTAAACCTATTCGCTTAAGGGAACAGGTGAAGCGTAACCTGGATCGGTTTCCATTAAATTTTATGTTTCAGTTAACCATTCAGGAGACTGAAAACATGCTATCGCAATTTGCGATACCTTCCAGACAGCAGCTGGGAGGAATATTACCTTATGCTTTTACTGAACATGGGGTGCTTATGTTGTCGAATGTTCTTAAGGGGGAGAAGCCGATACAGATGAGCATTCGTATTATAGAGGTCTTTGTGAAGCTGAGAGAAACCATTCTCTTGCATAAGGATATTTCCTTATTAGTACAGGAAGTGGAGAAGCGGCTTTATAAACAAGATGAGAAAATTGAAGTTCTTTTTACCTATCTGAGTAAGTTTATAGAGAAAGATGAACAGCCAAGAACATTGATCGGTTTTAAGACTAAAAAGCAGCAGTGATTATTCCGGTTGTTTTTCGTAAAAGTGGCTTGACATGCTTTAAAGATGGTATCGCAAATTGCGATACCATCTTTAAAGCATGTCAAGCCACTTTCTGTCTTTTTATCCATTTCAGCAATGCGTACAAAACCATTGACGAAATTCCATAAAAAATCCCTGTTCCAAATTAATAGAACAGGGATTTCTATATGAAATCTGTGTTTAGTTATCCAGCAATTTTGCTGCATCACTATCCAGAAACCAGGTCAGGCTGCCGTCAATCGGATCAATCAATTGTGACGGATACAATTCAGGAGTCTTAGGTTCGTCTTCAATGACATGTTTCAGCGCATCAGCTTTAGCTTCACCAAATACAAGGAAGGCTACATTTTTGGCCTTATTGATCAATGGCGCTGTGAAACTGATCCTATAAGTTGCTAATTTCTCCACATACACACTCTCCACTGTTACTTCTTTACTGCCTAAAATATCAGTGCCAGGGAACAATGAAGCCGTATGCCCATCATCACCCATCCCTAGTAAAATCAGGTCAAAAGCAAGGTCAGCACCACCAAAATGAGTAGTAATTGCTTTAGCATATTCAATTGCAGCCTTTTCAGGAGCTAATGTCGTATCTACAAAAAAGATATGATCAGCAGCAATATTTAAAGGAGATAATATTGATTTATTTGCCATTAAGCCATTGTAGCTTTCATGTCCGGGTGGAACATTACGTTCATCGCCGATGAAGAAAAATACCTTTGACCAATCTAACTTTTCACGGTAGGTTGTCGAAAGCATTTCATATAATTCTTTAGGAGAATTACCGCCGGTAAGCACAAAATTAAAACAATCCTTTTCTGCAATCGCCTTTTCTGCAATTGCGATCACGTAATCTGCTAAATCTTTCAGCAGTTCACTTTTTGTTTTATATATCAGTAAGTTCATGCTAGTCTTTATTTTTTAAAGGTAAGGTGAACCAGTGGAAACCGTCCCTGGCAATCAGCGCTTCAGCATCTTCAGGACCCCATGAATCAGCAGGGTAATTAGGGAAACTTAATGAAGTTTTACTTTCCCATGCATTGATTACAGGCATTAATAATTCCCACGCACTTTCTACCTGATCTGCGCGCATAAATTGCGTCTGATCTGCGATCATTACATCCAGTAATAAAGTCTCGTAAGCCTCTGGTGCTTCAGCACTATAAGTCCCTTTATAATCAAAAACCATGTCTACAGGATTCAATACCATGTCCAGTCCAGGTCTTTTTGCCTGTACTTGTAAACGGATACTCATTTCTGGCTGAATACTGATAATCAACCTGTTTTGCTGCCAGTGTTCAGTTACACCCGCAGGGAAAACCTGGTGAGGAACATCCTTAAACTGTATCGTAATCAGAGAAGAAGTCTGGAACAGGCGTTTACCTGTACGTACATAGAAAGGAATTCCCTGCCAGCGCCAGTTGTCCACAAAGAATTTGGCTGCCGCAAAAGTTTCCGTATTGGATTGAGGTGCCACATCTTTTTCAGAGCGGTAACCAGGAACTTCTTTACCCTCAACCCATCCTTTAGAATACTGTCCGCGAACAGTGCTCATACGGATATCATCAGGTCCAAAAGGACGCATAGCTTTTAAAACATCAACTTTTTTATTTCTGATTTCATCAGCATCAAAATTGATAGGCGTTTCCATACCGATTAAACAAAGAAGCTGTAAAATATGATTCTGGATCATATCTCTTAAAGCACCAGCGCCATCATAATAACCACCACGATCTCCAACACCTAACTGCTCTGTTACAGAAATCTGTACGTGATCAATATAAGTACGGTTCCAAAGTGGTTCAAGGAATGAATTGGCAAAACGGAAAGCCATAATATTCTGAACAGTTTCCTTACCCAGATAATGGTCAATTCTGTAGATCTGTTTCTCCGTAAAAATTCCGGTTAACAGTTTATTTAATTCTTTTGCAGTTTCTAAATCACGGCCAAAAGGTTTTTCGATTACGATACGGCAATTTTCTTCATTCCCGGCAAGATCATATTTAGCAATACATTCTGCGATTAAAGGGAATAAATTTGGTGCTACTGCCAGGTAATAAATCACCTGCGTTTTAGGCCCGAATTTTTTCTTAAGCTTTTCAATACTTGTTTTAAGGTCCTGAAAAGTTTCAGGAGCAGATACATCTACAGGATTGTAGTATACATTTTCTGCAAAACCATCCCATTTTTCCTTTTTAACCTTACCGGCACGGGAGAAACTATTTACCCCCTCCATAATAGTGTTACGGAACTGTACATCAGTGAGCTTGCTTCTCGCTGTTCCGATGATTGCATAATCTTTAGGCATATAGCCATCAGAATACAAGTTATAAAGTGCTGGCGCAAGTTTGCGCATATTTAAATCCCCAGTGCCACCAAAGATGACAAAAACGGTTGGGTTAAGGCATTGACTTGTTTTCATTAGTGCATATTTTATTTACCGGTGATGAAGCTTGAATGAGCTTAGCATAGCTTTTGTAAGCTCATTCAGGTTTCATTTCTTTTATATTACGATTTTACTGGATTCCAGATAGCATGAAACGTTCCTTCTGCATCAGTACGTTCAAACTGGTGTGCACCAAAAAAGTCTCTTTGTGCCTGAATTAAATTAGAAGGCATTCTTTCTGTTTTTAACGAATCAAAGTAGGTCAGGGCAGAAGCAAATGCAGGAACAGCTAATCCTGTTAATACCGTGTGGCTAACTACAGATCTCATTCCCGGAAGGATTTCTTCTAATTTTTTTGCGATACCCGCATCAGCATAAAGATGCTCCAGGTCTGGTTGTTTTTTATAAGCCTGGTAAATATCCTCTAAGAATTCAGCTCTGATGATACATCCACCACGCCAGATTTGTGCGATTTCATGTAAATTCAGTTCATATTCATAAGTGATAGACGCCTGCCATAATAAATGAAGGCCTTGCGCATAAGAAGAAATTACAGCGAAATATAAAGCCTGTTCCAGCTCAACAATAAATTTATCTTTATCTCCAACAGCATATTTGCCCTGAGTATAAGTTTTAGATAATGCAGTACGTAAGCTTTTGAATTTCGATAAATCTCTTGTACTTACCGCCTCATTGATAGAAGGAATTGGTAATTGCAAGTCCATCGACACTTGTGATGTCCATTTTCCAGTACCTTTAGACTTCGCTTCATCTTTGATATAGTCAACCAGGTAACCACCTGTTTTTTCATCCTTGAAAGCAAAAATATCTTTAGTCACTTCTAATAAGAAAGACTGCAAACGGCCATTGTTCCACTGCTCAAATACATCATGAATCTGCTCATTTGAATATTCAAGCGCATTTTTCATAATATCATAAGCCTCAGCCAATAACTGCATCATGGCATATTCGATACCATTGTGTACCATTTTCACAAAGTGCCCTGAAGCTCCGGGGCCAATATAAGCCACACATGGATCGCCATTTACTTTAGCAGAAACAGCTTCAAGAATCTCTTTCATTTCCCCATAAGCAGTTTTATCACCACCTGGCATAATGCTTGGGCCAAAACGTGCACCTTCTTCACCACCAGAAATTCCCATGCCGAAAAAGTGCATTCCCTGACCAGAAAGGTCAGCTGCTCTTTTGCTGGTATCTGTGAAATGAGAGTTTCCACTATCAATAATAATGTCACCTTTATCCAGTAAAGGCAAAAGTTCCTGAATGACACTGTCAACAATTGGTCCTGCCGGTACAAGAAGCATAATCCTTCTTGGTAACTCCAGACTTCCAATAAAATCTTCTAATGAGCTGTAGGCCGTAAGATTGTGTTTTGCACCATCTTCCTTAAGTTTCTGGATCATTTTCGGATCCTTATCATAACCTGTTACTGCAAAGCCTTTATCGGCCATGTTCAGCAATAAATTGCGGCCCATTGTACCAAGGCCTATCATTCCTAATGTGAATTTACTTTCCATTTGTTGTATTTGATTTTGGATAGGTAGTGAAAACGTGATATTTTTCCTGAGCAGCCCATAATTTTGCACCGCCTTTTATGCCATCCCTGTTAGAAACAAGGTGGATATTGTGCTCCAGTTCAAAATTGATGTGTTTAGAATTTCCGCCTCCAAGATAAAGAACATCATAGTTAAACACTGTTTTATAAATTTCTATAATTCGTTTTAGTCTTTCGTTCCATTTCTTGTCGCCCTCTTTCTGGAAAGCTTTCTCACCGATATAATCATCATAATCCTTGTTTTTTGTTACTGGAAGATGAGAAAGCTCAAGGTGCGGAAGTAATTCTCCGTCAAAAGTTAAGGCCGTACCAAAACCTGTACCTAAAGTAAGTACGATTTCGAAACCTTTACCTGATATAATGCCCAGTGCCTGTTGATCTGCATCATTAATTAACCGGACAGGTTTGCCTAAACTATCACTGATATGCTGTGCAAGCGGATAACCTGCCCATTGGTTTTTCGCTAAGTTGGGGGCCGTTTCCACGATACCACATTTTACATAGCCCGGAAAACCGATTGCTATTTTACTATAAGGGGTAAGCGGGGCAACCAATTCATGAATAACTTTAATTACATTTTCAGGAGTAGAATCCTTGGGTGTTGGCAGTTTTGTATATTCAGAGAATAGTTCGCCATTTTCTTTTAAGATACAGGCCTTGATACCGGTCCCGCCAATATCAATTGATAAAATATTGGTACTCTCTTTTTCTTGCTCGTTGTTGGCCATATTTCTTTTTTTATGAATATTGCTTTTAATGCCTTGCTGCCGATGTTTGACGACTCAAATTAACAAATTTCCAGCCATATAAAACCAGAAACCCAATAAGAATGTCCAATTATCGGGCATAATTCATGAAAAACTCAATAAAGCATATTTAAACGTGAATTTAGCGGTTAATTTGATATCTCTATGACTTTTTGGCTAATTTATACAGTTATTTATATTGCCCTAAAATATCAATTTTATCAGATAAAGATATGCCGCCTGGGTTACATCCGGGTTTACCTTCAGGAACTTCCATGTTTAAGTGTTCAAAGTACACTTTCCATACCGGAAAATAAGCACCTGATCCTGGTTCTTTATAGGTCATCGGGAATAATTTGAAAAAAGGCTTATTCTTGTTGGCTGCCTTGAATGCATCGTATATCAATTCAGAGCAATAGTATTTTCCATTATTATATAAGTACTGATCATCATACAATACACCCATCTGTGCCATTGAAAATGCCAGTGCTGTTGGAATGAGTTTTTGATAAGCAGGTTTCAATCTTCCCACGTAATGCGGATGTGCCGATTTGGACAAAAAGGTTTTGAGTGGTGTAAGATGCACGTTTTTGCCTGAGGCTTCAATGATCAGAACACTATCATTTCTCAGCAAAACCATTCCCATATGACTGAATTTATTTCCCTGATAACCTTGAGTTACTGCATTAATTGCGTCACATAAAGGGCCACAGTCTAAATTCTGGAAAATCAGGTCACCAGATTTTAATTGAATATTTTCCTGTGCTCTGGCCTGAAAAAATAAAAGCACGGCAGATAAAATACAAATCAATAATTTACGCATGGTCAGTTTTAATAAGACATTTCTTCATTAATTGTATAAGTTGGCGGCGGGATGAAAAAGCTCTCCGCTAAAGCCACCTGTTCGATCAGGTTTGCTTTAATGCCGATGTTCAGGCCTCTGGATAAGGTTCCGATGGCTAATGCACAGCCCGGTACACTTTTTAAATAACTATACTGCTGCCAATATAAACGGGGAAGTTCAGGTGCATACCAAACGGTAATTACATTTTCCGGAGAATGAGGATTAACAAAGACTGCTTTTTTACAAGCTTTTCCTGCAATCACCAGCGTACCTTCTTTCAACTGCATCACAAAGTCGGCAGAACTGATCACCATCATAGAATCTCCTGCCATGGCAGTTTGTATATTAGGCATGGCAGCCGGATATTTGATAGCCGTTTTGGCCACAGTATCCAATAAATAACTTACAGTATCTCTTTTGTCGGCTATCGTGATTCCTCCGCCTAAGCCTCTTTGCTCAACCCTGATATACTCGGGGCTCAGGTAACAAATGAGAGGGGGGCTGTTATCCGAAGATCCGGATAGAGACATGGCAAGTTCCATCATGGCCAGTTCTCCCTGATCTTTTTTTGAAGAAGCCTCTTTTTGCTGCGGCTGACCGAAGTCCAGTGCATAACTTATTTTCCAGGCAGCAACACTTTTTACTTTCTTTAACTGCTGTCCGTTAGCGAAAATCGCCGATACCAGGAGAACCAGCAGGAGGTAACTCTTTTTGTAGTTCAAAATAAGGTGTATTTATTATACAATGGTACAAAAAAAAGAGGTACTGTTTGATATTCACTGTGATCGGTTTGCTATTATCTTAATTTTTTACATTCCGTTGTTTCTTTTTTAGTTTAGGACGCAATTTTTAGTATAAAAAAGATTAATCTGGATAAAATATAGTTGCGTTTTTTTAGATTACTTTTCTAAATACGCTTGCGTTGGATAGTTATTCTGTTTGCTTATAATGTTTTTATAGTTGTGGATTATTTTTTCTCTGAATATTCTTAATTAATAGATTTTAATTAGGTTTACTTATAGTGTTTAAATAAGGTTGGCTATTTTTTAAGAGAAAAGGTCTTCAATTGAATCCTTCAGGTGAAATTTGTTGTGATTATTGTTTGATTGTTATAAATTCATAGTTTATGGGCATGTATGGTGAGTATTCAGATAGTGAACTGATTGAATTATTGAAATCTGGTGATCGCTTTGCATTTACTGAAATTTATAATCGGTACTGGAGTGTTTTATTTGCACAAGTTTATAAGATGCTCAGGGATGAAGATGATGCTAAAGATGTTATTCAGGAAATATTCAGTAAACTCTGGATAAATGCAGCAGCAATTAAATCCAATCATAATTTAGGCGGCCTGTTATATACTGCCGCAAGAAATAAGGTGCTTAATAGTATTGAAAAAAGTAAAGTCCGCCACGACTATGCAAAATCTATTGCTGCTTTTGTCTCAGAAACAGATCCTGATACCATAGATAAACTGGATGAAAAAAGACTCAGTAAAATTATTGAACGTGAAATTCAGAGTCTGCCACCAAAAATGCGGGAGATTTTTGAACTGAGCCGCAAAGAAAATCTTTCCCATAAAGAGATTGCTGAAAAGCTGAATTTATCAGACCAGACGGTGAAAAAACAAGTACAGAATGCGTTGAAAATTATCCGGCCAAGAATTGAACAAATAGGTTTTAGCTTAATTGTTTTAATTATTTTCAGATAATTACTGATTCCTCTACCCCCTGATTCATCCTGAGCGGTTATTGTTATAAATAAGCACTCCAGATGATGATCAATGAGAAAGAAGCACTAACACTTCTTAGTAAATATAATTCGGGCACGGCTACAGATACGGAAATCAAACTATTAGAAAGCTGGTATAGTGCAGAAATTCTGAAACAAAGTCTTTCTGAAACTGAAGAAGATTTCAGTCACTTGAAAGACGAAATCTGGGCAGGGACCTTGCAGCGTGCAAATCTGACTGAAGAAGAAGAGCATATTTCTGAAAAAAGACCTGTAAGGTCAATTAAACGCTGGTATCAGCTTACTGCGGCAGCAGTGATATTGATTATAGGCTCCGTTTACTTATTAAACAAACAGCAGACAGGAGAAAATAGTCTTTCAAAAACTCTTGAAATAGCTGATCATATTACAGCAGGGAAAAATAAGGCTACCCTGACACTGGCTAACGGGCATCAGATCATTTTATCTGATGATGTGAAAGGGAAACTGGCAGAAGAGGCTGGGGTAAGTATTACTAAAACAAGCAGCGGAGAACTCATCTATACAGTAATTTCAAAGCCGGATAATGCAACACCATCGGGTTCAGTATATAATACAATTTCCACTGCTGCCGGAGAAAACTATCAGGTAGTTTTACCGGATGGTTCAAAAATCAAACTCAATGCGGCATCTTCTTTAAAATACCCTGCATCATTTGCTTTCCAGAAAGACCGCAGGGTTGAACTTATTGGCGAAGCTTATTTTGAAGTGGCGAAAGACAAAAATCATCCTTTTAAAGTTAAAACAAATGCACAAGAAGTGGAAGTACTAGGTACCCACTTTAACATCAGCAGTTATGCGGATCATGCCATTACAAACACCACTTTAATAGAAGGTTCAGTAAAAGTATCTTCACTAAGTTATACCGAAGGAAAAGAGAGGGCAGCGCATACCATTTTATTAAAACCAGGGGAACAAGCGCTACAGAAAGCAAATAACATTACGATGGTACCTGCTGACATTGAACAGGCTACAGCCTGGACCGAAGGCTGGTTTTACTTTAAAAGTACTAATCTGCAAGATGTATTAAGTGAAGCTGCAAAATGGTACGATCTGGAAATTGTTTACAGGGGTGCTATACCAACTGACCGCTTTACAGGGAAAATTCCTAAAACTGCCAGCCTTGGCAAATTCATCAAGCTATTACAGCTGAGCGATATTAAATTCAGTATCGAAGGCAGAAAAATGATAATCAACTAATCAATCAACCATAACCAAACTTACATGAAAAAAATCTACAGAGACGACGGGCTATATTAAACAACTGGGTACCCTGTGAAAAACAGAAACCCCGATGGCGATCGGAGCTTCTGAAATGACTGGGCCAACCCTTTAACAATTTCTGCAAACAGTTTAATCATCAACCCAATCCAAACAAAAATATGAATAATATTATTCATTGCCCCCTGCTGTCCAAAAATTGGCAGGGCCGTAACCTAATTTGGCGAACCATGAAGGTAACCTTCGTTCTTCTATTCTCGGTATTAATGCACGTTAGTGCGGCCGGATTAGCCCAAAAGATCAATCTTAATAAGAAAAACAGCGCATTGCCCGAAATCTTCAATGATTTAGGTAAACAAAGCGGATACCAGTTTTTTTATAATGAACGTCTGCTTGAAAGAGCAAAAAAGGTGGACATAAAGATTCAAAATGGCACTTTAGATGAAGCATTGAAATTATGTTTCAAAGATCAGCCTTTCTCTTATGAGATTGTTGATAAGACTGTTGTCATTAAAGAAAAAGAAAGATCCTTTATCGAAGCACTCACCAACCGTGCTCCAGACCCGATCATAGTCAGGGGATCTGTAACTTTTACGCAGAACGATGGAAGGAGTGAGACCGTTTTTGGCGTGAACATTACCGAGAAAGGAACTAATAATACCAGGCAAACAGATCCTGATGGAAAATTTACTATCAATGTCCAGAAAGGGGCGATACTGGTTTTTACCAAAATCGGATTTAAGCCACACGAGGTCAGAATATCGGATAATAATCCGGTTTTAGCCATTAAACTGGAAGAGAGCTCAACGAACCTGAAAGAAACGGTAATCACTGGTTATCAGCAGTTAGACAAGAAAAAATTCACCGGTTCATCTGTAAAACTAAAAGGCGATGAACTCAGACAGACCGGATCTTTAGATATAGGCCGTGCACTGGAAGGTAAAGTAGCCGGGGTTTCTATTCAGAACGTATCAGGTACTTTTGGTTCTGCGCCAAAAATCAGGATTCGTGGTGTTACTTCATTAACCGGTTCAAACAAGCCTTTGTGGGTAGTGGATGGTATCGCACTGGAAGATGTAGTCGATGTAACGAATGATCAGCTTTCAAGTGGTGATGCGAGTACGCTTTTAGGTTCTTCAGTAGCAGGGATCAACATGAACGACGTCGAAGATATTTATGTTTTAAAAGACGTTGCCGCAACCTCACTTTATGGTGCAAGAGCAATGAACGGAGTGGTTGTCATCACCACTAAAAAAGGTAAAATCGGCAATTTAGTGATTAATTATACAGGTAATTTCAGTTCCCAGCTGCGTCCGAGCTATAATGGTTTCAATATCTCTAATTCAGCTGATCAAATGTCGATCTATTCAGAAATGTATGGAAAGGGAATGCTTAACCTTAAAGATATTGGAAACAAGTCTAATGTAGGTGTATTTGGGAAAATGTATAATAATATGCAAACGCTTGACCCTGCAACAGGACAATTTCTTTTAGAGAATACCCCTGATGCCCGTAATGCGTTCCTGAGCAGATATGCCAGTGCGAATACAGATTGGTTTAAATTATTGTTCCGCAATTCCTTAACACAAGAACATTCACTTAGTATTTCGAGCGGAACTGACAAAGCACAGCATTATACCTCTGTAAGTTTTTACAATGATAACGGATGGACTATTGCTGATAAGGTAAAACGTTATACGTTCAATTCACAGAATACCTATAATTTTTCAAGCAAACTTAGTGGAGGGATATTAAGTACGGCATCTTTCAGACAGCAACAGGCACCAGGTACAATTAATCGTACACAGGATCCTTATTTTGGTAAGCTGAGCAGAGAATTTGATATCAATCCATATAGCTATGCTATCAATACCAGCCGGGCGCTGACCCCTTACGATGCGCAAGGTAACCTGGAGTATTTCAGAATGAATTTTGCACCTTTTAATATCATTAATGAGCTGGAAAACAACCAGATTAAACTGACGAATCTGGATGTGAAATTACAACTGAACCTGACTTATAAAGTAAATCCTTATTTCAAGTATGAATTTCTTGGGTCGGCACGCTATGCTAAATCGACACAAGAAAACCTCGTGAATGAAAACTCCAACAGAGCAAATGCCTACAGAGCTAATTACAATTCACAAATCGCGAATGCGAACACTTATCTATACAAAGACTCTGATAATCCAAATGCAATACCAGAAGTGGTCATGGGTGCCGGTGGTTTATACAACCGTACAGATAACGCATTGGGAAGTTATAACATCAGAAATAATGTGAGTTATATCAGGAGTTTTGGCAAACACGATGTAAGCCTGCTTGTTGGTCAGGAAATCAGATCTGCTGATAGACAAGATGCTTTTAACAATGGTTTTGGTTACCAATATGATAATGGTGGAATACCATTGGTGAACTATAAAATCATTAAACAAAGTGTAGAGCAGAACAGACAATATTACGGAATGGGTAGTACTTATTACCGTTTCGCCTCCTTTTTTGGTACCGCTGGTTATACTTTTGACCAGAAATATAACCTGACCGCGGCAATCAGATATGACGGTTCAAATCAATTAGGCAAGTCGCCTCAGGCACGATGGTTACCTACCTGGAGTGTCGGCGGATCATGGAATCTTGATCAGGAAGCCTTTCTGAAAGATGTGACAACTATCAGTAACTTAAAACTAAGAGCAAGTTATGGACTATCTGCAAGTACAGGTAATGCGACCAATTCAGCACTTGTATTAAGGACTGTTAACACCTTAAGGCCATATTCTTCAGAAATAGAATCTGGTATCAATATCAAAGACCTGGAGAACTCAGATCTGACTTATGAAAAACAATATTCTGGTAATATTGGAGTAGATGCTGGATTTTTCAACAACAGGCTGAACATTACAGCCGATGTGTATAATAAAAAAGGGTTTGACCTGATCGGAAATTTAAGAAGCAGTGGAATTGGCGGGCAGATTGTTAAAACCGGAAACTATGCCAATTTGAAATCACATGGAGTTGAATTCTCTGTTTCTGGTGAAATTATCAGGGCAAAAGATTTTGGATGGAGATCTACCCTTATATTTTCTTATGCAACCAATAAGATTACCAACACTAAAGACCAGCCTATTATTTTTGATATGTTGCTTCCGGCAGGTGCCAATCAGCTTGGACGCCCTGTTGGTTCATTGTACTCTCTTGATTTCAAAGGCCTTGATCATAATACTGGCGTTCCTCTTTTCGTAAATGAATTGGGACAAATAAGCCAGAAGGTAAACTTACAGGATATTGAAACAAAATACCTGAAGTATGAAGGACCAGTAGACCCTCCTTATTCGGGTGGTTTTACCAATGCTTTTCGTTATAAAGCATTCACGTTAACCGCACAACTGGTTTATCAGGCTGGCAATAAAGTAAGGTTAAATGCTGCATTTAAACCAGAATACTCAGATCTGGATGCGATGCCGACAGAATTTAGAAACAGGTGGGTGCTGCCAGGTGATGAAACAAAAACCAATATACCTTCAATCCTGGATGCTATAAATAATTATAATATGGATTCTGGATATTATCCATACAACAATTATAACCTTTCTTCAGCAAGGGTTGCCAACGGAGGTTTTGTAAGATTAAAATATGTGTCATTAACCTATCAGTTACCGGTGAAATTTGCAAGTGCTATAGGGATGAACAATATGTCGCTGACTGCCGCTGGTACTAATTTAATGCTGTTTTTTGCTGATAAAAGACTCGAAGGACAAGATCCTGAATTCTTTAATGCAGGAGGTGTAGCCCAGCCTTTACAAAAGCAGGTGATTATTTCTTTAAAAATTGGATTATAAAAGATGAAACTTGACATGAAAATAAAACATATTCATAATAAAATAGCTGTAATGATGTTAGGTACACTTATTTGTGCCACATCCTTATCAGGTTGCAAAAAAATGCTCGATACTTCGCCAGATAACAGAGCCGAGCTTAATAATCCGGACAAAGTATCACAGCTGCTTACCTCTGCTTACCCGAGTGAAGATTATATTACTTTCTGCGAATCGATGACTGATAATGCGGGTGATCGTGGTTATAAAACAGTTTATAACAATGCTTTGCTAAATGATAATCCTTACCGGTTTACAGATTTTTCGTCATCGGATGATGGAGCTGTTGATACTTACTGGGGCGCTTGTTACAGTGCGATTGCAGCAGCTAATCAGGCCTTACAAGCCATTAACACCGCTAGTAATCCTTCAGATTACAGTGCTTACAAAGGAGAAGCGTTAATTGCAAGGGCATATTCTCATTTTATGCTGGTTTCTCTTTTTTCAAAAACCTATGATCCAGCTACAGCAGCAACAGATCTTGGAATTCCCTATGTAACAGAGCCTGAGAAAACATTGTATAAATCTTATGAACGTAAAACGGTGGCCTACGTATATGATATGATTGAGAAGGATTTAACTGAGGGAATGCCTTTATTAAATGATAATGCATATAAAGTTCCAGCTTACCGCTTTACAAAGGCTGCTGCCCATGCTTTTGCAAGCCGGTTTTACCTGTTTAAAAAACAATACGACAAAGTAATTGAACAGGCAAACCTTACCTTTCCAGCTAATATTGGTAATTATTTAAGGCCATGGAATTCAACTTATTTAACCCTGACAGATGCTGGAAAAGCAGCGATTTATACAAGTTCTACTGAAAAGGCTAACCTGTTACTGGCAACTACGGCTTCCATTTGGAATAACGGCTGGCAATTGTACAGATATGGATTAAATTCAACGCTCCAGAAGCAAATTTATACTCAGCCTAATATTACTGGCGGCAGATGGGCTGATCAGGCACAAGGGTACGGTGCAAGTGGTGAGATGATGGGGCTTAATAAATGGCGTGGCAATTTTATTAATACAACTCCATTAATTGGTAATAATTATATCTACGTCCCTTTATTAAGTGCAGAAGAAGTCTTGTTTAATAAAGCAGAAGCTCTGGTAATGCAAGGTAACAATGCAGCTGCCCTTGCAGACCTTAATACTTATTTAAGTACAAGAATCACCAATTATAACGCAGCAGCTAATAGTATAAGCGAAACTAAGGCAACCGCTTTTTATAAAACCGGAGACACTAAACAAGCATTAATTAATACCATCCTTGATTTTAAAAGAGTTGAGTTTATGCAGGAGGGATTGAGATGGTTTGATATTCTTCGTTATAACCTGCCTGTTGCTCACGTAGACGAAAATAATAAACAGTTTTTATTGCCTGCTAATGATTTGAGAAGAGTATTACAAATTCCTCAAACCGCACAAACGGCCGGGGGATTACAAGCAAATCCAAGGTAGTATACCCGGATTTATTTATAAAATATAACATTCTTAATTATAATATATTATGAAAACTATCATAAACATCAGACATGGGAAATTACTCCTGCTCGTACTGATTGCAATTTCTATATTTTCTTGTAAGAAGAGTGAGAAGCTGGTTCTTCAGGATAATTACCTTGGTGGAGAGGTATCAGGAACCACACCTTTGGATAAAGACCTTTATAATCTGCTGGTCAAACCTTACAATATAGAGGTCAAATATAAATGGGATCAGTCAGAATTTAATATGCAGTATACATTGGTTCCTCCACAAACAGAAAAAGTTCTGCCAGCGGCAACTGCTTTAAAGCAAATATGGGTAGATCCATATAATGCCGAAACCGGGAGTGATGTGTTCATGAAAACTTATTCTCCTAAGCAGTTGATTTTATCAGGTAGTCCGCAAATGAATAAGGATGGAACTATTACTGCCGGTGTAGCTGAAGGTGGCCTTGATATTTTACTGACTAACATCAATAAGATAGACCCTAAAAAGCCAGTTGATGTTCAAGCTTTAGCGCAATTAATCCATCATGAATTTACGCATATCCTTAACCAGAAAAAGGTATATACTACTGATTTTAATAAAATAACTCCCTCTGATTATATTGCGGAATGGTATAATTCTCCAGTGAATCCACTTTCATTAGGTTTTATCTCAGGATATGCAAGAAAAGCTCCGGAAGAAGATTTTGCAGAGATGGTTTCCTGGATGCTTGTCTGGGGCAGGAATTATTATGAAAACACCTTTCTTAAACAAGGTACTCCGGTTCCAAACCCGGCTGTATATCCTGCCGGATCTTATGGGACAATATTTGGTCAATTCTATAAAATATCAGACGTTCCGGCCATTAATAAAGTCTATGATGGCACTGCGGCTTCAATTGCTGCCTTTTTCATCAAGGATCTCGTTAAACCAGATTATTCAGCCGGAATAGCGAAAATCAGAAAAAAAGAAGCTATTGTGGTAGCCTACTTTAAATCAGCCTATAATATTGATTTTTATAGTTTGCAGACGAATGTACAAAAGTCTATGGCCAACGCGATTAAATAAAGGCAGAACGGATTTTGATATATCCGGAAATATATCCTGAACAATTAATGATAACCTGTACACAGATGAAAAAACATTTAATTCATATAGCAATATTGCTGCTTATTGCTGGTTTAGCTGGCTGTAGCAAAAAGGACGAGGCCTCACTTTTCGGTGATACACCGGGGCAGCGGGCAGCGGCAGAAGTCCAAAAAAACCAGGCTTTTCTAACAGCCGCCCCATATGGCTGGAAAGCAGTCATTTTCCCGGGACTTTTTAGAGGGAGAGGTTTCTTCTTTAAGTTCGATGAGAAAAACCAGGTGCAAACCTATGCAGATCCATCACTGAAATTAATTTCTCCGGCATTTGGTGATCCGGGATCCAGTGGATATCAAGTGAAAGCTTTGCAAAGACCATCATTGATTTTCGATACCTATTCTCCATTGCATATCCTGTCTGACCCTTCGAACGGCACTGTAGGAGTAGGGTATAAGTCAGACTTTGAGTTCTCTTTTGTGAGTGCTTCACCTGATACGATTAAACTTGATGGAAACTTTAATCATGCACCAATGATTTTGATTAAAGCAACCCAGGCAGAATATACCGCTTATCAAAATAAAGGCTTTGATGCGGTAAAGGCTGCTTTTATTAATTATGCAATTGCGACTAAGGGGAAAAAGATAACACTGGCAATTGATGCTACACATAATCCTGAATGTAAAATTGTGACCGATCAGGACAATGACAGAACGTTTACACTGACTTATACGGATGATAAGGGAGTGGTGCAAACTCAAACTACCAAATGGGGACCTACAGTTAACAGTATCTTTTTTCAGAATACTATTGTTTACAATGGCATTGTGATTAATGAAGTATTCTACGATAGTGCAAAATTATCATTGTATATACAGTGGCAAGGTAAACGCTACGATCTGGTTGTTGCTCCTTAATAATCTTTGGCCCTATACCTACCTGTAATAGTTGCCAATACTCCCGGGAAACCGGGTTTTAATAAAAAAGGCTGATCATTTAAAAAATGATTCAGCCTTTTTTTATGATTTGATGACTACTGTTTTACATTCCTTTTGCGTTTTGCATCGGATTACCGCCAACAGACTGTCCGCGTGTAGTAATAGATTTTTGTTTAAATAACTGGAATTTAGAGGTCTGCGCTTTTCCTCCCCAGGTATTATTACTTTCATCAATATCGGCTGTTTCACGCATAGGATCTAACTTTATAGCCGTTACTTCTTTATCCTGTACATAAAATTTAGAAGCCTGCAACTCATTATGTCTCCAAATCTGAGCAGGAATTCTATCTATCTTTTTACTGCCATCAGCAAAAGTAAACTCTACGATGATAGGCATAATCAGACCGCCCTTATTGCTGAATGATAACTCATAAAAGAATTTGCCGGCATATTTTGCCTGATCTTCTGAAGACAAAGCTTCCACCAGCTCAGGAATCTCCTGTCTATGCTCTTTACTATCATATTTCTCAATTCCCCGGTCATATCTCCAGTAGAAATCCTGTGTTGACTTATCCTGATCAGTATAAAACCTGATATTCTTATCTTCTCTGTTTCTTACTTTAGATATATCATCGAAATCATTCACCATTGGCGGGGCAAGTTTAACCATCGCTACTCTTGAAACCGGAACTTTAGAATTCACATCCGCTTTTGCGAATTTTACGGCATCCAGAGAAATGTCGCAAGGATCGGTCGTATAGAACCAGCCTCTCCAGAACCAGTCCAGATCCTCACCACTTGCATCTTCCATCGTTCTGAATAAATCTGCTGGTGTAGGATGTTTAAAAGCCCATCTTCTGGCATATTCTTTAAAAGCATAATCAAATAACTCTCTGCCCATAATGGTTTCTCTCAGGATATTCAAAGCCGTGGCAGGTTTAGAATAAGCATTGGGGCCAAAACGTTCAATATTTTCAGAGTTGGTCATAATCGGTTCCAGCTGATCTTTCGGTAGTTTCATGTAATCCACTATCGTATAAGCAGGCCCTTTTTTGACCGGGAATTTATTGTCCCAAAGCTCTTCAGTCAGGTATTCCAGGAATGAATTTAATCCTTCATCCATCCACGTCCACTGCCGTTCATCACTATTCACAATCATCGGGAAGAAATTATGTCCCACTTCATGGATAATTACACCGATCATTCCATTTTTGGAACTCTCGCTATAAGTCCCATCTTTTTCAGCGCGTCCGTAATTGAAACAGATCATTGGATATTCCATGCCATTGGCTGCTTCTACACTTTGTGCAACAGGATATGGGTAAGGGAATGTAAAATGAGAATACGTTTTAACCGTATGGGCAACCGCTTTGGTAGAATAAGGTCTGTATAAATTATAGGCCTCTTTACCATAAAAGCTCATACACATCACTGATTTACCCTCAACTTTTTGTGCCATGGCATCCCAGATAAATTTCCTGGAAGAGGTCCAGGCGAAGTCGCGGACATTGTTTGCCTGGAAAACCCAGGTTTTTGTCGCATTACTTTTGGTAACCTCTGCTTTTTTAGCTTCATCCAGCGTAACGATTTCTACAGGTTCGGTAGCTGTTTTCGATTTCGTATACCTGGCTAGTTCTGCCGGAGAAAGTACCGCACTATAATTGATGCATTCTCCCGTTCCGCCAATCACATGATCAGCAGGGACAGTCATTTGTACTTTAAAATTTCCGAACGTTAAAGCAAATTCTCCTCTGCCAGTAAACTGGTGGTTCTGCCAGCCCTGGAAATCACTGTATACGCATAATCTTGGATACCATTGTGCCATGGTGAACAGATAATTGCCGTCTTCAGGAAAGAATTCATAACCCCCACGGCCACCACCAGCAATCCGGTCTGTGATTTTATACTTCCAGGTCACGTTAAAAATAAACTGCTCACCCGATTTTAAAGGGGCAGGTATTTCTACGCGCATCATGGTTTTGTTGATGGTATATTTTAATTCTTTTCCTGTGACATCAGTTATTTTTTGAATAGCAACCCCGTTTCCATTGTCAGGCTGATCTAATGCACCTTTATCTATTTCGTTGGTTGTTGCTGTAGCAGGAATTTTTGTGCTGGTCTGATAACCTGCATTTCTGATGTTACTGTGCTCATTTTCATCCAGTTGTAGCCAGATATAAGTCAGTACGTCTGGTGAGTTGTTGAAATAAGTTACTTTTTCTGCTCCTGTAAGTTCGAGTTTCTTTTCATCCAGCGTACACTTAATGTCGTAATCTGCGCGTTGTTGCCAGTATTTTACGCCTGGCGCACCACTAGCTGTCCGCTGCTCATTTGGCGTAGAAAGGATGGTTCCGAGTTGTTCAAATTTATTTCCATGGTTACTTCCAGGATTGTATTGAATATTCTGGGCATAGGAAACTTGCAGGCCGGAGCACAGCAGCAGGGTAGCGGTTAATAATTTAGTCATTTGGCGTTTAGTAGTAGGAAGTCTAAATTTAAACCGTTTTTTTGTAAAGCAAAAATTATATTAGCACCATGTTATCTTTCCTTCATCATTCTCTATTAATTTGTTACGTATTTACCGGTCTGTTTAAACCATTAGCAGCCGCTGATGCCGGGAGTAGTCTTAAACATCCTTTACATCTGAGCTCTACAGAATTAAATTATAACCTGAAAGAGCGTACGATGGAGGTGAGCTGCCGGATATTTACAGATGATTTTGAAGATATCCTCAGCAAAAAATATAAAGTTAAAGCAGATCTGTCTTTGGAGGCCAAACATAAAGAAATGGATCAGCTGGTCAGTAAATATATGGTGGCTCATTTACAACTGGCAGCGGATGGCAAGGTATTACCACTAAACTATATAGGTTTTGAGAAAGATAGTGAAGCCATAATAGTTTATCTGGAATCCGCAAAAGTTAAGAATATTGTTAAGCTGGAAACCACCAGTACCGTGTTATATGATCTTTTCGATGATCAGACAAATATCTTTCATTTAACCTTTAAAGGCAACAGGCACAGTTTTAAACTGACTTTTCCCGATAAAAAGGTTGCCTCATCCTTATAGAATCCTTAAAGTTTTACCCCTTTACTAAGCGTCTTTAACAGCTGTTTAAGGAAGTTTGTGGCTGTGTTGTGCTGCGCATTGAAGCGGGTTTGATACATGTTTGAGTTTTTACTTAAGCATAAGTCATCATGATTTTAAATCTTCGTTTAACCGCCAATTTCAGCTCTTTTTGGAGTTGTGACAATACGCTGATATAGATTTTTAAAACTAGTTATACATTTGTCTAACACTGTTAGATTATTTACACAGTAGCAAGATTACCATGGGTAGTAAAGAAAGAATTCAAAGGGTTAAGGAAGAAACAAGAGCTAACATACTTGATGCTGCCTTAGAAATCGTCAAAGAAGACGGTTGGCAGGCCTTAAGTATGCGCAAAATCGCAGATAAAATTGAATACACTGCGCCGATTATTTATGAATATTTTGCCAATAAAGAAGGCATTCTGCTGGAACTAACGCGAAAAGGAAATTTATTCCTGCTAATCGATCTGAAGAATGCAAAAGCAAAACACAATGATCCGAAAGAACAATTAGCAGCCATGTGGATAGCTTACTGGGATTTCGCATTTGAACACACCCATTTATATCAGGTGATGTTTGGTGTAGACATGATGTGTTGTGAGCAGCAAAAAGCATTGCCAGAGGCAGAAGCTTCACGTAAACTCATTACAGATACCATTGTAGAAATAATGAATGCTGAAAGTATCTGTGAAGATAGGGTTTGTAGAAAGTATTATACTTTCTGGTCTGTCATCCACGGATTGATTTCTATTAACCTGGTTAGAAGAGGCACTAACGATGAAATGAATCAGCACATTCTGAAAGATGCAATTCACGGAATTATACAAACAATCAACGATTAAAAATTTTTTTATGGAGTACTTAACACTGTTAGATTATTTATTTGTAATTAGCTCACCGCTAAGGAGAAAATCTGTCCGGACTATTTCGTTTTTTTTGCCTCATAACTTAACAGTGTTAAATAACCTATTTACGTTAAAAAAGCATTACCCTAATATTAATAAATAATACATTTTACCTATATCTCACACAACAAGTTAAACAACAGATTAACGTTATGAAAATTTCAATTTTACTTCTCGCCGCATTATTTATTGGCTGTTCCAGCGATAAAGTTCAGGTAGCTGCTCCTGTAATACAATCCCTTCCGGTTATTGCCTTACACAATAGTTCAGAAACCACTTTTACCGAATATCCAGCTTCCATTCAGGGAGCCGTTGATTTGGAAATACGCCCACAGGTATCGGGTTCATTAGATAAGATCTATGTGAACGAAGGCGCTCTTGTCCAAAAAGGACAACCACTTTTTAAAATTAATGAACTTCCATTTAAGGAAGCAGTAAACAACGCTAAAGCTTTATTACATGCAGCGCAGGCAGCAGTAACCAATGCACAGCTTGAAGTAGATAAACTTACCCCTTTGGTTGCAAACAAAGTTGTATCTGATTTCCAGCTTAAAAGCGCTAAAGCTACACTTCAATCTGCACAAGCCAGCGTAGAGCAGGCAAGAGCAGGCGTAGCTACCGCAAATATCAACCTGGGTTATACTTTGATTAAAGCACCAGTAACAGGTTATGTAGGCAGATTACCAAGAAAACAAGGAAGTTTAGTAGGTACGACTGATGCAGTTCCGCTTACTCAGCTTTCAGATGCACACGAAGTTCATGTTTACTTCTCTTTAGGAGAGGATGACTTTATCAATTTCAATGCAACTTATCCTGGTAAAACAATCGCAGACAGACTTAAAAAATTACCTGGTGTTGCTTTAGTTTTAGCAGACCGTACTGTTTACGCACAAGAAGGTAAAATAGATATGGTTGATGGTCAGTTTGATAAACAAACAGGTTCGATTGCCTTAAGAGCTACTTTCCCAAATACTCAGGGACTGTTAAGATCTGGTAATACTGGTAAATTAAGACTGAGCATCAGTCACCCGGATGCGATCCTTGTCCCACAATCATCTACGATAGAAGTTCAGGACAAAATGTTCGTGTACACAGTTGATGCCGGAAATAAAGTGAGCAAAACTCCAATTACAATTCTTGGAACTACAGGTATCAATTACCTGGTTAAAGAAGGCGTAAAAGCAGGAGACAAAATTGTTTTTGATGGTATTGATAAATTAAAAGAAGGTGAAGTTATCAAACCTGAAAAACTAAAAGAAGAACCTATTAAAACTGCATTAAGATAATTTAACATATCATGTTTAAGAAATTTATAGACAGACCTGTCTTAGCCACTGTTATTTCCATATTATTGGTGATTCTGGGGGTATTGGGACTAACTAAATTGCCCTTACAGCAATTTCCAGATATCGCGCCTCCTGCTGTACAGGTAACTGCGCTTTATCCCGGTGCAAATGCCGAAACTGTATTACGTTCTGTAGCACCTTCCCTGGAAGAATCAATCAACGGGGTTGAAAACATGAGCTACATGAGCTCTACAGCGAGTAACGATGGTTCACTGGTTATTTCAGTTTACTTTAAACTGGGTACTGACCCGGATCAGGCGGCGGTAAACGTACAAAATCGTGTAGCACAAGCTACAAGTCAGTTGCCTGCTGAGGTTGTACAGGCAGGGGTAACTACTGCAAAACAACAAAACAGCTTAATCATGGTGGTAGATTTACACACCGATAATGAGAAAAGCTATGATCAGACTTTCTTAGCCAACTATGCGCAGATCAACTTAATTCCTGAGTTAAAAAGGATTCAAGGGGTAGGTCAGGCAAATATATTTGGTGGTAGCAGGGATTATTCGATGCGTGTATGGTTAAATCCTGCACAAATGGCAACTTATAATTTAACGCCAAATGAAGTAATGGCGGTTATTAAAGATAAAAACTTAGAAGCTGCTCCGGGTAAATTCGGGGAGAGCAGTAAGAACGCTTTTGAATATGTACTGAAATATAAAGGTAAATTAACCAAACCAGAAGAGTATCAGAACATGATTATCCGTTCTAATGCTGATGGTTCATTTTTACGTCTTAAAGATGTAGCAAGGGTAGAATTAGGTTCTTATACTTATTCGAATTTAACCCGTGTAAATGGTAAAGCAGGTCTGAACATTGCGGTTCAGCAGTTAAGTGGATCAAATGCAAATGAGATTCAGATAGCGATCACAAAATTCATGAAAAAAGCTGAAAAGGAATTTCCTAAAGGCGTTTCTTATGATGTGGTTTACAGTACTAAAACTTCTCTGGATCAGTCTATTGACCAGGTAATCCATACGCTGATTGAGGCATTTATCCTCGTATTTATCGTTGTATTTATCTTCTTACAGGATTTCCGTTCTACCTTAATTCCAGCGATTGCTGTTCCGGTAGCGATTTTAGGTACCTTCTTTTTCATGAAGCTTTTTGGCTTCTCGATTAACTTGTTAACCTTATTTGCACTGGTACTGGCCATTGGTATTGTGGTCGATGATGCGATTGTGGTCGTGGAGGCAGTCCATGCGAAAATGGAGCATAAAAAAATGGGCCCAAAACCGGCAACGGCTGCGGCAATGCATGAGATTACAGGAGCGATTATTTCGATTACCCTGGTGATGAGTGCGGTGTTTTTACCAGTTGGTTTTATGGAAGGCTCAACAGGGGTTTTCTACAGACAGTTTGCTTTTACACTGGCTATTGCGATTGTAATTTCGGCTGTAAACGCGTTAACATTGAGTCCTGCTTTATGTGCGCTGTTTCTGAAACAAACACATACTGATGGTCACGATAACGCAGCCCCAACTAGTTTTAAACAACGTTTTTTTAAAGGTTTCAACACTAGTTTCGAATCTTTAACTAACAGATATGTGGGTAGCTTGAAATTCCTGATCCGTACTAAATGGGTAGGTTTAGCTGGTTTGTTAATCGTTATCCTTGCTACGGTATGGATGGTGAAAAGAACACCTACAGGATTTATTCCTTCGGAAGATCAGGGCTTCATCGCGATTTCGATGTCATTGCCAGCTGGTGCTTCGCTGGAAAGAAGTACACAGGTATTGAAAGAAACAGAGGTTTTATTAAGACCGTTGGCTTTCACCAAACTGTTTAACGTACTGGGTGGTTTTAACTTGCTTACGCAGTCAAACAGTCCATCTGCTGGTGCGATGTTCGTGTTATTGAAACCGACCGCAGAACGTGGAGAGGTAAAAGATATCAATGCGATCATGAATGTGATCAGGGGTAAACTTGCTGCTGTTAAAGGCGCGAATTTCTTCGTGTTTACTTTCCCTACGGTTCCTGGTTTCAGTAACGTCGATGGTTTGGATATGGTGTTACAGGATAAAACAGGGGGTAACATTGGTAAATTTAGTGGTGTAGCTTATAACTTTATCGGTGAGCTGATGAAACGTCCGGAAATTGCTGTAGCGTTTACGACATTCAGAGCAGATTATCCACAGTTGGAACTTCAGCTGGATGAGGCTAAAGCCGAACAGTTAGGCGTTTCTGTAAGGGATGTATTAACGACAATGCAGGCTTATTTTGGTAGTGCGCAGGCTTCAGATTTTAACAGGTTTGGAAAGTACTACAGGGTAATGGTGCAGGCAGATGTTGCTGACCGTGCTGATCCTTCTTCGATGGATAATGTATTTGTGAAAAACAGAGCTGGTGAAAATGTGCCGATCAATACCTTGGTGAAGTTACAAAGGGTTTATGGCCCGGAAACAGTGTCCCGTTATAACTTGTTTAACTCCATTGGTGTGAATGCGATGGCTAAGCCAGGTTATAGTTCTGGTGATGCGATCAGGGCGGTAGAAGAAGTGGCTGCACAGCAATTGCCTTCAGGTTTCTCTTATGAGTTTACTGGTTTGACTAAGGAAGAGATTACTTCTGGTGGTCAGTCTGTGATCATCTTTGGGTTGTGTTTAGTGTTCGTATACTTCCTTTTATCTGCTCAATATGAAAGTTACATCCTGCCATTAGCTGTTATTTTATCTATTCCTACTGGTGTGTTCGGTGTGTTTGTTGCGATCGGCTTAACTGGAATTGAGAATAACATCTATGTGCAGGTGGCACTGGTCATGCTGATTGGACTGCTCGCGAAAAATGCGATTTTGATTGTAGAGTTCGCGGTTCAGCGAAGAAGGGCGGGGAACACTTTAGTGTCTTCAGCTTTGGAGGCTGCTAAGTTAAGGCTTCGTCCGATTATCATGACTTCTCTTGCTTTTGTGGTTGGGTTGATCCCGATGATGCGTGCAAGTGGTCCTTCTGCTTTAGGTAACCACTCGATTAGTATTGGTGCTGCTGGTGGGATGATTACAGGGGTTATCCTTGGATTGTTCATCATTCCTGTATTGTTCGTGATCTTCCAGTTTTTACAGGAAAAAGTTACGGGCAAACCTCAGGATACAGTTGTAGAAGAACATGAAGAATCTATTAATATTAATGAATATGAAACCGTATAAAAGTATATATACTGCTCTTTTACTTGTACTCGTGCTGGGTGCTTGTAAAGTATCTAAAGATATTCCCTTACCAGTAAATGCTGCTCCTGAAAAATTCAGGGGTAGTGTTTCAACTGATACGGCGAGTATTGCAGCACTGCCTTATAAAGATTTTTTTAAGGAACAGACGATCAGAAATCTGATTGATACCGCAATTATCAATAATTACGATATGCAGATTGCACTGAAAAATATGGAAGCTGCGGCTTTGTTATTTAGTCAGTCGAAATTGGGTAATATACCAGAGTTGAACCTGAAAGTAGGGGCAAATTCAAGCCGTCCTTCGGATAATAGTCTGAATGGTTTGCAGATTGGCCAGTTTTCTCAGTCTAAACATATTGAGGATTATAGTGTAACTGGAGGGTTAAGCTGGGAGGCTGATATCTGGCGCAAAATTGCGAATCAGAGAAATGCAGCGGGTGCAGCTTTTATGCAGTCTGCTGAGGTTAAAAAGGCTGTTCAAACTAGGTTAGTTTCAAATATTGCACAGAGTTTTTATAGATTGATCATGTTGGATACTCAACTGGAAATCGCTAAGAAAAACTTGTCTTTAAATGATAGTACGTTAAATATTATCAGGTTACAGTTTGATGCTGGTCAGGTGACTTCTCTGGCAATTCAACAGGCGGAGGCGCAACAGTTGGTTGCTGCTGGCCTGGTTCCTCAGCTGGAGCAAAGAATCGCTTTGGAGGAGAATGCTTTGAGTATTTTGACGGGTGCTTTCCCTAAAACTATTGCAAGGATCGGAACTTTAAATTCGATCAATGTTCAGGATCAGGTGAGTACTGGTATTCCTTCCCGCATGTTAAGTTTAAGACCTGATGTGAAAAGTGCTGAGCTGGAGTTAGTGAAAGCAAATGCAAAGGTTGGGATTGCGAAGGCAAGTTTATATCCTTCGTTAGTGATTACTGCAAATGGTGGTTTGAATTCGTTTAAGGCGAGTAACTGGTTTAATATTCCAGGTTCATTGTTTGGTGTGGTTGCTGGTGGGATTACGCAGCCGATTTTTCAGCGTAAGCAGTTGAGAACTCAGTATGAGGTTGCTTTGGTTGATCGTGAAAAGTCAGTGATCCAGTTCAGGTCTTCGGTTTTGACTGCGGTTGGTGAGGTTTCTGATGAACTGGTTAAAATTGAAAAGTTGAAAGAGCAGTATGTGATTGCTGATAAAAGGGTCAGAACTGTGCAGAGTGGTTTGAGCAATGCGAATATGTTGTTTAAAAGCGGCATGGCGAATTATTTGGAAGTGATTAATGCACAGAGTAATGCGTTGCAGAGTGAGTTGGATTTAGCGACTGTAAAGACTGCGCAGTTAAATGCGGTGGTTGAATTGTACAGGGCTTTAGGTGGGGGTTGGAAGTAAACTCTAAAAAAACAAGGATAATAATGTTCGGCGACATTGCCTTCGCCGAAGAGGCTCGGAATGAATGCCTTCACATTTATTATCCTTGTTTTTTTTCGAAGTCATACTTAGGTTGGATTGCTAGTTGGATTGTTTAGCAGGATTGCTAGTTGGATTGTTTAGCAGGATTGCTAGTTGGATTGCTTAGCAGGATTGCTAGTTGGATTGTTTAGCAGGATTGCTAGTTGGATTGTTTAGCAGGATTGCTAGTTGGATTGTTTAGCAGGATTGCTAGTTGGATTGCTTAACAGGATAACTAGTTGGATTGCTTAGCTGGATTGCTAGTTGGGTTGTTTAGCAGGATAGCTTTAGGTTACAAAAATTTTAAAAGGGATACGTTTTTTAGCGTGTCCCTTTTTGTTTTAATAGCTTTTTCAGGACATGTTTTGATTGTATTATGTATGTTTAATTGATTATGAGCAGGTTAAAACCGCGAAAATTGATTATGGAACAGTTGTTGATCAGCGACATAGAAAACATCTTCTATGGAAAATACAAATACTCCTCCGCAAAAAAAGTCAAGAGGTAAATTCTGGACTATATTAATACTGATTGTGGTTTTATTTTTAGCCGGCTTTGGCTATTATAGATATTTCTTTGTTTTTGGTGAAGGTGTGAAGGCTGGTCAGCTGAATTACTTTGTGAAAAAGGGATATATGTTTAAGACGAATGAAGGACGGATCATCCAGACTGGAATACGTTCTCAGGCTCCGGGAAATATAGCTTCTAATGAGTTTATGTTTTCGGTTACAGATCCGAAGGTTGCTGAACAGCTGAATAAAAATGCAGGTTCTAATATTGAAGTGCATTATAAAGAATATATCAGTCCGTTGCCCTGGAGAGGGGTAAGTGTGTTTGTAGTAGACAGTTTGATTTCTGCTGCACCAGGTAATGGAGTAAATACACAAAACTAATAGAACAGGCTTTGCCTAAATTAAACAATTGTCTGGGCAATTGTTTAATTTAGCAGGCAATGAGAATTCTTCATACGGCCGACTGGCACCTGGGAAAAAGACTGGAACAAAGTGAACGTACGGATGAGCATCAGGCTTTTCTGGACTGGCTGATACTGACTTTACAAACCGAAAATATAGATGTTTTAATCGTTGCGGGTGATGTTTTTGACACCGGTAGTCCCTCTAATACAGCTTTTGAGCAGTATTATGGTTTTTTGAGACGGGTAAAGGATACGAATTGCAGAGAGGTTATCATTATTGGGGGCAATCACGATTCTATCAGTACGCTAAATGCCCCATCTACATTGCTTAAGTACTTTAATGTACATATTATTGGCGGTGTCCCTGAAGAATTTACAGATCAGATTATCGAAATACACAGCCCTTCTGGTGAGCTGGAACTGGTAGTTTGTGCCGTTCCTTTTCTGCGTGACCGCGATATCAGACTTTCTGTTTCGGGCGAAACCGCTGAAGAAAGAGAAACCAGGATCAAACAAGGGATTTGTGATCATTATCATCGTTTCAAAGAATATATTGGAGAATATAAGGCTAACCATATTCCGGTAATTGCTACAGGACATCTTTTTGCTGCTGGATCGAGTACTTCGGACAGCGAAAAAGAAATCCATGTAGGGAATCTGGGTCAGGTTGGCGGAGATCAGTTCCCGGTAGAGTTTGATTATGTGGCATTGGGGCATATCCATCGCCCGCAAGTCATCAACCAAATGAACCATATCCGGTATTCGGGCTCACCAATTCCATTGAGTTTCTCTGAAACTGACGATAGAAAACAGGTCATTGTTCTTGAATTTGAGAAAGGGGAGCTGGTTAGCCTGGTGGAAGTTGAAGTACCTGGCTACCGAAAACTGATCAGGATTAAAGGGGATTTTGAGAAGGTGAAGACTAAATTGGTTTTGCTGGAAGATCCTGGAACATTGTATCCGGCATGGGTAGAGGTACAGGTAGAAACAGAGACTTTCATTTTTGATCTGGAAGAACAGTTGAATACGCTGATCGTCAATAAGCCTTTTATTGAGCGGTTATTTCCCCGTCAGCTCAGAACAAGAGCGGTTCAGAATCTGGACGGACAAACGCATGAGGCTATGGCATTAACGGATCTTGATCCGCAGACGGTGTTTTTAAAGCGCTGTGAGGCGGAATATCCGGAAGAGGATCATGCAGAGCTGCTGCTTACTTTTAAAGAGGTTTTGGAATATATGGCACAAAAGGAGAATAAGGGATGAAGATTATAAGTATCAAATTTTTAAATCTTAATTCCCTGAAAGGGCAGCATGAGATTCGTTTTGACCGGCCTCCTTTTACGGAAAGCGGAATTTTTGCGATTACAGGGCCTACCGGTGCTGGAAAAACAACCATACTTGATGCGATTACAGTTGCTTTGTATGGAAGGGTACACCGCCATACAAAGGATGTATTTGAGATTATGACCCGGCATACGGGAGAATCCTTTGCGGAAGTTGAATTTGAGGTCAAGGATAAATTATACAGGGCCAAATGGTCAATCCGGCGCAGCCGCGGGAAAGCAGAAGGTCAATTGCAAACGCAAAAGATGGAACTGGCAGAAGCGGTTAGCGGTACGATCATTATTGAGCATCCTTTACAGGAAGTGAGAGATAAGATTGTAGAGTTATGCGGGTTGGATTATAACCAGTTTTTACGTTCTGTGATATTATCTCAGGGTGATTTTACACGCTTTTTGAAAGCGGATGAGAATGAAAGAAGTGAGCTGCTGGAAAGGATCACTGATACAGGTATTTATTCGCAGATTTCTATGGATACTTACGAAAAAGCTAAAGAGGAACGTGCGAAACTGGATCAGTTGAGAGGACAACTGGATCATGTGGTTTTACTGGCTGCTGAGGAAAGGACTATTTATCAGGATAGTTTATTAGCACTTTCTACTCAGGAGAGTGAACTGAAGACACAGGAAGCGTTATTAAGGGCTAAAATCGACTGGCTGAATACGCTTGGGAAATTAGAAGCCCGTAAAGTGGAGTTGCTGGACAGTTTAGCTGCGGATGAGCTTTTCTATGCGGCACATGAGGACAGGTTCTTTCGGCTTCAAAGACATTTGTCGGCGTTGGTTCATCGCCCTGCATTAGCAGAATTGGCGACTATAGAGAATCAGCAGCTTAAAATTAAGAATGATTTACAGCAGGCAGAAGCAGAGCATCCGGATTTGGTTAAAGAAGAAGGTGTCATGAAGACTGCTTTGCAGCAGGCGAAACAGAAAATTGAATTAACGGAGCAAACGATAACCGAGTCGGAACCGGTTTTTGAAGCAGTGGCCAAGAAAGATTTGTTAATTGAACAGGCTAAAAGTGAGCTGGATAAGACAAAGAAAACTTTTGAGGCTGCGCAGACAAACCTCCAGACTATTACTACAGCCCGGCTGAACATGGATCAGCAGTTAAAGGCCCTGAAACAGCGGATTGATATACTCTCTCAATGGCTGCAAAGTAATGTTAAAGAGCGTGAACTGGATAAAGAAGTGATTGTATTCAGCCAATTGGTACAGCAGCTGAAGAGTTTAGAAGCGATTACTGCCGGTAAGCAGAAACATTTGCTGGATTATACAACGCAGGCAGAAAAAGGGAAGCTGATTGTGGTAGAGGCTGAGAGAAACAGTGGTTTGCTGGAATTGAAATTGGTTGGGTTTCAAACGGCAATTGCGGAACTTACTCAGGACTTACAGACCGCTTTGGCTGGGAAGTCGTTGGAAGAACTGGAAGCTGATTTTAGCGTATTACCTTTGCTGATTCAAACTTCCGAACAGCAATTGCGTCTGGCTGGTCAATACCATAAGGTTTTGGCAGAACAAACTGCATTGACTGCGGCTTTAGATACTTACCGGAAGCAAAAGATTTCAGTGGTGCAGGACGTAGCTGCATTGGAACTGGAGAATGCGGAAGGGACAACTCAACTGGACTATTTACAGCAGATTTATGAGCTGGAAGTGAAAGTTCAGAAATATGATACAGATCGTTTACAATTGGAACCAGAACAACCTTGCCCGCTTTGTGGCTCGGTGCATCATCCATTTGTGGAAGGGAAATATACCAGTAAATTAACGGAGTCGGCAGCAAGAAGAAATCAGCAGCTGGAGAAAGTTAATTTACTGAAAAAGAATTTAAATCAACAGCTGATCGGGCTCAATACATTGGATCATCAGGTGCAGACCAGCGAGAAATCTCTGGTGGTTTTACAGGAAACTATCGCACAAAGTCTTTTGGAGTTTAATGCAAATAATGAAAAGTTACCTAAGCCTTTAGAGCTGAGTAAACCTGGAATTATTGAGGCGGTAATTAAAAGAAAGAGATTGCAGCAGCAAGCTTTGGAGATTCAATTGAAAGCGGTAAAGCATGCACAATTGCAAATCAATGCAGCAGAGTTACAGGTTACTGCGCAAAAAGAAGTTTTAGGACAGGAGCGGAATAAGATCGAGCAAGCAGGTTTAACGATCAGTTTTGCTGAAAAACAACTGGATTTAATTGGTCAGGAGCTTGCAGCAACTGAGCAGGAAATTAAAACGGTTGTTGCTAAAGCTACTCAATTGATAAAGCCATTCGGGATTCTTTTTGAGGCAGAACGTGCCGAGGAAATTATATCGGAAATGAAGGAAAGGTTTGAACGTTATCAGACCTCCGAAAAGGAATTAAACCAGTTACAGCCTGATCTTCGTCAGCAGGAAACGGAACTTAAGAACAGCCTTTTGGTCTGGAATGAGAAAAAGGATCAGATTGAACTGCTGACAGGGCAATTGAAGGAAGAGGAAAAGGTTTGGCAGCAAATGCAGGAAGATCGTATTGAACTTTTTGGTTCAAAAGATCCTGTGCAGGAAAAAATGCAATTGGTCAACGCTTTAAAGAAATATAGGGAAGAAGCTGAGAATTTTCAGCGTGTATTACAAGAGAAGCAGGCAAAGGTGCGCATTGTTGAAGATCGTAAAGCAACGCTTCATGTTTCTTATTTGTCAACTAAGCAGTTGTTTAATACCCATTTGGAAAAACTGATGGGTAAGCTCACTTTAGATGGATTACAGAGCTTAACGGAGTTGAAGCAATTGTATTTACCTGAGGAGGAAGTAAAGGCTGCTGATGAATTGCAGAAAGAAGCTTTACAGAAAATTGCATCAGGCAAAAGCCTTTTGCTGGCTGCTGAAAAGGATCTGGAAATTGAAAAACAAAAAGCGTTAACGGAAGAAACCAGCGAGATTATCAGTCCTCAGCTGGAAGAATATAGTCAGCAATTGAGAACTTTAGTAGAGCAGATGGTCAGGTTAAGACACCAGCTTGCCGAAGATGATCTGCTGAAATTAAAACATAGTGAAGTTGCAGATCAGATTGCTGAGCAGCAAAAACAGTCTGATCGTTTCCAGAAGCTTGCTGCTTTGATTGGATCTGCTGATGGTAAAAAGTTCAGCAGATTTGCGCAGGGACTTACTTTAGCACGGTTAACAGAATTGGCAAACCGTCATTTGCTGCGGTTAAGTGATCGGTACAGTATTTTGAAGAGTCCGGAGAAGGATCTGGATTTGCAGATCATTGATGGCTACCAGGCAGATGTAATCAGACCGATGTCTACGCTTTCTGGTGGAGAGAGTTTCCTGGTCAGTCTTTCGCTGGCTTTGGGTTTATCGGATCTGGCAAGTCGCAAAGTACAAATCAATTCATTGTTTATTGATGAAGGATTTGGTACACTGGATGCAGAAACGCTGGATGTTGCGATTACAGCATTGGAAAACTTGCAGGCGAATGGCAAGAGCATAGGTATTATCTCGCATGTGGAGACTTTGAAGGAACGGATCGGTACTCAGATACAATTGAGCAGACAACCGGGAGGATCGAGCAAAATTACGTTGTTTAGCTACGGAGAACTGATAACGGTTTCCTGAAAGCCTTTGCAAATTTAAAAGGTTTGGCCTGCTGTATCAGGAAATAGCTGAGCAGCGCAAAAATACACCCTGTAATTCCGCCGGCAATCACATCCTGTAAGAAATGCTGACCGAGGTAGATCCTGGAATAGCCAACCAGCGCTGCGGTCAGTAAACAAAGCAGACTGATCTTTTTCTTTTTCAGACATAGCACCAGGACGGTTGCCATGGCGAAGGCTGAAGCTGTGTGCCCTGAAGGAAAAGATCCGGAGCGCAGGGGCTCTGTTCCGTCCACGAAATGATCATAATGAAAGGAAATCTGGTCAAAGTAAAGAGAAGGCCTGGGTTGGGCAATGATTCTTTTTAAAAGCTGAACAATCAGGCCTGAAGTTAAATAAGCTGTAAAAAGGATGAGTGCAGCTTTTTTCTTTTTAAAAAAGAACAGCAGCAAAACGGCAATCATACAGATCACTCCGTCACCCATCAGTGTATAATAAGAAAAGAAACGATCAAGCCAGGCCGGGTGGTAGAAATTCAGGCTGGTAAAACTGTCTAATTTAGAAGTGCCTGCGCAAAAGCTGATACCGATGATAAATAGTAATAGCAGGAAGATGAAAAACAGGGGACAGTGTTTGATTGATTTGAGCATATGGCGTTAATTCCTGAATGCTCAAAAATACAATGACAATGTAATGACAATATTAAGGCATGATGATCAATAAAAATAATTGAACATCATGCCTCTGGTTAGCGCTCTTGTTAAAAGAAGTTATATACGTGCTATTAAACTGCTATCCTGCATGGGTACAACGATGTTTGCTGCAAGATGTGCATTCAGATACTTTGAAAAGTACGACTGATGTGTCCCATTGATAAAAATAACAGTCTTCCCTTCAATCGTATTGATTACTTTATCTGATAGTTCTGCTGGTACTGCCGGGCAACCCTGACTGCGTCCTAATCTCCCTAACTCATTAATTGTTCCCTGACTCACATAAGGGGCGCCATGAACCACAATAGAGCGGCTTCTTGCATTTGAATTGTAACCTTCATCCATGCCGTCCAAACGTAATGAACGCCCGTGTTTACCCTTGTAAACTTCGGCAGTCACATAAAATCCAAGACTGCTTTCGTTAGAATCCCTGGCATCAGAAAAACGGGTGGCCAAATCATCGCCGCTGCGCTGACCGTGTGCTACCCAGGTGTTCAAAAGAAGAGAGTCTATAGAAAGATCTATAATCCAGAGCCGCTTTTTAGTGCTGTTCTGATCGAAATCTGCAATGGTTAAAATAGATTTTTCACTGGAAACCTTACCTACATTTTTAAGATTGTAAAATCCTGTCAGTGCTTTTTCAAAAACCTGGTGACTAAGGCCTGTTTGCTCCAGATGTGCTGCATTGTAGATTTTGGTTACATGCAGATTGTAAAGAGAGTCTTGGGTAACAACTTTGTCCGGTAAATTCCGGTTTGAACAAGGTATCCAGCTAATTATAATGGTCAGGGCAAGTATGCTAAATGTTATTCCTGCTCCGCCTAAAAGGTATTTTCTCATAGAATGGGGTTTAAGTGCTATGTTTGATACGATTAATTAGGTAGTCTTTTTCTTCAGATGCTGATAGTTTTGAGGAGGTTTTTTAGAGTTTAATTGAACAAATGTACTGAAATCTAAATGGTTAGAACAAAATTGTAGTATAATTACTTCATGATGACTGATATAAATATATAAAAATAGTCCTGTAAATACGATTTATGTACTTTTACTGCCCGGTTAAATTATCTTTTTATGCGGCAGTTTTTTATGTCAAAGTTCACCAGTTCACACTTCCTGTTCCTTTCTTTTATCTTATTTTTTACAAGTTTGAATCTGGCCTCAGCTCAGGAAAAATGGACTTTATCTGTAAATAAAGAGGGCATCCAGGTTTATACCCGCCCGATTGAAAATTCTAAAATCAAAGCAATCAAAGTAGTCACCAGTATCCCTGCTACTTCTTCACAACTGCTGGCTGCCATTTTAGATATACAGACTTGTGGCGAATGGGTTTACCATAGTAAAGAAAATGTACTGATTAAGCAGGTTTCTCCACTGGATCTGATCTATTACTCGCTTGTTGATGTCCCATGGCCAGCAGAAGATCGTGATTATGTAGTGCATATACAGGCCGAGCAGGATCCTCAGACTAAAGTAATCACAGTAAATTCTCCATGTATCCCAGGGTATGTAGAGGAAAAGAAAGATATAGTCAGAATCAGCCATTCGGTCGGAAAATGGACGATTACCCCGGTTAGTAAAAATCAGGTCAAAGCGGAATATGTACTGGAAGTTGATCCTATGGGAAATATACCGGCCTGGTTAATCAATCTTTTTGCTACTAAAGGCCCGCTGGAAACCTTTAGAAACCTGAAAGTGCACGTACAAAAAGAAGCATATAAAAAGGCGCGCTTTAAGCTAATTAGTGATTAAAGAAAATATATTATCGCTGTTGTAAAACATTTAGTCGTATTTGGAGTTATACTTGTAAACGAAAAACTACAGGTATAATGAGAATCGAAAGTGAAATTGTAAGTGCAATCCAATCCAGAGACTTTGAAAAAGCGAAATCCTTATTACAAAGCGGAGAGAAGATCTCTAAAGAAGTAATCAATCAACCCAATTTCACCCTCCCCTTCAGTCAGGTCATCAAAGCTAAAGAATTTGAAATTATTGACCTTTGGGTAGCCGATAGAACTATTGAAACAGATGTTTACGAATATGATTCTTTCCGGAATACAATTTTTGAAACTATAATCAGAGAATTTCCGGCAGATGAAGAATCAATTAACTGGTTATCCGGTTTTTTGGGGAAGCTGGATAATATCAATGATGAGATAGGGGATGTAACCTTATTGAGTTATGCGTTTGAAAATGGCGCAGATGTTAAGGTTATCCAATGTCTGATTGATGCAGGCTGCGATGTAAATTATACAAATAATGCAGAGCAGAGTTTGCTTTATGAGGTCGTTAATAAAAGAATGATGGCGCCTGAGAAAGCGATCGCTTATATAGAGGTCTTAATTGAGGCTGGTTTAGATGTTAATAAGGGTAATATAGTCAGAGAAACGCCGCTAATGGTGGCTGTCAATAATAATAAGATTGATTACCTGGATTTGCTTTTAGAAAATGGAGCAGATGCAAATGTGCAGGATCAGAAAGGTAAAACTGCTTTTACCCGTGCGGTAACAGACCAGTTCAGTGAAAAGCTGTATGATAAACTGGCAGCTTATACTATGCCCGATTTTGATCAGGCGGATGAGACTGGAAACACACTTTTATCTTCTTATTTAAGCCGTCTGAATAATAATGCTTATATCAGTATTCTGCCAAAACTTTTAGAGGCAGGTGCAGATATCAACCAGAAAGCGCCGCATTACGATCAGCAAAAATCTGGTCTGGACTGGTTAGCGGAGAAATCCTTCGAAACTTTAGAAATAGCGTTGGAAACAGGCAAAATAGAAATTAATGAGCAGGATGATCTGGGCGAGACGATCTTGCATAAAGTATGCGGGTATAACATCGTGCTGGATGAACAGAAAGCAAAGGATATTTATAAAAAAGTAAAGTTACTGATAGAATCGGGGGCAGATGTGAATGTGGTCAACAGTAAAGAAGAAACACCTTTGATGCTGGCATCCAACAACAATATCAAAATAAAAACAGTACAATTATTAATGTCCAATTCAGCAAAATAATTAACGTATCAAATGTCAATGTCATTCCTGATTGCCTGCGAAAACGGCAATAGAAAAATAGCAGAATTACTACTTTCTTCCGATGAAACGGATGTTAAATATACAGATGAAAGAGGCCGGACGGCTTTACATTATGCAGCTCACAGAGGTTATCTGGATATCGTAAAAATACTGGCTGATCAAGGAGCCAATATTGATTATGAAGATCATAATGGAGAAACACCACTTTATTTTGCGCTGGTTCAGAAGCAGAAGCAAACTGCGCTTTTTCTGATTGAAAAAGATGCGAAGATTGATATCAATGATAATCAAGGCAATAGTTTTTCTCATATTACAGCCAGAACTGCACAGATTGAAGTACTTAAAAAGCTGATAGATCTTGGACTGGAAACCGATTTGGAGAATAACGATGCGGAAACTCCTTTACTGATTGCTGCGGGTTGCAGTAACAGGGAGATTGTAAAAACACTTCTGGAGCATGGCGCGGATATTCATAAAACGAATAACCTGGGGGATAATGCATTACTGATTGCCACAAAGGCTAAAAATAGCCAGATGGCAGAACTATTAATTGATAGTGGTGCTGAAGTCAATCATATCAATGATGCAGGGGAGAGTGCTTTATTAGTGGCTTGTTATGATAATAATCAGCTGATTGTTAAGTTGCTGGTTAAAAGAGGTGCAGACATTTTTATTGCTTCAAAAGCCGGAATGTCACCAATCTGGTATGCCGTTGCACACAATCAAAAAGAAACCGTTAAATTATTTATTGAAAATGGACTGGATTCTAATTATGCCAGACCATTTAATAAAGCAGATGGGGCTATGGATTCTTACCTGGACTGGGTAGAGAGTGCAGTGGAGACTGCGCTTGACAGTAACTTTAATCTGAATAATGAGGTTTGCAGCGGTGAGAGTTTACTACAATTAGCTGTGAAATGCGGTGCATTGAGCATGGTGAAATTGCTGGTAGAGAAAAATGCCACTGTAAATTATCAGGACGAATCGGGTAATACTGCTTTGCATTACGCGGCTTCGAATGGCAAGAAGGATATAGCTAAATTCCTTTTGGAGAATGGCGCTGATGTGAGCGTTGTCAATGTCAAAGAACAGAAAGCTATCGACTATTCGAATATCAAGGGATACAATGAAATTACAGAGCTGATTATGAAATTCAGTGCCCCTGGAACAGTTGTAAATCCTGTAATTAAGGCCGATACACCTGTGGCCGCTCCGGTAAATGACCTGGCTTCTAAAAAACAGGCTTTAATGGATTTGAAAGAATTACTCGATGCGGGTATACTTACGCAAGAGGAATTTGATGCGGAAAAGAGTAAGATTTTAAAAGGATAATATAAAAAAATGGGCTGATTTCTATTCCGGGAATCAGCCTTTTCATTGGATTCAGATGGACGAATTTAGTATCAGGTTTTTGCACCATACAGTGACGGTTACTTCGGCAAATAACGGGCAATATATTGTTTCTTATGATGAAACGGTAAATGGTGTCGTGGTTCCATTAGTACTTGGTGTCATCTACCCAAAAGAGGACATCGAACTGGGTACTAAATGGATTACAGATGATGATTTATCCGATGAATTAGTCCAGCTATTGGGCGAGATGATTCAGGACAGAGGGATGTAAAAGGTAAACTTTTAAACAGCCGGTACTTCTTTCATTAATTCCCTGTGCCTTGCTCCCCATTGACTGAGCTGTTTCCAAATTGGGATCAGCTCCATGCCTATAGCAGTTAATTCATACTCTACTCTGGGGGGAACTTCTGCGTAAACGGTGCGCTTAATGATCCCGTCAGTTTCCAATTCTCTTAAATGTAAAGTCAGCATACGTTCGGTAATGTTGCAGATTTCTCTTTTCAGCTCACTGAACCTGAGTTTCCCCGGTTCCAGTTTACAAAGAATCAATAACTTCCATCTTCCGCCAACCATGCAAACTGAATAGGTTAAGTCACAGTCATTTGTGATGTATTTTCTATTTAAGTTATTCGTTGAATTCTCCTTGATATTTGCCATTACTTACTTTTTTGTATGTACCATACAATAGGTGCATTGCCTGTAAAAGTAAGGGTTACCATTTAATTTAGCCAGCTCAATTTAAATAAATCGAGATGATTAAATATCCATTAATGTTAACTATGATGCTATCCGGAACGAATTTACAGGCACAAAGACCTGTGATTACCAATGAAAAACTATATCGTATTGATAATTTAGCGCAAGAATTGATTCAGACCGGCCAAATTGCCGGTGCAAGCGTCTTGCTCTTTAAAGATGGGCAGACCATTTACAATAAAGCATTTGGTTATGCAGATCCTGAAACTAAAAAGGCAATGCAAACTAATAGCATTTTTAGAATTGCTTCACAAACGAAGGCGATTACCAGTATTGCAGCAATGATGCTTTGGGAGCAGGGGAAGTTCTTGCTGGATGAACCTGTTTCTAAATACATCCCTGAATTTAAGAAAACAGCTGTGCTTGAAAAATTCAATTCAGCAGATAGCAGTTATACGACTCTGCCGGTCGTCCGGGAAATTACGATCCGTGATTTGCTGCGCCATACTTCCGGGCTGAGTTATCCTGTGTTTTCTATCGACGAAAGACTCAACGCGATTTATGCTAAAGCACGTGTTTCTACTGGTCTGGGCAGTAAAGGGGTATTAAAGGAAAGGATAGAACTCCTGGCTAAACAACCCTTATTACATCAGCCTGGAGAAGCTTTTACTTATGGATTGAACACAGATGTACTGGGAAGATTAGTAGAGGTCTGGAGTGGATTAAATTTAAACGATTTTCTAAAGACCAGGATTTTTGATCCGCTGGAAATGGAAGACACTTATTTTCATTTACCAAAAGGGAAAGTTGACAGACTGGTTGCACTGGATCAGAAGGTGGACGGTAAACTAAAGAAACGAAAAGAGCTGATTTATGAGGGGAATGAGGTAAACTATCCGGCTGCCGATGGGATTTATGTATCTGGTGGTGCTGGTTTAAGTTCAACAACGTCTGATTATTTAAAGTTCCTTCAAATGGTATTGAATAAAGGGGTTTGTAAGGGGGAAAGATTGATCGGGGAGAAAACTATTGAGTTGATGCTGAAGAATCAACTGACTGAAAGCATGAAAATAAACGGACAAGAGGAAGGTTTTCAGTTTGGTTTAGGCTGGGGATTAGTGAATGAGCGGAACAGCTACCTTCATCCGTTAAGTACAGGCTCTTTCTTTTGGGGCGGTGCTTACAATACGCATTATTGGGTAGATCCAAAAGAACAGCTGATCGGGCTTGTTTTTACACAGGAATATATGCCTGATTCTTATTGGGATCTGGGTTATTTATTCAAAAACGTGTTTTATTCTCTGATAGAAAGCAAATAAGTCATGATTGTAAACAAAAAAACAGCCTATATCGGATGCCTGGGAATGATTGGTATCATCAGTACAGAATTCGGTGTAATCGGCGTATTGCCTCAAATTGCTGAGCATTATCAGATTACTATTGATAAAGCAGGAGTTCTGCTCAGTGCATTTGCATTGGTTATTGCATTGACCGGCCCTTTTATGACCTTAATGGCTTCTGGTTTTGACCGAAAAAAGGTGATGGTAGCGGCTATTGCTATATTTTTAGTTACTGGTATCGTCTCCTCTTTTGCACCTCCTTTCTGGTTGCTGCTTACGGTACGTATATTACCTGCATTTTTACAGCCCGTTTATATTTCTACAGCTATTGCTGCCGCTGTAGCTTCTGGTCAGCGAAAGGATGAGCATCAGTTGATGGGTATTGTATTAGGCGGGATTGCTATTGCGATGGTCACTACTATTCCACTGGCAACTTACCTGGCCGGGGTATTTACCTGGAAAGCTTCCTTTATGGTCCAAACTGTGGTAAGTGGGCTTGCACTCCTTGGTATAATGAAAATGCTGCCTCCTATGCCAGTTTTAACCCGGAAATCATATGGCAGTCAATTACAAATTCTGAAACGTCCTTCTTTTCTGATCAGTATAGCCATGAATTTCTTTATGATCGCAGCGTGGTTTTCTACGTATAGCTATTTCGCTGATTATCTGGGTAAGGTCAAGCAGATGGATGAAAAAATGATCAGTTATATGTTATTTTTATTTGGGGTTACCGGAATTGTTTCCAATTGGATTTCTGGAAAGATGCTGAGTAAAAGTATTCCATTAACCACAGCAGCATTTTTATCCGGTACGCTATTGATCCCTTTCGCTTTGCAATATTCAGGTGGAAATACGGGAATGACTATTTTGGTTGTTGCGGTTTGGGGCTTCCTGTATGCCCCTTGTTTTCTCAATGCTTCGGCTTATATGATTTCTGCTGCACCGCATGCCTTAGAGTTTGCGAATAGCCTGGCTACTTCTTTTGGAAATCTTGGCGTCTCTGTAGGGACCATTGTAAGTGGATGGGTTATTGCGACCAGCGGAATAGCGATGTCTCCATGGGTTGGGATGAGTTTTGGTCTGTTATCTTTGACGATGATCGGACTGAGAAGCCTGATCGAAAGCCGGCAGCAACAAGCAGAATGTTATTCCTGATATTCATATTTATCGCTTAAATTAAATAGCTTCTTCCTATATTACAGCTATGAAATGGTTCAATCAACCCGGCACATGGAATGGAGATGCTGCCCTTGTAAATTTTACTGTAGATCCGGACACGGATTACTGGCAAGTGACGCATTATGGCTTTAAACGTGATAATGGCCCTTTTTACTATCAGGAGATTACTGGTGATTTTCAGGCAAGCGTGAAAATTACCGGTCAGTACCAGGAACTTTTCCATCAGGCGGGATTAATGATCAGGATCGATGAAAAGAACTGGATCAAAACGGGCATAGAGTATGTGGACGGTGTTCAGAATATCAGTGCAGTGGTGACCAGAGAGGTTTCAGACTGGTCTGTAGTACCACGACATGATAGTCCTGAATCTGTTTGGTTGAAATTACTGCGTAAAGGTGATTATGTAGAGATCAGCTATTCATTTGATCAAAAGAAATATGATATGCTGCGTCTGGCTTATTTTCCTCCGGGAGTAAAAGTGCAGATTGGTATGGTTGCTGCGGCGCCGGGAAAAGAAAGTTTTCCGGTGACTTTTGAAGATTTCAAAGTAGAGGCTGTATAAATTAAGGGAGCCTTTTCCAGAGGCTCCCTTTTTTGTCTATAATTTGAGTTTACTCGCCACAAAGGGGGCTTTTTTTATATAAGTTGTATCGGTAAGCTGAGCGATCAGGAAATCAGCAAGATCTGTGGTACTGATCAATTCTTCCAGACAATCTTTCAAATCGACTACCAGGCCCCGTCTTTCTGTGGTTTCCTCAATCCAGGGCAATCTGACAATTGTCCAGTCTATTGAACTGGCGGTCAGTATTTCATAGGCTTTTTGTTTATCCTCCACAATCACTGGAAAAGTTGTTTTCATCCAGACTGTGCCTGCTAAATTTTTGGCACTTTTCTGATCTCCGGGAACTTCAAGGTTAGAACCTGTCAATAAAATATATCTGCTGAGTTTAAACTCTTCCATAGCATTGATAATATTTTCAGTAGCCAGGCTTGAAATGAGTACCTCGTCTTTATTTTGTCCGATTGCGCTGATGATTGCGTCACAGCCTTCTATTAATTGTTTTGCGGTTTCGGGGTCTTTAATATCGCCTGCTACTATTTCTAAGGCAGGATGTGACAGGGTATAGTCTTTTGGTTTTCTGATCAGGGATTTTACCTGATATCCATTATTTAATAATTCCTGAAGCAGGTACTGGCCTGCTTTTCCTGTTGCCCCTAATAAGGCGACTTTTATAGCTTGTTTCATTGATTTCTTTATAAAATTATTGAAAATATTATACCTTCACCATAAGTCAGCTGACCTGATGAATACACGGATTTTGGGAATCCGCTTGAATAAGCGATATTTTATAAAGACAGTAGAATAGGTTAAATTTACATAATTTATCAATCACTTGTACATGAAGTTTCATCACTTAGAGCCGGTTACTAAAGGCGAATTCCACTTGATCATTAATGAAGCTGATTTTGACCGTTCTTTTTTTCAGCGTGACCGGACAGATAAATTTCTAACAATTGCCTGGAACAAAGGAGTACAGCAGGTAATTACGATCGATGGGGTCAAATATGATTTTCCGGAGCAGAGTATTTTACCCTTAATGGTGAACCAGTCTTTCCAGTTTGAAAAGCCTGAACAAGTGGTTGCCTGGCAGTATAACAGGAATTTCTATTGTATCGTTGATCATGATAAAGAGGTTAGTTGTGTTGGCTTCTTATTTTACGGATCTACGGGTAATCTGTTCGTCAAACTGAATGCACAGGAGCAGAAAAAGATCACCTTACTTTTTGAAATCTTCATAGAAGAATTTAATACCATAGATAATATCCAGCGGGAAATGTTGCAGATGTTATTGAAAAGATTGATTATTATCATTACCAGGCTGGCTAAAAGCCAATATGTAACAGATAAGAACCTGACAGATGATAAGCTTGATATAATCAGGCGTTATAATCTGCTGGTAGAACAGCATTTTCGTTTACAGCATCAGGTGCAATTTTATGCAGAACTGTTAAGCCGCTCGCCAAAGACATTAGCTAACCTGTTTGCTATTTATAATCATAAATCGCCATTGGCCGTTATTCAGGAAAGAGTGGTTTTAGAGGCAAAAAGGCTTTTGATTTATACAGATAAATCTGCGAAAGAAATCGCTTATGAGCTGGGTTTTGATGATGCTGCTTATTTCAGTAATTTCTTTAAGAAGCATGCTTCCTTTTCTCCTTCGGATTTCAGAGCTGCTAAATTAGTTTCTTAAGACTGATTGTTTCAGGCATTAATTACAAATCATCGGGAAGTTTCTCTATGGCCCAGCTTTAATGGAAGGCAGATATTTGTGGTGTTCACTATTCAAGAACATTAACTGATAAACGCATGAAAACATTCACAGTTCCAACCAGAGAAGAAGTTACTCCAGCTAACCAGGCTATTTTTGATAATTTAAACAAAATGGTAGGTTTTGTCCCAAATCTATATGCTGCATTTGCACATTCTGAAAATGCTTTAGGAAATTATCTGACGCTGCAAAATGCAAAAACATCCATGAGAGCTAAAGAGCGTGAAGTAATCAATTTAGTAGTCAGTCAGGTCAATAATTGTCTGTATTGCCTGAGCGCACATACTGCTTTCGCAAAAATGAATGGCTTTACTGATGCCCAGATTTTAGAAATCCGTAAGGCTGAGATTACTTTCGATCCAAAACTTTCAGCTTTAGCAAATGTGGTTAAAAGTATCACTGAGAATAAAGGTCATGCAGATGCACAGCTTTTACTGGAATTCTATGCCGCAGGTTACAATGAAGGAAACCTGGTTGATATTGTAATGGTGATTGGCGACAAAGTAATTACCAATTATCTGCATGCTTTAACTGATATTCCTGTAGACTGGCCTTTAGCGCCTGCCTTATAATAAATGATTTAGCATTGATAATATTGAAATATTAATCTATTTTTATATAGAATAAAAGATTAACAATGAAGATATTATCAATGCTTTTCTACTTCTTTGCGCATCATGGAGCCTGGTCATTCTTGGTATTACTGATCACTGGCATTGTTCTTTCTTTTTGGCGAAGCAGTATTTTTTACGTGATTCTGAGTTTTATTTTAGCGCTGGCCAATGTTTTTACCGGTCAGTTCGTTAATGCAGCTTTTCTTGCACATTATGGAGTGAGAGGATCTGCGGTTGTAACGCTGGAACAGGAAACCAGTTCTACTTTAAATGATTCTCCGATCTGGGATTATGATGCTGTTGTTCATACTGCCGATGGAAAAGACGTAGTGACGGATTTTTCTACCACTACTGCTTCGATCTATCCGATTCGCAATGAAATTATTATTCCACCCCACGGAGAGCGTTTTGTAGTTAAATATATCCCTGGTTTTGAAAGGAATATTGTGATTATGAGAGACGAATCACCTTATGGGATTAAAAGGAAAATTGCTGAAAATCGAGCGCCTTTACAGAAAGCTCAAGGCGAGTACAATTCCAATACGAAGAATGAGTCTTTCCGTAAAGCATATGTACAAGCCCTCAAAGATTATATAGAAAACCCGGAAAATGCGAGTGACAGTCTTAATATTAAGGCTTACAAATCAATTATTCAGGATTTAACTAGTCCTTCATCAGTAAATCAACAGTAGCATTGGCATCAGCAATCACCGCTGCCGGATAATTATTAATTTCCAGGATTCTGATTGCATTCCTTGTTTTTAAAGGGCCTTTTTTAATGGTATGATCAAAGATCAGTTCTTCTTCAGCAATAGTTTCGGAGAAATGATAGTGTTCATATTGTGTTTTCAGCAAGTCGTTAAGTTCGGTATCATGGGTGGAAACGAAAACCTGATTATTGCCTTTAGCCAGGTAGGAGAGGATCGCTTTTCCGGCCGAAACCCGTTCAATCGTATTGGTTCCTTTGAAAATCTCATCCAGGATAAAGAAACAAGGTTCCTCGCTCACTGATTCTTCGATAAAGTTTTTGATGATCCTCATTTCTTCAAAATAATAACTCTTCTCTTCCAGTAAGCTATCCGAAATGGTAATAGAGGAGAATATTTTTGAATATGGCATACTGAATTCTTTAGCCATACAAGTAAACAAGGTTTGACCAAGAATCAGGTTTACGCCAACGGACCTGATAAAAGTTGTTTTACCAGACATGTTAGAACCTGTCAGCAATAAGTTTTTATGTTGTAAATCAAGATCATTCGGAACACAGTTTACAACCAGTGGATGTTTGACGCCTGAGATATGGATACAATTTTCCTGGTTGAATACTGGTTTACAATATTCACCTTCCCACGAGTGTCTTAGCGAAGCAATAGAGATAGCGGTATCGACTGTTCCTATGAATTTGAAAAGCCTTTTTAGCAAATCTTTTTGTGATCTCAGAGAGTCAATGATAGAGTAGAAGAGGATGATTTCCACATTGAAGGCAATCTTTAACAGTTCGAACAGCATATAACCAATCATTACTGTATCTGCCTCAGCCATGTTGTCCAGCTTTACGCCAAGCATTTTTCTTTTCAGTGGGGTCAGCTCTTTAATGAGGTTGGTTACTTCTGGAAATTGTGCATTGATCTTTGCATCAGCGTCTAGTTTTTTAGCGGTATCAAATGCTTTTAGAAACTCACCAAGAGAAGAGGTATGAACACTGACCTTGTTTTTATTCCAGTAATGAATTCCGGAATTGATGATAAATATTCCGAAAAAGACAAGCAGAAAACCCGGATGAAAGATAGCAGCAATCAGGGAAAGTACATTGAGTATAGAAAGAATGTAAACGATGGGCATAAATGCAGGCGCCTCAATTTTCTTTGCGTAAATCAGATCCTGGAAGTAATAAGAATCGTTTTTCTCCAGTATTTGTAGGGTGGCTTGTGTATCCAGTCTCAGTTTTTCATCTTCGGTAATCAGATCTGCAAGTTTATCCAGAAAAATCAGGTCTGTTTGTTCTTTATCAATTGTTCTGAGCCTGGCATATAAAAACTGCTGACCTACTCTGGATATTGTTCTGTCAATCAGTTTAAAGACATCATTGATGTATAAATCATCTGCTATTTTATCAGAGATCAGTTGTAATTTTTCTGAAGATTCAGTAATCGTATTTAAAAAGTAGTTTTCTATTAGATCGATATCTATATATCTGCTGTTTTTTGCGCTTCCCCAATCCCGTTTAAGTTCCTCCCGTTGTGTTTGAACCGCAAAGTTCTTTTTATAAAGATAAACAAGAAGGTAAAGTGCTACCAGGGCAAGAATAATGTAAGCTAAAATCAGCATGAGGTGTAGGATAGTATGAAAAGATGCGAAATTTAAATAAAAATAAGAGGATTATGAATAGGTTACCCAATTTTAACACTGACTTTATATAAGGCTGGTCATTAAAGAAAAATTATTGAAAGTAGCTATTTATGGCAGAACTGGTGATGTAGAAGGTAGGTGTGGAAGAGAAGAAGAAACACAAAGCCATAGAGGAATGCTACCGAAAGGGAGATTGGCAAAATCGTTCTTATCGTCCTGGAGCTTTGCTCAAATGACAGATAATAGCTTATTAGATATCGCTTTTCAACCTTTAAGTCATTCAGATTATGGCAATCAAATAAGATCATATTTTGTCAACAGAAAGGGAAGGACAAACGATATGGTAATGCAGAGATGGGTATCTGAATTTACCAACAAAAATGATATGTTTGATGCAATTGCCAGGGATATAAAACGTAACCACAATATGTTTCATGATACCAAAGGGGGAATGATAAATATATCTCAGGCAATTGAAATTAATAAACCAAATTTTAGAGTATCTCCAATAAATTTATCAGAAATGATAGCTATAGGCGGTGTGCAAGAAGTAGTAGTTAAAAATAATTTAATTAGGGAAAGTATAGAACAAAGCACTATTGATCGCTTTGGAAAAGGACATAATAAGCCGCATACTGCTACAGTTAAGCTAGATATTCTGATTAAAGATTGGTATGGTGTAGATGAAGATGACTTTATGAATCTAAGGCCAGCAGCATTGCTTGGACGAAAGGCAATTGCTGCTTTGTGGGTGCTGCAACACCAAAGAGGTTATAAACCATTTATAAATGTTTATCATTACAGGCACGACCTTAAAATTGTATTCTAATGCGAAAAATAATCGTCTTATTTGTCTTTTTAGCAGGATGTATTTTTGGATGTAAAAATAATGAACCTGTTAAATTTATCAATGTTTATAAGGATTCTGGTTTTGATAATGATGCAGATTCATTGAAAAAAACTGGTTCAAAATTTGATATTTACTACGCTTATAATTACAGCGATACCAATCTTAAACAGCTTATTAGAATTCTTGATACACTTAGCTTCGACACGGCATATAGTAATCATAACTATAGATTTTTAAGATATAATTCCAGTTTGCCTGATACAGCTAAATTAAAAAAAGCGATGAACAGGAAAAATAATAATGTTCAATTAGATATTGAGAATCCTGGAAGTGCAAAATTCTACAAATATCAAATTTTGGATTTTATGTTTGTAAAACATTATGTAAGTGAAGGGAGATCTTTCCCAAACAGCTATACGCTCACATTTAATGATAAAGGAAGTATACACGCTGACCGAAAATATTTCTTGCGCGACAGCATTACTAAAAAACTAGTTGAAGTAGATCAGGATGCTGTGATGCCTGCACAAGTTATTCGCTAGATATTTTTGGAAATCCAGGGTGAAATGTGTCAAATGGAAAAGATAATGTTTTCCCCCTTGTTTGCCTTATTATCTCGGTTTTAATAATATATTGTTTATTTACCCTTAACATTGAAAAACTACTTTTGCCCTCAGTAAAATATTTGGTTAGTATTTTCTAGTTAAGGTTTAGTTGATAAAAAAAATACCCGGGTGGATGTCCGGGTATTTTTTTTGCCATTTTTTCTGGTTATAAATATTTATAAATAAAAGTTGCAATAGTTAAATACTTTAATACATTTGTAGTGTATTAGATAACTAATACACCTAGACGCTACAACTATGATAGAGATTACTAACTTAACCTTCGGCTACAGTAAAAACTCATTATTGTTCAAGAACCTCAACCTGAAACTGGAAGCTGGCCATATTTATGGACTGCTCGGGAAAAATGGAGCGGGGAAATCAACATTACTGAAAAACCTGGCCGGACTCGTTTATCCTTTAGCAGGTCATTGTACATTGAACCACTACAATGCCGCAGATCGTTTGCCAGCTTTTTTGCAAGAGCTGTTTTTTATACCCGAAGAGCTTTTCATGCCGGCACTCACCGCCATACAGTTCATGGAAAGTACTTCACATTTTTACCCGGGCTTTGATGCCATGCAATTTAAAAAGATGCTATTGCAGTTTGATGTGCCTGATGACAGGCAATTAAGTAAACTATCTTTTGGTCAGCAGAAAAAGGTCATGATCAGTTTCGGTCTGGCAACCAATACACCACTGCTGATTATGGATGAACCCACCAATGGACTGGATATCCCTTCAAAAATACAATTCAGGAAAATCATCGCTTCTGCGCTGACTGAAGAAAGGTGTGTGATTATTTCTACACATCAGGTCAGAGATCTGGATAGTCTGATTGATACTTTGGTTGTACTGCATGAGAAAGAAATTGTATTAAATAATTCGCTGGATAACATAGCAGAAAGGTTGCTTTTTACTACAGCTGCTCAGGCAAATACTGAAACCATATTATATACGGAAGAAAATACAATTGGTGTAAATACTATTAGTACTAATACTTCGCAAAAATATAGCAGGGTAGATATGGAAATGCTTTTTAATGCAATCATCTCTGGTCATCAATCAATTATTGACAGCTTAAAATAAATCAAATGAACAACATATTTAGTTTTCAGCGTTTTTTCAAGCTGCTGAGTAAACATACAAGAGAGCAGTATAAAACTTATTTAATTTCCACAGGTGTTTTGATCGGAATTCTATCCCTGATTATGGGGACTGCTGCTTATTTTAATGGAGGAGAGTTTGGTGTTAACGGACAACTGGTTTTCTTTTATCTTTTCCTGTTCTTATCCGGTACGATTTTCACGAGTATGGTCTTTTCAGATTTAGGTGATAAAAAGAAATCCATTCCGGCACTGACACTGCCAGTGTCGCATTTTGAACGTTTTTTAGTAGGCTGGGCCTATTCCTTCCTGTTCTTTCAGGCGATATTTATCATTTGCTTTTTTATAATTGATTTCATTATAATAAGTATAGGAAATATCAATCCACTGATTAAAAATGAACTGGTCAGTATGATTGATAAAAAAGATCAGTTTCTGATCGCATTTTTAATCTTTGGTCTGCTGCATGCAACCGCTTTTTTAGGAGCTATATTTTTTGAGAAACTTCATTTCATTAAAACAGCCTTTGCAGCTTTTGTTATACTGATCATCTTGCAATTGGTGAATGTGCCTATAATAAATCAATTATTCAGAACAAATGGACGCATGCAGCCCATGTTTGTCGGGATATCTTTGGAAGAGAGTGGGCGTAGCTTTTTTATAGCACCATCCGATCTCGCTTATAATATTGTAATTACGATGTTTATTGGAGTCACAGTATTATTATGGACTGCTGCATTTTTCAAACTGAAAGAAAAACAAGTATAAATGGAATTTAGAGAAAACGAAGCCATATATCTGCAAATAGCAGCATTTGTGGGAGATAATATACTCGTAGAGAAATGGATAGAAAAACTTCCTTCTGTCAGGGAACTGGCGGTTGATCTTCAGGTGAATCCAAATACAGTGATGCGCGCCTATGAGTTTCTTCAGGTTAAAGAAGTGCTTGTGAATAAGCGTGGAATTGGTCTTTTTGTTGCGCCTGATGCTAAAGAAAAGCTGAAAGACTATCGGAAAGAGCGGTTTCTTGGGCAGGAGCTTCCAGAGTTTTTCAAAAATATCTCTTTACTGGATATCAGTATAGAAGAGATTCAGCAACGTTATGAAACCTTTACCAAAACAACCAAATAACCTAAACGATCATGAAAACAAGTACAATGTTCATCATTACAGCCATATTGGTTACACTGGTATCTTTATTCGCCTTTGATTACTCCATAAAAAAGGTTTATCTGACGGGAGAATATAAGAGCCGTTTTAACGGAATGGATTTTACACCTTTAAGTGAGGTCGAAAAATTAAATATACAAACTGCAAAGTTACGTGGTATTCAAATTGAATACGGAGCTAAAGAAGGGATCTGGATTGACAGGTCAATAAAAGAGAAGATTAAATTTAATGTTAATCAGCATACATTGAATTTGGGTGCATCCGAAGCTAGTAAAAATGATAAAGATCTTTGGATCAATGGTCATATTGTCATTGTAACCAAAAAATTGAGTGGTGTGACCACAATATCAGATTTCATATCTTCAGATGAAGCGATAAAAAAACACGAGAGATTTAGAGAAGGTTCCAGTCAGATCATCATGGAAGGGTATAACCTGGGCCAATTAGATTTACAGATTGCTTCTTTTGTCAGTATTTATTTACATCGGATGGAAGTACAAACATTAAATGCGACTGTTGGTACTAAAATTGGCTATGGCGCAGAACTTACACTTTCTTCAGACACCAAAATCAATAATGCGACATTGAACGTGCCTGGAAACAGTAAACTAACTATGCTGGATCCGAAAATTGTAAAAACAAACTATCTTTTGTCAGATAGTGCAACTGTCTCGCTAAACGGAAGAGTCGTGCAAATGATTAAATAAATCTGGTCTGAGCATTTTAAAATTAAGCCGCTGTCTTCTTGAACAAAGACAGCGGCTTTTTCTTTTTTTTAAACAGATTTTATCCTTTGAAAATCAAAATAACCATTTAATGTGCTTTGAATGAGTATAGTTATTCTTTTTTTATATTAAATACTACTAATTCTATGTATAATATATATCTTTGGAATAAGAGACCCTGAAAACGTCTTTTAAACAAAACAATCCTTAACCAAGATTTATTGACATGCAAAGTTTTAGAACGGAGCTGGAGAACCCGGTAGTAGAAAAAGATATCATAGATCTTGAACAAAAGATCCGTGCCTTCCGTGAAGGAAAAATACACGACGAAAAGTTTCGCAGTCTTCGGCTTGCGCGTGGTGTTTATGGTCAGCGGCAGCCGGGCGTACAAATGGTGCGTATTAAATTGCCATTCGGAAAAGTCACCTTTAAACAGTTATTGCGCATTGCCGATGTTTCTGATGAATACGGTAGCGGAAATCTGCATTTAACCACCAGGCAGGATATTCAGATTCATTATGTGAGTCTGGATCGTACCCCTGAACTATGGGCAGAGCTGGAACGTGATGATATTACTTTACGTGAAGCCTGTGGCAATACTGTTAGAAATGTAACTTCTTCGCCTGATGCAGGGATCAACCCTGAGGAACTTTTTGATGTTTCTCCTTATGCACAGGCTGTGTTTAAATATTTTTTAAGGAACCCTATCTGTCAGGAAATGGGCAGGAAAATCAAGATATCTTTTTCAGCAACAGAGAAAGATACTGCTTTCAGTTATATTCATGATTTAGGTTTTATACCTAAGCTCAATGAAAAAGGAGAGCGTGGATTTAAAGTCATGTTTGCTGGTGGTCTGGGTGCACAACCTTTCCTGGCTAGTGTAGTGCATGATTTCTTACCTGAAGATCAATTGATTCCTTACTCAGAATCTGTTTTAAGGGTTTTTGATCGTCATGGAGAAAGAACGAACAGAAATAAAGCAAGGCTAAAATACCTGGTTCAAAAACTTGGATTAGAAGAAGTAACCCGTTTAATTGCTGAAGAAGTTATTGCCAATAAATCAAAATCTTTTGAGGTTGATTTGGGTACGGTGCCACTTCCGGCATTGCCAGAGGCTATTGCTGCATCAGATCAGCGTCCGGCAGATGAAACGCATTATAAGAGATGGTTGGATACCAATGTATTCCCGCAAAAACAAAGTGGTTTTTATGGGGTATATATCAAAGTACCAGTCGGTGATATCAAAACTGATAAAGCGCGGTTATTTGTGGCGGCTATACGTCCTTATGTGGCGGATGAAATCAGAATTACCCAGAACCAGGGCTTATTATTAAAGTTTGTCAGAGCAGAAGCATTGATCCCATTATATACCGTATTAAATGAGCTGGACTTTGCGGTTCCCGGATTTGATAGTGTGGGTGATATTACGACCTGCCCGGGAACAGATACTTGTAATTTAGGAATTGCAAACAGTATGTCTCTTGCAGCGGTATTGGAAGGGGTAATTCATGAAGAATATCCTGATCTGATTTACGATAAAGACATTAAGATAAAAATAAGCGGCTGTATGAATTCATGCGGTCAGCACGGCCTGGCACACATTGGATTTCATGGAAGTTCAGTCAAAGCAAACGGAAAAGTTGTGCCTGCGATACAGGTGATGATTGGTGGCGGAACAGTAGGGAATGGCGAAGGCCGGGTTGCCGAACGTGTGATTAAAGCGCCAACTAAACGTGCGCCAGCTATTCTGCGTACAGTTTTAGATGACTACAGTACGAATTCAGGTGAAAATGAAAGTTTCCACCAGTATTACGATGCTAAAGGTAAAGATCACTTTTACCAGCTATTGAAACCTCTGGCAGACCTTACCGATTTAAAAGATGAGGAGTATGTAGACTGGGGACATGAAGAAACTTTTGTGACTGCAATTGGTGTAGGAGAATGTGCTGGCGTAGTGATTGACTTGGTGGCTACACTTTTACTCGAAGGAGAAGAAAAATTACTATGGGCAGGTGCAGCTTTTGAAGGCAAGGCATGGTCTGATGCGATTTATCATTCTTACAGTGTATTTGTAAATACTGCAAAAGCATTGTTACTGGATAAAAGTATCAGCAGCAGTACGCAAACAGGTGTAATCAGAGAGTTTGATACCAATTTTGTAGAAACAGGTGAGGTAGTTTTACCTTCAGCTTTTAACGAACTGGTACTGCAAATTAATAAAAATGAGCCTACAGAAGAGTTTGCAACAGCTTATCTGGAACAGGCTACACAATTTTATTCAGCAATGAGAGCGAAGAGGGAGGCGCAGGTAAATGTTAATTAATTCAGGAACAAAAAGAGAAATCAGAGAACCAAGAATTACGCTGGTTGGTGCAGGGCCGGGAGATCCGGAACTGATCACAATGAAAGGTGCAAATGCATTGAAAGATGCGGATGTGGTTTTATACGATGCGTTGGTGAATGAAAAAGTATTGGAATACGCTGCTGCTGATGCTATCAAAGTATATGTGGGAAAACGTTCTGGTGAACATTCTTATTCACAGGAAGCGATCAATAAACTGATGGTGGATTATGCGATCAATTACGGACATGTAGTGCGTTTGAAAGGCGGTGATCCATTTGTATTTGGCCGTGGTTATGAAGAGTTGAATTTTGCAGCAGGGTATAATATCCCGGCGCAAATGATTCCCGGATTGTCAAGTTCGATTTCGGTGCCCGGTTTACAGCAGATCCCGGTTACGCACCGCGGATTAAGTGAAAGCTTTTGGGTAGTGACAGGATCTACAGCTTCTGGAGCGATATCCAATGATCTTTATGAGGCTGTCCGTACTAAAGCTACGGTAGTGGTATTGATGGGCCTGAACAAACTGAAAGAGATCGTCAAGCTTTACAAACAGGAGGGAAAAGCGAATTTACCTGTTGCTGTAATCCAAAGTGGTTCTACCGAAGAAGAAAAGCTGGCCATTGGTATTGTGGACACGATTGAAGAAGTTGTGCTGGAAAAAGGAATCGGGGCACCAGCCATTTTAGTATTTGGTGAAGTAGTTTCTTTACATCCTCAATTTCAGCCCATCAAAGATTTTTTTGCAGCCATTAAAGAAGAGTTATAAACTGTGGAAGAACTAAAAGGCAATCAACTATTTCCTGTTTTTTTAAAGCTCAACCAATTGCATACGGTCATCATCGGAGCAGGGCCTGTAGGTCTTGAAAAGTTGAATGCCGTGCTTGGCCAGAGTGAACGGGCAGAAATTACAGTGATTGCCCAGGAGATAACTGAAGAGGTTTATGAGTTGGCTAAGCGTTTGCCGCAGGTTCAGCTTTTGAAGAAAAGTTATGCAGCAACCGATCTTAATCAGGCAGATATCGTGATTGCAGCCACCAATAATAATATATTAAATGAAGAAATAATACGTGATGCCCATGCATTGAAATTGCTGGTTAATGTGGCTGATAAGCCTGATTTATGTGATTTCTACCTGGGTTCTATCGTGAAAAAAGGAGACTTGAAAATTGCAATCTCTACCAATGGTAAATCACCCACCATTGCTAAAAGATTAAAAGAATTGTTTAATGATAACCTGCCAGCAGAACTGGATATTACTTTACAGCAAATGAGTTCATTTCGTAATACTTTACAAGGAGATTTCAGTTCGAAAGTGAAGAAACTGAATGAAGTTAGTGCGGTACTTGCAGAACCTGCTGCTAAGAAACCTGTGGAACCTGGTATTCAGAAAACTTCTTATCCTAAATTCAAATGGTTGATCTGGTTAACAATTGTTTTATCAATTGCTGTGCTGATTGCTGTTTTCTGGCAAAGAGAGCCTGAGTTTCAGGCTTACGTAGCAGAGATCAATCCTATGTTTTACTGGTTCTTAGCAGGAGGGTTCGTTTTTGCCATGGTAGACGGGGCAATAGGAATGTCTTATGGCGTTACTTCTACTGCTTTTTCATTGTCTATGGGGATTCCGCCGGCTTCGGCCAGTATGGGAGTCCATTTGTCTGAAGTACTCAGTAATGGTATAGCAGGATGGATGCATTACCGGATGGGCAATATCAACTGGAAGCTATTTAAATTACTGATTATTCCGGGAATTCTGGGTGCGGTAGCGGGTGCTTACCTGTTGTCTTCATTGGAGCATTACGGGACTTATATCAAACCATTTATCTCTTTATATACATTGATACTTGGTGGGGTGATCCTTTCCAAAGCCTTTAATGTATCCAGAAAGAGAGTTGGCGGAAAGATTAAGAAAATTACCTTATTAGGTCTTTTCGGTGGTTTTATCGATGCTGTAGGTGGTGGTGGATGGGGCTCTATTGTTTTATCCAGCCTGATTGCCGGCGGCAGAAATGCAAGGTTCTCTCTGGGCACAGTAAAACTGACCCGTTTTTTTATTGCGCTGATGAGTTCACTGACTTTTATCACCATGCTGAAGTCTGCCCATTGGGAAGCAGTAGCGGGATTGGTTATCGGGAGTGCCTTAGCTGCGCCGATAGCGGCAAAAGTTTCTAACCGTATTTCGGTTAAGAGTATTATGGTTGCCGTAGGGATTATTGTTATTGCGGTGAGTTTAAGAAGTATTGTTATGTTTATTATAAAAGTTATATAAAATGAAAGCGTACCTGGAAGAAATAGCTGTGCAGATTAAAGACATGGGCCCTGTAGAAGCCCTGACTTTCCTTTCGCAGAAATTTGCGGGACAGATTACCTTTTCTACGAGTTTTGGCTGGGAAGACCAGGTCATTACAGATTTGATATTTGCCAATGACCTGCCCATAAAAGTATTTACACTGGAAACTGGCCGTCTATTCCCTGAAACTTATTACGTATGGAACAGAACGCTGGAAAACTATCATAAACCTATCCATGCTTATCATCCTGATGAAGCGGCACTGGAAGCTATGGTTTCTAAAAAGGGGCCGAATAGTTTTTATGAATCCGTTGAAAATAGAAAAGAATGTTGTGCCATCCGGAAGATTGTGCCCTTAAAAAGAGCACTCAAAGGAAATCAATGCTGGGTAACCGGGATCAGGGCAGAACAATCTTTAAACCGTACAGATATGTCAAATCTGGAATGGGATGAAGAAAACCAGCTGATTAAGTTTCATCCCATCTTTTATTGGAGCCTGGATGAGGTCAAAGCCTATATTAAAAAGAATAACATTGTATACAATACCCTTCATGACAAAGGATTTCCGAGCATTGGCTGCGCTCCCTGTACCAGGGCAGTTCGGGAAGGTGAAGATTTCAGGGCAGGAAGATGGTGGTGGGAAGATCAGTCAAAGAAGGAATGTGGTTTGCACACCACAAAATAACGAGAAACAACATGAGTAAATATAATTTAGATTATTTAGACGAATTAGAAGCAGAAGCGATTCATATTCTGCGTGAGGTAGCGGGGCAGTTTGAAAAACCGGCATTGCTTTTTTCTGGTGGGAAAGATTCAATTACATTAGTCAGGCTTGCTGAAAAGGCTTTCCGTCCAGGTAAGTTTCCTTTTCCGCTGGTACATATTGATACCGGGCATAACTTTCAGGAGACAATCGATTACCGGGATGAAATGGTAGCGCGTTTAGGCGAAAAACTGATTGTGGGTTATGTGCAGGAATCAATTGATAACGGAAAAGTAATCGAACAGAAAGGTAAAAATGCCAGCAGAAATGCTTTGCAGACTGTGACCTTACTGGATACCATTGCGCAACATGGCTTTGATGCTTGTATCGGCGGGGCCAGAAGAGATGAAGAAAAAGCGAGAGCTAAAGAACGTATCTTCTCGGTAAGGGACGAATTCGGTCAATGGGATCCTAAGCGCCAGCGTCCTGAGCTTTGGAATATTTATAACGGCAGAATCCATAAGGGAGAGAATGTACGCGTATTCCCCATCAGTAACTGGACGGAGCTCGACGTATGGAACTATATCCGCAGAGAGAAAATGAGCCTGCCGTCTATTTATTTTGCGCATCACAGAGATTGTATTACCAGGAACGGACAATTAATGGCTGCATCACCTTTTCTGAATATGGATGACGCAGATATCGTGACTCACCGCAAAGTGAGGTTCCGTACCGTTGGAGATATGAGCTGTACTGCGGCAGTAGAGTCTGAAGCTGATCAGATTGATGATATTATAGATGAAATCAGCGCATCAAAAATAAGTGAACGTGGTGCCCGCCTGGACGATAAAGTGTCTGAAGCAGCGATGGAAGACCGCAAAAAAGGAGGATACTTTTAATGAATATACTTAAGTTTTTTACAGCAGGAAGTGTTGATGACGGGAAAAGTACCCTGATCGGCAGGTTATTATATGATACAGGTTCTATTCTGGCAGATCAGCTGGAAGCTTTACAGCAATCGAACCGTAAAAACGATGATGGTACAATTGATCTGGCTATTTTAACAGACGGGCTGCGGGCAGAAAGAGAACAGGGGATCACTATTGATGTGGCTTACAAGTACTTTCAGACCGGGAAAAGGAAGTTTATTATTGCAGATACACCCGGCCACATTCAGTATACCCGTAATATGGTTACTGGTGCATCGACCGCAAATCTCGCTATTATTTTAGTAGATGCGAGAAATGGTGTAGTAGAGCAGACCATCAGGCATTCTTACCTGGTTTCCCTGCTTGGGGTAAGCCATGTGGTGATCTGTATCAATAAAATGGATATGGAAGGTTACAGTGAAGAGGTATTTAATACAATCACTGAAAACTATAAAAAAATGGCTGCGAAGCTGAACTTGCAGGATATTACTTTTATCCCGGTGAGTGCTTTAAAAGGGGATAATATTGTCCATACTTCGGAGCATATGCCCTGGTATCAAGGGACTAGTTTGCTGGATTTTCTGGAAACAGTAGAAGTTACTGTGAACCAGGATCTGCATTATGCAAGGATGCCCGTGCAATGGGTGATCCGTCCTCAAACTGAAGCTTTACATGATTACAGAGGTTATGCCGGCCGTATTTTGAGCGGTGCTTTTAAAGTGAATGATAAAGTAACTGTTTTACCTTCGGGCAATAGCTCTGTCATTGACCGGATTGAAATCTTTGAGCAGACCCCACAGGAAGCTACCGCCGGGCAGTCTGTTACTTTACACCTGAAAGATAATATTGATATCAGCAGGGGAGACGTACTGGTAAATTCGAGTTATCTGCCGCAGCGTTCTCAATTGATAGAGGCCGATTTGTGCTGGATGGATAATAAGCCAATGGATGATTCTATTACTTATTTCTTACAGCATAACAGCAAGCTGACCAAGTGTAAAATCAGGGAAATCCTGCATAAAGTAAATATCAATACTTTGGAAAAAGAGGAAACTCACGAGTTCAAATTAAATGATATAGGACGCGTGGTAATTAAAACAGCCGATGAACTGGCTTTCGATTTATATACTGAAAACAAAGCCAATGGTTCAGCAATATTAATTGATGGACGTACAAATTTAACGGTAGGAGCCTTGATGTTCAGGGCTATAGTTGAATAATAATGAATGACATTTAATGATAAACAGGAAGGGACAAACAACAACGTTTGTCCCTTTTTTGATAGAAAAGGATTTTATAGTTATTTAGTGAGAAACTGGCATTATATTTAGCTATTGTTACAAGGATGGATTTTAAATTATTTAAAGAGATGTTAAAAAGAATATTGGTGGCAACTTTTACCGTAGCCGTTCTGGCCTGCCAGGCTACTCCAAAACCACAGCAGGTGGTGGAGGGTATTCCAAATATTATGCCTGATGAAAAGCAAAGCCTGGTTGCCAGACAAGTTGTTGCGCTGATAGAGAACTACAATTATAAAAAGATAGTAGTAAATGATTCTATCTCTTCGATCGTACTGGATAAGTATATCAAAGCACTGGATCCTTACCGTAATTATTTCCTAGCTTCAGATATTAAAGATTTTGAGCAGTTCAGGACAACACTGGACGATTCTTTCAGAGACGGTGATCTGAGTGCCCCATTTTATATCTTTAATATTTATTCCAAAAGATATAATGAAACGCTGGATTATGCGATGGCGCATATCAAAGATAAATATGATTTCAATCAGCAGGATACCTATGTTTTTAACCGGGAGAAAATGCCCTGGGTAACGTCAATTGCTACGCTGAATGATATTTGGAAAAAGAAAGTTAAATATGAACTGGTTAATTTAAAGCTGGCGGGAACCTCGGATGCTAAAAATGCGGAAACATTGACCAAAAGATACAAAAACCTGAAGTTACAATCTTCTAAGTTGAATAATCAGGATGTATTTCAGGTATTGATGGATGCCTTTACAGGAGCTATAGACCCGCATACCAACTATTTTAATCCATCTAATGCCAGTCAGTTTAATGAGCAGATGTCCCGTTCGATAGAAGGGATTGGTGCTTATCTGCAATCTGAAAATGATGTGCTGAAAATTGCAGAAGTGACACCAGGCGGGCCGGCTTATAAAAGTAAACAACTGCATGCAGGAGACCGGATTATTGGAGTTGCACAAGCGGATGGTGAATTTGAAGATATTATTGGCTGGAGACTGGACAATGCTGTTGCAAAAATCAAAGGCCCTAAAGGGACTGTAGTCCGGTTGAAAATTATCCCTGTAGGCCATGATATGTCTTCAAAACCTGTGATTATTGAGATTACCAGGGAGAAGATCGTAATGGAAGATCAATCAGCTAAAAAAGAAGTGAAAACCATCCATTCTAATGGCAAACCTTATAAAGTAGGAATTATTAGTGTGCCTGCGTTTTATATAGATTCTAAAGCTGCAATAGCTAAAGAGGCTAACTATAAAAGCACAACACGTGATGTTAAACTATTAATTGATACCCTGAAAAATAAAGATAAAGTGGATGCGATTGTGATGGATCTTCGCGGTAATGGCGGAGGGTCTTTGCTGGAAGCCATTGACCTTACTGGTTTGTTTATTGATCAGGGGCCTGTTGTTCAGGTGAAAGATCAAAAAGGAGAGGTTGAAGTAGATAGCGATGAAAATCCTGGTGTAGCGTGGAGCGGGCCTTTTGGAGTGCTCGTAGACCGTACAACTGCTTCTGCTTCTGAGATCTTTGCAGGTGCAATACAAGATTATGGAAGAGGAGTGATTATCGGAACACAGACTTATGGTAAAGGGACTGTACAGCAGCCGATTGATTTAAATAAACTGGTTAATCCTTCGATTTTGGAGCGTTTAGCTAGTTTAGTCAAATTGGATAGTACAGGCAAACCTGTTCAAACAGCTGAAGTTCCTCAATTAGGGCAGATCAATTTAACTATCGCTAAGTTTTATCGTGTAAATGGTAGCAGTACACAGCATAAAGGGGTGATGCCGGATATTACTTTACCTTCTTTTTATCCAATGGATAAAGTAGGTGAGGATACAGAAGCTTCTGCTTTACCATGGGATGAGATCCAGAAATCGGATTTTGTACCGGTGGCTAACCTGGCTGCATTGAGAACAGAACTGGCTAAGCTGCATGAAACAAGGATGGGGAAATCGTTGGATTACAAGATTCTGGTTCAGGATATTGCAGATATGAAAAAACGTAATCTGGAAACTTCAGTTACTTTGAATGAGAATAAACTGAAGTCAGAAAGGGAGGTGCTGGAGGTTAAAGCTTTAGAAAAAACCAATAAATTGAGAGCTACAAGAGGATTGGCACCAGTTAAAAAGGGGGACAAGATCAAAAAGAGTGAAAATTTTGATTTCTTAGAAGATGAAACTTTAAGAGTAATGGCAGATTATATTCAATTGAAGCCTACAGTTTAATCCTAAAATACTATCTTAAGAAGCCGTTTAAAATCAAATTAAACGGCTTCTTTCATTTTAACTATTAGACTAACCGAATTACTATGGACTTATTACTCGTACTGTTTGGGATAATTATCCTGCTGATCCTGATCCTTAAAAAAGTAAGCCCTATGCTTGCACTGCTGATCGTAGCGGTAGCTACTGGGCTGATGCTGGGCTTACCCGTGGAAAAGGTAATGAATTCTGTGAGCAAAGGTATTGGCAATACGATGGGAGATATGGTCATGGTACTGGCACTGGGGGCAATGGTTGGCAAGCTGGCCGAAGACAGTGGAGCGGCAAAGAAAATTGTCTTTGTACTGGTCAGGATTTTCGGTATTCAGAATATACAATGGGCTGTACTGCTGACGGGTATTCTGGTCGGTATCCCTTTATTTTACAATGCAGGTTTTGTGGTTTTGATTCCATTAGTGTTTACGATTGCTTCGGCCGCTAAACTTCCTAAATTATATGTGGGTATCCCAATGGCTGCTGCACTGTCTGTAACCCATGGTTTTCTTCCTCCTCATCCCGGCCCGGTTGCCTTAGCGAGCATTTTTCATGCAGATATTGGCCGTACCTTAATTTATGGATTGATTATCAGTATTCCTGTGGCTATTATCGCAGGTATCTTTTTTCCAAGAGCGATTATCAAATTGCCTAAGGCAGACCGCGCGCATCAGAAACTGGACTTGCAGGGAGAGGAAAATTTACCGTCTGGACTGAAAAGTTTCATCATTGCACTTTCCCCGATATTTTTTATTGTAGTGGGAACCGTTGGGGTGTTAATCACTCAAAATCCTTCCGCTCAGCATATCCTTATCTTTATTGCAAATCCAACGGTAGCATTAACTATGGCAATTCTCATTACAATTGCCATTCAGCGTATGCCGATGCAAAAAGCAATGGATTCTTGTGTAGAAGGGGTGAAGAGTATTGCGATGATTATCCTGATTATAGCTGCGGGTGGTGCTTTTAAGCAAATACTGGTAGACAGCGGGATTGGGGAACAGGTGAAAACATTGACCGGTGATCTGCATGTTTCACCCTTAATTCTGGGCTGGCTGATTGCCGCGCTATTGCGGGTTACTTTAGGTTCTGCTACAGTAGCGGCATTAACAGCATCGGGTATGGTTATTCCTTTTATTACCGCAGGGGCTTCACCAGAACTCATGGTACTGTCTGTAGGGGCAGGGAGCTTAATGCTTTCCCATGTGAATGATACAGGCTTCTGGATGTTCAAAGAGTATTTTAACCTCAGCTTAAAAGAGACTTTTAAAACCTGGACAGTAATGGAAAGCCTGGTTTCTGTACTGGGATTGGGAGGGGTGATGCTGCTGAGTCAGTTTATATAAAAAGAGCCTGTTTAGCTTAGCTAAACAGGCTCTTAAATTAAAACCGGGTATATACTGCCAGTTGAATGACGTTATTTACCGAATTTGTACTTGCACCTTTTACGGCCTGGTTTAAATAGCCTGCTTCCAGATCGAACTTCTTACTGAAACGATAGCCCAGTGCTGCATAAGCTCTGTTCTGATCAAAGAAATGACCGCTTAATTTATCCTTATGCTGAACATTGAAGAAAAGTTCATTTTGCAAGGCTGCAAATAGTCCTTCTTCAAACTTTTGCGCTTCTTTCTTTAAAGGGATAAGGAAACGGACAAAATATCTAAAACGCTGTGCAAATACATCCTGATCACGTATTTTCTCTACAAACCGTTGTTCTAACCTGAACCTGTGGCTCACATTCACGGTACTGATCTTATGCTTGTGGATGTATTGTTGCCAGATCCGGTGCTCCACGAGTTTATGTTCGCCAAGGTCATCAATCTGATTATGAGTTTCACTTAGCAAATAACCCAGCGTCACATCATTTTGAGGGTTGATAAAATAAGTTATACCCGGTCTGAACAAGAAGTTTTTCACGTTACTCCAATTGTCTGAAGACCTGACCTGAACATCCAGGTGAGTTCCCCATTTTTCATTGATTTTAGTATTATTAAGCAAGAATAACCAGCCACTATTCTGAGAATTGGTCTGGGCAATGACAGTGGTGCCCAAAAAGCACAGGGCTGTCAGCAAGAAAATGTAAATACGGATCATCTGATTTTATTTGTGTGTCTCGCTAAAATAACAACAATATTGATAACACCCCATAAAAAAACGGGATTAAGCGTAAGCTTAATCCCGTTCAGTTGAAATTTCTTTTTATTTTGCAGTCAGACCACGGTTTTTCTCCATAGGGCCGATTTTTGGATCATGTCCTCTGAATTCGCGGAACAGCTTTCCATAATCTTCTGTATTTCCTTTGGATAAGATCATATCGCGGAAACGCTGACCATTTACTCTGTTTAAGCCTCCGTTTTCTTCAAACCATGAATAAGCATCGTCATCGAGCATTTCAGTCCACAGGTAGGCATAATAACCTGCACCATAACCTCCTCCCCAGATATGAGAAAAATAGCTGGTCCGGTAACGCGGTGGAACTTCATTAAGATCCAGTTTCAATTGCTTTAAAGAAGCTTTTTCAAATTCATCCGTGTTTTGAAGTGGTGCACTGGCCGGGATTTTATGCCATGCCAGATCTAAAGAAGCCGCAGCAAGTATCTCAGTCAGGTTATATCCCTGGTTAAAAGTGGCTGCTTTTTTAATCTTATCTACTAAAACCTGTGGCATTAACTCACCTGTTTTATAGTGAACTGCGTAGTTTTTAAATACCTGTGGATTTAATGCCCAATGCTCATTGAATTGAGAAGGGAACTCTACAAAATCACGCGCTACATTAGTGCCTGATATAGCTGGATATTGCTGATTGGCGAATAAACCATGCAAGCCGTGTCCAAATTCGTGGAACATCGTTGTTACATCACTGAAGCTGATTAAAGCAGGTTGTCCTTCAGCAGGTTTGGTGAAATTACAAACATTGAAAATTACTGGTTTAGTACCTAGCAATTTAGACTGTCCAACAAAATTAGACATCCATGCACCTCCTGATTTATTGTCACGTTTGAAATAATCACAGTAGAACAGACCGATCGTAGATTTATCTTTATCGAATACCTCAAATACTCTGACATCTTTCTGGTAAACCGGAAGGTCATGACGTTCTGTGAAAGTGATTCCATATAATAAATTTGCAGCATAGAAAACGCCCTTTTCTAATACCTTGTTCAATTCAAAATAGGGTTTAACCTGATTTTCGTCCAGATCATATTTTTGCTTTCTGACTTTCTCTGCGTAATAATCCCAATCCCATGGCTGGATTTTAAAACCTCCCTTTTCCAGATCTGCCTGCGCTTGAATATCTGCGGCCTCAGCTTTGGCTTTAGCAGTTGCAGCAGGAACTAACTGGGCAAAAAAGGCGTCCACAGCTGCTGGTGTTTTAGCCATCTGGTCTTGTAATTTCCAGCTTGCATAATCAGGGAAACCCAGCAGTTTAGCTTTATCAGCTCTTATTTTTGCAATACGTACAATCGTGCTGCGTGTATCATTGGCATCTTGTTTTTCTGTGCGGTTCCAGGAAGCCTTAAATATTTTTTCGCGTGTTGCACGGTTGGTTAAAGAGCGTAAAATAGGCTGTTGCGTAGTGTTTTGCAGGGAAATTAACCATTTGCCTGTTTGTTTATTTGCTTTAGCATCCTGGGCTGCGGCATCAAGTTCCCCTTGTGAAAGTCCGGCCAGTTCTGCTTTGTCTGAAAATAAAATCCCTCCTGCTTTGTTGGCTGCCAGTAACAGGTTAGAGAATTTTGTACTTAAGGATGCTTCTTCTTCGTTCAGCTTTTTAAGTTTGGTTTTATCAGCATCAGACAGCTTAGCGCCTGCCAGTTCAAATTGCTGTTCGTAGAACTCAACCAGGCGTTTAGACTCCGGATCGAGTTTCAATTGTTCACGTTTATCATAAATTGCCTGTACCCGTTTAAATAATTTGGAGTTCAGATAAATAGCATCCTGATGAGCTGCTTGTTTCGGCGCAATTTCTTCTTGTACTTTTTGTAGTTTAGGATTCGTATTTCCACTTGTTAAAGCACTAAATACATTGTTTGTCCTGGTTAACATCTGCCCGCTTTTTTCCATCGCCACCAAGGTGTTTTCAAAAGTCGGAGCATCCGGATTATCTGCAATTTTCTGCATTTCTTCTAACTGGATTTTCATTCCCTGTTCTAAGGCGGGTTGAAAATCGTCATCCTTAATCTGATCAAATGCTGGTGTCTGATAAGCAAGTTTACTCGCCTCATTAAAAGGATTAGCGGAGTAACCCGTTTGCTCATTGCCGGATTTCTCCTTGTTATTTCCGCAGGATGCGGTTACTGCAATGATGGCCAAAAGTGGCATGATGAATATTTTATTCATTTTTTATGATAAATGGTTTAGCCGAATTTACATAAAATACTGTAAGATGCTGATTCAGGAACTGGTAATAATCTGGTTACTGCGGGCTGATTGCTATTTGATATTAATATCTGCGCATCACGGACAACAAGTGTTCAATGTCAAAAGGTTTACAGACATAGCCATCAAAACCATAAATAGCATACTGTTTTTGAATGTTATTGTTACAGCTCAATGCAAGAACCGGGAGAAAGGGGAAATCCTTTTTGATAGCTGCACATAAACAGGTGCATTCTTCACCTGAAAGCCTGAAGTCGAGTAAAATCAGCTCGGGATTAAAGCTGTTGATTTTTGAAGCCACATCTTTATAATGAGGTATGGCAAGTACTTCAAAACTGGCATCTTCCAGCAGGAAGGTCAGTATATTGAGCAGGTCAGGGTCGGTATCCTGTACAATCACTTTTTTCATTATGACTCATTTTTATAAGAATCAAAAAATGAGTTTGAGAGCACTTGTTGATCTAAATTAAAGATAATGTTTTTTATGAATAAAAGGATAATAGAATTTTTCGCGTATATTTTAGCCTCATTTAACGAAAAACCTATACAATATGCCTGAATTACCAGATTTAGAAATTTTCAGCCGCAATCTTGAACAGCAACTAAGCGGCAAACTGCTGAAAGAAGTTATTGTGAAAAATGGTAAGAAACTGAATGTTTCTGTGAAAGAACTAAAGTCTGCTATTGAAGACCAGAAACTTAACCAGGTATTCCGTGCCGGAAAAGAATTGTACTTCGGATTCGAAAATAAGGCGGTACTAAGTATACATATGATGCTGAAAGGTGAACTTCATTTGTCTAAACAGGAAACGGTTCCTAAACATGCTATTATTGAACTGCTTTTTAAAGATGGCACTCAATTTTGTCTGACTGATTTTCAGGGAATGGCCAAAGCTACTTTAAATCCTGCTGCTGATGAAACCCCGGATGCTTTAGCTCCGGAAGTAGATGCCGGTTTCTTTAAAAAAGTTTTTGCTGCAAAAAAAGCAGCAGTTAAAAATGTGTTACTGGATCAGCACGTTATCCGTGGAATCGGCAATGCTTATGCAGATGAGATTTTATGGGAAGCTGGAATTTCCCCTTTTTCTGCGGCGAATAAGATTCCGGATGATAAGCTGAAAGATCTTTCCAAAGCGGTCAGACATGTATTGGAAAATGCAGTGAAACAGATTTCCAAAACTCACCCGGATATTATCAGTGGCGAAGTCAGGGATTTCCTGAAAATCCATAGTGCAAAGAAAACTAACAGTCCGTCGGGCGTGCCTATTCTGATTGTGAAAACAGGAGCAAGGAAAACCTATTATACAGAAGAACAAGAGGTGTTTAATTAAACTGACCGGTCTGAACAGTTCATTCACCGTTAAAATATGATTAAAACGAGATGGCCGATAAATTATTCCTGTAAAAATTTATAACTTCATCGGCTCAATAAACCAATGTTTATGAATTGGGGTTGAAGGAATAATCTTTAAAAATGAAAGAACAAATCAGTACTGATCAAAAGAGTCCTCCGGGAATATTCAGCCTGTTAAAACCCTATAGAGCAATGGTCATCATGCTCATTCTATTTGCACTGTTCAGCAATGGATTGAATTTATGGCTGCCCCGGATGATTGGTCATGGGATTGATGCTTATAATAGTGGAAACTTCTCCTATAAAGCTATCATCGTAGAATTTACGGTCGTCGCACTGATCATTTTTGTATTCAGTTACTTGCAGGGGATTGTACAGACTTTTGCATCAGAACGTGTTGCGCGCGATTTACGGACCAGGATTACCAGGAAAATTTCAGAACAGAGTTTTGTCTTTATTGAGAAAACCAATCCTTCGAAATTACTGACTAATCTGACTTCGGATGTAGATTCTGTAAAGTTGTTTATCTCTCAGGCTATCGTTTCTATAGTCTCTTCTATTTTTATTATCATTGGTGCTACAATTTTGCTGCTGAGCATTAACTGGAGACTGGGTTTAACTACAATTTGTATCATTCCCATTATTGGCGGCGCGTATTATATTGTATTGGGTAAAGTAAAAGTGCTGTTCAAAAAGAGCAGGGAAGTTATTGACTGGTTAAACAAAGTGATCAATGAAAGTATTCTTGGTGCTGCGCTGATCCGTGTAATTAATTCTCAGCAACTGGAATATGAGAAGTTTTTTAATGCCAGCACACAGGCGAAAAATATTGGTATCTCAATTTTGAGATTATTCGCATGGCTGATTCCCATCATCGTTTTTACAGCAAATATGGCTGGGTTAACGATTCTTGCTTTAGGCGGGCATTATGTGATTAAAGGGAGCATGACCATCGGGGATTTTGCTGCTTTCAATAGTTATCTTGCCTTATTGATTTTCCCGATCCTGGTGATTGGTTTTATGAGCAACGTGATTGCGCAGGCTACAGCATCTTTCGGAAGGATCAGCCAGGTGCTGAACGCAGAAGACCCTGCGGAAACGGGTACATTAACAACCAGTTTGACCGGGGCAATTGATGTACAAGCTGTAAGCATTATGTATGGAGAGAAATGTTCACTGAAGGACATTTCTTTTAAAGTAGAACCGGGTTCAAAGATTGCAATTATCGGGCCTACTGCTGCGGGGAAATCTCAGCTGCTTTATTTGCTGACCGGGCTTATTCATGCGAATTCAGGGAAAGTATTATATGATGGTAAACCTATTGAAGACTATCAGTCTGAGGCTTTTCATGCCCAGGTAGGGTTTGTATTTCAGGATAGTATTATGTTTAACATGAGTATCCGTGAAAATATTGCTTTTAGTGATCTGGTTACTGATGAGTCATTGGCAAAATCTATTGCTACCGCGGAGTTGAAGGACTTTATAGATGCGATGCCCGAAGGATTGAATACCAAGGTGTCTGAACGTGGATTGAGTCTTTCTGGTGGGCAGAAGCAACGGATTATGCTGGCCCGCGCATTAGCTTTAAATCCGAAAATATTATTACTTGACGATTTTACGGCAAGGGTTGACCCGCAAACAGAACAGAAAATACTGGCAAATATTACTGCGAATTATCCTGGTCTTACCTTGATTTCTGTTACACAGAAGATCGCAGCGGTACAGCATTATGAAAAAATTATCCTGCTGATGCAGGGTGAGCTGCTGGCAGAAGGCACACATGAGGAGCTGATGCAGAAAAGCCCTGAATATATACAGATTCTTAACTCTCAAGAAAGTACAAGCAATTATGAATTATAACCTGAACAGCCTGCCTGATGGGGAGGCGAAAAGTTCTACCTGGTCGGGTGTAAAGAGCTTGCTAAAGCTGGTAGAGCAGGAAAGAAAGACATTGATTATTGCACTCTGTGCAGTGCTGCTAAATGCTTCTTTAAACTTACTGGGCCCTTTTTTAATCGGCCATACCATTGATAAATATATCCTGACTAAACAGTATCATGGTGTACTGGTGTTTTCGGGGATTTTGTTGGCGATGTACATTACTGCATTTGTGAGCAGTTATTTTCAGACAAAGTTAATGGGAGGATTGGGGCAGCGTATTATTTTCGAATTGCGGAATGCCATCTTTAATAAAATTCAGCAGCTTCCACTTGCTTTTTTTAATGAAAATAAAGCAGGTGATTTGATTTCAAGGGTAAATAATGATACAGATAAACTGAGCCAGTTCTTTTCACAGGCACTGATGCAGTTTATTAGTAATATCGTGATTATGATCGGAGCAGGGATTTTCTTGCTGATCATCAACATCGAATTGGGAATGGCGGCTTTAGTACCTGCTGCTTTTATCCTGATTTTTACTAAATTAATCTCTCCCTGGATCAAGAAAAAGAATGCGTTAAACCTGAAGAGTACTGGTGCAATGAGTGCCGAAATTCAGGAAAGCCTGAATAATTTTAAGGTGATTATCGCTTTTAACAGGCGTGATTATTTCAGAAAGCGGTTTGATCAGGCGAATCAGAAGAATTATAAAACTGCGATTGGTGCGGGGCTGGCCAACAATATTTTCCTTCCTGTATTTGGATTATTTTCTTCCATTGCACAATTGACTGTTTTGTCGTTCGGTATTTACCTGATCACACAAGGGAATTTTACCATTGGTTTATTAGTGAGTTACCTTTCTTATGCAACCAACTTTTATAACCCGTTGCGTCAGTTAGCAGCTTTATGGACGAGTTTTCAGCTGGCTTTAGCGGGATGGGACAGGATCAGTCAGATTTTATCGCTGAACAATAACCTGGTGACTATTTCTTACGATGATACTGCAAATCCGACTAATGCAGTTCTGGAATTCAGGAACGTACACTTTGGTTATCCGGGTGGGTATGAGATTCTGCATAACATCAGCTTTGCGATGGAACGTGGTAAAACTTATGCGCTGGTAGGGCCAACGGGAGGTGGTAAAACAACTACGGCTTCATTAATGGCCCGTTTATATGATCCGTTGGAAGGGACAATCTTGTTAAGTGGTAAAGATATCCGTACTTACAGTGCAGAAGAACGTGCGGAGAAAATAGGTTTTATCTTGCAGGAGCCTTTCTTATTTACAGGAACAGTACGCGAAAATATTCTCTATAGTAATCCGCGTTATCATAAATTCAGTAATGAACAGTTTCTGGATGTACTGAAAGAGGCGAAATTAGAAGGGCTGCTGGCTACCTTTGATGAAGGGCTGGATACAGCGATCCTATCGGGTGGGAATAGTCTGAGTATCGGACAAAAGCAACTGATTGCCTTTATGCGGGCAGTTTTACGTAAACCGGAATTGTTGATTCTGGATGAGGCTACTGCTAATATTGATACGATAACTGAACAGTTGCTTGGACAGATTTTAGCTAATTTGCCGAAAGAAACTACTTTAGTAGTGATTGCACACCGGTTAAATACAATTGAAAATGCAGATGAGATCTTCTTCATTAATTCGGGGGAAGTAACCAGGGCAGGTTCTTTTAAAGAAGCTGTGGACAGATTGATGCACGGGAAAAGATTGAGTTAATTTCCCTTTTAAATGATTAAATATGGCAGTTACTAAATATGATCAGGAAGATATCTTACCTATCGTGATTCACGTATTGAGTTTTTCTACGATGAAATTTGCTGAATATGGGTATCGTTCCATTGTAGAAAATGAGGTTACGCCCTTAAAAGGGCTGGATGAAGGTGATGTGACACCAGTTATGTATTTTGAACTGCTGGAGGCTTCTGATGATGCTATCTCAATAGCTATCCGCGATTGTATAGCGCATATTAATGCCGCGGTTGATACCTTTTGTTTGTTACATGGCATAGATCTGGATGAATTGTATTCAGATGAACGCATTCATGAGCTGGCTTGTACGCTTTATTATGAACTGTGTGATTACGCAGAAGGGGTAATTGACAATGATGTGGAAGAAGCGATTACAGAATTACCTTTTGCAACTGCCAATGCTTTTTTCTTTTTATGCAAGCTGGTTATGGAGCAGGAGGTTGACCACGACTTTTTAATGGAAGACGGATTATACGGAAAAGGTGCTCATGAGCTTGAATTCATGGATACTTCCAATCCCAATGTGGCTATTTTGCACGACCTGGTTCTGGAGATTAAAAAAATGAACCTGGAAATTTCAGAGATTTATTCGAACAGGGCTAATTAAACAAAAGGGCTGTTTTTTATGTTCTACAAAGAGCATAAATAAATTTTCATGAATAAACTAGTTTTAATACGCCATGGACAAAGTGAATGGAACCTTGAAAACAGGTTCACGGGCTGGCAGGATGTCGATTTAAGTGAACAGGGCAGGACTGAAGCTTTACAGGCTGGTCAATTACTTGCCAAAGCGGGTTTTACCTTTGATATCGCTTATACTTCTGTTCTGAAAAGGGCAATCAAAACTTTACATATCGTATTGGAAGCTATGGATTCACTCTGGATCCCTGAAGTCAAAGCATGGCAGCTAAATGAGCGGTATTATGGTGCGCTTCAGGGGCTTAATAAAGCTGATACCATCAACAAATATAGCGCGGAACAAGTATTGACCTGGAGAAGGAGTTTTACGGTTCCACCACCAGCATTAACTGCCGAAGATAGCCGTTCACCTTTTAAAGATCTGCGCTATGCAGGTATCGATCCTTCACTTTTACCTTTAACTGAAAGTCTGGAAATGATGATGAAAAGGGTTATCCCTTATTATCAGAACGAAATCTCGCCAGCACTTAAAAGCGGGAAACATATTTTGATTGCAGCACATGGGAATACGCTTCGGGGACTGGTCAAATATCTTGATCAGCTTTCGGATGAAGATATTATCAATTATGAAGTGCCTACGGGGATTCCGCTGGTCTACGAAATGGATGATAGTTTTGTTCCTTTACGGAAGTATTTTCTTCATCCTGAGGTGTCAGAAAGCAGATAAAAATTAATGAAGGAGCTATTTAAGCTCCTTTTTGCAGTTTAGGGGTGCATAGATAAATCTACCCTGTGCAAAGTCTATCGGAATATCTTTTCTGAAATAGATTCTGCCCAGTACGCCTTCCATCTTTCCAATACCCATGACTAATTTGTCGTCTTTTTTCAGGAAGGCAAGCGGGTTTTTATAACCTATAGAGTTTTTGCCGATTTTGAAGGAATAAATAACGAATAAGGTATCGCCTTTAAATGCCCCCTCAAATTCTCCGTGATTGTTATCTTTTTTATAATAATTCACCACGAGATTTCCGCTGACTCTTCCCTTACTAAAAGATTGAAGTTCCATTTTGGCGGTATCTCTGCCATCTACAGCCATATAACAATTTGTGGCTATTGGTTTCTCCGGGTTTTTACCGTTATCCTGACGGCAACTGTATAAAACCGTTGATGCCAGGGCTAAATAAATTAGAATGGGATTTTTCATAAACGCTATTATTTAATATACAGACAGGATGCGCTGATGAGGTTAATTCCATAAGGATATGGCTATTTGTTTTGCTTTTTTAACCATTCATCTGCTTTCCGCTGCAATACTGTATCTGCTTTGTTGTACATCATTGCTTTAGCATAAGCAGGACTGAGCTGTTCTGTTAATTTGATCCAGTAAAGTTCAGGATGTTTTTTCTGCTGATATTTCGCTTCTGTCTCATCCGTAAACATTACATCTGCCTCTTTGTTTAACAGGGCTTTAAAAACCTGCTGGTTGTCTGGAATAACTTTTATCGTTGCGTTTTTTATATTCTTTCTGGCAAATGTTTCATTCGTTCCTCCTATATTCTCAATGATCCTGACTGCCGGTTGATCTATGGCATTAAAGTCTATGAATTTTGAACGGTCTGCTAAGCGGAAAACGGCCACCTTACGATCCATAAGTAACGGGACAGAGAAGTTGAATAGTTTTGCCCTTGTTGCATTCACTGAAATCCCACCTGCTGCAATATCAAATTTCCTGTCCAGCAGGTCGGAGCTCAGGTCTTTCCATGTGGTTTTAACAAAAATTACCTTCTTGCCTAAGTGTTTTCCTAAACGTAAAGCCAGTTCAATATCCTCCCCATGAAATTGATGTGTAACCGTATCAAAACTGGTCAATGGAGGATAGTCACCTGTAGATCCAACCCGGAGCACTGAATCGGCTGAGATTTTAGGACTACAGGCAAAGGCCAGCATTAAGGTTAAACAGAATAAAAGATAGCGGCGGAATTCAGATTTCATCTTATTAATATCAGCAATTTATCCTGAAAAAAAATAAGCCGGCTCTTGATTTTTCAAGAGCCGGCTTATTTTTAAAATATCTTATAAATTAGTTTACTCCACCTTTGCGGGTAGGTTTCACAACCGGAGGCCAGGTACCTGGTTCACCGGTTTTAGGATTAACAGGTAATACAACTCTGTCTCTCGATGTCTTTTCCGGATCTTCACTAGCCATATAAGCCAGGATTGCAGTCAACGTAGCATTGTTGCGTACATCATCAAATACAATCTTATCATAAGTATCTCTGTTGGTATGCCAGGTATAAGTTCCGTAAGACCAGCTGTTAGAACTTAACGAGAATGCAGGCGCACCCGCAGCAACAAAGGATGCAAAATCAGAACCGCCACCACCCGGAGCACCAGGGAAATTGGTCGTAATATGTTTTTTGATACTTTCAGGTACGTTTGTTAACCAGCGGCCCAGGTAATCATAAGAGTTCAGGAAACCTTGTCCTGCAAGATTTACAACTCTTCCGGTACCGTTGTCCTGGTTAAATACCACTTGTATATTTTTTACAATTTCAGGATGATCTTCCACAAAGGCTCTGGAGCCGTTTAGCCCCTGTTCTTCACTTCCCCAATGTCCAATTAAAATGGTTCTTTTAGGATTAGGGTACATCTTTTTCAGGATTCTTGCAGCCTCCATCATGGTAATCGTTCCTGTGCCATTATCAGTTGCACCGGTCCCACCATCCCATGAATCGAAATGTGCGGATAAAATCACATATTCATCAGGTTTCTCCGTGCCTTTAATTTCAGCTATCGTATTGAACGTTGGCACCAGGCCTTGTTCTTTAGATTCTACATGGACACTGATTTTAGGTTTGTTGCCAGACTCAGTTAGTCTGTACAATAGTCCGAAATCTTCTAAAGATATATCTACTGTGGGAATTGTTTTTGTATTTGCTCCGAATATTTTATTGGAGCCGAAGGCATTTGACCAGTTACAGGTCACTACACCCAGTGCACCTGCTTTTTCAAATGCAGCAGGCAGCGTTTTTAAAGTTAAACCTGTTTTTTTGATATTAGCAAACCAGGCCGTAGTCTGTGCAGTTCTGCTGGTTTTCATTTTGTCAAAAGATTCAGGAGTGGCAAACTCTGCCCAGTTATAATCAGGTCTTCCTGTAGGCTGGTTCATCGAGAACAAGACGAATTTTCCTTTAACTGTTGGCAGCCAGTTCTTAAAAGCAACTGAATCAGCAAATGCTGGAAGGACTACTGTTTCTGCAACTACAGATTTTCCTTTGGTACCTGGGCTCCAGGCCAATTGCATTCCTTCTAAAGATTTTACGCGGGGATAAACCATGTCAATATGAGAAATCCCTCTTTCCCAACCGCGCCATTCACCCCATTTCTCATTTTTTGCTGTAATTCCCCAGCCTGCATACTTCGTTACTGCCCAGTCATTAGCTTGTTTCATTTGTGGCGAACCTACTAAACGCGGGCCGACTACATCCATCAATTCATGTGCAAGGTTCTCTAACTGAGAATTTTCAGCAGCTTCTTTTACAATGTTGTCAATAACCTGGTTTTTTGTTTGCGCATAGCCGATATTTCCCGTGAGCAGCAGGGAAATAACAAGTGCTTTTGTGCTATGCTTTAAATAAGAGTGTGTTTGGATAGCTTTCATTAATTTAGTTGATTATAAATTAAAGGTAGCTATAAAAGGTTTTATCCTCCGAATGGTAACAAGATTGTGTCCTGTAGAAAGCTGATTGCTGATCAGGTTTGTTTACTGCTGATCAGGTTCAAATTCAAGGGAAACAGAATTCATACAGAACCGCTGATGCGTTGGGGCGGGGCCGTCATTGAAAATATGTCCAAGGTGAGAATCACAACGGCCACAGGTTACTTCAACTCTGCGCATGCCATAGCTGATATCTTCTTTATAAATTACACTGCTGGGTTTGATCGTTTCAAAGAAACTTGGCCATCCGCAGCTGCTTGCAAACTTAGCATCAGATTTGAACAATATATTTCCGCAAACTGCACAGTAATAAGTACCGGTTTCCTCACTATCCCAGTATTTTCCTGCAAATGCACGTTCAGTACCTTGTTCTCTCGCAACATGGTATAGATCAGCAGGCAAAATCTTTTTCCATTCCGTATTGGAAACCTCTAATTTAGTATCTTTCGTTCTGGAATAGTATGGGTTGTTTGCAGGATTCGTGTTCATACGATAAAGATAAGCAATACAATTAAAAAAAACAGGCTGCAAAAACTACCCTAAAGTAATCTTTGCAGCTGTCTGAACAACTTATTTCCACCCACCACCTAATGCGCGGTATAAATTAACCACTGCATGTAATTTCTGACTCTGATCATTGATGCCTTTTAGTTCTGCGGTCAGCAGATTTTGTTCGGCAGTCAGTACATCCGTATAATTTGTGTTCTTACTATAATTCAGCAGTTCCTTATTGAAGGATACTGCTTTCGTTAAAGCGCTTAATTGTTTTTGCCGCTTATCAGCTTTTTGCGTTGCAGACTGGTAAACAGCTAATGCATCGGATACCTCCTGGCTGGCTTTTAAAAGAGACAGTTCAAAATTGTACAGTGCTTGATTTTGCTGCGACTGTGCAGTCGTTAACTTTGCTTTATTGATACCTCTGTTGAAAATTGGCTGCGTAAGGCCGCCTGCAATATTTGCAAATAAACCAGCACTGTTTATCCATTCTTTAAGGGTAAGACTTGAAAAACCTCCTGCTGCGGTAATGGTTAATGCAGGATAGAAATTGGTTTTTGCCACGTTTGTGCGTTCAAATGCGGCTCTGAAAACGTATTCAGCTTGTTGCACATCTGGTCTGTTGGCCAGTAACTGGGCAGGAATACCAGGTTTTAAATCATAATCCAGCTTTTGCTGATGCAATGATGTCCTTTCAATTTTTCCGGGTGCCCTGGCAAGCAAGACGCTTAAAGCATGTTCCGTTTCCTTAATCTTCTGTTCGATATCAGGAATAGCCAGATCGGCCTCATAATAATTAGCCTCACTTTGTACCACCGCGACCCCGTTTAGTACAGAGCTTTCAAAAAGAAGTTGAATAGCCTCTGCATCAGCCTTTCTGTTTAAAGCCGTTTTTTGTGTCACTGCCAGTTGTTCATCCAGTGTTAGCAGATCATAATAGTAATTGGCAATGTTAGCTATCAATTGCGTTTGTATAGCTCTTTTAGCTGCATCAGAGGCTAGCAATTCCGCTAATGATGCGCGTTTAACACTGCTCAGTTTACCCCAGACATCAATTTCCCAGGCAGTTGTAATCCCGAAATCGTACTGCGTGGAATTGTCAAAAATGCCAAAGCTTTGAGGATACGCTAATTTTGACTGTTTAACTGAAACATTGGTATTAACCTCAGGCAAAAAAGCAGCTTTGCTCATTCTTAAATTTGCTTTTGCTTCATTGATGCGTTCAATAGCGATCTTCAAGTCAAAATTTGCTTGTAAACCTTGCAGGATCAAATGATTTAATATGGTATCAGTGAACACTGCTGACCATTTTAAACCTGTCATATTTGTGGTATCTGAAAGATTTCCATCGCGGTAAGCCGGCGCGCTGGAAATTGCGGGTTTGCTATAAGGACTGGTTACCTTACAAGAACTCCATAGACCTGAAACGATTACCAAAGGAATCAGGAAAGAGTGAAATACTTTTTTCATATAATTAAATGATTTCTGGAAAAGGTGAAGGAGCATGCTTAGGCGGGTGTACACCTGATATTTTCTCATGCAGAGCCTGAAAAAGAATAAATAATACAGGAATTACAAATACACCGAACAGGGTACCGATCAGCATTCCACCAACAGCGGCCGTTCCGATTGATTTATTACTCAATGCACCTGCGCCAGTAGCCAGCATTAATGGGATCAGTCCGAAAATGAAAGCAAAAGAGGTCATTAAGATAGGTCTTAACCTGGCCTTTGCACCATAAATTGCTGACTGGGTTATGCTTCTGCCACTTAATCTGTGCATTAAAGCAAATTCAACAATCAGAATCGCATTTTTGGCCAGTAGTCCGATCAGCATAATCAGACTGATCTGCAAGAAGATATTGTTGTCTATACCGAATATTTTGGCAAAGATAAATGCCCCTGCTAGTCCGATCGGTAAAGACAATAATACGGCCATTGGCAGGATATAGCTCTTATACTGTGCACTTAACAGAAAATAGATAAAGATCAGGCACAGTGCAAAGATTAAGGTCGTCTGGCTGCCGCTGGAAAGTTCTTCCTTAGTTAGTCCGGAGAATTCATGAGAATAACCACGGCCTAAAGTCTGTGCAGCAACTTCATTGATTGCCTTGATCGCATCTCCAGAGCTATAACCTATTTTAGGTGTTCCGGTTACCGTAGTAGAAGTAAATAAGTTAAAGCGGTTGATAAATTCAGGGCCATAAGTTTTCTTAAGCGTCACGAATTCTGTGATAGGTGCCATTATTCCTTTATCTGTTCTTACAAATACCTTATTGATATCTGCCTCTTTACCTCTGGAATCGGGGTGAGACTGCATCATTACCCGGTATTGCTTACCAAATTTGTTAAAATCTGAAGCATATAACCCACCATAATACCCTTGAAGTGTATTCAATACGGTCTTTACATTCACACCTGCATCTTTACATTTAGCTACATTTACATTCACTTCCAATTCAGGGAAGCCAATGTTAAATGGTGTTGCTGCATACATGATTTCCGGACGCTGGTTCAGCGCAGCCATGAACTTCCCTATGTTTTCTGAGAAATTTGCATAACTACCACCAGTTTTGTCCTGAAGCTGAACTTCAAAACCATTGTTGTTTCCAAATCCCTGTAAGGTTGGTGCAGCAAAGAAGATGACTTTAGCACCTTTAATATGGCCTGTTTTTGCAAATAGCTGATTGACAATACTAGTCACATCCTGGTTTTTATCTTTCCTTTCTTTCCATGGTTTCAGGCGGATAAACAGTGCACCATACGAACCACCAAATCCATTGATCAAGTCCATTCCGGCCAACCTGGAAGAAAGTTCTACTTCAGGAATGGAACGGGCTATACTATCTACCAGATTAGTGATTTCTTCTGTGCGTTGCAAGGTTGAGGCAGGAGGGAGGATCACATCTCCATAAATTGCTCCACTGTCTTCATTCGGTACAAACCCGGTAGGAGTAGTCTTGATCAGGAAATAAAAGATTCCCGCAAATACTGCAATTCCAGCTATAGATACCCATTTTCTACGGATCAAAAACCGGACTCCTCCAATATATTTATTGGTCACCGCTTCAAATGCAGTATTAAAGCCAGCATAGAATTTAGGTAAGAATCCAGTTGGCTGCGTATGTTTTTCAGGCCCATGTGGTTTCAGAAATATAGCACATAAAGCAGGGCTCAGTGTTAAAGCATTTACCGCTGAAATCACAATAGCCACTGCAAGTGTTAATCCGAATTGCTTGTAAAAAACTCCCGCAGAGCCTGTAATAAAAGTTACAGGAAGGAATACAGCCGACATAATCAGGGTGATCGAAATGATGGCACCACTGATTTCACTCATCGCATGCATCGTAGCCTTTTTGGCTGATTTTGCACCCTGATCCAGTTTCGCATGTACCGCCTCGACAACTACAATCGCATCATCGACCACAATTCCAATGGCCAGTACTAAAGCGAATAAAGTAAGCAGGTTGATCGTGAAACCAAAAAGTTTCAGGAAAAAGAATGTTCCGATAATCGCTACCGGTACTGCTATCGCAGGAATTAAAGTTGATCTTAAATCCTGAAGGAAAATAAAGACAACAATAAAAACCAGGATAAATGCTTCTATTAAAGTGGAGACTACTTTTTCAATTGACGCATTCAGAAAATCATTGGCATTGGAGAAGGGATGATAAGTTACACCCGGAGGGAAGTCTTTCGAAGCCTCCTTTAAGATATTTTCACAGGCAATAATCAGCTCCCTGGCATTTGCACCAGAAGTCTGGCTGATGGCACCTCCCGAAGAAACCTTTCCTTGCGTGATCAGCGAAGTGGTATAATCCTGTGCACCGAATTCTATGTCAGCCACATCTTTAAGGCGTAATAAACCGCCTTGTTTAGCACTGCGAAGGATAATATCTTCAAACTGTTTGACTTCTTCTAAACGGCCAGTATATTTCAAGGTATACTGAACAGACTGATTACTGTTTTCTCCCAATTTACCGGGTGCAGCTTCAATGTTTTGTTCTTTCAGCGCTGCTACAATATCATCCGGGATTAAGCCCTGATTCGCCATGGCACCGGGTTTTAACCAGATTCTCATAGAATATTCCTGCATGCCGTAAATTTGTGTGCTTCCCACGCCATTTACCCGTTTCATTTGAGGCATGATGTTTATCCTCAGGTAATTGTCCAGGAATTTCTGGTCATAGACAGGGTTGCTGCTGTAAAGTAAAAAACTATAGGCCTGACTGCTCAGTTCCTTACTGGTTGTGATCCCGGCTTTGATTACCTCTTCAGGTAGTAAACTGGTTGCTTTAGTCACTCTGTTTTGCACATTAATAGCTGCCTGATCAGGATCTGTTCCCTGTTTAAAGAAGATCGTAATCGTAGCACTTCCGTTATTACTTGCAGTAGAGGTCATATAAGTCATATGCTCTACCCCGTTAATCTGTTCTTCTAGTGGAATAATGACGCTTTTCATCACCACATTGGCATTGGCACCCTGATAGGCAGCCGTTACAGAAACTGTGGGCGGGGCAATATCGGGATATTGGGAGATCGGTAAGGAGGTCAATCCTAATATTCCCAGGATGACTATAATGATCGATATGACCGTAGACAATACCGGGTTTTCAATAAATTTCTTTAACATGTTTATGCTTATTTCGAGGTTGAAGGATTGGGTTTAATTTTCATACCGTCTTTTAAATTACCCAGGCCCCCGGTAACGATCTGGTCGCCTGCGGCCAGTCCTTTGGTAACCACGTAGTCTTTATCCGTAACAGCTTCCAAAATATCAATTGCCGTATGGTGAACGATATTTTTCTGGTCAACTTTAAAGACAAAGTATTTGCCCTGCAATTCGAAGGTTGCAGACTTAGGTACCATAATTGCATGGTTTAACTGAGTTGGGATTCTGATAGTCGCACTTGCACCACTCCATAATCTGGCTTCCGGGTTTGGGAATACTGCTTTAAAATTTGCAGCCCCGGTTGAGGCATTCAGTACACCGCTCAGTGTTTCAATTTTACCTTTTATGCTGTACATTTCTCCGCCTTGCATTAATAGAGATACCTGTGGCATATGCTTGAATTTCTCATTGACTTTCTGGCCATCATATTGATTTAAGAATGTGCCTAACTGCTGCTGACTCATAGAAAAGTAAGCATAGATCTGTTTGGTGTTGGCAATAGTGGTTAAAGCAGTTTCGGAGGTACTGCTCACCAGGCTGCCTATTTTATAAGGCAAACTTCCTACAACCCCGTTAATAGGACTTACAATATTGGTATAAGCAAGTTTGGATTTCGCTGCCGAGAGATCTGCTTTTGCCTGATTAAGCTCTGCTTTTTTTACCTGCTCTGCATTTTTGGCAGAAGTAAGTTCAAAGGAGTTTACAATTTTCTTTTCTACCAGTACTTTTGTCCTTTCTGTTTGAGTGCTGGCAGTTTCCAGGTTAGCTACAGCGGCAAGTACTGCTGCATTTTTATTATTCATTTCCTGCTGGAAACTATTGGCATCTATTTTAAATAAAGGTTGTCCTTTAGTAACTATTGTTCCTTCTGATACATAAACCTGTTCGATGTAACCATCTACTTTGGAACGGATCTCTACGGTTTGTTCTCCTTGCAGGGTAGCCGGATATTCTGCAAAAAGACCGGCCTTTTGCGGTACAATAGATAAAACGGGGAATTCTTGTATATTCTCCTGCTGCTGCGGGTTTTTAGAATTTCCACAGGAAGATAAAATCAGGCAAGCTGAAAGGCAGGAGTAAATTAGCGTTGTTTTCATCAGTATATAATTGTTGTTTAATGGCGATGAAGCTATCATGTGCTACGCGATTTTGTTCATTTCGGTTGGTGTTCTGCCGCACATGATGGTTTCATTATGGTTTTTATGAGTTTTTTTTCTTTTTATAAATCATGATCGGAGAACCGGCTTCTCCCCACATCAGGCTTTGTACGTGTTCCATCAGGTAGCCTGTGGCGCAGACGTAAACTTCAGGAGGAACTATCGTACTTGCTTTAAGCACTACTTTTTGATCATTGAATGTACTATAGTCTATCTTTTTTACTCTTTCCATCCAGATCAGCTCCGTATGATCCTGCTGATTGGCAAAGTAGACGCAACCGGTAAAAGGCTTAAGCAATGAGGTGATATATACATAAGCCCAATAAGGGACGATCGCATCATTTGAGCAGTGAATAATTATCTCTTTTCCGGTAAACTGACTCCAGTTAATCTGGATCATATCTACCCGGAATACTTTCTCTTTTAACAGGTATCCCTGGAATAAATAAGGCACAAGATCAAAAGCTATGTATTCTTGTTTAAGGGGTTTGTAATTAATCAGATCCAGCGTGATAATACCGCTCAGTTCCACTTTATTGATAATTTCTTCCATTTTGTTTGTTGTTGTATTGGCAGTTTCATTTTATTTTGGGCACAGGGATCCCCTGCCCACATAAAATCATTTTTTTAAGGGGTAAAGAATAAAGGTGGATGATGGCCCTTTATTGCTTAATTGCGGTTTTAAGAAAAATCAGTTGCAGGGCAGCAAATGATCAGGATGTCTTTCGCATCAGCACATTCCAATAGGGAACAAGAAATACTGGTTGTTTTTCCGAAGTAGACATAACTATGATTGTGCGTAATTTTAAAGGCATAACTATGATTTAAAATATGAATAAGTTCAGCAAAGTTAGTACTTTTGTTAATAAAACAACCAAACACTTGTTTTATTAATTTATGATGACAAACAGATTCCTGATGCTGCTTAAAACCCGTGGTGCCTTAACTGCTTCCGCAATTGCGCAAGAACTTGGCATGACAAAGGAAGGCGCGAGGTTACAATTATTAAAATATACAGAGGAAGGGTTAATTGAAGCTGCGAACGAATCCAGCGGGGTAGGCAGGCCTAAACAATTCTTTAGTTTAACAGCTTCCGGGCATGCTAAATTTCCTGATACTCATGCTGAACTTACTGTAAAACTGATTAATATGATCAGAAGTACTTTAGGGGACAATGCGCTGCAAAGTGTAATGGATGCCAGTGAGCAGACAGGCAGAGATAAATACATGCTGGAATTGGAGCCTATTGATGAGCTGGAAGAAAGGATTGCAAAACTAACAGAGATCAGAAGCAGAGAGGGCTATATGGCAGAGTACAGTAAGGATGAGGATGGCTATTTATTCATTGAAAATCATTGTCCTATCTGTGCAGCTGCAACTTCCTGCCGGGGATTTTGCTCTGGAGAACTGAATGTATTCAGATTTGTATTGGGAGAAAAAGTGGATATTAACCGGTTAGACCATATCGTTTCCGGAGACAGGAGATGTTCTTACCGGATTGCGCTTAAATAGCCTGAGATTTCTCAGGCATCTATAGCATCGTAAACAATAACTTTTTCCCATAAGTGACTGCAATTTTTTATGAATTCCAGGTGTATCGGATGGGTCTGGTAAACCGCTTGTCCGGCCAGGTCTTTAAAGAAAATCAGTTCGGACACTGCCCAGCTGTTATCTACTACATCGCGCTTTTCTGTACTGGCTACGATACCTACTTTAAGGTGATTTACTGTTTCTATAGCTGAAAGCGTTTTTACACCGGCAACCAGCTGGTCACGGTCTGCTATTGAAGCCGGGTTTTTCAACCAGAAGAAAACATGATGCACTACCGGAAATTCTTCTTTGTTTTTCATTTCGTTATTTGCTGGCATCATTGGCATTGCTGTTGCTGCGGCGGTTCCTGCGACAAGAACAGCAGCTGTCCCGATAAATTTTCTTCTGTTTTTGTTCATTACTGATTATTTAAGTGTTACCTCCACTAAGATAGGAAAATGGTCTGAAGGATACTTACCTTGATAAGAATCAGTTAAAATACCCCATCTGTCTGCTTTAAAGTCTTTGGTTACAAATACATGGTCTATGATTTCAAATCCATCCAGGTGTTTACCGAATTCATTGAAAGAGGGATTGTTTACATAAGGATATTTAACCTGGCCATAAGTGTCGTTCAGATAACCAGATCTGGCTAAGGTCAAATACCATTCACTGTCTTGTCCGCCATTTAAGTCGCCTGTAAATACAGCTGGTTCATTCCCTGCGATTTCTTTCATTTTACGGACGATCAGTTTACTGCTTTCTACTCTTGCAATTTTTCCCTGGTGGTCAAAATGTGCGTTGAAATAGTAGAATTTGCTGCCAGTTTTTATGTCCTGTAATTCAATCCAGGTACAAATCCGGTTGCAGCAAGTGGCATCCCAGCCTAAACCTGGTTGATCAGGAGTTTCTGACAACCAGAAGTCTCCCTTTTTTAAGAGCTTGAATTTATCTTTTTTATAAAAAATAGAAGAGTGTTCACCACCGTCTTTTCCATCATCACGGCCACGGCCATAATGTGCATATTCTGGTAAAGCGTTGTTAATGTCGTCCAGTTGGTTTTTAAAACCTTCCTGAATCCCGAAAACGTCGTATTGATGAAAGCGTAACAGGTTAGCAACAACCGGGGCTCTTTGTACCCATAGATTGCCTATGTCACCTTTGTTATCATTACGCAGATTATAAGTTCCGATAATGAGCCGTTGTGCAAAAAGCTGAGTGCTTAAAAATAAAAGGAAAAGGGCTGTGATACTTGTTTTTCTAATCATAATCTTAATAAATGTGACTAATATAATGATAGTTTTACTAACCGGGGAGTGCAATTGCTTTTCGCAGTATTATATGTTTTTATCTTAATATAAACTTTATACAGAGCGGCTACATTTACTGTACATCGATATTAACGTTTTTATGAAGACATGCTCTCTGTTGATCAAAACGCTGCTATTATACCTGTTTTTTTTCTCCATCACTGGTTGCCGTAAACCGGAAGACAAACCAGATTATCCTGCCGGCAGCCAGGAAAGTATCAATTCCTGGGTGCTGGACAGTATGAAAGTATATTATTACTGGAATACAAGTTTACCCGGAAAACCTGAGCTGAATACCGATCCTCAGGCTTTTTTTAAAGGGCTGCGAAATGGTGCTGACCGTTTCTCTGCACTGGTAAATCCGGATCTTCCGGAAAGCTACCCGCCATCTTTAGCGCATACTTTAGGATTTGACTGGATTACCTTGCAGACCGGGGACGGGCAGGTGCAAACAGTAATCAGCCTGGTCGTTCCAGGTTCCAGAGGTGCAGAGAAAGGATTGACGCGAGGAGATCTGATTAAAACCATCAATGGAACAGTGCCATCCGCAGCTAATATCGCAGCACTAACCACCACAAGTATTCTACAGCAAAGCGCAGAACTTGAATTGGCTGGGAAAACCGGAACAATTAAAATTTCCAGGTTAACCAATTCCGAAGATCCGGTATACACTTATAAAGCGTTTGAATCTGGTGGTCAAACTTATGGTTACCTGTTTTTAAATTCTTTTGAAGAAAGTGCCTTAGTACAATTAAAAAAGGCTTTTACTTATTTTAAACAGGAGCAAGTTCAGGAATTAATTGTTGACCTCCGTTATAATCCCGGAGGCAGTGTACCTGTCGCGGCTACCTTAGCTGCGCTGATCTCTTCCAATGCTACTGAGGGCGCTACTTTCGTAGAATATCGGGGGAATTCAAATGCAGGTTCAAGAAAAAGTAGTTTTGGCGCAGAACTGGGTAAGGTTCAAACCGTCCAGAAAGTCAGTTTTTCCGGGCTTTCCGATTATCGGCTCAACCTTAGCAGAGTTTATGTATTGACAGGTAGTCATACGGCATCTGCGGCCGAACTGCTGATCAATTCGCTAAGACCTTATCTGACTGTTATTCAATCCGGGCAGCAAACACTAGGTAAGGATATGGCCAGTTTCGTTATTAAGGACTACAGAAATCCGCAGCTTGTTCCGAAATGGGAAATCTATCCCATGATTTTTAAATTATACAACGCTGCCGGAAAAGGGGATTACAGCAATGGGTTAATACCAGATCAAACCGCTGATGAATTGTCAGCACTTCCTTTAAAACCTTTCGGTGATATTTCAGATCCGCTGATCCAGAGTTGTCTTCAGAAAAGTTTTGCTGGTGCCGGTCAGGTCAAAACTGAAGCGGTCAGTGAAAAATCCAAAGTTCTTTTTGATTCCAGGATTCCGGTCGATTTGAAATCAAACCTGACGATCGTCAGACCGAACTAGCAATTGTTTCATTTAAGTTAACATTTAATTAATCTGTAGTTTATATACTACATCATTCTGAAACTTAAATTTGTAAGGTATGACGGTATTAACAAAAGGTATCATTCAGGATTTCATTAATGGTGATGAATATGCTTTTACCCAGGTTTATCAGCTATATTATAAAGATATCAGGGCTTACTGTTTTCAACATACACGTGCTGCTGAAATCGCAGATGAGCTAACCAGCGATGTTTTTTTGCGTCTTTGGGAAGCAAGGGCAAATCTTGATCCGGAACGGGAGATTAAACCTTACCTTTTTACTATCACAAAAAATGTAACTTTTGGCTGGTTAAAGCGCATGCTTTCTGATCAGAAAATGAAGAATGTATTCCGTGGGAGATATTTGTCTGCTCAGGAAGAAGCAAGTCAGCATGTTGCAATTACTGCGGCTATGGATCTTGCTTTGCTCCGTAAAATTATGGGGCGTATTCCCGCTAAGCGCAGGCAGACCTTTGAATTGTGTAAAATTGATGGGTTCACTTATGCTGAGGCGGCTAATATGCTGTCTGTGAGTAAGGAAACTATTAAAGAGCACATGAGTTTAGCGAAGAGAGATCTGAATAAACTTGCGGACGCAGCTGATTACCTTTACTTCTTTTTGCCCCTTCTTTTTTCTCTGGATAATTTATTTTAATTCCATCCCCCCTAAAGGGATCGCCCGATAGTATATAGTAGTATGAAGTCGAGCGAGAAAAAGAATCTATACCGTAGGTTTCTTGAAAAGGAATTGAATGCAGCAGAGCTGGATGAGTTTTTCCTGTTAGTAGAAAATGGAGAGTTTGATCTGGACTACCTAACGATGATGCCAATGGTTGAAGGCCAGGGTATGGAAATTCCGGTAGCTGCTGAAGAAGACCGGGTAATTGCTTCACCGGTTAAAATAAGACCTGTATTCAAGCTTTTTATAAGGATTGGCGTTGCAGCATCCTTAATACTTATTTCTGCCTTAACCTATCTGGCCCATCGTAAGGCTGAAAATCTGAAGCAGCAAACTTCGTTTACAACCGTCATTGTTCCTGTAGGATCGGTTAAAATTATTACGCTGACAGATCATTCTGTAGTTACCCTTAATTCCGGTTCTGTGTTTAAATATCCGGCGGCATTTGCTTCAGATAACCGTAAAGTATTCCTGATTAAAGGGAAAGGTTTTTTTGAGATCGCTAAAGATAAGCACAGGCCTTTTACCGTTTATTCGGCAAAACTGTCGACTACGGCTTTAGGGACTTCTTTTACTGTAGAGAATTATAAAAACTATCAGCTGGAAAAAATACGCTTATATACAGGTAAGGTTGAAATAGGTAGTCAGCAAAAAGGCTTTACAGCTTTGAGGCTAACCCCCGGGCAGCAGTATAGCCAGGTTGGTGATGCAGGCGAAAAATCAGTGTTTGATCAGGCAGGTCAGCTTAAACCTTTTACGGAAGATGGTACACTGGAATTTGACAATACAAGTTTGACAACGGCTTTAGCACAAGTAGCTTCTTACTATAATATTACCCTGCAATTCGAAAAGCAAGATTTGAAAGGCTTTGCCATTAGCGGAAAGTTTAGAAATGAGCCTGTTAAAGATGTGCTTAAAACACTTTTATTTACTCACCATTTAAAGTTTAAAAAAATCCCTGAGGGGTATGTTATTATGAATTGAGCGCTCGATAAACCAGGTACGTTGTACCAACACAAAAAAGAGCAGTACCGCTGGCGGCAGTACTGCTCTTAATTACCGGTCAGACCGGAAAAAAACAATGATAAATTACGATTCACAGGCGCAATAAACCATTCCAAAAGTATGATTATATATTTACTGTCCAAAAAAAAATATACAGTATATCCTCTTCAACCCTTACTACTCCTTAGTTTTTTGATTACTTTCTTATCATTTTATAGTATTTCTAAAGCTCAGGGGCAGAGCGGGACCATTACCCTGATGTATAAAAATTGTACCGCTCAGACCTTGTTAAAGGATTTAGATAAGCAATCTTCCTTCACTTTCGTATTCGATCCGGCTCAGATGAGCGAGGTTAAGCTTCAAAATATCAGTTACAATCATTTACCCTTAAAACTTGTATTGGAAGACCTGGAAAAGAAGACCAATCTTAATTTTTCCATGTTAAACTCGAACATTTCAGTCCGCTTAAGGGTAAAGCCTCCCGTAAAAAAGCCAGAGCCGGGAAAAATAACCGGCACAATCAGCGATGAAAAAGGAGAAACTTTTCCAAGCGCAAGTATCAGAGTTATCGAATTGGGATCTGGTATGCAGAGTGCAGTTGATGGTACTTATGTGATGTCCCTTGCTCCGGGAACTTATACACTGGAAATCAGTTATATTTCTTATCAGACACAAAAAATTACTGGCGTACAAATCAAGGCAGGGGCAATAACAAAGCTGGATATTTCTATGAAACCTGCTGCAAACGCTTTAAAGGAAGTGGTCGTAACTTCAGGTTATCAAAAAGCTTCCACAGCAGGGTTATATGCAAGGCAGAAAACCGCTGCGGGGATCACTGATGGGATTTCTGCTGCACAGATAACGCGTACACCAGACAATAACGTAGGGGCAATTTTAAAGCGCGTGAGCGGTTTAAACGTTGTTGATAACCGTTATGTAGTCGTGCGCGGATTGAGTGACAGGTATAACCAGGCACAGATCGATGGGGTCACTCAGCCTAGTACAGACATGAGTCAGAAAAACTTTGCTTTTGATGCAATACCAGCCGAAATGGTGAGCAGTATTGTGGTCAATAAAACTGCCACACCAGATCTTTCCTCGGAGTTTGCCGGTGGTCAGGTTACTGTGAATACACTGGATATTCCGGTTCAGAATTTCACGCAGTTCCAGGTAGGTACCGGGTATAACAGCAATACGATTGGTAAAGATTTTATACAGGCAGGAAAGAGAGGGAATGCAGAGTTTCTGGGTTTCATGGGGGATGGACATAAATTACCGAATGGATTACGTAGCTGGGTAAATAGTAATCAGGGAGGTGTTCCTGATTATGTAGCAGCGCAAAGCAAGGCTTTTGATCCTGAAGGTTTCAGGTTTTACCGGTATGGATTTACACCTAATCAAAATTACCGGTTTTCTTTAGGCCGGACTTATCCTTTGAAAAATGGGGTGACTTTTGGTTTTGTAGGTGGGGTGACTTTACGTAATAGTCAGGAAATTACTGATTATATCAGTACCAGAGCTGGTTTCACAGTGCAGGCAATTGATAGTGCAAAAATCCGTCAGAACGGAAATATTTATCAATACAATTCTACTATAAGCGGACTTTTAAACTTTGGTATTCAGGGAAAAGGTTTTAAGATCAGCCTGAGAAACATGTATTCTCATGTGTATAAGAATGATTATTATACTTATACCAGCAGACAACCAAATGATGAAAGGGATACTTTAGAAAGCCGCAGAATAAAGTTTAATCTTCAGGCTCCGGAAAGTACAACAGTGCTGCAACATAAACTGGAAGGTGAGCATACTTTGGATGATTCTGGTGTTAAATTAACCTGGAATGGTTCCTATACCAGTGTAGGACAGCAGCTTAATGATCAGCGTAAATTCACCGCTTTTAATTCCGGAACTATAAACGGGCAGTCTTATTATCAGCGTTACCTGGTGGCGAACCCTTATCAGAATGATGGTAATCCTGATTATCGTTTGTATACAGATACCAAAGAAAAAGATTATAACTGGGGACTGAACCTTTCCAGATCTTTTGACTTTCTGAAAGACAAAACACTGGTTAAAATCGGGTATAGTGGTTTTTATAAAAAAAGAGATTTATCGAGTGTGATCGCTGAAATTTATAATGATTCGCATGATATTCTGGAGGTTGCTCCTTATGAATACAGTCTGCGTCCGGAAATTCTGGGCACCGGGCCGGGACAGGTATTTTATAATATCCCTGCGGAATTCGGTTCACAATTTAGTGGTACTTCAAATTCTCATAGTGCCTATGCGATGTTGGATCAGCGGTTATTCCAGAAGTTGAGGATAGTTTATGGCGTAAGGTATGAAACCTATAAACTGACCAATTTGCAGCTTAAAAGAAAGAGTGGAGATGAACAGGCCAATAAAGATGATAATACGAATTTTCTTCCTTCGGCAAATATTACCTATAGTTTAACTGAAAATCTGAATTTCAGAGCTTCTTATGCAACAACGATCATCAGACCTGATTTTAGAGAAACCTCTGATTTTAACTCTTATGATCCCCGCAGGGATATCAGAATACGGGGTGGTGATTTAAAAAGTACAAAGGTGAATAATGCGGATATCAGATTTGAATGGTATCCTGCTGCTGGTGAAATTATCTCTTTATCAGGATTCTATAAAAAATTTGATAAGCCAATTGAATTGGTTTTTATCCAGGAAATGGCTGTGGATCAATATGCTTTTCAGAATCAGAAGTCCGCAATTAACTATGGACTGGAACTGGAAATCAGAAAATCATTGAGTTTTATTGCTGACCGTTCCTGGTTACGTAATCTTTCAGTTTTTGGAAATGGAACCATCATCAGATCAAAAGTAAAAGCTATTCAGTATGGAGGCACTGATGGTAAAGAACCTAAAGAGGTTCAGTCGGCAAGACCACTTTTTGGCCAGTCTCCGTGGATAGCCAACGTTGGACTTTCTTATACAAAAGATCAGTATGGTGTTAATGTGGTTTACAACAAATCCGGATATCGTACCAATACTATTAATGACAATCCTCAATCTGTTGAATTTGAAATGGGACGTGATTTAGTGGATTTACAGTTGTTTACCCGTCTTTTTAAACAAAAAGGAGAGCTCAAACTGAATATAGCCAACCTGCTGAATTCAAAAACTACTTTTTATAAAAACTGGGAAGGCTATACGGGTGGTGGTGAGGGAGGTTTCACAGCAATACCCGGAAAATCCGAACGATACAATAAAGATGAGGGGGATTTTATCACCTACCAGGCTAAAAACGGGACGAATGTGAGCATGGCATTTACTTATAGATTTTAAACCTCAGAATAACGCTTATAAATCATGGGAAATCTAATAGGTAAACATATTTATAATATGAACTATTTATTTATATAATTTTTATAAATACCTTTTAATCAGTTTATTATTAATGTAAAATTAACATAGAATAACTTTTATGAAAACACTGGACTATTAACTTTATGATTATAAATAAAAACCCAAAAACCAATTAAAAAAACGATGAAAAAATTCACAAAACAGGCGCTTGCAATTGTTACAATTGCAGCATTCGCAGTCGCTGGCTGTAAAAAAGGATCTGATGGAAGCTTTGACCGTTCAACTGGGGCTGGCGGCCCTTTTACAGGAGCTGATTCTGTAATCGTTGGAAACATTTCTGCAAGCAGAACCTTGAGTCCGGGTAAAGTGTACAAATTAAAAGGTGTAGTTTATGTGACTGGCGGAGCTAAACTAACCATTAAACCAGGTACTGTATTAACTACAGGTGACGCTGTAAATTACAAAGTTGATCCTTCATCTGCGGTAGTAAATGCTATTGCTGGTGTATTGGTGATCACAAAAGGAGCTTCAATTAATGCAGTTGGAACACCTTCACAACCAATCGTATTCACTTCACCAAAAGCAAGCGGATCACGCGTAGCTGGTGATTTCGGAGGTGTAATTGTATTAGGACAATCAACTACAAACAGAGCTACTGCTCCTCAGATTGAAGGTTTACCAAAGTATGATGAGAATGGAGTTGCATTAGGTATTGATATCACTTATGGTGGTTCAATTCCAGCTGATAACTCTGGTAAAATTCAATATGTGCGTATAGAGTACGGTGGGTATAAATTAGCACCAGATAATGAAATCAATGGTTTAACACTTGGTGGTGTTGGGTCAGGTACAACTCTTGATCATATCCAGGTTTCTTATGGAGCTGACGATGCTTTCGAATTTTTTGGAGGTACTGTAAATGCAAAATATTTATTAGCTATTGGTAATGATGATGACGATTTCGATACTGATTTCGGATTCAGCGGAAATATCCAGTATGCAATTGGTCTGAAAGATCCTAGCTCAACACATAGTACTAGTGGTGGCGTTTCAGATTCAAACGGAATTGAGTCAGATAATGACGGTACAGGTACAACTGCTTCTCCAAGAACTAAACCTACTTATTCAAACTTCACTTTATTAGGTTATTCAACTACAAGCACAGCATTACGTGCAGGAAACCGCTGGAGAAGAAACAGTGATCTTTCTATCACTAACTCAATCATTGCTGGTTATAACACAGCAGCTGAATTCCAAAGCGGTACTGAAACCAGTGCAACTCCAGGTGGATTTAACAATAATAATGTTCATGCATTTACAACAGTATTCAGCCCGGCAACTGCTGTTTCTCTGACTGGAAGTACAAATGCAACTTCAACTGATGCTAATCCGGATGCATTTGTTGCATTAGGTATCAGAGGTACAAGAAATTTAAGCCCTTTCTATACGACTGCTGTAGCAGGAACTTACAATTTCAGTAACCTGACCCCAAGAGTTGCAGGCAGCACAAAAGGTGCGGTACTTACTGCTAACCTTAGTGAATGGACTTCTGGATGGGTACAATTTGCGCCTCAGACTTCTGTAGACTAATTCATAATTTTCTCTTTTTTGAAAAAGCAGTGTCCCTTATAAGGGGGCTGCTTTTTCCTTATTCCAACTCTATGAGAATAATTTTCTACTTTATTTTATCTGTACTAACCCTCTTTTGTTTTTTATCCTGTTCCAAAGGGGAGCCAGTGAAAGACCTGTTGTTTGGTAAACTTGCTATTCTGGATTTTACCCCGGGAGGAATCACAATTGTAGAAGGTGGTGCCAATAAATTACCTCCTCCTGTAAATAATGTAAGCCTGGTTTCAGGTGGGAACCGGTTCAGATTTTATGCGCAGAACAATTTATTATTAGATACCTCATTGATGGTAGAGGCCTATAAAAAACATACTTATTTTATGTTTAAGCCTAATGTAAATACACCATTTCGCGTTTTTGATGAATCATTAAATGGTTTTGATAAAGAAACTTTACCAGATGCCTCGTCAGTGAAAATTAGTTTTGCTAATTTTTCCGGTACGTTGCCTGATCTGGTCAATATCTATGTCAGGACAAATACTTATAAAATTCCAGTTTCCCAGCAAATACAAATTGGTGAATTTCTGAATGTTTCGACATCATTTTCTGGATTTAAAAAACTGACCCTCGGGCTGAACTCTTCCTCGCTGCCTGAAAATGCAATTATCCTGGTTGTCAAAGACCCGGTTAGTCAGCAGGTACTTAAAACGATCAATTTTACTTTACCAAAAGTTATCAATTCAGATCAATTGGTTGACTACGTCTATTTACTCTACGTAAACGACCAGAATGGCGTTACGACACTGATGAGCAAATAAGCTCCCAAAAAGAATGATTTTAATATTCATATAAATGAAAAAGCTCTTACTATTCCTACTAACCCTATTTTCTGTTGCAGTGTTTGGACAAGGCCAGCCAGCTTTGGAAATGCTTATTTTCCCAAAACACATTGAAGGAGGTGCTTTTGGACGTAATGGTATTCCTTATGTTTACCGTGCAAAAATCACTGGTTTAAAAGCAGGTCAGACTTATAGATATTCAAATTCAATTGTTGCTGCAACTACTGCCTCCGAAAATGCAGTAAGTTATATATATCTGCTTCCACCAGATAATGTAATTGCGGGAACCCCAGGTTATAAAAGTGGTGATTTTTACAGACCTCCTATTGGTAGTGGTGAAGCAGAAACTAAAAATGGGGCTTCTTTAAAGGCTGATCTCTCTGCTGAATATGGCGTTTTAAAAGCCGATCAAAATGGCAGTTACACAGGATGGTTTATTTTAGAAACCGTTAAATCTCTTTTCGCAGGTAATAAATTGCATTTAAGAATATCTTTAAACGACCCTGAATCTGCAAATCCAAGTGCAATTGCTTATAGATTACATCCCCCCGAATCTGATGTACTAACTATCCTTAGTATGGATGTAAACGATCAGGGCTTTCCCGGAGAGTCGGGAACTGCTATCCGAAGTACAAGTGCAGCAGGTGGAATCGCCAGGAATTTTGTATTCCTTTATGACAACGTGCAGGGAACAGGCCGGCCAATTGCCGGAACTTATATTGAGGATGATGGCGTGTTGGCTTCCAGAGCAGATATTGAAGGGCGATCTGGTTTTGCCCCATTTTATTTTGACAATGTAAATGGAACATCGGGCGCCTGGGGTGCGATGATTGTAAGTGACGATGCAAATGGTATTCGTCGTATTGAGCAGCGCAGCTTAGCAGACGGATCACTGGTTGGATACAATACTTCTGCAAACGGCTCCTGGGCCGATGGAGAGAAAGCCGGCGGAACAGTTTCAACTGCTATGTCTAGTTTAGGATCAGGGGATGACGGTACTAAATCCATTGTTCTTGATGGAACCAAAGTCACTCTTGCATTGCCAAAAACACCACAAACACTAGCTTTTACCAATACCTTTCCATCCACCTTTAAAGTAGGTGATGCAGATTTTACCTTATCAGCAAGCAGTACCGCTGGCTTAACCGCCTTCCAGTATACAGTTGCTCCGGCAGGAATTCTTCAGCTTACCGGGAGTACTGTCAAAATAATAGGAGGGGGAACAGCCGTAATTACGGTTACAGAACCTGGAAATACAACATTTGATCCGGGGACAGCGACCAAAACCATTATAGTAACTGCAACCCCGCAAACTATTACCGGCTTACCCGCTACATTGGCCGCAGTTTATGGCGATGGAAACATTACCTTGTCAGCTACAGGTGGTGCAAGCGGAAACGCGGTCACCTATACTTCAGATAATCCTGCGATCGCGGAGATCACCGGCAGTAACCAGGTACTGATCAAAAAACCGGGAACTGTCCTGATTAAAGCTAACCAGGCAGGAAGTGCAGATTATTCTCCGGCTACCGAGGTTATCAGTACATTAACCATTGCAAAAGCAAGCTTAAATGTAACCGCAGAAGATAAAATTAAAACACACGGAAGTGCAAACCCGGTAGCGACCTTCACCTATGGCCCTTTTGCAGGCGCAGATGATGCAACCTCGCTAACAGGAACCCCAATCTTAACCATTCAGGCAGATGCTGCATCTGCGGCAGGCGTATATGATATTCTGGTGGATGTTTCGGGCTTAACGTCAGAGAAGTATACTTTCAACCCCATCAAAGGAAAGCTAACGATCGAAACTAAAAAAGATCAGTTGATTACCCTGAGTAATCTTCCTGCTACTGCTGCCTACGGAGATCAGCCATTGATTTTCCAGGCCGCCAGTAATACAGCAAACCCAATTTCTTTTACCAGTTCCAATCCGGCTATTGCGGTAGTTGAAAAAGATATAGCAGGAGAGTGGACAGTCAGGATCCTTGGTGCTGGCCAGGTCAATATTACGGCTTTACAGGCAGAAGATACGGTTTATGGCCCTGGAATTGCTAGTCAGCAGCTCAATATCGCTACCGTACCTTTAAAGATTATTGCTGATGATAAATCTAAACTAACCGGAGAAAACGACCCTGTATTTACAGCACGTTACGAAGGATTTGTAAATGGAGATGATGCTATTAAACTTACGGGTGCGCTTACATTTACCAAACAAGCGGATGGAATTGGTTTTCTGATTATTCCCGGAGGTTTAAGTTCAGCTAATTATGCCATCACTTTTGTAAACGGAAAACTAACAGAAGGAAACGTAGCCTTTTCACCGCTCAATAAAACTTATGGTGATGCCACATTTGATCCCGGTGCAATCAGTAACAGCGGTACACCAACCTACACCATTGCGAATCCGGCAATTGCGATCGTAAACGCGGCTGGTTTATTGGAAATTAAAGGTACAGGTTCAACTACTGTGACTGCAACATTTACCACAGGCGCTTCCGGAACAACTACACTTAAAGTAGAGCCGAAAACTGTAGTTATTACAGCCAATCCGCAAAGCAGGATATATGCACAGGAAAACCCGGTATTATCTGTTAATTATACTGGTCTTGCTTATGGGGAAAATGAAAGTGTTTTAACTACAAAACCACAAATCTCTACTCTGGCCACTATAAACTCTGCTGCGGGTACTTACGCAATCAATGCAAGCGCAGCAGTGGCCCCGAATTATAAATTCAGCTATCAGCAAGGTGTACTTACTGTTACCAGAGCTGCGCTTTCAGTAAAGGCTGAAGATAAGTCAAAATTATATGGACAGGAAAATCCGGTGTTTACCTTAGCTTATACAGGTTTAGCCGCTCAGGATAATATAGGTGACTTAAACCTGAAAGCAGTCGTGACAACAGCGGCAGCAGTTTCTTCGGCGGTAGCAACTTACCCATTGATACCTTCAGGCTTAACGGTAACTACAAATTATACGGTTAGCTATCAATCGGGCTTATTAACTATCAATCCGGCGTCATTAAATATTAAAGCTGATGATGCGGAACGTGGAGCCGGACAGGCAAATCCTGTCTTTACCTTTACCTATACTGGTTTCGTTAATGGTGATAAAGCCGATAACTTAACTTCAGCTCCTTTAGCGGTAACTACGGCTACAGCGAGCTCAGGAAAAGGGATTTACCCAATTACAGTCAGTAATGCTGCAGCTGCAAACTATACCATTACTTATACACCAGGTCAGTTGTTCATCAGAGGCTTACCAACCATTACTTATGCTGATCTGCCAGCCGTAAGTTATGGAGATGCAAACTTTGACCCTGCTGCAATATCAAATTCGGGTGTACAGCCGGTTTATTCTTCAGATAACCTGAATGTTGCTGTGATTGAAAATGGAAAAGTAAAGATTACAGGTATAGGAACAGCAAATATTACAGTATTTTTTGCTGCATCCGCTGATTTTGTAGCGACTACAGCCAGTAAACCATTAACGGTTGCAAAAAGAACCCTGATTATTAGAGTTGACAATAAAACAAGGCTATATGGACAGGCGAATCCTGTGTTAACAGCTACCTATGATGGTTTTGTAAATGGAGAAACTGTGGCTACTGCGATTTCTGCACCCGTTTTACTCACTACAGTTGCTAAACCATTATCCCCTTCAGGTACTTATATTATTTCTGGAAGCGCAGCATCTGCTTTAAATTATAATATCAGTTATGAACCCGGGGTTTTATCAATTGATAAAGCGATACTGAAAGTAACTGCTGATAATAAAACCAGGATATTTGGAATTGATAATCCGTTTTTCACCCTTAAATACAGTGGTTTTGTAAATGCTGAAAACGAATCAGTGATCCAGAATCCACCATTAGCCTCTACTGAAGCTGTAAAAAATTCTGCTGCCGGTACTTATCCGATTGTCCTTTCGGGAGGTTCCGCAGACAACTATACCTTCAGTTACATAAACGGAACGTTAACGATTATCTCTACCACCAGAACCATCACTATGGATGTAATGAATTCAAAAGCTGTAGGTGATCCGGATTTTACACCTGATGCAGTCCTGAGTAGTGGGGAAACGCCAATTTTCAGTAGTGGTGATCCGGCAATTGCAACTATCATAGACAATAAAGTTCACTTAGTTGGTGCTGGAAACGTGATGATTACCGCAACAGCCCCGGTTAATTCAAACTACGCGGCTGCACCATCCGCAAGTCGTTTATTAGTGGTTAATAAATTACCACAGACTATTACCTTCGAAAAAATCCCTGCATTGCAGATTAACGGAACCTATACCTTAAAAGCAGTATCAAGTGCAGGCCTGCCTGTAACTTTTAAAGTCACCAGTCCGGATTATGCAGCATTGACCGGCACCGAACTCAAAGGGTTAAGGATTGGTAAAACGCAAATCACTGCTATTCAGGCAGGAGATAACCGCTATGCAGCTGCGCAAATGATTGTTCAGGAGCTGCAAATTACAGATGCAGCAGGCGAAGCGATCAGAGTTCATCCTGCACTATCAATTAATGGAGATGGAGTTAATGAATTCCTTTCTATTGATGGAATAAGGGATTTCCCACTGAATAAAGTGACGATTATTAACCGGAATGGCCTTAAAGTATTTGACATAGAAGGTTATGACAATGAACAGCATGTTTTCCTTGGGAAATCAAAATCCGGAGAAAGCTTACCTCAGGGTACTTATTTCTGTCTGATTGAATACCAGACTGATAGTCATGTGAAGCGTAAAACGGGCTATTTTATCCTTAAATACTAATTCTTAACAGGCCGGGATTAATCCCGGCCTTATCAAAATATAAAACAGAAATATGAAACTCTTTAAACAGGCATTGTTAACCAGTGCGCTCGTCATGCTGCTGAGCGTAAGCCAGGCGCAGCAATCGGCTACTTTTAACCAATATCAAGATAACCAGGTTCCATTTAATTCTGCCTATTCATTATTAGATAAGGCGGGCTCAGTGAATCTGAACAGCAGAAAGCAATGGGCAGGAATAGAAGGAGCACCCTATACTTTTCAGCTTAATGGAAGCTTACCTATTGAAAAGATCAATGGAGCGGCAGGTCTGTCCCTGACTTATGATAAGTTTAATATTGAAAAACTGACCGAAGTATCCGCCTTTTTTGCCAAGGCAGTACAGCTTTCGGATCAGAACTTCTTTGCAGCCTCTTTTAATGCTGGCTTCAGAAATTATATTGCAAGTTATACAGAAGTTGATCCGAACGATGTGAGTTTTCGTAACGATATCAGAGAAACAGTTGGTACAGCAGGCTTAGGGATCATGTTATATAGCCCGGAAAAGTATTATATAGGCGCTTCTCTGCCAAGATTGAGTTTCCGGAGCCTGGGCAATGCATCAGCTGATGAAAAAAGAAACTATAGCAATACCTATTATTTTAGCGGTGCATACCTGTTTAATTTGAATGAAGATGTGAAATTTAAACCTGCTACAATGGTGTCTTATAGCAGGACTTATAATACAGAAGCTGATTTCTCAGCAACTGTTTATTTAAAAGATAAACTCGGGCTTGGGGTTAACTATAAGACTACAAGTGAGGTTGCAGGAATTATATCAGTTATCTTTAATAATAACGTGAAATTGGGATATAGTTATCAAACGGGGTTTGGTAATTCAAATATCGGGAAGATCAGTAAAGGGTCTCATGAAATTTCTGTAGGCATCCGCTTTGGGGGTAAAGGGCCATTGCAACCAAAATTGTTATAAATGTGTGTTTTGTGAAATCAATTGTGCAGCCTGCCAAAAGCAGGTTGTACAAGATTTCTATTCCAATCCGGCCAAATATTTTATCCAGCCCATCTGGAACATAATTAATTTCTTGTTAATTATGCTAAAACGGTTTTTCAATATTAAAAACATAATATTTGATTATTGCTTTAAACGGAATCTTATATATTTTAAATAATAAAGATGAAGTTATTTTAAATTTATTTTAATTACTTGCAAAACTTATTAAAACATTTTAGTAAGTTTATTAAAGTAATCAAATATATAATGGAAGTAACGGAAAAGCTAGTTAAAAGCACTGAGCTCAAAAGTGAGATTTTAAAGCAATTGTACTTGGAGAAGTCGCTTTCTTGTGCCGAAATGAGCGTTTTATTTAATAAAAGCATCCCAATTATAACTAAAACAATAAATGAGTTAATTAATGAAGGCTTTATTATCGAGGTTGGTTATGCACCGTCAAGCGGAGGCCGCCGGCCATTAATGTATGCTATAAAGCCAGATGCGATGCATATTATGGCGATTGCAATGGATCAGCTTTCTACCCGGATCGCTATTGTTGACCTGAACAATAAGCCGGTAACTGAAATTGAGACTGTCGAGTTGATTTTAAATAACAATGCTGTAGCGCTCTCTCAGTTAATCACTTATATAGAAAATCATATCCTGAAATCCGGGATCAATAAAGAAAGTATCCTGGGGATAGGTATTGGAATGCCTGGTTTTGTGAGTGTAAAAGACGGAAAAAATTACTCTTATCTGGATGCAGAAGGAGAAAAACTGACCGCATATATCACCAATGCTACCGGATTAACTACCTATATAGATAACGATTCCAGCGTGATCGCACTGGCCGAACAGAGATTCGGAGTTGCCAAATCTCTTAAAGAGGTCATGGTGATTAACCTGGGCTGGGGAATTGGCCTTGGAATGATCGTAAATGGAGATATTTTTAGAGGTTACAGTGGTTTTGCAGGTGAATTCAGCCATATCCCCTTATTCGAAGACGGAGAATTATGTATCTGTGGTAAACAAGGTTGTCTTGAAGCAGAAGCATCAATGCTTGTTGTAGTCAAAAAAGCTATTGAAGGGATCAAACACGGACGCTTATCTACTTTAAATTCCTTTGTAGACGGTTCCTTAAAAGTGATGAGTGATGCGATTTTTGAAGCTGCCAATAATGGAGACCAGTTTGTGATTGAATTGCTTTCAGATGCTGGTTATAAGATTGGTAAAGCACTTTCTATCCTCATTCATATTATGAATCCGCAAACCATTGTATTAAGCGGAAGGGGAGCAAAGGCCAGTAAAATAATGATGGCTCCTATGCAGCAGGCTTTAAATAAGTACTGCATTCCAAGACTGGCTGCCAATACAGAACTATTGATCTCCAAACTAGGCTTTGACGGCGAAATTATCGGTGCTGCGGCATTGGTTATGGAGAATTTTGACAATGAACAATTAGCGATAAACACTAAACGATTGACTATGGAGAAACTCACTAAAATTAAGTACTGAGAGTCTGTTGGAATTAGCTACCTGGGTTTTAACAGTCTCCAAACCAAAACGATTAAATCTAAACTTTTAAAAAAACCAAAACATGAAAAAATTACTACTCTTCACTTTATTGATGCCAGGCCTGGCAATGGGAGCAAATCTCAGCAAAGCAGGCAACTCGGTGTTGATTAACTGGCCTATGCATAAGGCCGGTTCTTTAAATGCGTTAAAAGTAGCAGCGACCATTAAAGGAACAGTAAAAGATGCAGGCGGATTACCTTTAGTTGGGGTAAGCGTACAAGTTAAAGGTACGAAACTTAGTACACAGACAGATGCGAATGGTAATTTTGCCATACAGGCCAATGCTGGTGATGTGTTGATTTTCTCGTATATCGGCTTTGCACGTCAGGAAGCTACGGTAGGTTCGGGAACGGTGCAAATCACCTTATTAGAAGATTCAAAACAACTGGGTGAGGTTGTAGTGACTGCCCTGGGTATTAAAAAATCAGAAAAAACAATTACTTATTCCACTCAGCAGGTATCCGGATCAGAATTGACCAGGGTAAAAAGTGATAACTTAATGAATTCTCTGAATGGTAAAGTTTCGGGTGTAACGATTTCACCAAGTGCTTCCGGAGTAGGTGGTTCAGCGAAAGTTATCTTAAGAGGTAACAAATCGGCTGGTGGAAATAACCAACCCTTATATGTAATTGACGGGGTTCCGATTTCAAACGGTTCAAACGCTAACGGACAACCTAACAATACTTTTGGAAGTAACGTAGGACAAGGCGGTGGCGGAACTACAGCAGTAAGTGCAAGTCAGGACGGTGGAGATGGTATATCCAACCTTAACCCGGAAGACATCGAAACACTGACTATTTTGAAAGGTGCATCAGCTTCTGCTTTATATGGTAGCCAGGCGCAAAATGGTGTAATCTTAATTACCACTAAAAAAGGAAAAGCCGGTAAAACTCAAATCAGTTTCTCTTCTTCCATTACCCTTGACCGTGTAGCTTACAAACCTAAATTTCAGGATAGCTATGGCCAGACAACTGGTGGAGCAGACAGCTGGGGCGATAAAATACCATCAGCACAAGATAATGTAAGTTCATTCTTTCAGACCGGTACAAATTTAACCAACTCAATTAGTCTTTCTGGTGGAAATGATGTTGCACAATCTTATTTCTCTTATGCCAATACCGCAGCGAGAGGGGTAGAGCCAACGAACAAACTAGCTCGTCATAACCTTAACTTCCGTGAGACAGCTCGTTTTCTGGATAATAAATTAACCGTAGATGCGAATGTAAATTACATCTCTCAAAAAGTTAACAATAGTCCTGGTCTGGGTTTTTACCTAAATCCTTTAACTGGACTTTATTTATTCCCAAGAGGAAGGGATATCTCTCCTTACAAAAATCAGTATGAATTACCAGGATCGGTAGAAGGTGTTTCAGTGCCACAACAAAACTGGCCATTCAACGAAGATGTACAGCAAAATCCATGGTGGGTACTTAACCGTAATCTGAATGAGGCTAAACGTAACCGTATCCTGTTAAATGCAAGTGCTAAATATGATTTTACCAGCTGGTTAAGTATCCAGGCTCGTGGAAATATTGACCGTTACACAGATATTTACGAGCAGGACCTATACGCCACTACCAATGCTGTACTTGCTAAAAAGAACGGACAATTATTGTTAAGTAACCAGACTACTGAGCAGAAATATGCAGATTTATTACTGACTTTCTCTGTACCTTCTAAATCTGATTTTAAAGTAGACGGTGTATTGGGTACCAGTATCACTGATGCCAATGCTTTTGGTACATTAATTGGCCCGGACGCAAGTAATGGCTACACGCAACCAGGTTTAACTATTCCTAATATCTTTTTGCCGGAAAATATTACAACAGTTGCCGGCGGGCCTCCTATTACCACCTTACCAAATAACCATAACCAGATACAATCGATATTTGCCAATGCAAACATTGGTTATAAAAACTGGGCATTCTTAACTGTTACAGCAAGAAATGACTGGTCTTCAAACCTGGCCTTTACCCCAAATAACTCTTATTTTTATCCATCAGCAGGTTTGTCATTCATCCTGAACCAGATGTTTAAATTGCCTGAAGTAATTTCTTATGCGAAATTAAGAGGTACTTTTGCGCAGGTAGGTAACACGGTTCCTAATTATGTAACCAATCCATTAACACACTTTAGTACTGGCGGTGGTGTACTACTGAACTCTGTAGCCCCTTTCCCGGAATTGAAGCCAGAGAAAACAACATCTTTTGAGTTAGGAACAGACTTACGTTTCTTAGGGGACAGACTTAACCTGAGCTTCACTTACTATAAATCTAATACCAAAAATCAGTTTATCCGCGTTCTTCCTTCGTTCGTAACTACTTTCTCCCAAGGTTATGTGAATGCCGGAAATATTCAGAACTCAGGTATTGAGTTTAATTTAGGTTACGATGTGATCAAAAATACAAGCCTGACCTGGAATTCATCTTTCAACGGATCAGCCAATAAAAATAAAGTAATTGATGTCGATTCAAAAGATGGTATTAATCAATTTATATTAACACCAAACCGTAACAACACTTATCAGTCAGAATTAAGGACAGGTGGTTCATTTGGTGATATTTATGGGGTGACCTTTAAACGTGATGATCAGAACCGTATTATGATTGGTGCTGATGGTAAGCCATTGGTTAACGACGGGTATAATTTCATTGGAAACGCAAATCCTAAATTCCAATTGGGATGGAGCAACACTTTTGATTACAAAAGATTCAGAGTAAGCTTCCTTGTGGATGGTAAATTTGGAGGTCAGGTCTTGTCACTTACCGAAGCGGTACTTGATAAATATGGTGTTTCAAAAGTATCTGGTGATGCAAGAAATCAAGGCGGTGTAAATATCAATGGCGTAGACGCAGTTACAGGGAAACCAATTAGCAGTGTTGATCCTAAAACCTGGTATACTTCTGTAGGTGGCCGTGATGGTATCACAGAAAACTATATCTACAGTGCAACAGTAGTTCGTTTACGTGAGGCTTCTATAGGTTACACAGTTCCATTTACTAAAGGTGCTGTTAAAAGCTTAAGACTCTCTTTAATCGGAAGAAATCTTTTATACTTCTATAAAAAAGCACCTTTCGATCCTGAGGTTACCATGTCAACAGGTAATGGATTATCTGGTGTAGATGTATTCAGCCAGCCAGCTACACGTAATTTCGGTTTCAACCTGAATGTTACTTTCTAAAATGTTCACTATAAAAATTAAAAAGATGAAAACTCAATATATGATACGCAATGGTTATAAGTATGCACTGTCTGCTTTTCTTGCACTAACAGTACTTACATTTGCCGGTTGTAAAAAGGATTTTGAAAAATATAATACCGATAATACAGGTATTGGTAACGGGAAGTTCCAGATCGGATTGGTATATCCTGGAATCCAGGCTTCTGTTTTTGGTGGAGAAGGTGATTATCAACTGAACCAAAACTTAAATGCGGACTGTTACTCAGGTTATATGATGTCTCCAAACCCTTTCAGAGGAAATATCAATAACTTAAATTACAGCCTGGTAGACGGATGGAATCAGAATATCTTTGTGACTTCTTATACCAATTCATTATTTGCCATCAATTCAATCGGAAAAGCAGGAACAAGAACTACACTACCTGATTTCTGGGCTATTGCTTTAATTCTTAAGGTGGAAATCATGAACAGAGTGACTGATAAATTTGGCCCTATTGCTTACAGCGCAGCAGGAAAAACTTTAATGGGAACACCTTATGATGCTCAGCAGGCCGTTTACAAGCAGTTTTTCCTTGAACTGGATACCGCAGTAACTAACCTGAATACTTATATCAAAGCTAATCCTGCACAAACTCCATTTAAACAATATGATTTAGTTTATGGCGGTGATTATACTAAATGGTTGAAATTTGCTAATTCACTGCGTTTACGCTTAGCAATGCACATTGTGAAAGTTGATGCTGCAACAGCACAAGCACAAGCTCAAAAGGCTTTAGATCCAGCCAGTGGTGGTGTATTAACTGTCAATGCAGACAACGCTGGTATTTCTGGTGGAGGAACTCATAATCCACTGGAAGTGATTACAACCAGCTGGACAGATATTGCTTTAGGGGCCCCGATAGAAACTTATTTAGTTGGTTACAAAGATCCTCGTTTACCAGTATATGCTACCCCAGCGGCAGATACACGCTTTGCAGGCCAGTATAAAGGTATCCGTATTGGATCAATTGTCACTGCTAAGCCTGGCTATAATGGCTACTCTTTATTAAATAGCAAAACTATTGTAACGAGTAACTCGCCAATGATGATGATGACTGCTGCCGAAGTATGGTTCCTTAAAGCAGAAGCAGCCTTACGCGGATGGACTGGTGCAGGTGATGCGCAAACAAATTATAACACTGGTATTCAGACCTCTCTGGCGCAGTGGAATGTAGCTAACGGTGATTATGTGAATGATGCCACAAGTTTGCCGATTGCTTATGTTGATCCTGGAAATGCAGCGAATAACTCACCAGCTGTTTCAACGATCACTATCAAATGGGATGGTGGAGCTGCTAATGAGCAGAAACTGGAACGTATTATCACTCAGAAGTGGATTGCCATGTTCCCTGAAGGTCAGGAAGCCTGGACAGAGTACCGTCGTACGGGATATCCTAAACTGTTCCCTGTAGTAACTAACAACAGTAATGGAACAATTGATAGCAAAATCCAGATCCGCAGATTAGCTTTCCCTCAAAATGAATACTCTACCAATGGGCCGGAAATTGCCAAAGCTGTTCAATTATTGAATGGTCCTGATAATGGCGGAACAAGATTATGGTGGGATGTAAATAAAGCGAATTTCTAAACCTCTGAATTAACAATGACTCTCTGATCAACGTCTTAAGCATCTGCTTAAGGCGTTTTTTTTAATTAATTTGAGGGCCTGAAATTCTGCAATCTCATTGGTTTTTGTGTGTTTTTACACCGGAACCAAATAATATTGTTTTATCCAATGTGTATTTAAAATCTGTCTGTAAGTGGTTGAGGATAAAAGAAGTACAACCAAACATAATTTTGTTATATTTGTTCATCAATTAATAATTTCGAGTTATAATAAGATATTATTCAATAATCATGGAGAACAAATCGGCAGAAAAAACGGTGAGTAAATTGGTAAAGGAGCCTCAGGTGGTTAAAACCATAGTAGATATTCTTTCTAAAGACCTTGAAGCTATTAAAGAGCTGCTAAACCGTAAAGATTTAACCCGGAAAGGTTAGTCTGAAATTTTATTGTTTTAAAAGACTTTTCTTCTTTGAACCTGTTTAAATCCATTATTCTTCTGCACATTCAGGTTCAAAGATGATTTTTCTGATTCGTTAGTTTATACCTGTTTCTTTTACCACAGGAAGATTTGATAACATCAATTTTATCTTTCCTGTTTCCGCGGCTTAATATATCAGCAATACGGGAGGGGGTAATCTCCAGTTCGTATTCATTTTTATATTTTTCAGCAATCTCTTTACTGGTCTTCGGCTCATTGAGAAATCCTGATTGCAGCAACTCATCCATGTACTTTACATAATTAGGCAATTTGTCTTTCAGACAGGCCGGATCTATGTTTTTTGCTGCAATATAGCGTCTGATGTTTTCTCTTAAAACATTTTTTGGCGGAATTGGAAAGTCAGGATCTGATAGCTGATAATGTTTCACCCCAAAAGTATTACTTAGCGTCTGCTGTGCCAGGATCCCGATATTTACATCCCCTTTTTCAATGGAAGCAATATAAGATTGATACAATTGAGCAAAAGTAGCTAATGCTTCCTGCGAAATATTAGCCTCTTTTCTGAATGTCCTTACCCGGTTCCCGTATTCTTTTAATGCGCTTTTATCGTTTTCTGCCACGAATGCAAGGTGATCATTATTAATTGTCTTAAATTATCTATAATGTTATTTTTATGTAAAATAAATGTTTATTTGAATTATAAATTATTGCAATTAAATATTAAAAATATCTAAATGTAAAAATTAGTTCTATAGTGAATAGTCTAACAACCAGAACTTTAAGGAGTGGTGATTACATCTATAGACGTAAATTTTAAGAGGGCATGGGAGGTTAATCGGTTTTTTACTACTGTAAGTAATATGCGGAAGATAATTATTCATTCTAATCAGTCTATTAAAGAGCCTCCGGATTAATGCCGGCGAAAAGGAACCAGCAGGCCCAGATCAAACAGGTTAATACTCATGAGGTCTGCTGTTTCCCTGATAGCAGTGCTAATCCAATACAAAAGCAGTTTGATGTTTGATCTCTGTCATCACAAACGAGCTTTGGACATGTGCAATATTTTCGATGGTTGCGAGTTTATTGGACAGGAAATTCTGATAACTATTCATGTCTTTGACCACAACTTTCAGCAGGTAGTCAAAATTACCAGCCACATGGAAACATTCCATCACTTCGGGAACCTTAACAATAGCCCGCTCAAACACGTTAATCAATGGCTTGGAATGCAGTTGCAAGGAAACATTAATGAAAGCCACTATAGTCTTGCCGATTTTTTCTCTGTCCAGTAAGGCTACATACTCCTTAACCACACCACTTTGCTCAATTTTTTTGAGTCTTTCATAAGTAGGCGTGACCGTTAAACCTATTTTACCAGCAATCTGTTTCGTATTCAGACGGGCATCTGCCTGTAAAACCTTTAAAATCTTCTTGTCAATCGGGTCAAATGCTTCCATGGTAGTTTTTTTATACTGAATTAATTAATTTCTAACCTCTCAAAAGGTTTAAAAATCCTGTAAATATCCATATAATAGTGTTTGTTTTCTAATTTATGCCAAATAATAGTTTTAAAGAATCAGGATTACTTAATTTACATATCATTTAAACCAATTGTATTTGTAAAATGGAACAGCATAACTTATCAGCGGAAAACGCAGGGAGATTGAAGGATTTAATGGAAAGATTAACTGCTGATTCGGAGTTAATGCTTGGATATCCGGTATCGAAAGATTTTGATTATTCTGAACTGGCAGAATTTCTGAACTTTCCAATTAATAACCTTGGAGATCCGTTTGTGGCTTCTACCTATAATGTAGGGACACGCGAAATGGAGAGGGAAGTACTGGAATTCTTTGCATTATTATTCAGGGCTCCGGTCAATAACTGGTGGGGATATGTGACCAATGGAGGTTCAGAAGGAAATCTTTATGGTTTATACCTGGCCAGGGAAATTCATCCTAAAGGCATGGTTTATTTTTCACAGGCTACACACTATAGCGTACAGAAAAATCTCCATTTGTTAAATATGCCTAATATTGTAATCCGCACCCAGGCAAGCGGCGAGATTGATTATGATGATCTTAGAGATACGATCAAAATGAACAGGCATATGCCTGTGATTATCTTTGCCAATATCGGGACTACGATGACCGAAGCCCGTGATGATGTCAGAAAAATCAGGAGTATTTTACAGGACTTAGCTATACAGCATTATTATATTCATGCAGATGGTGCGCTTTCAGGTAGCTATAGCGCATTTATAGAACCACGTCCGGCATTTGATTTCGCGGATGGCGCAGACAGTATCGCGATTAGCGGGCATAAATTTATTGGCTCTCCGATTCCTTGCGGGGTAGTGGTGGTGAAAAAGAATAACCGGGACCGTATTGCCCGTTCGGTATCTTATACAGGGAGTATGGATACGACAATCACAGGATCAAGAAACGGACATACTCCTTTATTTTTATGGTATATGATTAAGAGCCTTGGATTAGAAGGATTCAAAAAAAGGGCCTTACATAGTCTGGAAGTTGCTGCTTATGCAGAAATGAAGTTAAAAGAGATCGGGATCAATGCCTGGAGAAATCCGGATTCAATTACTGTTAATTTACCTGAACCGGCAGCACAGGTACGGATCAGGTGGCAGCTGGCACTGGAAAATGGCTGGTGCCATATCATTTGTATGCCTAATGTAACTAAATATCAGATTGATCAGCTGGTTGGAGAAATAGCAGAAACTAATGTAATGTTATCTGTTTCTTAATTCTGAACAGGATATCATTCAGATCAAAAGGCTTACTGATAAAATCATTGGCGCTGCATTGCTGAAAAACGGTATCTGCCGAAGCGTGTGCAGACATGACGATAATCGGTATGTCTTTTGTTTGCTGAGAAGTTCTGATTTCTTTGCATAATTCCAGACCATTTCCATCGGGAAGCATAACATCCAGTAAATATAGATCAGGGATGCCATCTTTCATTGCGGCATGGAAGGAAGAAATATCCGGGAAAAGTCTTACTTTATAACCTTCATCTTCTAATATGAACTCTATGATCTGTCTGATATCCTGATCATCTTCTACAACATGTATTTGCTTCATCATTTCTCAATAGGTTTCTAATAGAAATAAGCCCGTTTTTGTCCTATAGACTGAAACAGGCTGGCAGAGTATACTATTGATAGAATATATGGCAAACGGTGTACCAAATAAGTGTTTTTCTTAAATTAAAAATTAAGGGGGTTGAACTTCCCGGTAAAACCCCCTCAATGAGAGCCGGCATCCACCGGTATGAATAAATTATCTGTCCAAATATAAAACTGTCTCTCAGACTAAAAAATGACAAGGATCACTATTCAATTAATCGCATCTATGTGGCTTTTTCTTAACTTTGCGCTAAGGCAATAGGGGAGACTCTAGTCTTCAGACAAAATCAAGACCATGAAGATAATAACCATTTTAAGCTCCTGTTTGCTGCTTACGGCATTCAGCCTGATGAACGTGAATGCTCAACCTGCGCGCGAATTGTCGGAATTTCCACTGCATACACATTTTGTGCGCTCCAATAAACCGATACTTGTTTTTTTGACCGGTGATGGTGGATGGAATAATTTTTCGGAATCAACGGTAAAAGAACTGGTTAAAAATGGGTACCCAACGCTCGTACTCGATACCCGGAAATATTTCTGGACACAGAAAACACCTGATCAGTTTGCAAAGGATATGCAGTTGATCCTGTCTTCTTATCTGAAAACGTGGAATAAAGAGTCTTTCTCCCTGATCGGGTATTCTTTTGGGGCAGATGTTGCCGCTTTTGTCCCTTCCCGTTTACCAGATCATTTAGCAGAAAAGCAGAATTCGTTAGTTTTGCTTTCACCAGGTTTTTCTACCGGGTATGTGGTTAAACTGAAAAACCTGCTGAATTTTGGTTCTACTGACAAAGAGAAATATAAAGTAAACCCGGAGTTGCTGAAATCAGTAATCCCTGTATGGTGTATTTTTGGTAAAGAGGAAGATAGTGAGTTTTACAAGGCTTTAAAGCCAACTGATAAAATACATAAAGTTGCCATTCCCGGCTCCCATCGTTTTGACGATGATATTCCCCAGGTGACCCGGGCGATTATAAAAGGGCTGTAAAAAAGAAACGGGGATAAGTCTCCGACTCATCCCCGCTATCTAAATTAACGCTCTCATATATACAGACGCTCATAATAGCGCTTTATTGTATAAACCTTAAAATAAATCTGTTTTTATTTTATGAGCCAAATCACAGATGAAACATTAAATTTAACTTTCAAATTCAATCCTTATGAAGTTATATAGCCGTATCCTGTTTTTGTTTAGCGCTTGTTTGCTGAGCCATTCCATGTTATTTGCACAACAAATTAATGCAAAAGCGCCGGACAGTGGCCTGAATACGCTGCAAATCAACAGAAAGAAGATTGATTCACTGGACAAAAAACTCATGGAACTGATTGGAGAAAGGGAAAGAGCAGTCAGGGAAATAGGAGTTTACAAAGCCAAAAATAATATTCCACCACTGCAAGCAGATCGTTTTAAACAGGTGCTGGAAAAAAGTATCATTACAGGTGAAAAGGAAGGGTTATCTGCTACCTTTGTTACCGAAATGATGAATGCCATCCATAAAGAAAGTCTGAGAATTGAAGATGAAATTAAATTAAACTTCCATGGCAAATAATGTAAATATCACTTCCAGCGGCATACAAAAGGTTTTACGCAATTACAATGAAAAACAAGCGCTCGCTGAGTATATCTGGAATGGTTTTGATGCCAATGCCGATACGGTGGAAATCAACTACACGGCCAATGAACTGGGGTTCATGGATCATCTGGAGATTTATGACAATGGTTATGGGATAAATTTTAAAAATCTGAAAGTTAAGTTTGACCCTTTCTACGAATCAGAAAAGGCCTTACAGCTTGCCATAAACAGGAACCGGTCTGTCATGCACGGTAAAAATGGGGTGGGCAGGTTAACCTTTTTTAAATTCGCCAACGACGCCGAGTGGCAGACTACTTTTTTGCATAATGATACGCTTAAAAGCGGCAGGATTATGATCGGGGTTTCTGCGCTGAATAATTATCAGGCTAATTTGCTGGATATACCTTTAAGTGAAAAAACAGGTACCAGGGTATTGTTCTCCAATATCAAGATTTTACAAGAGAATATGGAACAGGAGATCATTCCTTTTCTAAAAGCAGAGTTTTGCTGGTTTCTGGAATTGAATAAGAAAAGGAACTATTCCATTGTAATTAATGGTGTTCCGCTTGATTATTCTGATAATATCCAATACTATGAAGAGGATATCCTGCTGAAAGATGAAAATACGCAGACGCTTTTTAAACTTAAATTCGTCCAGTGGAAAGAATCCTTGCATAAAGAACTATCCAAAGTTTATTATATCAATGAAAGGGGCGAGGAGAAGTTTAAAGAATATACGACCCTGAATAAAAAGGCCGATGAATATTTTCACAGCGTATATATAGAAAGTGAATTCTTTACCGATTTCGATTTCAGCGGAACGGAGTTTGACACGCAGGTGAGATTGTATAACCGGTCAAAATCGTCACCGGAATACAAATTATTGAGTAAACGTGTGAATGAACTTCTTCGTACTAAAAGGAAGTTTTTCCTGAAAGAATATTCCGGTAAACTGCTTCAGCGTTTTGAAAATGAAGGTGTACTTTCATTAAATGATAAAGAACCACTCGACCCGAAAAGGAAAGAAGATTTACTGAATACGCTGAAAGCCATGTACGAAATTCAGCCTAAAATATTCAGTAACCTGAGTATAGACCAGAAAAAGACATTTATTGCACTCATCGATGCTTTACTGGTTTCTGATCAAAGGGGTAGTTTGCTGCATTTGCTGGAAAACATCGTTGACCTGGAAGAAGAAGAAAGAACTGAGCTTACTGCCTTATTAATGCTTAAGCAATGCTGATTTTTTAAGGCTTTGTAATTTTGCTGATTTCCTTTTTGCTCAGGATATGGATGGTAAAAGCTTCTTTTTTGAGTGGACGGTCATTTTTATCCGTAGGCACGTTATTAATTGCTTTGGCTACCTCTATTCCCGATACTATTTCTCCGAATACTGTGTAATCCTGATCAAGACGTGGAATACCTCCGGTAGTTTTATAAGTTTCCCGTTGTAAAGCAGAAAATTTTATGCCTTTTTTTAGTTCCAGTTCATCCAGTTGTGCATCAGTCTGTATTTTTCCTTCAACCAGGTAAATCTGATCTAAATAGGAACTCTTTTCAGGATTATCATTTCTGCCAGCACCTAAAGCTCCTTTTTTATGGAACAGTTCTGGTCTTATCTCAGCCGCCAGTCGCTGAACAGGAGTTTGTGGATTGAGTTTCTCTCTATCCAGTATCGTATCATCCAGTTCACCGCCCTGACTTACAAAATTTTTAATAACCCTGTTGAATTCCTGATCTTTAAAAAGCCCTTTTTTTACCTGGTTGATAAAATTATCCCGGTGATTAGGGGTTGCATCATAAAGCATAATCAGGATATTACCTTTGGAGGTACTCAGGCGTACATAATTGGTTTGTGCCTGAACAGTGCAAATCAGGAAAGATAAAATGATAGTCAGGATTGATATTTTCATAAGTTTAAGATAGTGCTAGGTAAATTGAAGTGTACGCTTAACATATAAATGTATAACCAGCATAATCATTCCGATCATAATGGAAACATCAGCAAGATTAAAGATGCCAGTCTTCAGTATATAAAAGTCTATATGCAGAAAATCAGTTACCGAGCCATACAAGAGTCTGTCATACAGATTTCCTAAACCTCCGCCAATTACAAAACAGATACCCAGGACCAGTAAGTTATTGAGCTGGCTATTTCTGAGCAGGTAATAGATCCCATAACAAAGCGCAAGTAGCGGGATCAAGGACAAGAAGATAAACTTTGCAGAGTCTGCCATTGAATCTCCTGTACTCAAAAATGCCCCTGAATTTTCAACTTTGGTTAATATTAAATGATTACCAATCACATTGATCGTTTCATGATAAGCTATGTTTTGACGGGCTGCATTTTTAGAAAGCTGATCGCACCCTGCATTAGCCAGTACAATTAGCAGAATAGATATATTTCTTAAGATAAGTTTCATCCGGACATTGATTTTCGGCATAAACTTAATCCGTTTAGTTTGTAATCTCAAATTTAAACGATTTCTTATGCATGATCGCTGATTTAAATAATAACAGTCAAAACAGAAGTCCGCTCTTGTTGTTATATCCCGGATAAATCAAATTATAACGTTCATGGAAAAGAAAAAAGAATCCTTTTTTGAAAAAATAGCTACAAAGATTACCTGCTGGACAGGAAGCTCAGCTGCATTTGGTATTGCTTTGACTATTGTCATTATATGGGGGATCAGCGGACCGATCTTTAAATATTCTGATACCTGGCAGTTGGTTATCAATACCGGAACCACTATCATTACCTTTATGATGGTCTTTTTAATCCAGAAATCCCAGAATAAGGATTCTAAAGCTATCCAGCTAAAATTAAATGAATTGATTGCTGCCAGCAGACACGCAAGCAACAGAATGGTTGACATTGAGGATCTGACTGAGCAAGAGCTGGATGTACTGCATAAATACTACCAAAAGCTCTCTGATATTTCTGAAGAAGATGATGATATCCATAACTCCCATTCCATAGATGCTGCAACTAACCTGGAAAAAGAGAAAATTGAGCACCGTAAAAAATACCACAATGATTAAATGCAATAAAAATAAATAGTATAAAAAATCCTGAACAGCAAATTTGCTGTTCAGGATTTTTTATACTTAATGCTCAACACTTTTACTCTGCCGCAGCTTCTTCGTTCACATAAGCAGTTGCGATCTCAGTTAAGGCCACATCAGTTGCTTTTTCATTGTCAAGCGTCTGTTGTAATAAAGTAGCTACATCAGTATGTCCCATGTTCTGCGCGAATACAGCTAGTGTACCATAGGTAGCAATCTCATAATGCTCTACCTTCTGGGCAGCAAGGATTAAGCCTGCATCTCTGGTTAATGTACCTTTATCAGTGTCAGCAATGATAGAATCAGCCTCTTCTAATAAACCAGCCATTGCATCACATTTCTTTGCAACAGGTTTGGTATCCAATAAGGCAAATACCTCTTCCAGTGTATCGATGTGAATTTGAGTTTCCTGCGCATGTTTCTCAAATGCAGCTGCAAGTTCAGGACTTGTTGCTGCTTTTTTCATTTTAGGAAGTGCTTTAACCAGGTGTTTCTCTGCCCAGTAAATATCTTTCAATTCGTCTACAAAGAACTCATGGAATTCAGAATCCTTCATTTTACCTGTTTGACCAGCGGTCTTTTTTGAACTCGCTTTTGTAGCTGTGTTAGTTTTTTTCGTTGTAGTTGCCATGTTCTATTGATTTTGAGTAACCATAACCACTCATCTATAGAAAGGTTTATATTTTTTTTTATTTTGCTGGAAACAGCTGCTCAGCCATCTTCTGATCATGGCCATAAATGTCCTCCCTGAAATTAATCAGGCCGTTTTTATCTACCCAGCTGGTAAAATAAGCAATGATTACAGGAACCGGGGTTTTCATCGTTACCCACACCTCTTTTTTAGCGTTCATGGCCTTGTCAATTTTTTCGGATGTCCATTCTGGTCTGTCCGTTAGTAAATATTCAGCTAATGCTTTCGGTTTTGCCAAACGGATACAACCATGGCTAAATGCACGCTTATCTTCCGAAAACAAAGATTTTGCTGGTGTATCGTGCAGATAGATATTATAACTGTTTGGAAATAAGAATTTGACACGGCCCAGAGAATTAGTGTTCCCTGGTTTTTGACGGATAAGCGGGAGCCCGTCACTAAAACCATACTGCTCCATATTTTTCTGAGCCAGGTAATTTCTGTTTTTACGCATGGCAGGCTGAACTTCTGCGCGCACAATGCTTGGCGGAATGTTCCAATACGGGCTGAACACAATATTTTTTAAGGTATTGCTGAAAATGACAGTCTTGTTAGCTGCTTTTCCAACTACAATACCCATGTTCAGCACTTCTTTTTTTGCTTCAAATACATGTAACTTATATTCAGGGATGTTCACAAGAATCAACTTGCCATCCGGCATCAGCGGTGACCAGCGGATTCTTTCCAGGTTGATCAGCATCTGCTGGATGCGGGATTCAACAGGTGCATTTAAAGCTGCCAGTAATAAACGATCTGGTTTCCCGGTTTGTCTGTAGCCAAATTGCAACTGCGCTTTTTTTACTGCTGCGGTTACCTCAGCTGTATAAACAGCGGTAGAATCTTTAATATCCAGATCTCCAAAATCAATCAGCCGCTGCTTGAATTGTAATACTACTGCTCCGGAATCACCTTCTTTGATTGGTTTAAGCGCAGCGGCATCGAGTTGCGGCCAACTTCCTCTTTTTTGAATACTATACCAGCGGATCAGCTCTTTATTCAGCGTTTTATAATAATTATTTACAGGTTCCCACTCCGCTACGCCGGCGCCTTTTTTAGCGACTAACGAATCCAGCAAAGCAACCGCATTGATCTTTTTCCTTGGAATATACCATTGCAGTGCCGCAGGGTCTACTTTTCCGGCATAGGCATTCGTTACAAAATTAAAGAAGTGCTGGGTCAGTTCCAGTTCCAGCTTAACCAAAGCCGGGCTCACCGAAAGAATAGTTGTGTCTTTAGTCATCAATCCACTGAGCTGATTCCGTAATAACAGCTCATTTTCAGAGCTGTCTCTGGAAGTCGAATCATAACTTTTATCCAGTGCATAAAATACCCTGGTTTGTTCTGCCGGTCCTTTTTCTGTTAACCAGGCAAATTGAAAGTTCCGGCTATTGTAAAAGTTCCTCAGCCTTAATGCTGAACTATCTTCTAATTTCGCCCCGATGATATATTTCTCCAGTTCCATACTATCAATTAATAGTTTGGTTACTGCATTTTTAGGCGTAATGGTAATATCTCTGGCTATTTTCTTAACCTCTTTTCGCTGACACTGTATAAAAAATAAAGAAGTCAGGATGATCAATAGTAAAGAAGAGAATCTTGCTGCTGAAAAATTGGAGCGTAACTTTAGTTTCATAAGTATGAATATAAGTAAAACGTTGGAAATTAAATTATTGCGGATCAGGGGTTAGAAAGAATTCATCAACTTTGTGGTTAAATTCATCTTTATGCTCAATTAGTGTTGCATGCCCCGATTCAGGGACAATCCATAATTGTCCTTCGGGAATGTTTTTCGCAATCTGAACCGTATGCTCCGTATTAATTAAGTCATGGTCACCACCAATAATCAAAGCGGGGCATTTGACTTGTTTTAAAGCTGTTAAAGGAATATTAGGTTGATTCCAATCGAGTAAAAATACTTTCCAGTCATTCTTTTCTTTCGCATTGGCAAAAACTTTGTCTTTACCTGACAGGAAAGTTTCCTGTTCAGATTTCCAGAATTCTGGTTTCAAAGCTGTGGAATCAGGCCATAAATTAGCTCCTGTAGCGGCGAGTTTGATCACTTTATCCGGATGACGCATCGCCAGCAGCAAAGCATTGATCCCGCCATCACTCCAGCCCACCACATAAGCCGACTTTACATTTATAGAATCCAGCAGTGCAGCATAATCATCAGCCATCATCTCGAAGCTAAGCGAATCCCGAAGGTCTTCAGATTTACCATGTGCGCGGCTATCTGCCACAATAACCTGGTATTTTTTTGAGAAGTAGGGGATATTACCTGCAAAAGAGCTGATGTCCCCGCCATTCCCGTGGATCATCAATAATGGTTTGCCCGAACCGTAAACTTCATAGTACATTTTAAAACCTCTGATATTGAAGTATTTTCCTGCCTTTTGATTACTGCCGTAATTGATAACCTGACTTTGGCAAGCATTGATCAGTAAGGTTAATACACAGGCAGCACAGATAATCAAGTCTTTTATACGCATGATATTTTAGTATTTATGGCGTTTCTGCTCTGAAACACAATAATCAAATATTGCGATTTTTAAGTTAAAAAGAGGATTTTTACCTGCCTATGTTGGTATTTTGATCAATATTTGCTTCAAAAATATAAAGGCGGGAAAAGTAATATTATATTTGTTGCGACAAAATCTAACCTGATTCATATTAATGCAGAGTAAACAGCTAACCTGGCAGTTCGCCTGGGAATATCCGGCCTTTAGGGTAAAATTTATATTGGGCATCTTAATGATGGTCCTGATACTTTTTTACTTGCAGGATTTTTTCTTGTTTATACAGGCCAGAAACGGCGTTTTGATGCATGACTGGGTACTGCACCGGTTACCTGCTCATGATGTTTCCGATTATATATTCCTGATCCTTTACCCGGCAACTGGATTTTTCATCTGGCGGTTAATTAAGAATTCTTCCATCTGTATGATTGCCTTATGGGGATATATCTTTCTTTGTGTGGCGAGAATGATCACAATTTCACTGATCCCGCTCGATGCACCGGCAAATCTGGTACACCTGAGTGACCCTTTTTCTATCATTTTTTACGGGTCAAATCTGATTACTAAAGATCTGTTTTTTTCCGGCCATACAGCAACCTTATGCCTGGTTGGCCTTTGTTTAGAAAATAAAACTGAAAAGATTATTATTTTCATTGCTACAGGTATATTGGGCATTTTATTATTAGTTCAGCACGTTCATTATACCGCAGATGTACTGGCCGCACCGGTTTTTAGTTATATATTCTGGTACCTTGGCCGGGCAATAGCAAGGATATAATTTTGATAATCCTTAAATTGGCCGCTTTTTAAAGCCGTTTGGTTTTAAACGGTTTATATCTTTACATATAATTTTAACCAGGGAATTTGCCATAGCGGCTTATTTCATATACCCTTTTGAATGGAAGTTGAAAAATTAGAACCTCAGGAACTCTGGAGTAGCTTTGTGAAGCTGAACGCTGTGCCGCGTGCTTCAAAAAAAGAAGAACGTGTCATTGCATTTATGGTCAGCTTTGGAAATGACCTTGGTCTTGAAACCGTGACAGACCGTACCGGGAATGTAATCATCAAAAAACCTGCAACTCCAGGCATGGAAGATCGTAAAACAGTGATTTTACAATCTCACCTTGATATGGTACACCAAAAAAACAGCGATACTGAGTTTAATTTTGACGAACAAGGCATTGAAATGTTCGTGGACGAAGACTGGGTAAAGGCGAAAGGTACCACATTAGGTGCTGACAATGGAATAGGAGTGGCGGCAATTATGGCATTATTAGCCTCAACAACGATCCAGCACCCTGCATTGGAAGCTATGTTCACAATTGATGAAGAAACTGGTATGACGGGCGCTAAAGAGCTTGATCCTGCTAATTTCTCCGGAACTATCCTGTTGAACCTTGATACCGAAGAAGATGATGAACTGACCATCGGCTGTGCCGGAGGAATAGATACCAATACAAACTACATTTATCAGCAAGAATCAGTAAAAGCTTTAAGCACTGCTTTTGAAATTACGATTAAGGGATTAAAAGGCGGGCATTCAGGAATGGATATCCATAAAGGCAGGGCAAATGCAAATAAACTGATGAACCGTTTGTTTTTTACAGCGGCTCAGACTATCGGTCTGCAACTAAGTGCTGTTAATGGCGGTAGTTTAAGAAATGCAATACCAAGGGAATCTGCTGCTGTAGTGGTGGTTTCCAATACGGAAAAATCAGCATTTGAAGCGTTTGTAAAAGAATACACTGCTTTACTTCAGGAAGAATACCAGGCTGTAGAGCCAGCATTAACTGTGGTGATCAGTGAAACTGCTTTGCCAGCACAGGTGATGGTGAATGCAGATTTTAAAAAGATCGTCAATACAATTTACGCGATGCCAAATGGCGTTTTCAGAATGAGCCCTGATATTGAGGGCCTGGTAGAAGCATCCAGTAACTTAGCCAGGGTAATTGTTAAAGATGGTGAATTTATCACCCAGTCTTTACAACGCAGCAGTGTAGAAAGTACTAAAACAGACGTATCCAATGCGATCAGTGCTGCTTTTGAAAATATGGGCAGTGAAGTTTCACAAGACGGAGATTATCCTGGATGGAAACCTGATCCTGACTCTGATATTTTAAGATTAATGGTTAGCCTGTATGAGACTTCTTTTGGTAAAGCACCTAAAGTTGACGCTTGTCATGCAGGTCTGGAATGTGGTATTCTGGGTGGTCACTTACCTGGAATGGACATGATCTCCTTTGGTCCGACGATCAGAGGGGCACATTCTCCGGATGAACGGGCACAGATTTCTTCAGTTCAGAAATTCTGGGGCTTCCTGTTAAGCGTATTGAAAGAGATTCCCAAAAACACTAAATAGAAAAGAATTAATTATTTTAGACCTTCTTTAAAGAACAATTTATGATTATTGCACCAAGAATACGTGGTTTTATCTGCCTGACTGCTCACCCTCAGGGATGTGAGCAAAACGTTGTCAATCAAATTAACTACGTGAAATCAAAAGGAGCTATTGCTGGCCCTAAACGCGTGTTGGTTATTGGCGCGTCTACAGGATTTGGACTGGCATCAAGAATTACCAGTGCCTTTGGATCGGATGCATCTACCATAGGTGTGTATTTCGAAAAACCACCTGCACCAGGAAAACCTGCTTCACCAGGCTGGTATAATACCGCTGCTTTTGAAACTAAAGCTCAGGAAGCTGGTTTATACGCTAAAAGTATCAATGGCGATGCTTTTTCTGATGAAATCAAACAAAAAACATTAGACTTGATTAAAGCTGATTTGGGTCAGATTGATTTAGTAATCTATAGCCTGGCCTCACCACGCAGAACGCACCCTAAAACCGGAGTTGTGTATAATTCTGTGTTGAAACCAATTGGTCAGAGTTTCACTAACAAAACAGTAGATTTTCATACTGGAGTAGTCACTGATATCTCTATTCAGCCTGCAAACGAAGAAGAAATAGAAAATACTGTTGCGGTAATGGGAGGGGAGGACTGGGGTTTCTGGATCGAAGATCTTAAAGCTGCTGGTTTACTTGCTGAAGGTGCAACTACAGTTGCTTATTCTTATATCGGCCCATCTGTAACTGAAGCGGTATACCGTAAAGGAACAATCGGACGTGCTAAAGATGATTTGGAGGCTACTGCTTTCCAGATTACTGAAAAATTAAAAGACCTGAACGGAAAAGCATATGTTTCTGTAAACAAAGCTTTGGTAACTCAGGCAAGTTCTGCTATTCCAGTGATTCCATTGTACATTTCATTACTTTATAAAGTGATGAAAGCAAAAGGAACTCATGAAGGATGTATTGAGCAGATCCAGCGTTTATTCCAGGACAGACTTTATACTGGCGCTGCCATTCCAACTGATGAAAAAGGAAGAATCCGTGTTGACGATTTAGAGATGGATGCTACAACACAAGCAGAAGTTGCTGAATTATGGGCCGGCATTTCTACAGAAAGTTTACCAGAGCTTGGTGACCTTGCTGGTTACAAACATGACTTCCTGAATCTGTTTGGCTTTGATGTAGCCGGAATTGATTATGAAGCTGAAACTAATGAGATGGTAGAAGTACCGGGATTGGTTTAATTTCGGTTTTTAACCTGTTTAAAATAGGGCTTCCATTAAATTGGAAGTCGTAACATCCTGAGCTAAAATGGCTGAATAATTTACTCTGCAAAGTAAATTATTCAGCCATTTTTTTATAATTACTTTTTGGTGAACATTTAATTGAAAATTGTATTGATCCCACCTTATCTGTCGGTCCTTACCCGATATTAAAAGATATATCTAATAAGCAAAAATCATCTATTTGTGTAGTTTTATTTATAAATATATATTTATTGGTAAATAATATATAGTATTTGAATAATATATATTATTTTTATAGTATTGCGCAATTGCATTTTCTATACCATATCAAATCTTATTAAATACTAGATTAATATATATTGTTAACTTTTTTTACTTAAACTCTTAGATATGAAAACTAAAATCGTAGTAGCATCTGCAATGACAGCATTAGTCATTTCATTAAGCTTAAACAATTCCAAAAGCTCAGCTAATTCACATCTGATACTTCAGATGAATGATAGCAACATTATAAAAAAAGCGGTTGATTCTGATAATGATGGGGTTCCTGATCTTTATGATAAGTGCCCTAATACACCAAGAGGCACCACTGTAGATGCTCAGGGTTGTCCTGTTGCACTAAATGAAAGCAGTGATTTGATTTATGCCAGGGTAATTGATTCTGATGACGATGGTGTTCCTGATCTTTATGATAAATGTCCTAATACACCAAGAGGTACAACCGTAAATGCTTATGGTTGTCCCGTTGCGCTAAATGAAAGTAGTGATCTAGCTTATGTCAAAGTAACTGATTCTGATATTGTGGAAATTGATTCTGACAATGACGGCATCCCAGATAAATATGATTGTTGTCCTAATACTCCTGTAGGTACACACGTAGATCCAACGGGCTGTCCGATTAATTTTTAATGTTGTAGAATTTTATTTTTGTTCTTTTACTATAGAGATCAGAATCCAAAAATATTTCTTTAAAATGATCATTGTTTAAAATAGGGCTTTCATTAAGTTGGAAGCCCTATTTTTATAGGAATATTTTTTTAATTTATTGATATTCATTTTGTTGTGTTTTATATTTTGTAAAATTATATTTTGCACAATATAACTACTTGACACCCGTTTAATAGGTATGGAAATGCTTAAACTGGAGCAGCAGCTCTGCTTCCCGATCTACGCTTTGTCAAGACAGATTACCGCTTTGTATCGTCCTTTGCTGGAGAAACTGGATCTCACTTATCCGCAATATTTAGTAATGCTGTTGCTTTGGGAAACCAATAAAATCAGCATTAAGGAAATCGGCGAAAAGCTTTTGCTGGATACCGGAACTTTAACCCCGCTATTGAAAAGGCTGGAACAAAAAAAATATCTGACTAGGAAAAGGAGTGAAGAAGATGAACGGATTGTGCTGATCGAGCTGACCAGTGGCGGGCTGAAATTGAAATATGCCGCTGCCGGAATTCCGGGTGCTTTGTTTTGCGCCCTGGATATTACAGAAGGCGAAATGGTCGGCCTTCAGCAAAAACTAACAGGAATTTTAAATACAATAAATAAACATCATGGATAAAATTGAAAAATTATATACTGCTGAAGCGAGTGCTACTGGTGGTAGAAATGGAAATGTAAAATCATCGGACGGCGTTTTGGACCTGGAAGTAAGAATGCCAAAAGAACTTGGGGGTGGGGCAGGAGCTTATACCAACCCTGAGCAGCTTTTTGCAGCAGGTTATGCCGCTTGTTTTGATAGTGCTTTGAATTTAGTGATCAAGATGGATAAGGTTCAGGCTGGTGAAACTAAAGTTACCGCTAAGGTAAGTATCGGAAAGAATACTACAGGAGGTTTTCAGCTGGCTGTAAAGCTTTCAGTAGCCATTCCGGGGGTAGATGCTGAAGTGGCGAAAACATTGACTGAGAAAGCACATCAGGTATGTCCTTACTCAAATGCTACACGTGGCAACATTGAGGTTGAACTTGAAAATGTTTAAATAAATTTAACTGCGGCCCTTGAATTAAAGAACAGGGTCGTAGTTATCTATTCAAATGACGCTGAAGATTGATTGGAATGACTGTATCTTGTATAGCAATTGTAGGGGTTGTGGCTAGGTTGTGTTGCAATTCCTGTTTTTACTTTATCTTGATTACCCTTACTTTTTACAATTAATGTGGGCAGGTATAATCTCGTTTCTACGGAACGATCTGTTCAAGGATGGTGCTCATGTTATATAGCTTAAAATATCGTTTACAGGGGTCTTATTTTGCTTAAAATGAGCTGGGGCATATTTGCTTTTTACAGGAATGTGTAAAACCCTGCTGCCTTTTTTCTTTTCTATTTTTATTCTTATGATCAGAATTGCCCTGTGAGCTGATTTAACTGTTCACTTTGTTCAATTATCAGGAGATATTTTGGTTATATACTTCAGTTGTTTAATTATTTGATTATTATATTTTGTTTTAAATGAGAGGTATATGTCTGTTATATAAATAATTAGTGAATGACAAATTGTCGCTTCTCTTTTTTTTATTTTTAAAGGTGGCTTGTAAACAGGTCTGAATTAGTCGGCTTTTTTTGGTAACATTGTCCTGTATTAAGGAATGAAAACCGTTAGTTTGAGCAATAGTTATAAACACTGAATTTTCAATGTGGATAAGTTATCCACAAAAAAGACGCTTTTTTCTAGGCTATCGTTTTGCCTGTTAGCGACTTATGAATTAGGTGAGATTTTATGATTTTTTGTTGGTAATTTTTAGGATCTTCGCCCTCCCAAAACGGCAGAGTGTTTGGTCGTTGTTTAAGTCGAATACCATTAATTTATAGAATAACTATGCAAAAAACTTGTACCGAAGTATGGAATAACTGTCTCCAGATTATTAAGGATAATATCCCGGTCCAAAGTTTTAAAACTTGGTTCGAACCGATTTCGGCATTAAAATTGGAAGGCAACATATTAACTGTACAGGTGCCAAGTTTATTCTTTTATGAATGGCTGGAAGAGCATTATGTTGGTTTATTGCGCAAGACAGTTAAACAGCAAATGGGAGAAGAAGGACGTTTAGAGTATAATATTGTGGTAGATAAGTCGTCAAACAGCGGTTCACCCTATACGACCAGTATGCCGTCAAACGGGAATGGGGCTGCTTCAAAAACACAATCAATGCCAGTTCCGGTATCTATTAATAAGGACATTAAAAACCCTTTTATTATACCAGGATTGAAGAAACTGAATGTTGACCCTCAATTGAATTCCCAATATACTTTTGAAAGTTATGTAGAAGGTGACTGTAACCGTTTAGCGCGTTCTGCGGGCTTTGCAGTAGCAGCAAAACCAGGTGCAACTTCATTTAACCCCTTAATGATTTATGGTGCTGTAGGATTGGGTAAGACCCACTTAGTACAGGCTATAGGTAATGAAATCAGGCGTACTTTACCAGATAAACTGGTTATATATGTATCTTGTGAGAAGTTCTGTCAGCAGTTTGTAGAGTCTCTAAAGAATAATACCATCAATGATTTTGTGAATTTTTACCAGGCAATGGATGTAATTATCATGGATGATGTCCATAATTTCGCCGGAAAAGAGAAAACGCAGGATATTTTCTTCCATATTTTCAATCACTTACATCAGTCGGGTAAACAAATTATTATTACTTCAGATAAAGCACCAAAAGACCTTTCAGGTGTTGAAGAACGTTTATTAAGTCGTTTCAAATGGGGGCTTTCAGCTGATTTACAGATTCCTGATCTGGAAACCAGAATCGCGATATTAAGAAAAAAGATGTACGCTGACGGGATTGAACTTCCTTCGGATGTAGTTGAATATGTAGCAAATAACATTGACAACAATGTACGTGAGCTGGAAGGAGCAATGGTTTCCTTATTAGCACAGTCTACATTGAATAAAAAAGATATTGATCTTGGTTTGGCTAAGTCAATGCTGAAAAACTTTATCAAAAATACTACGAAAGAGATTTCAATGGATTATATCCAGAAACTGGTTTGTGAGTATTTTGAAGTACCTGTGGAGATGGTGAAATCACCTACCCGTAAGCGTGAAATTGTACAGGCCCGTCAGATTTCGATGTATTTATCGAAAAGCCTGACTAAATCTTCTTTGAAAAGTATTGGTGCGTTTTACGGTGGCAGAGATCACTCTACAGTAATTTATGCTTGTCAGACGGTTGAGGATCTGATTGATACGGATAAGAAATTCAAAGGGTATGTAAATGATATCCAGAAAAAATTAAAGATGAGCTAGGTTAATCCCTTGTTGAAATAGAAAAAGGCACCCATAGGGTGCCTTTTTTGTTGAATTGAATTTTCTCCGGGTTTTAAAAACCTTATATTCAGCATAAATTAATAAGTATGAAAGTAGCCATTTTTAGTACGCAATCCTATGATAAACAGTATTTTAACCTCGTAAATGAGAGTTTTGACCACGAATTCATTTTCCTCGAACCAGCTTTAAATGCAGACACGGCGATTTTAGCCGATGGATGCCGTGGTGTTTGTGTTTTCGTGAATGACAAGGTAGATGCGAAGACATTGCAAACACTGCATCAGCATGGTACAGATACCATTGTACTGCGCTGCGCGGGCTTTAATCAGGTAGATCTTGATTTTGCTAAAGGATTAGGAATGAATGTATATAGAGTGCCTTCTTATTCGCCTGAAGCTGTAGCAGAACACGCAGTTGCGATGATTATGACTTTGAACCGTAAAACACATAAGGCTTATAACCGGGTAAGAGAGGGTAATTTCTCTTTAGAGCGGTTGATTGGTTTTAATCTGAACGGGAAAAAAGCAGGTATCATCGGGTTGGGACAAATCGGTCTTGCCTTTGCTAAAATAATGCAGGGATTTGGTTGTGAGGTGATTGCATATGATCCTGTAGTGAAAACTGCGCCTTCTTATATCAGCCTGACAAATCTGGATACTTTAATGACAACGGCAGATCTGATTTCAATTCATTGCCCTTTAAATGAGCATACACATCATTTGATTAATAAACAACGCTTTGAGCAGATGAAAAAGGGAGTGATGCTGATCAATACCAGCAGAGGGGCGATTTTAGATACGCATGATGCAATTGAAGCGCTTAAGCAAGGTAAATTAGGCTACCTGGGTATTGATGTTTATGAGCAGGAAGACAAACTTTTCTTCCGGGATCTTTCGGAAAGCCTGATCGAGGATGAACAGATTCTCCGGTTGATGAGCTTCTCGAATGTACTGATTACCGCGCACCAGGGATTCTTCACTACAGAGGCTTTAACAGAGATTGCACAGACTACTTTACAGAACCTGAATGATGCAGAATCAGGCCGGTCTACGGCAAATAAACTGGCCTGATTTCAGGCTTAAGAACTACAGGACAGAGTGGAACTTCCGGGCTGGTCGTTCGCCCATTCTGGTCTTAATTTAAAGAATTCATCATGCGCTGCTGCGTAAGGATTTTTGAGTGCTTCCTGCAATTTTAAAAAGAGGGTTTGCTCTCCTTTTTCCAGTTCTTGTATAGCCTGAAGCAGCAAATAATTTCTTAAAATAAAGCGGGGATTACTTTTTCTCATAAGCTCTTGTGATGCTTCAGGTGAAATTTGGTTCTCGCTGATTCTCTTTTGATAAGACTTTATAGTTTGATAGAGCTCTTGCTGATTTGCTTTGTTAGGAAGCTCATAAAATGAAGGTGAAAAATGAGCTGAAATTAATTCTTCAGTATCAGTTCCGGCAGGGAGAGAAATGAGCAGCTGATAGAAAATTGTCATGTCAGCTTTAAGCAAATTCAGGGTCTTTTCAACCGTTTCAATGAGTTCCTGATCGGTTGCTTTGAACTCATCCAGACCAAGCTTGTCTGCCATCATAGCGTGGTATTTGGAGAAGTAAATGGTCTTGTAATTTTCGAGTGCTGCTGAGAGCTGTTCGGTTTCTTCAAACAGTGGTGCAATGGCGCTCGCCAGGCAGCCTAAATTCCAATAGCCGATGGAGGGCTGGCGGCCATAAGCGTATCTTCTGCCGGGAAGATCTGTGGTGTTTGGTGTAAATTCAGGATCATACTGATCCAGAAAGGAGAAAGGGCCATAATCAATAGTCAGTCCGAGGATAGACATGTTATCGGTATTCATTACTCCGTGAACAAAACCTACCCTGATCCATTCTACCATCAGGCTGGCTGTTTTCTCTACGACCTCTTCAAACCAGGCCAGCGTTTTGTTTGCTCCTGTCAAATGTGGAAAGAACTTATCGATAGTCCATGCAGTCAATTTTTCTAACTGGGGGATCTCCTGTCTTGCAGCAAGCATTTCAAAATTTCCGAAGCGCAGGAAGCTTGGAGCTGTACGCATCACGATTGCCCCTTTTTCATAGGCAGCGTTTCCGTCGTAAAACAAATCCCGTATCACCTGATCTCCTGTAGTGACCAAAGCTAATGCTCTGGTAGTAGGAATGCCAAGATAGTACATAGCCTCACTCATTAAATATTCACGTACAGAGGATCTCAGGACCGCTCTGCCGTCCCCTCTTCGGGAATATGGTGTTGGACCTGCTCCTTTAAGTTGAAGCTCGCAGGTGGCCTTATTTGAGTTTTCCCATTCTCCCAGGGTAATTGCGCGTCCGTCACCGAGCTGTCCTGCCCAATTTCCAAATTGATGACCTGCGTAACAGGCTGCATAGGGATACATGGAAGATGTTGTCAGATTGCCGCCAAGGATGCTGATGTCTTTTTCATCGGGCTTAGCGATTTGAAGTTCTTCAGCCAGTTCATCAGACCAGGCTATTAATTCAGGATTTTTGACTGGGGTAGGTATAGCTTTGCTGTATAAAACGCCGGGAGTTTGTCTGGGTGGAAAATTTCCGCTTTCATCACCATCAAATGTGGTGATAAATTCATTTTTAAACGTTTTTGTACTTAAGTTTTCCATAAAATCCTGCTTCTTTTGAACAGACAAAGGTAGAGCCATTTGGTGGGCTTTAATAAATCTTTCCATTTATTTTATGTTCATTATAAAGAGAGCGTTTGTTACTGTCGTGAATTTTTATTAACTTATAAGGATGTTACCAGGGGGTTGATATGGTGAACAGGATGGAAATTATTTCTGTAAAACCAAAATTATCTCTTTAGAAAATGAACGGAATGAATGGTGATAATCTATTGCGATCGTTATTGTAAGACGGTAAATTTAAATAATTAATCAGGTTAAATTAATTAATTCTATGAACAGAGCCTATAGTCAAAAAATAATGGTGGTTGCCACTGAAGACAAAGTTTCTGTTCGGAGAGATTTCTTTGAAAGAGAAATAATCATGGAATTAAAAGCGCAGAACCAGTTGTCTTTTAATCGGTTATATGTGAAATATGCATCTATGTTATTAGGCGTGATCTCCAAGCTGGTTTCCTCCAGAGAGGTGGCTGAGGATATTTTACAGGAGACTTTTATCAAAATCTGGAAGTCAATTGATCAATATGATGAAGAGAAAGGCAGGTTATTTACATGGATGGCCTGTTTAGCGCGCAATACTGCAAAAGACTATCTCAAAGGGAAGAATTTTGCAAAGAGTATCAGAAATGATGATATCGATAGTGTGTATTCCAAGATTAATAATTTTCATTATTTCAGGTATAATACCGATGTCATCGGCTTGCGTGAGCTGATGGGTGTGCTATCAGACTCACAGAAGCAAATTCTTAACCTGGTCTATTTTCAGGGTTATACGCAGCTGGAAGTCTCTGATAAACTTCATATTCCTTTAGGCACCGTAAAATCAAAAATCAGGCTCGCTGTAAAAGAATTACGGTGCTATTTTTAATGGACTATTTGTAAACCTCCAGTTCTGCAATACGCATGATCCCATTTTCAGTATTTTGTAACCTCAGGTATCTTGCTGTTGTTTTTACAGCCAATGTGATGCGTTGTAAAATCGGGTTAGCCTTAATATTTGAAAATTCTCCTGCTGCAATTTTCTGCCAGTTTTTACCATCTTCACTGCTGAATAATTCGTATTTTTCAATGGCTCCGGTTGCTGTTCCATCCTGTCCGGGTAAGTAACCTACGGCTGAAAATGACAATGGTTTCCCAAAATCAAGGTCAATATAATTACTGCTTTTCGTTTCGAAAAAGGTGGATTTGTTATTGTCTATGCTGTTTTTAAGTGTAAGCTGTGCTGTGGCAGCTGATGTAGATGCTTTCCAGTTTGTTTTGGTGTAGGCATCATTTTGTTTTTGATTCGTCACTGGTTTGAGTGCCGGTTCCAGGTAAAGACCAATCTCACTTAATGTAATAGCTACAGGTGCATAAACATGGATACGGATTTTTGCCGCATTTTCCGGTTGCGGTAAACGGATGATCCGGTTAGCACCAATACTGGTTGCTTTGGCCAGTATTTCCCACCGGTTATTTTTGAAGACATCCACAGTTACACTATCAATCCTTTGTCCGAGCTTAATATTTTCGCGGAGCTGCACGATACTGAATTGTACGGGCTTCTTAAAATCGAGTTGTGCCCAGGCGCTGTGAACAGCATCATCTGTGGCCCAATAACTGTATCTGTCTGCATCGGTCAGGTTAGCGGCGCCAAATGTGCCCGATTGTTTGTTACGTGTATTAGAGAGGCTTATTTTAGCTTCCCTGGCCAGGTTATGTGCGAATACCTGTTGTAGTAATTTTCCGAATGCGGCTAATGTGCTCACATCTTTTGGATGAAGGATTCCTTCGGTCGTTGGAGAAAGTCCAAGGTCGAGCGCTCCGCCATGGCCAACTGATCTGCAATAGATATTAAATAATTCTGCTACAGTTTTTACCTGACCATCTTGTTCAGCATGATAAAACCATCCCGGACGCAGGGATACATCACCTTCAAATGGGATCCATTGTTCTCCGCCCCTTGTACCGCTGCCCAGGTTGGAGTCTTGCAGGAAACCGGGCATTGGTGGTTTATTTCCATTTCCTTTCAGGGTAATTGTAGACCAGCTTGTTTCTGGTGCAATCCCTTTTTCATTGCCTACCCAGCGTACATCAAGGCCTATATCACTAAAGATACTGGCATTGGGTTGTAATTTTCTGGTAATTTCCCAGGTATTCAGCCAATCATAATAAGTGGATTGGTCTACTTGCCTTTTTTCGTTTTTTCCTCCATAAGACCCATCCCCGCCATTCGCGCCATCGTGCCAGCTCATAAAAAGATCGCCGTAATTTGTATAAAGTTCTTTAAGCTGGTTACGATAGGTGGTGAGGTAGGCTGGTGTTCCATAGTCGGGGTTGTTGCGGTCCCATGGGGAGCAATAAACTCCGAATTTCATTCCTGTTTGTTTTGCTGCCTGCTGAAATTCTCTGACCATATCTCCTTTACCGTTCTTCCATGGGCTTTCGCTAATGTTATAGGCGGCAGTTTTTGTTGGCCAGAGTGCAAAGCCGTCATGGTGTTTAGCGACGTAGACGATTCCTTTGAAACCTCCGGATTTAGCTGCACTGACAATTTGAAGTGCATTGAATTTGGAGGGGTTAAATATAGTGGGGTCAGCGTCTCCATATCCCCATTCTTTGTTTTGAAAGGTGGTTGGGGTGAAATGAATAATACAATACATTTCTGTTTCCTGCCATTTAAGCTGCCTTTCTGTAGGAAGAGCGCCATAGGGCTGAGGTGCATTGGTTAAGTGCTGGGCATAAGATCCTGTAGATAACAGAAGGGCCGACAGGGTTAAAAGATGCTGCTTTGTAAATAATTTCATGTTTAATCAATTGGTAAGCCTAAGATAGTATTCTTCCGTTTCTTTCCCTTGATTTGTCACAGTTTTCTCACCTTTTAGTTAAAAAATGAATTGTCCGGAATTTAAAATAATCCTTTTTATTACTGCATAGTCATAAAGCCAAATTGATTCATTTCATTATGAAAACTCTAAGTTTTAAATCGGTAATAGTTGTAGTTGCCTTGCTGGTATTCAGCGGACTGACAACAAGTGTTTTTGCGCAAAGAGGTGGTCGCGGCGGCGGCGGTGGCAGGTCTTTTCATGGTCCCTCAAGAGGCTCATTTGGCGGAGGCGGCTCAGTGCATATCGGCGTTCGTGCCGGTTATCATTACCGTCCGGTTGGTTGGGGGTTTAGAAGACCATATTATTCTTACCGCAGTTTTTACAGGCCTTATTTAGGTTTCGGAATCAGTGTTCTCCCTTTTGGGTATTATCCGTTTTTTTATGGGGATAGCCAGTTTTATTATTCTGGTGGATTATTCTACAGACAGTATGATGATACTTATAAGGTAGTTGTTCCGCCAATAGGGGCTTCAGTTCCTTCGCTTCCTTCAGACGCGCAGCAGGTTGTGATCAACGGACAAACTTATTACGAGTATAAAGGAGTGTATTACAGCGAATCTCAGGATCAGGATGGGAAAACGGTTTATATCGTTGCGGGTAAAGATGGCGTGCTGAATACAGATAATAATGGAAATGACACAACAGACAATGGCCCGCAGATCGGCGATGTAGTTAGCCAGTTGCCTGAAGGTTATAAGGAAGTAATGGTTAAAGGTAATAAATACTATGTTTCTGATTATGGGGTCTATTATGAACAGATTTTTGGTGATGATGGAAAGGTTTCTTATAAAGTGATTGGGAAATAATTTATAAGCCAGCAGAGAAGTAATCTCTGATCAGATCATTAAGGAGTGGGGTGTGCTTGATTAATTTTTCATGCCCTGCTCCTTTGTAGTTTTCAGACTTTATCCATGGCCGCTCTTTTAAAAAGTTACTAAGGTAAGCTGAGTTGACTACAGTGTCGTCTTCATCAAATGCAATCCAGTGGTTCAGGGTGTGATCAAAGTTATAATAGGTATCCAGATCGTAATCGGAAGCTGGCCTGTTAAAGGTGGCTTGAAAAGAGGTGAAAAAGTTGTCTTGCAGGTTTTCAGGTACATTCACGCTATTGAGCATATTGCAAAAGAGTGCTTTTAGTCTGATAACTGGTGCGATACTGATTAATACATCGGGCTTGATGCCTGCTTGCTGGAGTGCAATAACATTTGCCATCGCGCCTAATGAATGTCCGATTACAGTAGATGGCGTTCCGTATTGATTGATAATCTTTTTAATAGCTTCTATATAAAGAATCAGGTTGGATAGTTCTGCTGGTGAACTTCCGTTGCCTGGTGCGTCAAATGCAATAATTTCTACGTCTTCCAGTTTAAGTAATTCTTCCAGCAGGGCGGAGAAATCTGCTGCTTTGGAACTCCATCCGTGGGTAAGCAGTATTTTACGGCTGCCTGTTCCCCATTTAAATCCGTTAAAAACAAGTTCTTGTTTGGTGAAATAGGTATCTGTTACGGATAGCTGAAAGTGTTCGGCTGTATCTAACAATTGCTGCTGTGCTAATCTTAGAGGGATTTTTGGGGCATAACAGATCAATTTCCAGAGTAAATCATCGATTGCTGAGCTTTCCATTTGACTCAGATCTTTTGCTTGCTGATAGATTTGTCTGTAGTTTTTCATCAGGATATAGATAGATTGCCGGCAATATAGGGCTTCTGGTTCAGGAGCTTTTCAAGTGAATGTCAAAATTGAGGTAAACTGCTACCTTTGCAGCAATGGAATATTTCAAAAAACTGCTCGGTTTACTCAAAACTGAACGTGAAGAAGATCAAAATGCTTATCTGAAATTAACGGAATCTTCTTCTGTAGCAGACCGCCGGGCAAATGGTTTAACGTGGTACCCGATTGCAATCAGGGGTTCTGAGATGAGTCGTGGTGATTATCTGACGGTGGAGATGGAGCGTACTTCTCATCAGGATATCAGTCATCAGCTTCGGTTTGGGGCATCGGTAGTGTTGTTTTCTAATCATGATCCAAAGGTTGACCGGGTAGAGGGCGTAGTTTCTCACCAGTCTGGCAATAAAATCAAAGTTACTTTACGGACGGATGAATTGCCTGATTGGTCGCGTGATGGTAAGCTGGGGCTGGATGTACTTTTTGATAACAATAGTTATGATGAAATGCAGAATGCGCTTAAGCTGGCTGGTTCTCCTTTTGAGAAGGAGGAGGATGGAAGACTGGTCAGGATTTTAACGGGTGAGTTGTCTCCTTCGTTCAATAATCAGATTCCTTTGTATCGTATTCCTTCTTTAAATGAGGTTCAGCAGGCTGCGGTGGATAAGATTTTGTGTGCAACTGACCTGGCAATTGTTCACGGGCCTCCTGGAACGGGTAAAACAACAACGCTTGTTCAGGCGATAAAGGCGTTGATTAAGCAGGATCATCAGCAGATTTTAGTGGTCGCGCCAAGTAACACGGCAGTCGATTTACTGAGTGAAAAGTTGGCTGATGAGGGGCTGAATGTTTTGCGTGTGGGAAATCCGGCAAGGGTTTCGGAACGGCTGACGGCTTTGACGCTGGATAGTAAGATGTCTGAGCATAGCAGCATGAAGGAAATGAAAAACCTGAAAAAGCAGGCGAATGAGTATAAGAATCTTGCGCATAAGTATAAGCGGAATTTTGGCAGGGCGGAGCAGGAACAGCGTAAGGCGCTGTTTAGTGAGGCGCATAAGATTATGAAAGAGGTGGGCAATACGGAGCAGTATATTATTGATGACCTGGTGACAAAGGCTCAGGTAATTACGGCAACTTTAGTGGGGTCTAATCATTATACGGTCAGAAATCGTTATTTCCATACGGTAGTTATTGATGAGGCCGGACAAGCACTTGAACCTGCTTGCTGGATACCTGTTTTGAAGGCTGAAAAGGTGGTTTTTGCGGGTGATCATTGCCAGTTGTCGCCTACGGTAAAGTCTAATGTGGCTGCGAGAAATGGGCTGAGCACTACTTTATTGGAGAAGTGTGTGGGTTTGCATCCTGAGGCGGTAGTTCTTTTAGAGGAGCAGTACAGGATGAATGAACAGATTATGGGGTATTCTTCCAGGGTTTTTTATGAGGATAAGATGAAGGCTCATGTTTCTGTAGCTACCCGCGTTTTAATGGAGGGGGAAGGGCCTGTGGAGTTTGTGGATACGGCGGGTTGTGGTTTTGAGGAGAAGTTGGAGGGAACGAGTACGACGAATCCTGAGGAAGGGGTGTTTTTGATAAAGCATTTAACGCAGCTGGTGAACAGGGTGAGGGATAGTGGGGTGGCTTTGGCCGATTTCCCTACGATTGCAGTGATTTCGCCTTATAAGCAGCAGGTGTATTTGTTAAAGGAGCTTTTGCTGAATGCGCCGGAGTTAATGGTTTATGGGGACAAGATAGCGGTGAATACTATTGATAGTTTTCAGGGACAGGAAAGGGATATCGTATATATAGGGTTAACAAGGAGTAATAGTGAAGGGGTAATCGGGTTTTTAGCCGATGTGAGAAGGATGAATGTAGCGGTTACCAGGGCAAAGAAGAAGTTAGTGGTGGTGGGGGACAGTGCGACGCTTTCCAGGTCGGAGTTTTATAGTGGGTTTATTGGGTATGTGGAAGGGTTTGGGGGGTATAGGAGTGCGTGGGAGTTTGTGGAGGGGTAATCATTTTAAAAAAATACAAGCTATGTGAGGCCGACATTGCCTTCGCCGAAGAGGCTCGGAATGAATGTCCTCACATTAGCTTGTATTTTTTTAAACTGATTATCTGGTTGGTTGGTGTGGTGGAGGATTAAAGAGGATTGTTATAGTTAGTGGAAAATAGCAATTTATTGTTATTTTTTTAGGTTTATTCTGAGGTTAATTTTATTTATATAATAAAGTATTAACTGATTTTAAATTTAAAGTATGAGAAAACCACTACTTATTTTGATTATGGCATTTTTAATGCTATCTGCTTTTATGGCTTGCAGAAAAAAAACTACTGGTTGCCATGATTCTGCTGCTACGAATTATGAGCCAAATACTGATGAGAGTTGCAGCTCCTGCTGTATTATTCCTAAACCAAAGGGAGCTCTGCTCATCTGGACAAATATGGATGATATGTTCGGATGGGGCTTTGGATCATTTTATCTTAATATTGATAATGGTGGACTAAAATTACTCAATAGATATTATGTGACACCACCGGTAAATTGTGTAAATCAAATTGGTGGCTATTACTATCTTGATGAAGGTGATCACTTTTGCCAGATTTATGGGTATGATGGTACAACTCTTTTACAACAAGGAACTCTAACTGTTAAGGGGAATCAATGTAATATGATGCAATTGCATCCTATGGGCGCAAGAGGAGTAGCCTGGCTAAGATGAAAAGGCTATAAAACTTCTTAAAGTCAATTCTGAAATTGCGGTGCTGGAAAATTAATGAAATGAACAGAGAAAGAACAGAAGTCACGGATAGGGCTTTAGGGGCTTGTTTTAAGGGCATTATATTGATTTATTATCAGGAAAGGATAATTTTTTTTTAGGTATTTCTTTTTATTGCCTTTTATAATTCCATATATTAGATCTTAAGGTTTGGTAATCAGTGTTTTGTTTGGGAGATAGACCAAAGCCCTGAAAATATATATGTATGGGATTATTTGATTTTTTAAATACCAATGAGAATGATGCTGATGAACGTGGAGACGATCATTCTTCTTATTCCAGAGGTACTGACATGGGGTTTATCGAAAATCTGGTTAACTTATTTGCAACTAAACCTGCTGTGTCAAAGGCCTATTTTGGTTTGTTGTATGATGAGGAAAAGGATGATAATGATCTGTTTTTGGCGGTAGCGCATCTGGGGGATGGGGAAGGACTGAAAAAGTTGACGCATTATATCAAAAAGACATTTTTGCCGGATGTTCCCTTATTTTATACTTCAACGGTTGATCAACCGGAATTACTGGACTTTATTGAGGGAAGTAATTTCCCGTTTTATGTAAAGGACAAGCCTCAGCCGCTAAGTGTACTGGTAATGAAACAGTGGTTCGATCCTTCTTATAAGAAAAGTTTTGTGGAAAGGATCAAGCTTTCAAAGGTCACTTCTCTTTTTAAGGATTTTGATCCGCTGAGTAATGGGATCGATTTTCAGACTTTTGTAAGGGACGGGAGAGAGTTTATCCCCTTGTTCTCTACTAAAGAAATGGTATTCAAGAGCGGGATGACCGAAGTGCCAGGCGATTTGACGGTAGCAGAATTCGACTGGCGAAGTATTGATGAAGCAATTGACGGGAGTTTGAAGTCGCATTTTTTTGTTCTTAATCCTGGTACTTCTTTCGAGGTAGAGTTTGTTACTTAGGAAGATCATGGGCTGTAATGCTGATCTGACGTTGTTATGATACCTTTTCTTTTTATACAAAAAAATAGATATGTATCTTTAAAAAATATTGGAGTCTGTTCGAAGTTTAGCTGATAAATTTTAAACAGGCTTCTTTTTTTAGGTCTCCTCTAATCAACATTACGTTTATTGACAAATGAATAGAATTGAAAATTATGCAGCAGTGTTTTCTGAAAGGATCATCAGTGGTCTGCCAAACTTTATTCTTGCTATAGTTACTCTTTTAGCCGGTATCTGGCTGATCAAATGGTTTCTTGGTTTTATACACCGCCGCTTTCAACGAAATACGGTTGATATTTCTTTGAGTGAGTTTTTAGTCAGTATTATCAGGGTCATCCTCTATATTTTACTGGTTATTTCGTGCGCTTCAATGATAGGGATACAAACGAGCTCTTTTGTTGCGGTTCTGGCTTCGGGTGGTCTGGCTGTTGGCCTGGCTTTACAGGGCAGTCTTTCCAATTTTGCAGGTGGGGTCCTGATCTTGCTTTTTAAGCCTTTTAGGGTCGGTCATAATATTAGTGCTGCAAATAATGTCTCGGGAACGGTACTGAAGATCGATATTTTATATACAACGTTAAAGGCGGGCAATGGTACAACGATTTATGCACCTAATGGCCCGCTGGCAAATGCGGTAATCAATAATACCTCGGATAATGAGATCCGCCAGGCAGAGTATAAGATTAGTATTTCTTTTGATACAAATATTGATAGTGCACGTAAGGTGATACTGGGGGTGCTGGAGAGTGATGGGTTAATCCTTAAGGACCCTAAGCCGGTCGTACTGGTTTCTTCACTGGAAGATAGTGCGGTAGTATTGTTAGCGAGGGCATGGGCACCAAATGGGAACTTCTGGGCTGTTTATTATGATAACTATCAAAAGATCAAAGAGGCATTAGAAAAGAATCAAATTATTTTATCAAAAAAAGCTGAGGTATATGTGATGACAAATCGCGTATCTTAAACATTTAAAATCCACCTATAATGAACGAAGAATTTTATCTTCATATCTACAACAAACAAAGCCAGATTGAAGCCATACCATCTAACCTTGAAATCGCGGAATGGGCCGTAAGCCTGTTAAATTTAGTTTATCCGGAAAGATTAACTAATCCTGCACATACGTTAGAGGAAATTAAGGGTTATTTTAGTCATTCTGAACAGGAGTTACTTCATATTTTACAGAAAACAAAGGCTTGTACGGCTTGTAATCATCACATTATTGCGGAGACTTTTTACAATGAGCTTCCGGAGTTATTCCGTCAAATGAATACGGATGTTACGGCTACACTGAGTGGTGACCCGGCGGCAAGAAGTGAATTCGAAATTATCAGGACTTACCCGGGTTTTCTTGCTATATCAATTTATAGAATCGCTCATAAGTTACTGAAAATGGGTATTCCTTTGATTCCAAGGGTACTCACTGAGTATGCGCATTCGGCAACGGGCATTGATATCCATCCGGGAGCTGAAATCGGAGAGTATTTATTTATAGATCATGGTACTGGTTTGGTGATTGGGGAAACAACGAAAATTGGTAACCATGTGAAACTATATCAGAATGTTACGCTTGGAGCACTGAGTGTGGAGAAATTCATGGCGAATACTAAAAGACATCCCACAATCGGGGATCATGTGATCATTTATTCGGGTGCAACTATCTTAGGCGGGGATACGGTGATCGGAGAGCGCAGTGTGATCGGTGGAAATGTATGGCTGACCAAGAGTGTTCCGCCAAATTCAACGGTATATCATCAGTCGGCAATGAAAGTGATAGAAACAAAAAGCAAAATTTAAGCATGGGAACTTTAATAGATTGCATAGGAAATACGCCTTTAGTAGAAATTACAAAGCTAAATCCGAACCCGGCAGTCCGGATTTTCGCTAAACTGGAAGGTAATAATCCAGGCGGAAGTGTAAAGGACAGGGCTGCTTTAAATATGATCCGCAGTGCAATGGAACGTGGTGAAGTTACGAAAGAAACGAAGTTAGTAGAGGCCACCAGTGGAAATACTGGTATTGCACTGGCAATGATTGCGTCTATTTATGGGCTGGATATTGAGTTGGTCATGCCTTCGAATTCCACAAGGGAACGTACGCTGACCATGGAAGCTTTTGGTGCAAAGGTTACTTTGCTGGAATCTATTGAGAAGTGCAGGGATTATGCGGAGGAAAAGGGCATTACGCCGGGTTATTTTCTGTTAAATCAATTTGCAAATCCTGATAATTACCTGGCGCATTATAAAACAACAGGCCCTGAGATATGGAAGGATACTGAACACCAGATTACGCATTTTGTGAGTTCAATGGGGACTACGGGTAGTATAATGGGAAATTCTATGTATTTAAAGGAGAAGAATCCGGAAATTCAGATTGTAGGCTGTCAGCCAACGGAAGAGTCTTCAATCCCTGGGATCAGAAGATGGCCAAAGGAATATCTTCCTAAAATATTTGATGCGTCAAGGGTAGACAGGGTAATGGATGTTTCGCAGGAAGAGGCTTCGGAATATACCAGGCAAATGGTAAAAGCGGAAGGGATCTTTGCCGGGATGAGCAGCGGTGGTGCTTTGGCTTGCGCACTTAGACTGGCTTCGGAGTTAACTTCAGGAGTGATCGTTTTTATAGCTTGCGACAGGGGGGACCGGTACCTGAGCAGCGATTTGTTTTTAAGTAAATAACCCCTGTATAAAGGAAAAGCCTCAGCCGATTTGAATCAGCTGAGGCTTTTTTATGGAGTTATAGCAGTTTATTGTGCGTCTACTACAGCAATTGTAATCATATTCACGATCTCTCTAACAGAACTGTCCATTTGTAAAACGTGTACTGGTTTGTTCAGACCTAAAAGAATTGGGCCTACTGCTTCTACATTTCCAAGTTCCTGCAATAATTTGTAGGCAACGTTTCCTGATTCCAGGTTAGGAAAGATTAAAGTGTTTGCTGGACTCCCTTTTAAGCTGGAGAACGGGTAGTTACTTTGCAGCAATTCTGCGTTCATTGCAAAGTTAGCCTGCATTTCTCCGTCAACAATCATATCAGGATATTTTTCTTTTAGCAATGCAGTCGCAATCCTCATCTTATCTGGAACCGAGCCAGTGTTAGAGCCAAAGTTTGAGTAAGATAATAAGGCGATACGTGGTGTGATATTGAATTCTTTAATAGTTTCGTTTATCATTCCGGTAATATCTACCATATCTTGTGCTGAAGGATCAGGATTTACAGTCGTATCTCCTAAAAATACAGGCCCTTTTTTAGTCAGCATCATGTACATACCAGCGATTTTTTTAACGCCAGGTTTAGTACCGATAACCTGTAATGCAGGTTTCAGGGTTGATTTGTAGTTTTTAGTCAATCCGGAGATCAATGCATCAGCTTGTCCGAATTCTACCATACTTGCACCGTAATAGTTACGGTCACGCACAAGTTTCTTCGCTTCATATAAAGTAATGCCACGTCTCTGACGTCTTTGGAAAAGGTGATCTGCAAATTTATCAGATTCCTCTGTTCCCTGCCATGGGTCAATGATTTCAACATCGCCGAACTCAATTCCATGTTCCAGGATGATTTTCTGGATTTTAGCTACATTTCCTAATAAAATAGGCGTTGCAATACCTTCGTCCTTAACAATCTGTGCCGCTTTTAATATTTTATAATTATCAGCTTCAGCAAATACTACACGTTTAGGGGCAGATTTTGCTTTGCTGGCAAGGTTTCTCAGGATTTTATCGTCAGCACCTAATCTGATTTGTAATTCTTCCTGGTAAGCGTTCCAGTCTGTAATGTGTTTACGGGCAACACCAGATTCCATCGCCGCCTTGGCAACAGCAGTAGAAACAATACCGATTAATCTTGAATCAATAGGTTTTGGAATAATATAGTCTTTTCCGAACTTCAGGTTTTTTGCTTTGTAGGCAAGATGTACAATTTCTGGAACAGGAAGTTTAGTCAGCTCAGCAATTGCTCTTACAGCAGCCAGCTTCATTTCTTCATTAATCGATGTAGCACGTACATCCAGCGCACCGCGGAAGATATATGGGAATCCTAATACGTTATTTACCTGGTTAGGGAAATCGGAACGTCCGGTTGCCATGATAATATCTTTACGGCTATTGATCGCAAGGTCATAAGCAATTTCAGGATCAGGATTAGCTAAAGCAAATACAATCGGGTTTTTGGCCATTGACTGTACCATCGCTACCGAAACTACATTGGCTGCTGAAAGACCTAAAAATACGTCTGCACCTTTCATTGCTTCAGCTAAAGTGCTGATATCTTTTCTTGGTGTAGCGAATTCCATACGCATTGGATCAAGGTCGGTACGGTCAACATTCACAATGCCATCCTTATCGAATACCAGCATGTTTTCCTTTTTGACACCTAATTTAAGGTATAGTTTGATACAGGATACTGCCGCTGCACCAGCTCCGCTTACCACAAGCTTTATTTTCTCAATTTTTTTATGCTGCAATTCACAGGCATTCAATAAAGCTGCACTGGTAATAATTGCTGTTCCATGCTGATCGTCGTGCATGACCGGGATATTCATTTCTTCTTTTAAGCGGCGCTCGATTTCAAAACACATCGGCGCTGCAATATCTTCAAGGTTTACACCTCCAAAAGTTGGTTCTAAGGCTTTTACTACGTTTACAAATTCATCAGCAGTAGTGGCATTGATCTCTAAATCGAAAACATCGATGTCAGCAAAGATTTTAAATAACAATCCTTTACCTTCCATCACTGGTTTACTCGCTGCCGGGCCGATATTTCCTAAGCCTAATACTGCGGTTCCATTACTGATTACTGCGACCAGATTACCTTTAGCTGTATATTTATATACGTCTTCAGGGTTTCTGTATATTTCCATACAGGGTTCCGCTACTCCAGGTGAATAGGCAAGTGCTAAATCTCGTTGTGAATTTGTTGGCTTGGAAGGTACGACTTCAATCTTACCTGGCCGGCCATCAGAGTGATAATCTAATGCGTCCTGTTTACGGTTTGTTGCTTTGTTCATCTTGTGTGTGTATCCTTGATCTTTGTTGTGCTCAGGGGAGTAGATTACTCCGAAAGCTAATAAGTGGTCGAAAGTAGGTATATGTTTAAAATAATACTAGAAAATAATGGTGAAATTACCTGAAAGTGACCGTTAGATGTAAGAAATTTTTATATAATAGCTGATTTGTGAAAAATCTGACGTACTTTCACAGGAAAAACTAATTGTAGCCTATGGCATTTTTGAGTATAGTATTGGATCCGCCAACTTATGGATGGGCTGATACTAATGGTAATTTATCTAAGCCGACGACTCGTCAGTTGTTGCAGGAATTCTTTAAACGTCTGAATATTTTTAAAAGCAAGAAAAACTGGCTCCCTTTTATGAGCTGGTCAAAGGTTGTCATTTCTATACCTTTTCTTTACTTTTTTATCTTTGAATATTTTAGCTGGAGCTTATTAATCGTTGCATTCTTATATAGTATGATTATCATGGGTACCCATGGTACGATATGGCATCATCGTTTTTGTACGCACAATGCTTATGCTTTTAAAAATAGATTCTGGCGCTTTTTTACGCAGAACCTGACTATATCTATGATCCCGGAAGAAATCTACGTGGTTTCGCATCATGTACATCATGCAAAGTCTGATATGCCTGGTGATCCTTATAATGCTTCTGGTGGGTTTTTATATTGCTTTTTAGCGGATGTGAATCATCAGCCGATAGCGAAAGATTTATCTGAAAGAAATTATCACCGTGCCGCAAGATTAATGAAGCATACCGGTGTTCAGCCAAATACTTATGCTCAATATTTAAAATGGGGTTCTATAGCTAATCCGGCAAGAACAGTTCTGGCCTGGGCTTTAAACTGGGGTTTCTGGTATGGGATGTTGTTCTTAATTGGTGGCCATGGATTAGCTTGTACTGTTTTTGGTGCCGCAGGGATCTGGGCAGTAGGGGTCAGAACTTTCAATTATGAAGGACATGGTAAGGGAAAGGATATGCGCAGAGATAATTATGATTTCTCACGTGAGGATATGTCTATCAACCAGCTTTGGCCGGGAATAGTTGCCGGTGAATGGCATAATAATCACCATTTATATCCAAAGAGTGCAAGAACGGGATTTTTACCTCACCAGGTAGATATTGCATGGTATTACATCCGTTTTATGTATGCGATCGGAACTGTTAAATCTTTCAAAGATTCTAAGACAGACTTTTTAGAGACGCATTACAATAAGGTAGCGCTGATGGAAGATGAACAGGCTCTTCTTTTACAGGAAGAGAAAATGTTAATTTTACAAAAAAATAAAGGATAATTTACTGCTAAAAGGATTATATAGTTTTTAATGTATTCTAAGGATCAGGTTTCAAAATTGAAACAGGCTTTCTGGACGGCCTTTGGCCAGTATATTTCTCCTCAGCTATCTGCTGAGGGAATGCGGATTAACTGGATAAATTACAAGACAGGAATTAAGCACCTGAATTTTAAATTGCACGCAGACAACAAGTCTGCGTTTATTGCAATTGAGCTTTCTCACCCCGATACAGGTGTTCAGGAACTCTTATTCGAACAGTTTAAGGAATTCAGGAATATCCTGAAAGGTTATTTAAATGAGGAATGGGAGTGGGAACAGCAGTTGCTGGATGAAAATTATAAGCCTGTAAGCAGAATTTATAAGACTTTGCCTGATGTCAGTATTTTTAAGGAGCAGGACTGGCCTGAAATCATCTCTTTTCTCAAGCCAAGGCTCATCGCTCTTGACGAATTCTGGTGTGATGCTTCACACAGTTTTGAGCTGTTTAAATAAAATTTACCCGTTCAAATTAAATCATTTGATACATTTGTGGCTTGTTAGCGGTTCAGCTGATCAGGATTATTATTAATGTATATGTACGATATTTGTTGTGTAGGTCATATTACGCTAGACAGAGTGGTTACGCCAGCTACTGAAAAGCATATGGCGGGAGGAACATCATTTTATTTTTCTAATGCGATCCGCAGGATGGGGATTAACTATGGCCTGGTTACGGCTATAGCTCAAAGTGAGATGGGGTTTGTATTGGATTTGCGTACAAAAGGTATTGATGTTATTGTTTTTCCAAGTGCAAAAACCGTTTATTTCGAGAATATCTACTCTGGAAATCTGGATCACAGGACGCAAAGGGTGTTACAGGAGTCTGATCCTTTTACTGTGGAGCAGTTTAAGGCTGTTGACGCTAAAATTTTCCATTTGGGGCCATTGTTATCAAATGATATTTCTGTGGCGCTGATCAGAGAGTTAGCGGGCAGGAGCAGGGTATCATTAGATGTTCAGGGATATTTGCGTGAAGTTAAGGGGCAAAGTGTTTGTGCAGTGGATTGGAAGGATAAGAAGGAGGCGCTTCAGTATGTGCATACGGTGAAGGCTGATGAAGCTGAGCTGGAAGTGTTGACGGGAGTTGTGGGGATTAAAGAGGGAGTGAAGATTTTAATTGACTGGGGTGTTCAGGAAGTTGTGATTACCAGGGCTAGTTTAGGTTCTGTGATTTATGGAGATGGTGTGTTCTATGATATTCCTGCTTTCAGGCCAGTTGCCGAAGTAGACGCGACAGGATGTGGCGATACATATATGGCAGGTTATTTATCACAAAGAGTAAAAGGTGTGGATATACAGCAGGCGGGCGAGTTCGGTGCTGCTATGGCCAGCTTAAAAATGGAATCTTACGGGCCTTTTGATGGTACTGAAGATGATATAATTCAATTGTTAGCCGCAGATAGGGGCTAAGTCAGAAAAAATAATGTTTGTTTCTTGATTACAGAGGCTGATTTGTCGTTAATTCGTCATAGAAATGTTTTATTTAAAATAATCGTTAGTGTAATTTGTACACTATATAAAAGTTGTATATATTTGTATCAGAAAATAAGCAGTAAATATTTTCCGGATCAAGGATGAGTCATTAGAAATGACAGCAACACTGCCGGAATTTTAAAGAGAAAACCCGTTCATACAGGTTTATATTTGGTTAGAATAGGGATGTGTCTGGATGGAACAACCCTTTCTTTTTTTTAAGACCTTTTGTAATGAACTAATATACTCTTTTTCAAAGCTTAAACTTTAGCATCTTCCCCTGTATATCTTAATTTCCATCTTGTAAATTATTAGCATATAACAACTCTGCAATATCCAAAATTTGTTTCTATTCTTATATTTAAGTGATAGATACAAATTCTGAATATTGATTTGAGTTTGTTTTTGGCTATAGCCTTGTAAATGTTAGGGATCAAGTCATCAACTTGTGGAGCAGGCTCTTTTTTAAGCATAAATTTTGACACGCTAAACAGAAAGTCTTTGCTATCACGGACGCTCTTGTGCCTATGGAAGTTGCGCTGAAAGCTTTCAATTGGCATGGGAATGACTCAGCCGAAACAAGCCGGGCTGTTAATAAATAAATTCAAAATAGCTAAATAATGAATCTATATCGGCCGGGTACTGCCTGAGTACTGCCCAAGTACTCGTTAGGGTGAGAGCAATGCTAAAGTAACGTGAGTCCATGGTAAGTCCAAGTCAAAACAACTAGTTGAAATGACTTAGAGTACGTATGCTTAAAGGCTGTTCTCAACCTGGTGTCATCCCGACCACCACTCAGGCACAACCAAACCATAACTAGTTGAAGATTAATGAAATTATAATTTTCCCTTTGACTACCCCACGGACAACTGCGGACAATTGCAGACAGCTGCGGACAATTGCGGACATTTTTTACTTATCAGGATAATCTTTAACGCTAATAGCTTACATTGTTGGAAAAGCACTTATTTATTATGGGAGGTTTAACGGGTAAATTTTCAAAGGGAATCCTGGGCGGTTTCATTTTTAAAGCAGCAGTTTGGAGTACTGGTTGTTTCAAAAGTTCTGTACCGGGCATAATGAAACAATCAATGGAAACCGAAAAAGCATCAGAGAACTTTCGTAAAAGTAGCAGGTCTGGAAAAATCAGGATCTTTCCTCCCCCTAAGAATTCCGCTGAAGCGTTGGCCGATCTCTTATCAAAGTAATCAGGGCATTTAATAATGATAAATTGAACTATAAAATCAGAAAGTAATTAGCTTATTAAAGAATCGTAACCATCTGCTTTGAACTCAAAAAATATCAAACCCAAAACTTGAAATGTAATCCCTAATCCATAAGTTTATGACTTGATCCTCTATGCTTATATTTAAGTGATAGATACTAATTCTGAATATTGATTTGAGTTTGTTTTGGCTATAGCCTGCTCAATAATTAAGTCTTGTCGCAGAATGTATGTGCAGCTTTTATCGAAGGGTAAGTGAGTATAGCCTGTTGAATTTTTATAACTTGTGGTATAAATAAATATATAAATATGAAATCAAATATCTATCTCAAAGTTGTTCTGACTGTTATAGCAATCAACCTAACGCTATTAACAGCAAAGGAATTGAATTTATTTTCTACCGCTAATGCTGCGGATATTCCAGCCAAACCAGGTAAAAATGGAACCAACTATGGTTTTATTCCTGTGAATGAAGACGGGACGATCAATGTCAGAATTAAAAATAGAGAAACTATGGATGTTCGTGTCATGGATGTATATAATCCATCATTATGGAGTTCAATACCAGTAAAGGTAGACAGGTAGGTAATTTTTAACGCGGCCTGCCACATAAAAAAAAGACACCAGCTAGCTGGTGTCTTTTTAAGAATTCTGTTTGGATCAGCTTATTTATCTTCTTTGAACATTTTAGTCAAACCTTGTTCAATCTTAACAACGTCTGCTTCAATAATCTTTTTAACTTTTGGAGTTACAGCGTCATTAACCTGAGCTTCAATGCGGATTATATCCGACTCATTCTTAAGTTTAATATCAAATCTGTTATCACCAAATTTAAACTGAGCAGCAAGCTCCTCTATGTTTTTGTCTGTTGTTTTTATAAATTCATAGCTATCGCTTAGTTCATTAAATGATTCTTTAACTGCTTGAAATATAAAATCTGTTTCAATAGTCAGGTCATTTACAATGATCGTAGTAGCCTTTAGTAATTTTTTTAATGCTGCATCACCTTTAGCACTATCTTCAATGTCTTGCAGAGTTTCTAGTAAATCTTCACTGAATAATATTTCTTTTTTATCAGTGATGAAAATTGTAGCGATATCTTCAGTGCTATCAAATAATTGTTTAATATGAATTGAATCATTCCCATCTTTTATAATTGAAACGCTTTGTGATTGCTCTTCAACTTTAGAATCTGCAATCGCATTCTTAATTACATTTACAATATGTTTCAGGACTGGGTACTGTTTAGTTTCGCTCATTGTTTCGTGTGTTTTTTTGCAAAGATAACTAAAGGAGAAAATATTCTTAATGTTTGAGATACTTTTTCCTCCGTATTTCTTTGACAATTCTATAATAAAAAGGGTTGTAGCTAAATATACGTTAAATCTACAAAGCCTCGTCTGGTCAAATTTGAAAGCGATCGGGCTTATTCCAGCCAGGGGTCTAAAAATTCGACTGCTTTATCAGTGATCTTGTAAGGCAGGAAGCAAGATCCTTCAGTGTCTGTGCCGCTGAACTTAGCGATCAGTACATTTGTTGGCTCCGGATATTGTTGATTGGTCACAGTGGCTTCATAAACGATTGAATAAGCTGTAATCGTACCAGCTGATAACTTGTTTGTGAAATCATTTTGTATCTGATCTACTAATATACTTGCAAGCGGAAGGTCTTCAGTATCGTCTTTGCTCAATCTTTGCATGGTTTTTCCTTCCTGATCGACGCAAACGCCAATAGGGTAGAGTTCGCCTTGTTCTTCCAGAAGTGCTTTCGCCATGGAATAGCTGTAGTTTAACAACTTAATAATAGTATCGGGCAGTGGCTGATCCATTGTGATGAGTAAATTTAAGAAAGCGCCAAATATAGTCGTTTACTTACGCATTAACTCAAATCATTTAACATTGGAAAACTCAATTGTCTATACGGAAGTCTGATTTCATTGATTTGACTATTAATATGCCTATCAGACTTATCAAAACAACCATGATGGTTTCGCCGGTAACGAGTGCTATATTATAAAAGGGAAAGGCTCCATCTGTGAATTTGATAAAGAATACTAATAAAAGTAAAGCAACTTCTAAAGTGGCTGTTACCAATATAGCTTTTGATAGATTTCCCATAATTAGCCTTGTTTATTCTTAATAATAAGGATATAATGTAATTTCTGCTATTTTATTACGTGAACAGCTATTTTATCAATGTGAATTCGGATTTATAAGGGTATCTAAACGAAAGAAAAGGAGATAATTATGGCTTTAGTGCAAATTAAGGAGGTTGTACCAAATTTAATAGGTAACGACTTGTTTTAAATGATGTTCTAAATGCTGCACGTAATCATCGAATACAAATGCCAGGGTTACACTTTGCTCTCCTCCGGCAAAACATCTTCTCTCTAAAGCGGTTTGTGGCATTAATTTGATGAGTTCTAAGATCTGCTTGTTATAAGCTGTCCAGAAGGAGATAATTTGCTTCCCGTTTATTTGTTGATAATAATTAAACACATTGCAGTTGTTCTGATCATAGCCGATTTTTGGAACGTCTTCAAACTGTCCTCTTACAAAACGCTGATGATTTGTTACAGCACTATCAATAAGATGACCGATGATTTCTTTTTTACTCCATTTACTGACACCGGGTTTTAAGGAAAATATATGATCGTCAATTTCATTCAAAAGCTGAGGTATCGTATCACATAAGTATTGTAGTCTTTGAATTGATTGTGCAGTCATATATTTTCCAGTTCTTGATTTCTTATTTTTCAGGAGTATCTTTTTCTATTCCTTTTACTTTAATTCTTTTTGCGTTTTTAAGGCTGTTATTCAGCATCCATTCGATCTGACCATTAACACTACGAAATTCATCAGCAGCCCATTTCTCTATAGCCTTCATCGTTTCTGAATCTATCCTTAACGCAAATGATTTCTTATCTGACATGTTTATTGATTTAATGTCCCTGTATTGATAACGGGTTTGGTCTCGCTATCACCACAAAGGACTACCATTAAATTACTAACCATAGTTGCTTTTCTGTCATCATCGAATTCAATGATTTTCTTTTCAGAAAGGAGATTAAGCGCACTTTCTACCATTCCAACGGCTCCTTCTACAATTTTGTGACGGGCTGCCACTACGGCCGAAGCCTGTTGTCTTCTCAGCATAGAGTGTGCAATCTCAGGGGCATAAGCCAAATAACCGATTCTTGACTCAATAACCTCTATACCTGCAATGTCAAGTCTTTCCGCTAACTCTTTTTCCAATGAGATATTTACATCATCAAAGTTGGTGCTTAAAGTAATTGTGGCTGTTTCGTCTTCAAAATGATCATAAGGAAAAGAACCCGCAAGTTTTCTTACCGCTGAATCCGTTTGTATTTTGATAAACGTGGTATAATTGTCTACCTCAAATGCGACTTTAAAAGTATCTTTCACTCTCCAGACCAGGATTACACTGATCAGGATCGGATTTCCCATTTTATCGTTTACTTTGATTTTTTCACTTTCAAAGTTTCTTGCACGCAGTGAATAACTAAATCTGGTATATAACGGATTGATCCAGAACATCCCATTATGTTTGATACTTCCTTTATACTTTCCAAATAGCAGCAGCACTTTCGAGCTATTTGGGCTGACAATAATCAATCCTTTAGCTAAAATAATAAATATAGGGATGCAGGCGATAATCAGAACAATTTGCTGGTCGCTTATGGCATAAGCCAGTAAACCAGCTGTAACGAATAAAAGGAAGATAACGAGGTAACCATTAAAAGGAGTAACAATCTTTTCTACTTTCATAAATATAGTATTTAAATGATATTAAATTGATATCATAAATCTAGGTATTAATTGAGTATAATTCCAAATTTTTTAATCATTATTTATATCGAAAACAGCTAATTGTATATTTAATTATCCCAATCCTGTTTATTAATTACTTTTAAATTATCCAGAACATTGATTGCGATACTAACACCGGCCTTCTTGAAATCTTCTTTTTTATCTTTCGTTTGAATACAGTTAGAAAAATAATAAACATTATTAGCTGTAGTAATGTAGCCCACATACCACGAAACATGAAGATTTCCCTGTTTGCCATTTCCAGTTTTAGCCCTGATCACATAGTCTTTTGTAGACTTGGCTATCATAATATCTTTAACGATATCCATGGAGCGCGCAGAAAACGGAAGTTTATTCTGATGCAGGTTCCGGAGAAAGTCTATCTGCTGAGCAGGAGTAATGCGTAATCCTCCCCATAACCAAAACCCATCTATCCCACCACTAATATCACCATTACCATAATTTGCCTTTTTGAGCCAGAACTTCATTTTCTCTTCACCCACACGTTTAGCCAGTTCCTGATAGAACCAAACCGTTGAATTCTTAAACGCGTTTCTCATATCTGTATCTGCATTCCAGGCAGGTACCGGCCGCTCTTTCTGATCCCATTTCGAAACAGTATGCTCATCTTTAACTGCGCCCGTTTCCAGGGCAATCAGCGAATTGCAAATCTTAAATGTTGAGGCAGGGGTAAAGGGTATATTCGTCTGTTCCTGATTGTAGTAAGTGTAACGGTCATTTTTCTGATCATAAAGGATAAAAGAACCCTGTACCTGGTGTTCTTCGTAGAATTTCATAAGCTCTTCCCCAGCAGGATCGGATTGGAACGAAACCAATCCAACTGCTGCCAATAACAACAGGAGTGTTTTGTATTTGAACATTTGAGCAGAAATTATAAGTTAAAGTCCATTACATTATCCAAACCTCTTTTTAGACCGGTAAAAGTATCAACTTTCCTGATGGCCAGTAAAGCTCCCTGAACGTATGGTTTTGCACTGCCTCCAGCTTCATGTTTAATGATCAGCTTTTCATCTTCCATTCCAAAAATAGTTTCTACTGCAATTACATATCCAGGTAACCTGACTGCATGCACCTGCATCCCGTTAATATCTGCACCTCTGGTTTCTTTAATCCCTTTGGTATCTGCAATTGGAATAGTTTTATTAGACTCTCTAACCCTGGATAACCTGTTTGCAAGCTCTAGCGTACTTCCGCTTGGAGAATCAATTTTGCGGTCACTTGCATAATCAATAATTTCCCAGTTCGGCATATACTTCGCGGCCATTTCTGCAAACTTGTTTAATAGTACAACACTAATTGCGAAATTTCCAACCGCCAACACAGCCTGTTTATGTTTATCAGCTACCACACTGATTTCCTCATAATCTGCATCCGAAAGACCTGATGTGCCAACTACCACATTGACACCCTGATTAATCGCTGTAATTACCTGGTGTTTCGCAATATCTGGTTTTGTATAATCTACCAAAACATCGCAAGGAATAGCTAAAGCTTCTTCTAATGTTCCGAAAACAGGAATATCTTGCGTACCTGATAAATTCAGCAGGTCATTCAGATTCTTACCTGCACCTTTACGGGAAACTGCTGAAACCAATTCCAGGTCATCTGTTAAGATAATCCCCTTGCAAAGCTCTGAGCCGGCCCAGCCAGTTGCTCCTGCAACACATACACGTATTTTTTTCTTTGTTGTCATATTTCTTCTTTCAAATGATAAATGTGTACAATTCAGTTAATTTATAAAGCAAATCTACTTGCTCTAAGCTACCTGATTTTTTCATGCAGCGCGTGATATTTAAGTCAAAAATATGTTAGCTTTGATTTTAAAGCCATATAAATTACATGAAAAAAATTACGCTGTTAATCTTTGCAATGCTGTTCTCTACCTTGTCATTTTCACAAGATATTATTAAACTGTTTAACCGTTCAACCGATTTCTTTGAATTGATGAATCAGAAGAAATTTACTGAAGCACAGGCGTATTTTGATCCGGGTGTTTCCGCAAAGATTTCTGCTGAAGATTTACAGAAACTCTGGGGTGTTTTTAACGAGAAACTAGGCAAATTTGAATCAGCGAATGGCGTTGAAAGTAAAGTTAACGGTGATTTTTTTATTGTTATTGTGGATGGGAAATTTGCAAACACCACACAAAGTTTCAGGCTTATTTATAATAAAGCCGGAAATATGGTCGGTTTTACTCCTGCTCCCCTTAAAACTGAAGCAAAATACCTGAACCCTGCCTATGCAGATACTACCTTGTACAAAGAGAAAGAAATATATGTTAAGACTCCCGGACATAGTCTGGTTGGCATATTAACTACACCAAAAAATACGAAGAATTTTCCGATTGTAGTCCTTGTACATGGTTCAGGGCCTGGTGATATGGATGAAACAGTTGGCCCAAACAAGCCTTTCAAAGATCTTGCCGCTGGCTTTGCTGCTAAAGGAGTAGCCAGCATACGTTATGTAAAAAGAACAAGGATCTACAGTGGTGAATTTGGAGGTGCGTTTACTGTAAAGGAAGAGGTGATCGATGATGCAGTTGCCGCAGTAACTTTGGCTGCTATAGTACCCGATATTGATAAAAAACAAATTTATCTGATGGGACATAGCCTTGGAGGAATGTTAGCCCCTAAAATAGCTGCATTGACACCTGAATTAAGTGGATTAATACTAGCTGCTGCTCCAGCCAGAAGTTTTACAGATTTAATTGCTGAGCAGGAGAAAGCTGTATTTGATGCATCAAAAGATACTACACAGGCTACGAAAGTTAAGTTTGCTGAGCTAAATAAGGAACTAGACAGAACCAGGTTAGTTGCTTTAGGTAATATGAAACCAGATTCCACCATTTTAGGTCTGCCGGTATCTTATTGGATTGACCTGAATAAATACAATCAGGTTGAAACTGCAAAAAAAATAAACAAACAACGTATTCTGATTGTACAAGGAGGAAACGATTTCCAGGTTTCAACCCGTGATTATGAGTTATGGGATGCCGCATTAAATAAAAAGAAGAACGTAACCTTAAAATTATATCCTGATTTGAACCACTTATTAAGTTCTCAGGTAGAAAAAGGGGATACGCGTCAATATGCAATGGCATCAAGCGTATCTGAGACCTTAATTAACGACTTAGTGGCCTGGATAAAACTGAACGATAAAAAATAATGACAAAATTTAAAGCACTACTTTTTGATTTAGACGGTACACTCGTAGATTCAGAACATTTTCATTACCGGGTATGGAACGAAATATTGGCAGAATCTGATGTACAGCTCGAATACTCTGATTTCCTGAAGAACTTTGCTGGTATCCCTTTGCCAGGAAACGCTAAAAGGTTAAAGGAGTTATATGAAATAGCATCGCCCCTGGACGTGTTGATTACAAAGAAAGAAGAGTTAACCAATGCCCGCTTAATCACCAGTACTATCGAGCTGATGCCTTATGTAGAGGAAACAATGGATTTCTTTTTAACAAAAGGTATTCCTATGGCCCTGGTCACTGCGAGTAAAAGGGCTGATGTAGATGAATTGTTCAAGAAAAACGGACTTGGGAAATACTTTAAACAACTGGTGACCAGAAGTGATGTGACCAAAAGTAAACCTGATCCGGAATCTTATAACCTTGCTGTTCAGAAGATCGGGGTTCCTAAAAGCGAATGCCTGGTGTTTGAAGATACTGTAAATGGTTTGCTGGCTGCTAAAAATGCTGATTTAACTTGTTTTGCCATTCAGGCCGATGAGCAAAGTCATGAGAAGCTGGCTAATGCTGATCGGATATTTAAAGATTTCAGAGCGGCTACAGCTTATATCACAGCAAATGAGCTGATCTGATAGTAAAAATTAAGGAGCCTGATAATGCGCTGTAATTAAATCAAGGAGATCTTCATTGATTCCAGTGTCATTATCAGCCTTCCATTTATTTTCTTTAGTCATTTTGATTTCGAAATTTTCATGGTCATCAATAGAAACAATATGATTTGTTTCTTCTCCATCCGTTACTGAATGTACCGATACAGGAACGGATTTACCCTCAAAACTAACTTCAAATTTGGTTACTTTATAACTCATTAAGCAAAGATATAAAAATGTGTGCACGCTATACCCTCACTAAAGCCCACAAGGAATTATTAATCCGTTACCAGGTCAGATTTCCTGCTGATTACCAGCCCAATTATAACCTTGCGCCTACTCAGAAAGGATTGGTGATTACTGCTGATGAACCTGATACTGCACAACTGATGCACTTTGGACTGGTTCCATACTGGGCTCAAAGTACGAAACTTGATTTTTCTACGCTTAATGCCCGTTCTGAAGAAATTATGGGTAAGAAAACGTTTGCACCGCTGATTACACATCGTAAAACATGTTTAGTACTGGCAGATGGCTTTTATGAATGGGATAAAAAAACCGGAGATACTTTGCCTTACCGTTTTGTATTAAAAGACAGAGATTTATTTGCTTTTGCAGGGCTTTGGAGCCAATGGAAAGATCAGTTTTCAGGAGAGGTTTACCGGTCTTTTACCATTATGACTACGCAGGCCAACGAAACCGTTGGTAAAGTCCATGCACCTAAATTCAGAATGCCGGTGATATTAAGCAGGGAAGAAGAAGCTATTTGGCTGAGCAAAGATCTGGGGACTCCTGATCTGCTGAGTTTATGCAAAGCCTATCCGGACGAGCTGATGGATTGCTACAGAGTAGATAAAGCTGTAAATGCAACGGTGATCAAAGGAGTAATTAATAACAGGCCCGAACTCATGCAGGCAATCCATTGATAGAAGTATAAATGAATACACTTATACTTCTATACTATATTTTCTAACCTTTCTTGTCTCTGTTTTCCAGATAAACTGTTAAAACACTTTTTAAGTACAATTCTGGCTTAGGCATAGTAATAATCGTTCCAGGTTCTTTATCCTGTGACTGTTTGATGTAATTAGCTTTGATCTTTCCCCAGTCTTTTGAATAAAGCTGGATAAAAGTTTCTACAAACTGCTCATCCGTATAATCTTTTGGAAGCTTACTTAGCACAACTTCTATTTTCTCTTCTTTTCTATGTAATACTGCCATAATGAATTTTAAATCTTTCCAAAGCTATGGAACTAAAAGTGATTTACGTAAACTTTTCTGAGTTCTGATTGTTTTAATGCTGTTAATCCTTATAGGATCGTTCCTAAAAGAAATTAAATCATCGCCTTATGGTGGATAAACTCAAAGCACAAGGCTTGCAGGATTTCTTTATCCAATGTTTGCAAGACCTGTATATTGCGGAAAAGAAATTGGTTAATTGTGCCGCTGCATTATCTATGGCTGCATTTACAGAAGAATTGCAACGCGCATTAATCGCACAATCAGAAGAGGCCGGCCTGCACGCGCAACGGCTGGATATGGTATTTGATCTCATGAACCAGCAACCTGGTGAAGGGAAATGCCATATTATTGAAATTCTCAGTGATAAGGCAGCCTCCATTGTCAAAACGGTAGAAACTGGAACTGCATTGAGAGATGCGGCAATAATTTATGCTGTTCAGCTGATTGCACATTACAAAATAGCAAGTTATGGAAGTTTAATCTCTCTGCTTGCAGAATTGGATTATCCAAAAGCTAAAATGATATTGAAAGAATGTCTGGCTGAAGAGAAGGCTGCGGATGCTTATCTGACAAAAATCGCTGTGGATTTTATTAATCCAGCAGCGCAAAGTGAATCTGAATAATCGATTTACTATACCTCACCAGAAGATTCTTCCTTAAAGCTATCAGCTACTTTTTCCGTTAATCTGAAGAATCTTTCACGCCAGTAATCCCTGTCTTTTTCCATTTCTTCAAAAGTGGTAATTTCTTTAGTATGTGTTGGCCTGGTTACTTTCTCTTCAGGATATTCATTAGAAAAATCATGTCTAAGTGCCTCACCATATCTTGATATTATTTTATACGGTAATTGAGGTTCCAGAATGTGGTTATAATAACTGGTTCTGTCATAACCCGCAGCCTTAGCTACGGCCTTTATGGTCATCCCGGAATTCCGGACGATGGAGTCCAAAAGCTCACCTTTATGTTTCTTAATATCCTCTTTTTTCACTAAAAACAAGGTAAATCAATAATCTTTAAGAATATTCTACATTTTATTAGTATAATTCTACAATTATGTTGATATTAGTGTATATAATGTAGAATTGTAATTTTATTTGTAGAATTACTCTACATATTTGTTCACTTATTTAAATTAATGCTATGCAATAGAATATAGATTGACACAAATTTATAATTTTGCAGTTCTTCAAATTGAAATGAAGGACTGCTTGACGAGCCTCGTAACAGAAATCTGGTAAATTTCAACAATACCCTACGAGATAAGTCAAGCAGCCTGAACCTATAAATATGGGGTCGGTTGCTTGCTTAAGTTTATTGTAGGGTATATTTTGCAAAAAATATATAGGTTTACCAGAACCTCTGTTACATTAAACGGGCAAGTAGCCGACCCTGTTCTTTTTCCAGATTTCGCCTATTTGCATCCGCAGCTCCGTATAAACACCAATTACCTTGATTAAGAAAATGGTATGTGCGGCCAGCGAAATTCTCCTGGTTCAACGCGTAAAAGCTGGTTGCCATACCTTTTCTATTCTCTTTTATTCTTCATTAAAACATGCTTATGAATAATTATTCAGGATCTAAAACAGTGAAATGGGACATCCATCTGCCAGAGAAAGTTTTTCATATTAAAGGAACAGTCAGTGTTTCCAATGAACTTTCCATACCAGTTAAAACTACCAGGAGGTTATGGGTCAATCACCAGGAAGTATTTCCTCAAACCGCGACAGTACTCCGCCCATTTTATGATTGTAGCTTTGAATGGGGCGAACTCGGACAGAACGCTTCTTATACCACAGCATTAGCAATTTGTCTGGCTATATTTAATAGCGAAAGGCTGGCCGAAAACCTGTTTATCTGTTTCAAAGAAGAGTTTGTTCAGAATTTTCCTGATGGCAGCTTTGAACTGGTTCTGGAAGTGACCAGGTTTTTAAATAAACATAACCAGAGGTTACATCCCAATCTGTACAGCCGGTTTTGTTTTTCCGCGATTACCAGTTCAAGAGAAATTCTTTTGTATAATGATCCCGAAACCGGGATAATCACAGCCGATCTTGCTGAAAATTATGCTATGCATAGAGAATATATGCCTGATGTGAAGCTGAGAAAACTCAATGAACGTAAACAAAGACTGTTATTCAGGTTATTTGCGAAGGATGACTATATCGTGAGCGGGTATGAGTTTCCTGAGGTGATGCGCAGGGTAGAAGAAATGATGGCCAGATTTTACTGGAGATCCGTAGAGAAAATTATTACCAATAAGCTGGCAGAGCGTTATGAAAATTAAACTATACTTTATTCCTCATCCAGTTCATTGTATATTCCAACCCCCTTTGTACATCATATAAAGGATCGTAACCCAGATCTTTTTTGATCCGGTTAATATTTGCCAGTGAATCATGAATGTCTCCAGCCCTGGATGGACCATAAGTCTGTCCAGGATCTGTACCATGGAGTTTTTTTATAATGTTCCACAGCTGGTTTAGGGAAATACGTTCACTGTAAGCTACATTATAAACCGTATTTGGAATATCACCAGCAAATAACAACGCTTTGATATTTGCCTGTACTACATTTTCAATGAAAGTGAAATCCCTGGTCTGACTTCCATCGCCATTGATCACGGGTGCAGCACCTGTGATAACCGCTTTCATTAATAATGGAATAACTGCTGCATAAGCACCTTCAGGATCCTGGTTTGGGCCGAAAACATTAAAATATCTTAAACCTACGCTATCTGTTCCGTAAGTTTTTCTGAAAACATCTGCATAAAGTTCGTTAACTAATTTAGTCACTGCATAAGGAGAGAGGGGAGCCCCGATGCGTTCTTCTGTTTTGGGTAATTCCTTACTATCTCCGTAAGTAGAAGAAGAGGCTGCATAGATCATCCTCTTCACCTTTTGCTCTTTAACTGCCATCAGCATGTTTAAAAAGCCTTCTATATTAACCTGGCTGGTTGTTAAAGGATCTTTTATAGAACGTGGTACAGAACCCAGCGCCGCCTGATGCGTTACATAATCAATTCCTTTGCAGGCAGATATACAGGTTTCAGGATCACGGATATCACCATTTATAAATTCAAAGGCCGGATCAGGTTCAAATTCTTCCAGATTCTTCCAGAATCCAGTAGCTAAATTATCCAGTACGCGTACCTTTCCCGCACCATATTTCAACAGATATCTGACCAGGTTTGAACCGATAAAGCCAGCGCCGCCGGTAATCAGAAAAGCTGATTTGCTCAGATCCTGATCATGGTAAGGATGAGTATAAAGCTGATAATTAGAGTCTTCCATGTATAAGTTCTTCAGGTAACATCCCTTTTATATCATATATTACTGTATTTTCTTTGCAAAGCTCCTGTACATCGAGTTCTTTAAACTCAGCATGGGCAACAGCACCAATTACAGCATCAAACTGTCGGTCGGTAATCGCTTCATTCTGACAAGTAATACCATATTCCTGGTAAACATGTGCAGGATCGGCCCATGGATCAAGAATACATACATTCACATGGTACTCTTTTAAACGCGTTACAATATCTATCACCCTTGTATTGCGTACATCCGGACAATTCTCCTTAAAAGTGAAACCTAAAATCAGGACTTCGCTGCCAGTAACCTGTATTTGCTTGCGTACCATCAATTTAATGACTTCATCGGCAATATATTGTCCCATTCCATCATTCAAACGTCTGCCGGCAAGAATGATTTCTGGATGATAACCAGCTTCCTGTGCCTTTTGAGCAAGGTAATAAGGATCTACACCAATACAATGCCCGCCCACAAGTCCGGGTTTAAAGTTCAGAAAATTCCATTTAGTACCCGCGGCTTCCAATATGTCGAGTGTATTCAAACCAATCAGGTTAAATATCTTGGCCAGTTCATTGACAAAGGCAATATTAATATCCCGTTGTGCATTTTCTATGACTTTGGCTGCTTCCGCGACTTTAATACTCGGGGCCCTGTAAGTACCGGCAGTAATAATGGTACGGTACAATTCATCTACGCGGTCTGCTGCTGCTGGCGTAGAACCAGACGTAATCTTTAAAATCTGGGTCAGTGTATGTTCTTTATCCCCTGGATTGATCCGTTCGGGAGAATATCCACAATGAAAATCAACATTGAATTTAAGCCCCGAAACACGTTCCAGTACCGGTGCGCATTCGTCTTCGGTAACGCCGGGGTAAACGGTTGACTCATAAATTACGATATCTCCCTTTTTTAAAAACTGACCCACTGTTTCACTTGCCTTATATAAAGCAGACAAATCGGGATGATTGAATTTATCAATAGGGGTAGGCACGGTAATAATATAAATACGTGCTTGCTGTAGCGCACTAATATCGCTGCTGAATGATAAATCAGACTTGACGTCCAGCAATTGGGCCTCAGTGATTTCCAGCGTGCTGTCATATCCCTTATGTAGTTCTTCTATGCGTTTTTGTTTAGTATCAAAGCCTGTCACTTTGAAATACCGGGCAAAAGCTACTGCCAGTGGTAACCCAACGTAACCCAGGCCAATAACAGCTATAGGTGTGTCTTTATCAATCCTTGTCATCTATAATCTTCTATTCTGCTTGTTTTTCAACAAACAGGGCGCAATTTATTGAAATAAAACTGAATCTTAAGCATTAATAAAGCGAGGTTTCTTAGTAGATTTGATTAAACTAACTGATAACAGATGAATAATTTAAAACTCTCTTTGGGAGTACCCATCATCGCAGGCTCTCTGCTGGTTTTGGCTGCATTCCAATCCTTTCATTCCACAGGTGACCCTAAATCGGGGATTATCCTTGAAAATATGGATAAACAAGTAGTTCCGGGAAATAATTTCATGGAATACGTAAACGGAACCTGGATTAAAAAAACAGAAATTCCTGCGGATAAACCCTCTGCAAGTGTAAGCTCACTGATCAATGACAAAGCTCAGGAAGATGTCAAAGAAATTATAGAAAAGGCAGCATCAGGGAAATTTGCCGATGGTTCTGAAGAACAAAAAATAGGTGACCTTTATGGCTCTTACATGAATATGACTGCCAGAGATGCGGTTGGTATAAAGCCATTGGCAGCTGATTTTAAGAAGATTGATGGTATTAAAAATCAAAAAGAGCTGGCAGCCTATTTTGCTTATGCGAATAAAATAGGGAATATGGCACCGTTTAGTGTGGCAGTTACTGAAGACTTTAAAAATCCTAAAAACTATATGCTGCTAACCTGGCAAGGTGGATTGGGCCTGCCGGACAGAGAATATTATTTTACTGATAACGCGAAGTCTAAAGAGATCAGAACGAAATATGTAGCCCATATTGAAAAAATGCTGACCCTTGCAGGAATTACTGAAGCAAAACCAAAAGCATCAGAGATTATGGCTTTAGAAACCTTGATGGCTTCTAAACAAATGAAGAAAGAAGAAACCAGGAATATGGCTGGTTTATACAACAAATATGCTGTGAGTAACCTGAATACCTTAATGCCTGATTATGACTGGAAAGGTATGCTGAATGAAGCAGGTGTGAAAAATCCGGACAGTATTGTCGTTGCACAAGTAGCTTATACTAAAGACCTGAACGCGATTATTAAAAATACCCCGCTGAGTATCTGGAAAACTTATCTGAAATGGAGTTTGGTCAAAGGTGGAGCAAGTGCTTTGAATTCTGCTCTTGATGAAGAGAATTTTAGTTTCAATGGCACTATATTAAATGGTATACCTAAACAACGTCCGCAATGGCGCAGAGCTGTTGGTGTGGTGAATGGTTCTTTAGGGGAAATGGTTGGTAAGTTATATGTAGAGAAACATTTCTCTCCTGAAGCTAAGGCACGTATGCTGGTTTTGGTTGGCAATCTGCTTAAAGCTTATGAAACCAGTATCAAAGAACTGGACTGGATGAGTCCTGAAACTAAAACTGAGGCACTTAAAAAGATCAGTAAGTTTACTCCTAAAATCGGTTATCCTGATAAATGGAGAGATTATTCGACCTTGAAAATTGTTAAAAATGATCTTTATGGTAACCTGACCCGTTCTACAGCTTTCGAATATAACCGAATGATGAAAAAGTTGGGAACTCCGGTTGACCGTACAGAGTGGGGGATGACTCCTCAGACGGTAAACGCCTATTATAACCCGCCATTGAATGAAATCGTATTTCCGGCAGCTATCCTGCAACCACCATTTTTTGATATGAATGCAGAAGATGCCGTAAATTATGGCGGTATCGGTGCTGTTATCGGTCATGAAATTGGTCATGGATTTGACGATCAGGGCAGTACTTTTGACGGAGATGGTGTGATGCGTGATTGGTGGACAAAGAATGATTTAAGTGAATTTAAAAAAAGGACAAATGCTTTGGTTGCACAGTACAGCGGCTTTAAAGTATTGAGTGACCTGAATGTAAATGGCGAATTTACTTTGGGAGAGAATATTGGGGATCTTGGTGGATTAACTATTGCGCTTAAAGCTTACCATGCTAGTTTGAATGGTAAAACCGCGCCAGTACTGGATGGCTTTAATGGCGATCAGCGAGTTTTTATTGGTTGGGGACAGGTTTGGTTAAACAAATCAAGAGAACAAGCCTTAAGAAAACAAGTAGGTACAGACCCGCACTCTCCTGCAAGGTTCCGTGTGAATGGAATTGTAAGGAACATTCCTGAATTTTACACTGCATTTAATGTAAAACCTGGTGACTCGTTATATCTTGCACCTAACAAGAGAGTTAAAATCTGGTAAACAGACTTCATTGAAAAACTAAAAAGCCGCTGCTTCCTAATGGAACAGCGGCTTTTTAGTTTTTCAACGTTAAATTTAGCCTAAAGGCTAAATCAGGTCATCTGACTAGTTTTTAACGAATTCAGTATTTGCGTTAAGTGTAATATCATCACTTAACATTGCATTTGGATATTTTGAACCTAAAGCGAAATCAGCTCTTTTGATTGTTCCGGTTACTTTGAAACCAGCAGTCGCTTTTTTAGACATTGGGTTAGTAGTTACACCTCTTAAAGTTGCATCTAAAGTAACTGGTTTAGTTACACCATGTAATGATAATAAACCGCTTACTTTGAATTTGTTACCAGCTAATTTTTTAACTGAAGTACTTTTGAAAGTTAATTTAGGGAATTTTTCAGCGTCAAAGAAATCAGCAGTTTTCAAATGTCCGTCTCTTTTTTCATCTTCTGTATTTACTGAATTGATATCAGCACTTAAAGTTACCACTGCATCAGAGAAATCATCTTTTGAAGTTGTGATTGTTGATTCAAAGTTTTTAAATGAACCTTCAACATCAGTGATCATTAAGTGGGTAACCACGAATCCTAATTTTGAGTGTGCTTTATCCGCAGTCCAGGTACTAGGTCCAACTGGTTTAAAAGCAAATAGTGCAGCTGATGCTGCTAATAATAATACAAGTAGTTTTTTCATGTCTGTAATTTTTTTATACGACAAATATGGTATAATAAAATTGTTGTTGTATTGATGTATGATAAGAAAAATAGCAGGAGCGTAAAAAAATATTAAAAGATTAAAAGGTCTTACATTCTTAAAATAGGTAGTTGACCCCAGGTTTTCAAGTATTTATACTGGTGGTTAATTAAATAAACCTCTTAAATTTGGTGTTAAATTAATCTCTCTCTAAATAGCATGAAATCATTTGTAGATATGGCTCCGAAAAATTTACTTTGCTTTTCACATCTCCGCTGGGACTTTTTGTTGCAGCGGCCTCAGCAATTGTTATTGAGATTTGCGGAGGATACCAATATCTATTACGTCGAAAACCCTGTTTTTGATGCAAAAGAGAAACCTTATTTCTCTTTTGGAACCAGATCGGAAACCTTATGGAAAATGGTTCCGCACTTAAGACCAGGACTAACTTCCAGTCAGACCACTAAATGCATGGTCCAATTAATGGATGGATTTCTGGAAAATGCAAACCTTGAAGATTGGACATTCTGGTACTATACTTCTTCTGCGTTATCGTTTACCCAAAAATATAAACCCGGATTAACCATATACGATTGTATGGACGAAGTTTCTATGTTCAGAAGTTGTCCTGAAGACATGTGTATCCTGGAGAAGAAATTGATAGAAAAGGCTGATCTTATCTTTACACAAGGGTATACCAACACGATCAGTAAAAAGATATTCCATCCCCATGTTCATCCATTTCCTTCTACAGATTCGTTACACAATACCGCTCAGACCTTATCATGGAATGACACCTATAACGCAATGTCCCGTTTAATCAAAAACAGCTCAGCAGGAAAGGGCAATCCGCATAAATCCTTCAAAAATAATGCCCACAGAGATCAGCTGTTCAATATCTTTTAGAGAACCATTCTCCAGCATTCAGTATGAATTTATTCTGACTGTCAATAGGCAGAATATTAACGATTTAGCATCCGGTTTAATGAAAATAATTTAATTATTTTTTCTATTAAAAGATTCTTGTAACCAGAAACTACCAACTTTATTTTAACTTTATAATATTTATGAATTGAAATAATGACTTTACAAGCATCAAGATCCAAAAAAAACGAGCAAAATAAGACATCTTTTCCTATTGTTGGAATGGGGGGCTCCGCAGGGTCTTTTCATGCCTTTGAAAAGTTCTTTTTACATATGCCGGTCAAAAGCGGGATAGCGTTTGTGATCATTATGCATCTTGACAATTCGCACCATATCAATGTGGCATCCATGTTGCAGCCTGTATCTTCTATGGCGATTGTTGAGGCCACAGACGGTATGCTGGTAGAACCTGACCGTATCTATGTGATCCCTCCGGGAAAAGATATGGGGATACATAACGGACGCCTGTTACTTATGGAAGCGTCCCGTTATAAAGGGGCTCATATGTCCATAGATTATTTTCTGCAAAGCCTGGCCCAGGATCAATGGGGAAATGCAGTCTCTATTATCTTTTCGGGTATGGGCGCAGATGGGGAGACAGGGGTCAGAATGATCAAGGAAAAGCTCGGTATGGCTATAGTGCAGGACCCTGCGACAGCAGAATATCCAAGCATGCCGAATGCTGCTATCAAATCAAATATGGTAGATTATATACTTGCTCCTGAAGATATGCCAGTAAAATTGATTCAATACCTAAATCACCCTGTATTACTGGAATCAGGAGCTATTGAAGAGGCTTACCTATCCAATACCAACCAAACGCACCTGCAAAAAATATTAATGCTTTTAAGGTCGCATACCGGTCATGACTTTACCCTATATAAAAAGAATACCATTGTCAGGAGGATCGAAAGAAGGATCGCTATTAATCAATTGCATGATTATGCTGAGTACATTACTTACCTCAGGGAAACTCCGAATGAAATAGTATTGCTGTTCAATGAGTTATTGATTGGCGTGACTAAGTTCTTCAGAGATCAGCAAGCATTTGATATCCTGAAAGAAAAACTATACGCTCAGCTGATCAATAAAGAAGAAAGTGATCCTATCCGTATCTGGGTAGCAGGCTGCTCTACAGGCGAAGAAGCTTATTCGATTGCGATATTGCTTATTGAATTCCTGGAAGAAGTGAAATTAGAGAGAAGACCAAGATTACAAATCTTTGCAACTGATCTTGATCCAATTGCTATTGACCACGCCCGTTCAGGAAATTACTTCTCCAACATCACTTCAGAAGTGTCTCCGGAAAGACTGGAGCGCTTTTTTATTAAAGTGAATGATGGTTATATCGTCAAAAAAGAAGTGCGTGAAATGATTGTATTTGCACAACATAACCTGATCAAAGACGCACCATTTACCCGCCTTGATTTGTTATGCTGTCGTAACGTCATGATTTATCTGACCACAGAATTGCAGAAAAAGATTATTCCTGTTTTTCATTATTCTCTGAACCCTAATGGATTGTTATTCTTAGGCCCCGCAGAATCTGTAGGGACTTTCCAGGATAGCTTTACCAATCTCGATACCAAATGGAAAGTCTTTCAGCGTAAAGAAGGAGCATCATTAGGCAATATGCTTGATTTTCCTTTTCATGTGGCCAGTCAGCACAGTAAAAATATAAAAATGCATCTTCCTACTAAAAACTTAAAGAATCCGCTGGTAGAGACTTTTCATAAAATACTGCTGGAAAGTTTTACGCCCACTTCTTTATTGTTAAACGAGCGTGGTGATATTCTGTATATCAATGGTAAAACAGCGAAGTTTATGCAGATTAACTCTGGGGAAGCTGTATTTAATATCCATAGGCTGGCCAGAGAAGAACTAAAATATGCCTTAGGTAATGCACTTCACCAGGTATGGGAGCAAAAGAGTAAAATAGAGGTTTCTGATATTAAAATCAAAGATGGTAACCAGGTTTATCTAGTTGGCTTTAAAATTGATTATATGGTAGAAATACCATTACAAGACTTGTTGCTGGTTACTTTCTACGATCTGGGACTGATCAAAAAAAGAAAGACTTCAAAGGGAATAAGTATTGGTTCTACCAGAGATGGGGAGGTTGAAGAGCTGGAAAAAGAATTGATTTATACTAAACAGCAATTACACAGTACCATTGAGCAAATGGAGACTTCTATGGAAGAACTTAAGTCTGCCAATGAAGAATTGCAAAGTACCAATGAAGAACTTCAAAGTACAAATGAGGAAGCATTGACCACAAAAGAAGAAATGCAGTCCTTAAACGAAGAATTGATGACAATTAATCTTCAATATCAGAATAAAGCTGAAGAATTGACGCAGCTGAATAATGATATGAAGAACCTGCTGGATAATACTGAAATCGGGACTATATTTTTAGACAATCAGCTTAATATTGTTCGTTTTACCCCGCAGGTCACTAAATTGTTTAATATTATACCGAGTGACGTGGGCAGGTCTATTACCCATATTGTTTCTAATTTTGACTATCCTTCATTAGAAGATTCTATTAAAGAAGTTATTGAAAAGCTTGCTGGAAAAGAACTGGAAGTGACGACCAAAAAAGATGAGTGGTATAATCTTAGAATTATGCCTTACCGTACCATGGATAATTTTATTAGTGGTGCAGTCGTTACTTTTACTAAAATTACACCTGTAAAAGCTATGGAAAGCAGGTTGTTGTCCTTACTGGAATATGCAAAAGGGATAATTAATCTTGTGCCTGATGCAGCAGTGATTTTAGACAAAGAGAGAAAAGTATTAGTCGCCAACGATTTGTTTTTACAACAATTTAATTTAAAAGGAGAAGAGATTATAGAACAATCCTTCATGGAGATTGTTCACAACAAGTGGAAGACAAATAAGCTGGATGGTTTGTTATTGCAAACTGGTCCTGCTGATTTATTTATACAGCATAACTTTCAGGGAGCAGGACTTAAAGATGTTTTTGTGAAAACCCAGCCTGTAAATAAGGTGGAAGAAGGAATAGGTTTAGTATCATTGGTAACTTTTAGAAATCAAAATAGTGGATAGCAGTCAAAGTTCATCGGGAGAAATTAATACATCACTAATTGGGCGGTTATCAGAAAAGCTGAAGTATAAGAATGACAACTTTTCTTCAAAGATAAACCTGACACTTGATGATGTTAATATTTTGCTCAATGAACTTCAGGTATACCAGCTGGAGCTGGAAATGCAAAATGATGAATTGAAAACGTCTTATTTGACACTGGATAGGGAGAGAGCTAAATTCGTAGGCTTATTTGACCTGGCACCTGTAGGCTATTTTATCCTTAATTATCTGGGCGTAGTAGAAGAAGCGAACCAGAATGGAATAGACCTGCTTAATGTAGCCAGACAAACCGTTCGCCATCAAAGGTTTCAAAGCTTTATTTCTCCTCAGTCGTGGGAAGATTTTTATAATTTTTTGCACAGGATGCAATATAATGATATCAAACAAACGGCAGAAATCAAGTTAAAATTAGCTGGTGACCAGATAGTTTATACCCGAATGGAGGGAAGGGCAATTTCCAGTATCATTGTCACAGATGTCAAATATTATATTACTGTTATTGATGTTACAGAAAGCCGTAATGCACAGCAAGTCTTAAAAGAGACCAAAGAACGGCTGGAGATGACACTGAAAGCTTCTGCAACAGGAACCTGGACAATATGTGCAGAAACCAGTTCTGTTTTTCTGGATCCCCACAGTTTCAATATTATGGGGATCAAAAGCTGGGCCTTTAACGGAACGATTGCAGGATTAATTGCATTAATTCATCCTGATGATCAGCAGCAAGTGAACAATCAGCTTCTGGGAGCTATACATGGAGTGAAAGATATAGATCTGGAATTCAGGATAATCACAGCAGATAATGACTTCAAATATATTGCTGCGAAGGGACATGAAATTAATATGCAGGAAGAATCCAGCTATTTTGCCGGGATATTAACAGATATTACAGAAAGAAAAAGATTAGAACGTGAAGCTGAGTCATTGAAAAATGATCAGCAAAAACTAATTCTTTCCGCAACACTAACCGCACAGGAAAAAGAGCGTAACATTATCAGCAGCGCTTTGCATGATAGTGTTTGTCAACTTCTTTATGGCATTAAATTAAATCTGGAAAGTGTAGAAAGGACTAATTACCTGAAAGGGGAGTTTAAAAATGTAAACGCATTACTGGATCAGGTTATTAAGGAAACCAGGCAGATTTCTTATGAACTCACACCCACTGTACTTAAAGATTTTGGCTTTGTTGCAGGGATTAAAGAAATGGCTCAGCGTACCAGTACAACTCATTTCCATATTGATACTTATATTGATAGTACAGCAGATTTCCTGGGTACAGACGTGCAGCTGTATATTTTCAGAATGATACAGGAGCTGATCAATAACTGTATCAAACATGCCAAAGCCACTAAAGCGGAGATTAAGGTTCGTTTACACCGTAATCAGGTTTTTATCAGGGTTGCAGACAACGGAATAGGCTTTAATAGCTGCATTGAACAGGCTGGTCATATCGGATCAGGCTTAAGCGGAATTAAAAACAGAGTATATTTGTTAAACGGACAGGTTAAATTTTATAAGTCCAAACAAGGCATGGTGGTAACGATTACGTTCGAAAATACAGCTGAACTATCTGTGTAAAATTATAAGAAATTAAAGAACATTTATGTTAAGCCTAATACTAGCAGAAGATCATAATATTGTACGCAACGGGATCCGTATGCTGCTGGAAGCTGATAAAGAAATCAGTATTGCCGGCGAAGCTACAAATGGTCTGGAAGTATTGGAGATTATCAGTAGCGGGGTTAAAGTGGACATTGTACTGGCAGATATTAATATGCCTGAAATGGATGGGATAACTTTAATAAAAGAGCTGAAACTAAAGAGTCCGGCTACGCAGATCGTCATGCTTTCTATGCTGGACAATGATAAATATGTTTCTCAGGCCTTTTCTGAAGGTGCATCTGGTTATCTGCTTAAAAGTGTTAGTGCTGATGAACTTATATTTTCCCTGAAACATGTCAATGCAGGCGGACAGTATTTATGTGCTGAACTGGCCATGCGCTTATTGAATAAATCGATTTCTACAGTGCCACTGAACCGGATCAATGATAACGTGGAGTATTCTATGCGGGAAATTGAAATCCTGGATCTGATTGCCGAAGGATTAACAAATAATGAAATGTCTGCTAAACTTTTTATCAGCAAACGTACTATAGAAGGACACAGGCAAAGCCTGATCGAAAAAACCGGAGCTAAAAATACTGCTGCTCTGATCAGATATGCTGTATTGAGCGGAATTATTCAATAGCTTTTATAAAAAACTTAACAGTTTGTAAGCAAGTTTCTGTGTTTCAAAATTCACCTGGGCTTTTCCCTGCTTGTCCAGATAAAACACTCCTTTTTCTGAAAGATGCTGAACATCTTTATTTTCAAGACTGATCTGAAAAGGATATTTTCCTGAGCCATCCGGAATTTCTGAAATGAAGGAAATTGTTCCGGGAATACTGAAAATTTCCTCATCTCTTGCTACACTGATGATTACTTTGCTTCCGGTTTTTAGCCTGGAAATATTAAATTTATCGGCTACCGCAGTACAATAAACCTCACCTTGACTCTTAATATCAGGAATGATATAAAATAGGGTATCATTTTTACTCACATAAGTTTTGCTTCTGAATTCGATCTTATTAGGCAGGTAATAACCCGCCTCTTGTGCATAAACTGAGGTTTCTTTTTGCGCAGATAAATCATAAATGGTAAATAGGAAAGCATTTGGCGTAATCGCATCGTTCATATCAAATACATCTTTTTTGATAATACCATTAAATGGGCTGATTACGGGAATAATTTTATGTTGTGTATGAAATTGAGCATTGAAAGATATACTGTCCTGATAAGGGATCATGAGTGCGGAAACCGCAATCAGGAGCAGTGAAACGCATGTTACCACTACATCCCAGTTGAAAAACCATTTCCATGGTTTAATAGCAATATTATTATCTGTATCTTTCAGTTTCATCAATTTGCTGTTTCGGTTAAGCCAGCCAGAAGATAAAACAAGCCAGGGAGCTAGACCTCACCTGACTTGTTCTTTTCATAGGTAGAAAAGTTATATTTCACTCAAATTATTAATATAGTCTGGTATCCTGAAATAATTTGGGTTAAACCATGTATTGGAGAGGTGAAAGTAATTTTTAAGAGGGTTAAAAAAATATTAAATCAATTACTGAATTAGAAGTTTATATGGTACATTCATTTTCTGAATACTACCTGTGATTAATTTAAATTAACCGATGAATATTACCTGCTATATTGTTGATGATGAGTATCATGTGATCAGTACTTTAAGAGAGTACATTAGTGAAGTTCCTTATCTTGAATTAGTTGGATTTAACAGTAATCCTGAAAAAGGACTGATCGAAGTGAACAGACTGGCACCAGATCTGGTTTTTCTGGATATCAATATGCCGATGCTGGATGGAATGGATTTTTGCCAGTTGATTACTACCTCGACCAAAGTTGTTTTTGTAAGTGGTTACAGAGATTATGCTTTTGATGCATTCAGCCATAATGCGGTAGACTATTTATTGAAGCCGGTATCCCATAAAAGGTTTATGCAGGCCATACATAAAGTGATCAGTTTTGTACCGATGCTAAGCGGGAAGCCTTCTGCTCAGCATGCCTCATCCGAAGTCTCTTACATCTATATTAAGCATGGAGTGAAAGGGAGATTGATCAAAATAGAATTTGATGATATTTATTATATAGAATCAAATGATAATCAGGTGGTTTTTAACCTAGAAAATGAGAATTACATCGCTTATGTCCCTTTAAAAAATGTCCTTCCTCAATTACCGGGAACGAGCTTTCTGCGTATCCATAAATCCTTTGTAGTGAACCATAAAAAGATCAGCCACATTGAAGGGAATATGGTCATTTTAAAGAATAAAACTATACTGCAACTCGGTAATACCTACAAAGATTCTTTCTTTAAATACGTTGGCTTAAGCGTGTTAAAAACTAATAAATAAAACCCAATCAAGGCTTCCCGAATTGATCCGGGAAGTCTTCACGAAACTTAAAATTGAATACAAATCTTTCCAAAATGATTTCCTGCCTGTAAAGAATGGAAAGCTTCCCTCGCTTCACTGAACGGAAATGTTTTGTAAATGACCGGTTGCATCTGTCTGGCTTCTATGGCTTTATTCATTCTTTCAAACATTTCCTTAGAACCCACCTCAATTCCCTGTAGTTTGATTTCTTTGGACATAATTTTCGCAGTATTGATATTTCCATACAAGCCATTGATCACTCCGATCAACGATACCGTACCATCGAAGGATACGGCATCAATTGATCGGTTAATATGGTCGCTTCCGACAACTTCAACCACGTGATCAACTCCTGAACCATTCGTTAATTCAAACACCTTATCTTCCCAGTTCGGGGTTGTTTTGTAATTGATCAGGTGATTGACGCCCATTTTATTTGCCAGATTTAACTTTTCTTCACTGCTTGAAATAAGAATAACCTCAGCACCCGTCATTAAGGCAAATTGCATGGAAAATATGGAGACTCCGCCTGTTCCCTGAATCAGTACAGTATTTCCTTTATTTATCTTTCCTTTTTCAATTAATCCGTGCCAGGCTGTAAGTGCAGCACATGGTAATGTGGCCGCTGCATCATCAGTTAGAAAAGCTGGCACTTTGATCACTTCAGTTTCACCAAACACAACATATTCCTGTAGCAATCCATCGTGTGCATTTCCTCCCAGGGAATTTGTAAGTTTTTCAGGTCTTAGTTTACCTTCAATCCAGTTCGGAAGAAAAAGACCTGTCACACGATCACCAACCACCAGTGAGCTTACCTGACTCCCGATTTCAACTATTCTGCCAACACCATCAGAAATAGGTACACGTCCAACTGGTGGTTTCCAATTATCGATACCATTAATGACAAGCAGATCCCTATAATTTAGGGATACCGAACTCATTTTGACCAATACCTGATGAGGTAATACTTTAGGATAGTCCTTCTGTACCAAAGCCAATGTTTCTATGTTATAATTTTCTGTTATTTGATAAGCTTTCATATTAAATAATATTTAGTTTTACTATCTCAAAATTAGTGCTAATTGCTTGTTTAATATATTCTTTTGCCGATTATGAGTTACTAATAATTAAGTGAGTATGAGCACGAAAAAATTCAATTCCACCAATACGCTAAATGAACTTTATCTTGATGAGCGTTGTACCTTGAACAAGGTTTTACGGATCATTGGCAAACGATGGGTTTCAGAAGTGTTGGTGCTGATCAAAGAGGATGTATCCAGGTTTTCTTACCTGAAAGAATGTCTGACCGGGATCTCGGATAATGTATTGTCAAATGTTTTAAATGAGCTGATTAAATCCGAACTGGTTAAAAAGGAAATTTTTAATGATGTCCCTTTAAGAGTAGAGTATAAAATTACAGAAAGTGGGTTAGCGTTAGTGAATGTAATGCACGACTTATGTAGCTGGGGTAAAAAGCATATTCCATACGAAGTCCGGATTAAACCCACATTTAAAAAGAAAACCATTTAAGATATTGCGTAAAGTAGAATTGTCTCCTATTTATTGTTATTAATACTAAATTCATTATCAGTTGATTACATACTATTTTCATTTTAATTTGTAATTAGTCTAAATAACTTCTTATACTTGCAGGGTTATTTAAAATAATTCTAAATAGGTTTTTGAATGAGAATTGGTTACCTCCTGATTACAATATTTATATCCACTGCAACTTCTTATGCGCAGAACAAAACTGTTGCTAGTCAGCAGAAAAAAGATACTGTTGGCAATAAACTGAAGGAAGTGGTGGTTACCGGTGAGTATCAGCCACAATCGTTAAAAAATTCTGTTTACAGGACCCGTATCATTAACGCAGAACGTATACGCCTGAAAGCGGCCACAAGTATTCAGCAGGTTTTAAATACAGAACTCGGATTCAGGTTTACCAGTGACCCGGCTTTAGGCGTCAGTGATGTGCAAATGATGGGGATGAGCGGCCGTAATATCAAAATCCTGCTGGATGGTGTACCTATGATCGATAGAAATGACGAACGTGAAAGTTTGAATCAGATTGATATCAATACAGTAGAACGTATTGAAATTGTTGAAGGGCCGCTTTCTGTTTCTTATGGTTCTGATGCCCTGGTTGGGGTGATCAATGTGATTACTAAAAAACCGGGCAAAGAAACATTGAATATCAATGCAAGAATACAAGAGGAGACAGCTGGAAAAGAATATTCACCATTTGGTAAATCCGGATCTCACATGCAGCATGTTGGGGGAGACTGGCAAAATAAAGGATGGAGTATCCTTGCAGGGCTTACCCGGGACGATTTTAATGGATTTAATGTGCCCGGAGCGCTGACTACTTCTACAGAAGTTGCTTTAGACCGTAACCGCTGGAAGCCAAAACTTAGGTGGATGGCGAATGGAAGACTAGGCTATAGCAATACTAATTTCAATATCTGGTACAGACTGAACTATCTGGATGAAAGTATTGATAGCAGAGGCGGTTATATTGTGAATGCGAACAAAGCAATCAACCAGGTATTTACTGTTAAACGTTATATCCATCAATTACAAAGTGATTACCGTTTCAATGAAAAGTTATCATTGAGTGGTTCTGTAGCCTATAATATTTTGAATCGTGCCACAAAAACCACTGAACATGATTATGCTACAGGTACGGATCAGCTGACCACGGGTCAGGGACAACAGGATTTAGCGAAACTAAGTTCTGGTGCTTTCAGGACTACATTAGTTTATAAAATGTCAGATCAGGTTTCCTTTCAACCGGGTATAGAGATCAACACCGATCATGCAGAAGGAGCAAGAATTAAAGGAGAGCCGACTATTAAGGATTATGCATTTTTCGTCTCTTCAGAACTTCGTGTAATCAATGGTGTAACCATTCGCCCGGGACTCAGGTTTATCAAAAATTCTGTTTATGACGCGCCGCCGGTTATTCCATCGCTGAATACTAAAATAGTTTTAACCGATAAACTTGATTTACGCTTAGGTTATGCTACTGGTTTCCGTGCCCCGGCACTTCGTGAGCTCTATTTTGACTTCATAGATGCGAATCATACTATTCTAGGGAATTTAAACTTGAAAGCTGAGCAATCAAACAGCTTAAATGCTTCTCTTTCTTTAGCTACAGTTGAACAAGAGGGGGTTACCCTGAAAACGGTGCTGAGTGGATATTATAACTACATTAAAAACAGAATTGACTACCTGACCTCAGAGACTGACCCTACGCTTTCTGAGCTGGTGAATCTTGCAAAATATAAGACTACAGGTGGTACTTTGGAAAACACTTTGGCGTGGAAACATTTCCAGGCTTCACTAGGCTTGGGCATGATTGGTACGTATAACCAGTACAGTGAAGATTCAAAAACCTACGGAGAGTCACCGGAATTTGTCTGGTCACCGGAAATCAATACTAATCTGACTTACAACCTGCCTCAATATGGTGCAACAGTGAACCTGTCAGCCAAATTTAATGGGACAAGAAGACAATATGAATCTTTTACCGGGGATAATGGGCAGGGTGTCAGATTAACAAAAATCGGCTCTTCCACTATTGCAGATCTGATGATTACTAAAAAGCTGCTTAAATCATTCGCGCTGAATGCAGGTGTAAATAACCTGTTCAATATCACCACACTCAGTAATTCTTCTTTAGGTACTGGAGGTGCGCACGGTACAGGAGGGCAGTCTATCCCTACGAGCTATGGCCGCTCTTATGTAGTTGGGCTAAGCTTTAACTGGACAAAAAATTAAATAATTTATTAATAAACCACAACATGAAAAAATTTACTCCACTAATCACTTTACTTTGCCTGGCCACTGCCTTTACAGCCTGCAAAAAAGATAGTGACCCAATTATTGTAACCCCTGCTTCAACCGGGAGTACACTTACTTTAAATGGACTGATTGGTTCTGAAGCAGGTTCAGCAGCAGGAAACAGTGTTTTCGTAGACTTTAGTACAGATAAACAAACGTCTGTAGCGCGTACTTCATGGGATCTTGGCTTTTATTCAGGTGATGATTTTAAAGTAATCCTGAACCATACTGTAGGTGCAACTGCCATTGCATTAAATAAAACAGATTTAAACCTGGTTACTGAAGCAGATACGACAGCATTAGCTGCCTCAGGTGATTTAAACTTAGGTCAGGGTGCAGGTGGTTTTAGTTACATCGATCCTGTTGAAGGAGATGCCGCAACTTATTTAGCCGGTACTGTGATTAAAACGATTGCTGCTGCTGATGCAGACAATAAAGTTTATATCGTGAACCGCGGCGGTACTTCAGGATGGCAAAAAATCCGTGTAATCCGCGCAGGTGCAGGTTATACTTTACAATATGCTAAAATCACTGATAAAACTTTCAAAACGCTGAATGTCACTAAAGACGCAGCTTTCAATTTTAAATATGTATCCTTCAAAACAGGAGCAGTAGAGGTAGAGCCGGCAAAAGCAAATTGGGATATCGAATGGACATTGGCGACTTATAAAGCAAATGCAACTACACCTTATACTTTCTCAGATTTCGTGCTGATCAACTTTGTAGGCGGGGTAACTGCGGCAGAAGTGATCGTAGCAGACAGCAAAGTAACTTTTGCAGATTTCGCAGAAGCTAACCTGACAGGAAAAGTATTTGTGGGTAAAAGAGAAGTTATTGCTGGTAACTGGAGAGTTACTTCGGGTACACCAGTAGGTGTAAAAACAGATCGTTTCTACCTCGTTAAAGATGGTGCAGGTAATATTTATAAATTAAAATTTGTGAGCTTCCATCCAAATGATGCAGGAGTTCGCGGTAAACCAGTAATCGAATACAAGCTGGTTAAAAAGGCATAAACTTGGTTAGTTTAGGTTGCGAAGGCTGGCTTTCATGGATATGAAAGCCGCCTTTAGTTAGTTAAAAACCAAATCATTTATCAAATTAAAAATTATGAACCCGACATGATTAAAATAATTATTAAACCCACAGGGTAATAATTATTTTAATCATCAAAGGCTACATCTAACAAAAACTTAAAATAAATAAACAGATGAAACTTACTTTATTAGCAGCAGCGATGGCAGCCATTAGTTTGGGAGCCTGTAATGCAAACAAACAGGAAGCCACAGCAGGTCTTGCTGACAGTATTAAAATTGTATCTCTAAGCGGATCCATCAGTGAAGTATTAGCTGGTGCAGGTTTAGAAAAGAATATTGTGGGTACTGATATCACCAGTAATTATCCTGAAGGTCTGAAAGCAAAACCAAAAGTAGGGCATAATAAAAATATCAATGCCGAAGGGATTTTAGCCTTACAACCGGGCCTGGTTATCGGGATTAAAAAAGACTTTAGCCCGGCATTGGAAGCTCAATTTAAAACCGCTGGTGTAAAGCTTTTATTAGTGGATCAGGAGTTTTCTGTCAAAGGAACAAAAGAGCTGATCCATACCCTTACAGATAGCCTGCATGTGAAAACCAAAGGTGATTCGCTGATCAAGATCTTAGATCAGGATCTGGCAAAAGTTAAACCTGCTGCCCGCAAACCTAAAGTATTATTCATTTATGCACGCGGTACCGGAACAATGATGGTTGGCGGTACAGGTACGCAGGTGGAGAAAGCAATTGTTCTGGCAGGTGGACAGAATGCAGTAACTGAATTTGCCGATTACAAGCCTTTAACAGCTGAGGCTTTAGTCAAAGCTAATCCAGACGTGATCCTGCTTTTTGACTCAGGTTTGAAAAGTTTAGGCGGAGCAGAAGGGGTGTCAAAAATTCAGGGCATCAAAGAAACAAATGCGGGTAAAAACAAGAAAATTATCAGTATGGACGGTGAACTGTTAGGCAGCTTTGGGCCACGTTTAGGCGTTGCAATTCAAGAACTAGCGACTAAAATCAATTGAGTAAAAAGATAAAATTAATTCTGTTACTGCTGCTGATCTTATTATTGGCAGTTGTAGTGATCTCCTCCTGTATAGGGGCGGTAGTAATTACGATGCCTGAGTTTTTATCCATCATAGCCTATAAAACAGGGTTTTCGGATGCGATGAATTTTAAACCACAACAAGCAGCAGTACTGATGAATATAAGATTGCCAAGGGTGGTTTTAGGGATGTTAATAGGCGCGGGACTTGGTATATCAGGCGCAGCAATACAAGGTTTGTTTAGAAATCCACTAGCAGAACCCGGGTTGATAGGGATATCAGCGGGTGCTACTTTATGCGCCGTATTAGTGATTGTATTAGAAGTTGGGTTTTTTACCAAACTGAGTGGTATAATTGGTTTTTATGCCATTTCTCTGGCTGCTTTTATTGGTGCTTGTGTAACCACATTTATCGTTTACCGGATGTCTACCAGGCATGGTAAAACGGAGATCACAACCCTGTTATTATCCGGTATTGCCATCAATGCGCTGGCACTCGGATTTGTAGGCTTGTTAACCTATATGGCGACAAATGAGCAGTTACCAGTCATTACCTTCTGGAGTTTAGGGAGTTTAGGAGGAGCAAGCTGGGAAACAGTAAGCGGACTTTTACCATTTATTGTGATACCAGTAATCATTCTTCCATTTTTAGCAAAGTCACTCAACGCGTTAACCCTTGGAGATGCGCAAGCATTACATATGGGGATTAATGTGGTCAATATGAAAAGGATCATCATTGTATTGGCGACCATGGCGGTTGGTGCAGCTGTTGCAGTTGCTGGAATAATCGGATTTATCGGATTAATCATTCCGCATATTCTGAGGATGACTTTTACCGCTGATAACCGGCTGGTTGTTCCGGGATCAGCGATTCTGGGCGCAGCTTTATTGACCGCTGCCGATATGGTTGCCAGAACTATTGTTGCGCCGGCAGAACTGCCTATTGGTATTTTGACCGCATTGATCGGAACCCCTGTATTTATGTATATCATCGTTACCGAACGCAATAAAAATAAATTATAAGCTATGATCCAGGTAAAAAATATCACTTATCAGATTGGGAAGAAGGAATTAGTAAAAGAATTGAGTTTTGACGTGAAATCCGGGGAATTATTAGCCATTCTTGGTGCTAACGGAGCAGGTAAGAGTACACTGATGAAACTGTTATGCAGAGAGATATCACCAAATTACGGAGATATTATGCTGGGCGGGCAATACTTGAAGAAATATAGCTTACCTGAACTGGCCAGGCGACGTGCAGTACTTTCTCAGCAAAATACAATCTCCATTTCTTTTATTGTGAATGAACTGGTCATGATGGGCAGATATCCTCATTTTGAACATCAGCCTGGCCCGGAAGATTACGAAATTGTAAAACAGGTGATGGAAGAAACAGGTATCACGCATCTTTCAGCGAGAGACTATAATACCCTTTCGGGAGGAGAACAGCAAAGAGTTCAGCTTTCTCGTGTACTGGCACAAATCTATGATTGTCCGGATGCCTGTTTGTTTTTAGATGAACCAACAAATGGATTAGATCTTCTTTATCAACAGCAGGTTATGGAGCTTGCCCGCAGACTGGCAGACCGTGGTTATTGCGTGATCTGTATCTTACATGATATCAATTTTGCCTCTCGTTTTGCGGATCAGATACTAATGCTGAAGGACGGCAGGAAAGTGGCTATGGGAACCCCGCTGGAAGTAATTAATTGCGAAAATATACATGAAACCTTCAATATTAACGTTAAGTTAATGTCATGTGAAGGATATAATTGTCCGCTGGTTATTCCGGCAACTATACAAACATAAAATTTATAACAATGGAAAAAGTAATAGAATTAAAAAGTCAATGGGAAGCTTTTAAAGCAGAAAATCCTAAAGTACGTATAAGAGATGCCGCTAAAAAATTAACAACTACTGAAGCTGAATTATTAGCGACTTCAATCGGAGGAGCAGTTACCCGTTTAACCAATGCTTTTCAGGAAATTCTGAAAGCAGTAGAGTCATTAGGTAAAGTAATGGCTTTGACACGCAACGATTATTGCGTTCATGAACGTAAAGGGATTTATAAAAATGTAACATTTTCCGGCCCTATGGGACTTGTTGTAAACCCGGATATTGATTTAAGGTTATTTATGATGCAATGGTCTTCTGCTTTTGCAGTGGATGAGAATGGCAGAAAGAGTTTGCAGTTTTTTGGTAAAGACGGAGAGGCGATCCATAAGATTTACCTGGTAGAAACAAGTGATGTGCGAGCATATGATGCTTTAGTCTCCGCCTTCACCGCTGTTGATCAGCACGAAGCTCTTTTGATCAATACAGATAAAAAGGTAGTGGTAGAAAAACCAGACTCAGAAATTGATGTGCCAGCTTTTAAAGAAACATGGCTTGGCTTGCAGGATACACATGATTTTCATGGTATGTTAAGAAAATTTGGCGTAACCAGAACACAAGGATTACGTTTGGCTCCAGAAGGTCATGCAGTAGTAATCACTAAAGGATCTTTGAAAGCAGTGATAGAGAAAGCTTCAGAGACTGATCTGGAAATTATGGTATTTACAGGAAGTGCAGGCTGTATCCAGATTCATACAGGTCTGGTTAAAAATCTATTGCAGACCGGCCCGTGGTTTAATGTTTTAGATCCTGATTTTAATATGCACCTGCGTGAAGACGCAATTGATAAAGTATGGTTAGTTAAAAAGCCTACTTCAGATGGTATTGTCACTAGTATTGAGGTATTTGATCAAGCTGGTGAGATCATCGTTCAGTTTTTCGGTAAACGTAAACCAGGTATTCCTGAGAACGAACACTGGAGACTGATGGTAAATGAAGTAGCTGTCATTTCTTAGTTTTTGTTGCTATTAATTAAGTTTATACCAGGAAGCCTGGCCGTTATGGCCGGGCTTTTCTGATTTGCGGCCTTCTGTTTTTTTTCCTAGTTTTAACGCCAGCTAACGCCACTCAATTAGCAGATGAAACCTTAAAATTTCTCATTTAATCTTTATATTTTGGACAAGCAATCAATTGATAAAAAAGACCTCGAAAAACAGAGCGCAGCCAGGGCAGCAGTTAAATTTATTCAGCAAAATGATATTGTTGGATTAGGGACTGGTTCTACCGCTTTTTTTGCGATTCAGGAAATAGCACTGTTAGTGAAGAATGGGCTGAAAATCAAAGGTGTACCTACTTCTGAACATACCGCTTCGCTCGCCTTATCGTTAGGGATTGAATTACTGCCAATGGAAGAGGTTAAATCAATTGATATTACTATAGATGGAGCTGATGAATTTGATACACAGTTAAATTTAGTCAAAGGGGGCGGGGGTGCATTATTCAGAGAGAAAATTGTGGCTTCCCTCACTAAAAATGAAATTATTATCGCGGATTCGGGTAAATTGGTCGCTCAGCTGGGAAAATTCAAAGTTCCCATTGAAGTGGTGCCGCTTGCGCTTAATTATGTGGTACAGCAGCTCAGTAAATTAAACGGAAAAGGAGAAGTGCGGATGAAAGATAACTCACCGTTTATCACAGATAATCATAATATCATTGTGGATGCGGACTTTGGGCTGATCAGCGATCCTGCTGCTTTAGCAGAAAGCCTGAACAGGATAGAAGGGATTCTGGCACATGGCTTATTTGTGCAGCTTACTTCAAAGATTATCATGGGAAAAGGAACCGAAACTATTATATATGCTGGAAATTAACTTTGATCCCTTTCCAGTACTGGAATCGGAACGTTTAGTCCTCAGAAAAATTACACCTGCGGATGTTGATGAAGTATTTGCCATCAGATCTGATGCGCAGACTATGAAATATATTCCACGTCCACTGGCAAAGACCAAAGAAGATGCATTGGAACATATCAACGTAGTAAATAAAGCTATTGAAGATAATGTTGCCATCAACTGGGGAATTTCATTTAAAGATGATCCTAAACTGTTAGGGATGATTTGTCTGATCAGAATGCAGCCGGAAAATTACCGGACAGAAACCGGGTATATCCTTCATCCTGATTATCACCGGAAAGGGATTATCAGCGAAGCGTTTGCCACGGTAATTGACTATGCCTTTAATGTGCTTAAATTTCACTCGCTCGAAGCCGTGATTGATCCGGATAACATTGCTTCTGAGCAGTTATTGATCAAACATAATTTTGTGAAAGAAGGGCATTTCAAAGAAAATGGCTTTTTTGAAGGTAAATTTATTGATGCGGTTATTTACTCACGGATTAATCGATAAATGAATTCTCATTTAGCTGATTTTAAAACCCAGGCGCTAACTCGATGCTGTTCCTTTTATTATTATGATATAAATCGTATCTTTGTATCATATTCATGATACTATGGTAAATCTCGAATGGTACCGCACATTTAAAGCTATTTATGAAACCGGCACTTTGACCGGAGCAGCAGAAGCACTTTTCGTATCTCAGCCGGGCGTAAGTTTACACCTGAGCTCTTTAGAGTCTTATGTGGGCTATAAACTTTTTGATAGAACATCCAGAAAGATGGTTCCTACGGAAAGGGGTAAAGTGATGTATAACTTCGTACTGGAAGCTTTATTGAAATTAGAAGAAGCTGAAAAACACTTCCACCGTAGTACTGAAAAGGAAAAACCGACCCTGAGTTTAGGGATGTGTTTTGAAACCTTTCAGCTGATGCTTGAACCTTATTTATCAAGTTTAGCTTTTAATGTGATTGTTAAATTCGGGGATTATCCGCAAATGCTGAACGATCTTGATAATGGGATCCTCGACATGGTCATTACCCCGCATATGGATAATACCATGAAAAATATTGCCTATAAACCATTCTCGAAAGAACGGATTGTGCTGGTAGGAGGATCGAAAAATGACCTGACAGATTTTGAGCTGATGCATCAGGATGGAAACCTGAAAGGCATGCAGGAATGGCTGAAACATCAAACCTGGTATGGCACTTCTGGTGATATGGAACATCTGATGAGGTTCTGGCATTTCAATTTTAATAAAAGACTGGACTTTAAGCCTAATTATATCGTTCCTAATATGAGTTCTATTGTGCGCTGTATTAAAGGAATGGAAGGATTTGCAGTGGTACCGGACTTTTTGTGCCGTCATGAAATACTGGATGGAAGCGTTAAATTAGTATGGGAAGGCAATAAAGTCATGGAAAATACGCTTCATTTCGCTATGCGGAAAAAAACAATCTATGCTGCGGAAATTAAAACGATCCAGGATATTTTTGAAAAAGAGATGGTTCCGCTGGAATATGAAATATGAACAGGGACATTTGCCCCATTTTTGAATTTATTTCCTGAATTGCAGCATAAAAACTTACCTTTGTCTCCAAGAAATCACCTTGTAAGTGATTCGACACCATTAATTCATTAAATTCACATATAAATCATAGTTGTAGATGATTAACATTACACTTCCGGATGGCTCAGTACGTCCATATGAAAAGGGAACAAGTGCCCACCAGATTGCATTATCAATATCTGAAGGTCTTGCCCGTAACGTTTTAGCGGCCGAAGTTAACGGCGAAGTCTGGGATTCTTCCAGACCTATTGAAAATGATTCAGCAGTTAAATTATTAACCTGGAATGATACCGCTGGTAAAGCTACCTTCTGGCACTCTTCTGCCCACATTATGGCCGAAGCATTAGAAGCGTTATATCCGGGTACTAAATTCGGTATCGGCCCTGCTATTGAAACAGGCTTCTATTATGATGTTGATTTTGGAGATCAGGAATTTTCTTCAGATCATTTTAAAGCGATAGAAACCAAATTCATGGAACTGGCCAAACAAAAAGAAGTTTTTGTAAGGGAAAATGTTTCCAAAGTAGATGCAGTTGCTTATTTCACTGAAAAAGGCGATGAGTATAAATTAGACCTTATACAGGGACTGGAAGATGGTAAAATCACTTTTTATAAACAAGGTGAATTTACTGACTTATGCCGTGGCCCGCATCTTCCGAATACAGGATTTATCAAAGCAGTAAAGTTAACAAACGTTGCTGGTGCGTACTGGAGAGGTGATGAGACTAAAAAACAGCTAACCCGTATTTATGGTGTTACTTTCCCTAAAGCGAGTGAATTAACAGAATACCTGTTGATGATCGAGGAAGCTAAAAAACGCGACCACAGGAAATTAGGAAAAGAGCTTGAATTATTTGCTTTCTCTGAGAAAGTAGGGATGGGCTTACCATTATGGTTACCTAAAGGAGCTGCCTTGCGCGAACGTTTAGTGAATTTCTTAACTAAAGCACAGGGAAAAGCAGGATACGAACAAGTAATTACTCCGCATATCGGACACAAAAACCTATATGTAACTTCAGGTCACTGGGATAAATATGGAGCTGATTCTTTTCAGGGGATAAAAACACCTCAGGAAGGGGAGGAGTTCATGTTAAAACCAATGAACTGCCCGCATCACTGTGAAATATATAAAGTTAAACCACGGTCTTATAAGGATCTTCCATTACGTTTAGCAGAATTCGGTACAGTTTACCGTTACGAGCAAAGCGGTGAGTTACACGGCTTAACAAGGGTTCGTGGGTTTACTCAGGATGATGCACACTTATTCTGTCGTCCAGACCAGGTGAAAGACGAATTCATGAAGGTGATTGACCTGGTATTGTATGTATTTAAATCTTTAGGATTTGAAAATTACACTGCACAGATTTCCTTAAGGGATCCTGAAAATAAGTCGAAGTATATCGGTACTGATGAAAACTGGAAACTTGCTGAAGATGCAATTATCGAAGCTTCGGCAGAGAAAGGTCTGAATACAGTAATTGAATATGGTGAAGCTGCATTTTACGGACCGAAACTGGATTTCATGGTGAAAGATGCGCTAGGTAGAAAATGGCAGCTCGGAACTATCCAGGTAGATTATAATTTACCGGAAAGATTTGAACTGGAATATACTGGCAGCGACAACCAGAAACACAGACCGGTAATGATCCATCGTGCTCCATTCGGTTCCCTGGAACGTTTTATAGCAGTTTTGATTGAACATTGTGCAGGAAATTTCCCGTTATGGCTTTCTCCTGAGCAATTTATAATCCTTCCTATTTCAGAAAAGTATGAAGAATATGCCAAAAAAGTTTCAGATGAACTAAATAATTCCGATATTCGCGGTTTGATTGACTTTCGCGATGAGAAAATCGGAAGGAAAATCAGGGACGCTGAGGTGAAAAAAACTCCTTATATGCTGATTATCGGGGAAAAGGAAATGGCAGAAGGAAAATTATCAGTAAGGAAGCACGGAGAAGGGGATTTAGGAGAGATGACTATCCAGGCGTTCAGCGAATTATTAATTAAAGAAATAACAGTTTAAACAGTATATAAATTTGGCATTAGGCAGACCAGGATTTAATAGGGGACCACGTCCTCCTTTTAAGAAAAAAGAAGCAGAACATAATATTAATCAGTTTATCAGAGCCCAGGAGGTTAGATTAGCTGGCGATAATGTTGAACCGGGGATTTATCCTTTGGCAAAAGCTTTAGCCCTTGCCGATGAACTGGAGTTGGACCTGGTAGAAATATCACCAAACGCAGTTCCACCGGTTTGTAGAATAATCGATTACAGCAAGTTTGTTTACGAACAAAAGAAAAAGCAGAAAGAGATTAAGGCGAATGCTAAACAAACCATCATTAAGGAGATCCGTTTCGGACCTAACACTAATGATCATGATTTTCAGTTCAAACTGAAACATGCAGTTAGTTTCCTTGAGAATGGAGAGAAAGTTAGAGCATATGTGCATTTCAAAGGTAGAGCGATCGTTTACAAAGAGCAGGGAGAGATCTTATTGCTTAAGTTCGCACAAGCTTTGGAAGATATAGGAAAGGTTGAACTTTTACCTAAGTTAGAAGGTAAACGTATGTTCCTTACCCTTGCTCCAAAAGTTGCAAAAAAATAAATAAATTACATAAATAAGAACAGGTTATGCCAAAAATGAAAACCAATTCCAGTGCTAAAAAGCGTTTTTCGCTTACTGGAACCGGTAAAATCGCAAGAAAAAACGCATACAAAAGTCACATTTTAACAAAAATGTCTACTAAACGTAAGCGTAATTTGGGTCACACCTCAATGGTGTCAGCTGCTGATATGGGCAACGTTAAGCGTATGCTTGCTATCGGTAAATAATTAGAATTTTAAACCAGGTACCCGGTAGTAAGTTTGCTGAAATACGCAACACCGTTTATCAAAAAACAACAACACTATGCCACGTTCGGTAAACGCAGTAGCTTCGAGAAGAAGACGGAAAAAAGTCCTTAATATGGCCAAAGGCTATTGGGGATCAAGAAGTAAAGTATTCACTGTAGCAAAAAATACGGTTGAGAAAGGTTTGCAATATGCATACCGTGACCGTAAAGTTAAGAAAAGAGAATTCCGCGGTTTGTGGATTCAACGTATTAACGCTGGTGCGCGTCAATATGGAATTTCTTACTCTCAATTCATTGGTAAATTAGCGGCTAAAAACATTGGTTTAAACCGTAAGGTTTTAGCTGATTTAGCTATGAATCATCCAGAAGCTTTCAAAGCAGTAATTGATACAGTTAAATAGAAATATATAACATCAACGAAAAAGGGGTAGCAATTTGCTACCCCTTTTTTTTATCTTAAATTTTTTAGGTTTTATACTCCGCTACCTATTGTACAAGGATCTGCGGTTTGGTTAACTGGTTGTGAACTTTCCTTTGTGACTGTCTGCCACGCAATCAGCTGTAATTGGGTCGCTACTGAACTTGGTATACCTAAGCTTTTAGCAGCTTTTTCCTGTGCACCAAGGGTACGTACATCAACCCCTGTGATTTGCTGAAACAGCACAAGCCCACTCAGGTAAGCGCCATAAGTATTAGGGTGATGATAGTCAGGTTTACTGATCTGAGGATCATTAACTTTGTTCAGACCATACCATAAAATTGGCAGGTTTGAATTACCCAGGTAAGGATCTGCATTGGCTATTTTTGCTGCCCATGCATTTACCCATGCTTCACCAACAGGGGCAACACCTGCAATGTTTCCATCATGACTGGCAGCGCTATAATAAGCGTTGTGGTTCGCATTGGCCAGTGTGGTAAGGTTGGCGGCGTAGTTTGCGCTGAAGCCTGAAGCATTAGGATTTCCCCCGCTCATGGTTTCAGCAAGATCTGCCGATGGCCATGGCTCATAAAGATATACCTTTGCTGCCGATGATGCACCGTGAACAGCTTTTTCGATGGTTTGTACACTTGAACAGAAATTAGCAGGATTACTGATATTACTATTGGTCAATGAATAGGGAATAGGTTTTACACTGATCTCCTGTAAAACTACAGCATTCCATTTTGCTTGTGCAATCACATCAGGAGCAGCAGCATAATTTTTTGCCAGGCTGGTTGCTGAAATGGCTTCGATATGTACATCGTAGTTTAAGCCCGTTTCGTAAGCAAACTCAGCGAAAACTCCGGGAATACCTCCCCATGGGCCATTTTCTAATTCTTGTCTTGCTCCGGTCTGGCCAAAGTTTTCATCAAAAACAAGCGTCGAACCACTGGTTGCATTTGCAATACCTCCTGAATTGTATTGACGTACCGGGGCATATCTCCCGTGAGTAAAGCTGTCTCCTACAAACAGGATTCTTTGTAGATTGGTGTTCTTAGGTATTGAATTGGATACTGTGTTGGGTTGCATAACATTATTACTGTCCTTAGTACAGCTGTAAGTTAATGCGGAGATACTAACCAGCATTCCTGCCATTAAGATCTGGCGCTTTTTGTTTTGAATTTTCATAGTGATGTTTCTGAATTGATAAGCTATATATATTCAGTAAATGAACGATACATTATAGTCAGTATTGCAAGAACTTCATACAATTGAAATAACAATGACAAGTGGATTAAAATGCCATTAACAAGCTACTATATCGTATTATTTTTTGTCTGTCCCATAAAAAAAGCCCCCGGATAGCAGATTGCTTTCCGGAGGCTTTACAGGTGTGATCCTATATCTTAATCTTGTAATCTATTCTTGTACTTTATCCGCAGGTTTAGGTCCTTTGTGATGGTCTTTTTTGTTTTGTGCCCTGGCTTTTTTTGCGGTACGTAAATCGTCCAGCTTTTTCTTTTGGTCAGGAGTTAAAACCTGGTCAATCTTAGCATCTGTTTCTTTCTTAGAAGCCATATGCTGATCTCTCTTCGCTTTTCTGTCTGCACTGGTTTGTTTATGCCATGCTTCAGTTTGCTTGTACTTGTCAAGCTCTACTGCATAAATCTTTTGTTTCTGATCGGCAGTCAGTGTAAGTTCTTTCTCCAGTTTAGCGGTACTTTTTTCTGCTCTTTGTTCCGGGGTCATTTTCTGCTTACCTGTACTTTGCGCAAACGTGGCAGTTAATCCAATGAATGCTATGGCTAATGTTAAAACGATTCTTTTCATTTGTATATGGTTTTAAAGCATAGAGTGAAAAACAGGGAAAGGGTTTAAAAGCGATTTAGTTTTTATTCATTTGCGAGATTGATTTCTGCATCTGGGACATCATATTGGTCAGGGTCTCCATCGTTGGTTCAGGGGTCGCATCAGGCAGTGTAGAGCTGATGTAAGCCTTTGCTTTCCAGATCTCCAGGATATCTTCAGCAGGAACATTATAAGGGTCGTACAGCTTGTTATCAGAAACCAGTTTCAATTCCTTGTTTTCTTTGAAACGATTTCCTGCACGTTTATAAACTACGCCTTCATTTTTGCTGACAATTACATAAGTTTCCCCGGTTTTTACATCATTCCAGTTATCCATGTATTCGCCAATGATAATACTGCCCGGCTGAATTGGCAGCATAGAATCTCCAACAATTTCAAATGCTCTGAAAGTACCTTGTTTTAAAGACGGCAGGGGCAACTGGAATTTAGGAAGGTCTTTGATATATTCAGGGTCTGAGAAGCCGTTCAGGTAACCTGCACTGGCTTTTACAGGAACCATTTCGATGTTTTCATTATCGCTCTGATCTACAGAAATACTCAGTATCCTTAAGTTTGAACCCTGACTTTTTAATTTAGGCTTCCAGTTATCGTTGATAATTTCGTTGATAAACTCATCCATTGTTAATTCATAATGTTCTGCTATTTTTTTTAGCAAATCATATTTTGGTTCTGCACGGTCTTCTTCGTAAGCTCCAACCAACGACCTTTTAATTCCCATCAAATCAGCAAATTGCTGTTGTGTGTGGCCTTTTTTCTTTCTTAAGTATTTGAGATTTACGGAAATATTCGACATAAAATAAAAGATTAAAAATAATTTGTTTTTACTAAAATTGTTAGTATTATTGTACCAATAAAGTTAGTAATATTTATTCGCACTGCAAATATATATGCTAATTTAATTAGTGGTAATAAATTAAACTACAAGCAATGAGAAAATTTGTCTACATCGTGACCGATAGAAACCGTACCAGTTTACATGTTGGAATGAGCGCTGATTTAATTAAGACGCTTGATTTTTATAAAAAAATGCCAAGTCTGTTCTTTGACAGCGGCCAGCAGCTTACGCGCCTGGTTTACTTTGAAGAACTTAAAACTGAATCACAGGCACTGAACCGTTTCAAGGTGATCAGCAGGTTTACCAGGATGCAGAAGGAACGTCTGGTACGTGCCTGCAACCCGGACTGGATTGATCTGACCATAGGTCTTGACTTTGAACATATCACCATGAGCAGACCATTATCCACGCAGGTGAAAATACCATTGACTATTATGTCTTAAGTAAAGGTCTGTATGGACTGAAAGATATTTGTGAAATAAATCCGGTAACCAATATGCAGCATAAAGATAGAAAAGAGGATGTGGTCACTGATGAAATGATCATGAACCATATCTACGTACTCAGAGGGCAGAAGGTGATGATTGATCTTCATTTAGCGAAACTTTATCAATTAGGAAACAGCAGGGTCAGAACAGTAGTTAGCCGGAATACCACTCGTTTTCCAGCAGATTTTATGTTTAAGGTGAGTGAGGAAGATGAACTTTCCTTAATCAGACAGGATAGTGAGATTAAACGAAACCCAAGATTAAGAGCTTCTCCGATTGCTTTTACGGAGCAGGGGCTGGCGATGCTGGCTGGCTTGCTGAACGGTGAGCGGGCAATAGCAGTAAACATCAGGATCATTCGGATTTTTACGCTGATCAGGCAAATTGTCCCTGACTTTCCTGAATTATACAGAGAGATGGAGCAGTTCAAAAATAGTCTGCTGAGGTCTGATACTTAAAAAGGCCAGTGAGGAGAGATAATGTCCTACTGGCCTTTTAGAGGTTATTTACTTTTACCCTCGTTTTTTTTCTTCTCTTCGTCCTTTTTCTTTTCCTCTTCTTTTTTCTTATCCTTTTCTTCCTGACGTTTCTTTCTTTTGAGTTCGCGTTCTTCTTTTCGGGTCAGCGGTACAGTTGCTGGTGTCAGCTGTTTTACAGGAGTTTCCGGAGTTTCGCTTTTTACTTCATCCTGCTTCTCCGCAGGTTTATCTCCCTCTACCGGTACAGCTACATGCAATGAATCTGTGGCTACACTATCAGTCTTAGTAGTATCTACTGCATAAACCGGGGTAGGGCAGTTATAGTTTCTGGTAATTGGTACCGTTGCTTTCGGGAATGGCCCATAAGTGTAACCTGTACTCTTATCATGGTAAACCTTTTCCATAAACTTGGCGAAAATAGGTAAAGCCGTGCGTGATCCTTCACCAGTTTCACCATTCTTAAAGTGAGCTGAACGTTCATCACAACCAACCCATACACCCGTTACCAGGTCTTTGGTAATTCCCATATACCAGGCATCTACGTAATCTGAAGAGGTTCCTGTTTTACCACCAATCTGGTTATTTTCTTTCCAAAGGTCCCATTCCCATAACGCTCTTGAAGTTCCTCCTGGTTCTTCCATCCCGCCCCTGAACATATAAAGCATTAACCAGGCAATCTCCTCAGAAATTACTCTTTTGGTTTTAGCCACAAAATTTTCCAGTGAATTACCATCCTGATCTGTGATTCTTTCTACTAAAATCGGATCTGTTCTTACCCCTTTATTCAGAAATGTCCCATAAGCTCTCACCATTTCAAATACAGAAACATCATTAGGGCCTAAACTTACAGAAGGCACAGACTCCAGATGACTGTCAATACCGCACTCATGTGCCCATTTAACTACGTTTTCCCAGCCTACTTTTTCTGTTACCTGCGCAGTAATCGTATTGATTGAACGGCCCATTGCAGCGCGCAGAGAGGTTTCACGGTAACTATTCTGCCAGTTCGCATTTCTAGGTTCCCAATATTCTGTTTTACCTTTTTCTTCGTATTTGATTTTAACCGGCTTGTCAATGAAAGTATCGCAAGGGCTCATACCGCTTTCAAAAGCAGCCAGGTAAGCAAATGGTTTAAAAGTTGAACCCGCCTGACGCTTAGACTGGTTCACGTGGTCATACTTAAAGAACTTATGATCTAAACCACCTACCCATACTTTAATCTTACCATTGAAAGGATCTAAAGTCATCATCCCGGTATTCATGATTTTACCATAGTAACGGATAGAATCCATTGTCGAGAAAAGCGTATCACGGTCACCTTTATAGGTGAAAATTTTCATCTTTTTCTTCTTATTGAAATAAGCAGTTACCGAATCGGGATTGTTTGGATATTTTTTCTCCAGCATCGCATAAATCGGAAGGTTCTTCATTGCACGGCCAGGGTAATCCACTTTTTTCTTTTCTGAATCCTGCCATGGATCTTCTTTTCCCCAAACACTGTAAAACCTGCGCTGAACAACTTTCATTTGTTCTGCTACAGCTTCCTCTGCGTATTTTTGAAGTTTAGAGTCGATGGTAGTATATATCTTAAGACCATCTTCATAAAGATCATAACCATTTTTATCACACCAGGCTTCCAGATATTTCGCTACTGCGGCTCTCAGGTATGAATCACCGTCACTGCCTTCGTCTTCTCTGCCTTCTTTAAGTTTAACCGGTGTGTTTTTATATTGTGTAAGTTCAGCAGCAGTGATATAGCCGTACTTATTCATTTGTGATAAAGAAACGTTTCTTCTTTCCAACGCTCTTTCAGGGTTTCTGATAGGGTTATAAGTAGTCGTTCCTTTCAGCATACCCACTAACATAGCAGATTCAGGTACGCTCAGCGAATCAGTTTGTTTATCAAAATAAACTCTCGCTGCTGTTTTAATCCCGTAAGCATTGTTCCCGAATGAAACTGTATTCAGGTACATGGTAATAATTTCATTCTTAGAATAGTTGCCTTCCAGCTTTACAGCTGTCATCCATTCTTTTAATTTAGAAACTATAGTTCTGATGACCGGGATATGCTTGATAAAGCCTTGTGACTTATTATATCTGGTGCGGTACATGTTTTTTGCCAGCTGCTGGGTGATCGTACTTGCACCTCTTTTATCGCCCGTGGCTGTAGAAAGTCCGCTTGATAATAAAGACCTGAAATCAATCCCCATATGTTTGTAGAAACGGACATCCTCTGTTGCTACCAGTGCATTGATTACGCTTGGTGAGATCTGTTTGAAAATAACAGGCGTACGGTTCTCTTTGTAATATCGCCCTATTAACTTCCCGTCTGAAGTGTAAAGCTCCGAACCTACACTTTGCGTAGGTAATTTGATATCCTTGTAAGAAGGAGAGTAGCCAAACAGCCACAGGAAATTCAATTGAAGTGCACAGAAGAAAATGATGATACAGAAAATAAATACGGAGAAATAACGCAGGTATTTATTATGGATCTCTTTAAACATATAGTATGGTCAAAAAATTAGTAAAACAGTGTAAGCTTGCTGAGCCTATATCCAAATCAAACCATTAAACGAAAGGGTTGGATTCTTAAGTATATATACTGGAAATATAGCTCAATTTAGAAGGCAAAGAAAGACAATTTAAACCAAATTCAGAATTTTATAAACAAGAAATAGGCGCAGGTAGTATTTGATATGGCTTGATTTTTGGTAAATTCAAATCCCGTCTGTTCAGACGTAGTTTAAATCATACAATCCATGAGTAAAGAAACCAACCGCTTTTTAGCACCCGCAGGTCAAAAGATAAAGTTAAAAGACTATAGTACACATTATAATGGAGATCTGGGTAAAAAAGTCGGGAAGGCAACACTCGCATCTATAAAGGAAAAATTAAGTAATCATCAGGAAACATTATATGCTGAAAACTCCCATTCGGTACTGATTATTTTTCAGGCAATGGATGCCGCAGGCAAGGATAGTGCAATTTCGCATGTGATGTCTGGTTTAAATCCACAGGGTTGCCAGGTATTTAGTTTTAAAACCCCCAATTCCAATGAGTATGCGCATGATTTTTTATGGCGACACTATCTTGCGCTGCCCCAAAGAGGAAGAATTGGTATCCATAACCGGTCACATTACGAAAATGTACTCGTTTGTAAGGTTCATCCTGAGTATATATTAAATGAAAGGATTCCGGGATATGATGATGTTAAAAAAGTGGATAAGAATTTTTGGAAAGCCCGTTATGAAAGCATCCGTAATTTTGAGAAACAACTCACTGAAAATGGTACGGTAATTCTTAAATTTTTCCTTTACGTTTCGCAGGATGAACAAAAAGTTCGTTTTCTGGATAGAATCAATGATCCTTCAAAAAACTGGAAATTCTCGTCCGCAGATATTGCTGAAAGAGCACTCTGGAAAGATTATATGCTGGCTTACGAAGAAGCGATTACAGAAACATCGACTAAAAATGCACCCTGGTATATTATTCCTGCTGATAAAAAATGGTTTGCCCGTTTGACCATCAGCCAGATACTGGAAGAAACTTTTAAAGGAATGAAACTTAAATATCCTGTATTACCAGTTGAAGAAATGGAGAAATTAGAAGGATACAAGAAAAATTTAATGGGAGAAGATTAAGAAAGTATTCACAATTAAACAGTTTCTTTAATTCTATGTCGCTTATTTTAATAACTTTGCGTCGCTTTTGGTTCCTGATCTTACCGATCAGGATTAAAAGGGAATATGGTGTAAATCCATAACTGTCCCGCAGCTGTAAGCTCCTTAACGGAATTCGTATCCAGCCACTCATGTTTAATATGGGGAAGGCATGAATCTCCGGGAGTAAGTCAGAAGACCTGCCTCTAGCGTTATAATTTCATAGCTTTCGGGGATTGAAGCTAGGGGTGAGTGCTTTTTATTGACGTAATCATTTCCTTAATCTGCTGTTTGCTGTGGGTAACCCTCACAACAAAATGACTAAAAGAAAATTTGCCTTAGATGGCATCTGTAATTCTTTTTTCGGCTTTTCTGCTATAGTATGGCTTGGGGTTTTTGTGCCTTATAATTCTTCAGCGCAAACCGACTCTGTTAAAAAGGCAAATGAGCTGAAAGAAGTTTCTATCCGTGCTATAAAGCTCAGCAAACGCCAGCTTTCTGCTTCCCCGTTACAAATTTTATCCGGCAAAGATCTCGAAAGATTAAACAGCTTATCGGTTGCAGATGCAATCCGGTTTTTCTCAGGTGTACAATTGAAAGATTACGGAGGGATAGGAGGCTTAAAGACGATTAACGTCAGAAGTATGGGCACTAACCACACTGCCGTATTTTATGATGGGGTACAATTAGGAAACGCACAAAACGGACAAGTCGATCTGGGCAAGTTCTCCTTAGATAATATCGAAGAAATAGAACTTTATAATGGGCAAAAGAGCACCATTTTTCAGTCTGCAAGAGGTTTTGCCTCCGGAAGTTCTCTATACCTGAATGCCAAACAACCTGAATTCGAAAATGGACAGACCGATCATCTCAAAGCTGCTGTTAAAGGAGGCTCATTTGGGCTGATTAATCCAAGTGTGTTGTGGCAGCATAAAATCAGTGATGCAGTTTCAGCCTCTTTTAACACAGAATATAAAAATGCTAACGGCCGTTATAAGTTCAGGTATACTAATGGGGTTTATGACAGCACATTTGTGAGAAAGAATGCTGATATCGAAACGATGCGGGTTGAGGCCGGCTTAAATGGTAAATTAAAAGACAGTAGTGTCTGGGCAGCCAAAGTGTATTACTATAAAGATCATCAGGGGTTGCCTGGCGCAATCGTTAGCAATAAGTATGACTTCACTCAGCGCTTATGGAATGAGAACTTTTTTGTTCAATCCAGCTACAAAAAAGAAGCAGGACGATACAATCTGATGGCCTCAGCAAAATACGCCAGGGATTATGTGCGCTATCTGGATCCTGATTTTGTGAAAGATGATGGGTTTCTGGATAACAGATTCAAACAGCGTGAACTTTATTTATCACTCACCAACCGCTATAAAATCAATTCATTCTGGGATGTAGTTTTATCTGGTGATTATCAGTATAACACGCTGGATGCAAATCTTGACTACTTTGCTTATCCTACCAGAAATACCTTTTTGACGGCACTAGCTACTCAAATCCATTTTGAAAGAATAGATGTGCAGGCAAATTTGTTGAGGACTTACGTCAATGATAAAGTAAAGCAGTTTTTTTCTGCGGGAAATAAAAACGAGCTTACACCTACAGTCATGGTCTCGTGGCAGCCATTCGACAATCTGAAGGAATTCCGGGTGCGCAGTTTTTACAAAAGCATTTTCCGTATGCCTACTTTTAACGATTTGTATTATACCTCTATTGGCAATACATTGCTCAAACCAGAGTATACGAAACAATATGATCTGGGATTAACCTATATCAGGGCGTTTAAAGGACAGAAACTACAGCAAATATCAATTCAGACTGATGCCTATTACAATAAGGTGAAAGACAAAATTGTTGCTGTACCAAGCGCAAACCTGTTCCGCTGGAGCATGCAAAACTTAGGAAAAGTAGAAATTAAAGGGTTGGATGTGAATATACAGACAGCCTGGAGCATCATAACAGATCTCTCCTTGACCACAGGATTAACTTATACTTATCAACAGGCGCTAAACGTAACTGATAAGAACCTGAATTATAGAAATCAGATCGTATATACTCCTGTAAACAGCGGTTCCTTTATTTTGGGTGCAGACTGGAAAAATCTGGCTATGAATTATAGCTATATCTATGTTGGCCAGCGGTTTAATCAGGGAGCGAATAATGTATATAATTATGTGCCAGCCTGGTATACGCATGATATTGCCTTTCATTATACTAAAGTATTAAAACATGATCGTTTTCGTATTTCTGCGGAAGTGAACAACTTCCTGAATCAATATTACGATGTGATTGCCAATTTCCCGATGCCCGGCCGCTCATACCGTTTCACCTTAGCCTATTCTTATTAAAATATAACCTTAAATAATCAAACATGAAAAAACAGCTCCTTTATCGTTTATCGCTGGCCGTTATGGTGTCAGCATCCCTGTTTTCGTGCAGGAAGGATCCTCAGCCAGCTCCTGAACAAGTCGAAATACTGGAACCAACACCATCGGGCCCTGTAAAAGGCCTTTACCTGCTCAATGAAGGTAATATGAATATGAATAAAGCCTCATTGGATTATCTGGATTTAGCAACTGGTGTATATCGCCGGAATATCTATAATCAAGCCAACCCTGAAATCGTTAAAGGATTGGGTGATGTGGGTAATGATATTGGCGTATATGGTTCTAAAGTATATGTAGTTGTAAATCTGTCTAATAAAATAGAGGTTTTAAATGCTAAAACAGGCAAAAAACTCGGTCAGATTCCTTTTGCCAATTGCAGATATATCACTTTCTATAAGGGTAAGGCTTATGCAAGTGCTTATTTAGGTACTTTGGGTGACCCTACAGCTGGTAATGGTGTTGTTATAGAGATAGATACGGCAACGCTTACCGAAAAAAGACGCGTTGAAGTTGGCCGTCAGCCAGAAGAACTGGCTGTAGTGAGAGGTAAATTATTTGTTGCTAATTCTGGTGGTTACAGTGCTAAGAATTATGAGAGAACTGTCTCTGTGATTGATTTGAATAGTTTTCAGGTAACGAATAAAATTGATGTGGCTATTAATCTTCATCGCCTGAAAGCTGATAAGTATGGTGATTTATATGTGAGTTCAAGAGGAGATTACATGAATATACCTTCTAAACTTTTCGTGATTGATACCCAGACTGAAAAGGTGAAAAAATCATTTGATATAGGAGTCAGTGAAATTGTAATAGATGATGATCTTGCTTATTACTATAGTACTGAATATAGTTATGAAACGGGTGAAAATAAAATTACCTATGGAATGATTGATGTGAAAACAGAGACTCCATTAAGCAAGAGCTTCATTACCGATGGTACAAATGAAAAAATAACAATTCCTTATGGAATTGCGGTTAACCCGATTACTAAAGATGTATTTGTAACTGACGCGAAGGATTATGTTTCTCCTGGTACTTTATATTGCTTTACACCTGCGGGCATCAAGAAACTTGAAGTCACCACAGGTGATATTCCTGCACATTTTGCTTTTGTTTATTAACCAATCAACCAGATATAACTATGAAAACAAATTTAAAACCCCTTTTAATCGCACTGATGGGTGCTGCTGTATTTGCAGGATGTAAAAAAGACGGTAACAATGCTAACGGGATAACTCCTGGAAAAGAAGTCAATGCTGTAAATAGTAAGTTCATTTCTAAGGTATACGAATACCTCCCTGCACCAGGACAATTTATTAACGAAAGTCTGGGCAGTTTAGCAGGCGCACAGCGCATTATTGGTGATGTTAGCCAGACCGGTATGGTCTCACTTGGTGGCTATGGTGGTTATATCGTTTTTGGTTTTGATCATTCTGTGATCAACAGAGCAGGACATGATTTTACTATTTATGGTAATCCTTTAGGCCCTGTATTGCAATGGTCGGAACCAGGAATCGTAATGGTCAGTCAGGATGTAAATGGCAATGGTTTGCCTGATGATGTATGGTATGAGGTTGCTGGTAGTGAATATACTTCACCAAGTACCATTAAAAACTATCAGATTACTTATACTAATCCAAAAGCTACTGCCGATGTAAATTGGACAGATAATCAAGGTAATTCAGGAAAAGTAGAAGTTAACCAGTTCCATAGACATAATTATTATCCGCTGTTTGCACCAAATCAAGAGACTCTTACGTTTAACGGGACATTATTGAGATCTACATGGGGTATGGAAGGCAGCATTTATGTTAACCGTGCATTTACTTATGGATATGCTGATAGCTGGTCAACGGGTGATTATTATGAGCAGAATATGTTTAACTCATTTGATATCGCATGGGCTGTAAATAGTGCTGGACAGCCGGCCAACCTTTCAAAAATAGATTTCATCAAGGTCTATACAGGTCAGAATGAAAAAGGCAATACGATGTTAGGTGAAATTTCAACCGAAGTTAGAGGTGCCGTAGATTTAAATATTAACTAATACAATCAATGAATTTTAAAAAATCAATACCCTATTTGTTTGCCGGATTATCCATGCTGGCTATTGCTTCTTGTAAAAAAGATAATGAAAAAGAACTTTTACTTCAGCCGCAGACTACAGAATCTTTAAAAAATAATGGAAAGGATTCTATTACAGTTAGTGATACTTTGTTATTGCATCCAAAGCTTGCCAATACTAAAAATGCCATTTACAGCTGGACAGTGAATGGTGCACGTACCGGATCTGATTCTATATTTACTTTTAAAGCAGTAAATAAAGGAGATTTTAAGGTAAGTTTTAAGGCGGCGACTCCTGGTGGCGAAGTGACCGTTGATTATCAGATCCATGTTTGGGATAAATATGAGAATGGTTTTTATATTGTGAATGAAGGCTGGTTCGGGCATGGAACAGGAACGGTAAGTTTTTACCGTTACAATACCAATCAAATGGAGGATAGCATCTTTGTAAAAGAAAATCCAACAAAAGATTTGAACCCGGTATCTTCTACACTACAGTCTGGCGTTGTTTTTAAGAACAAATTCTACCTGGTTTCAAAGGTAGGGGGGCCGATGGTGGTTACGGATGAATACAGTATGAAAGAACTGGCACGTGTACCAAGTCAGGGTGGCAATGATTGGCGTTCATTTGTGGGTATTACTGATACTAAAGGACTTCTGAGCTCAGGTAAAGGCGTATTTCCGGTTGACTTAAATACATTGGCTATTGGCAGAACTATTGACGGTGTAGGTGGTCAGATTGGTGATATGATCAAACAAGGGGATTATATTTTTGTGCTTTCTTCAACGGATGGTGTAGTGATTCTGAATGCTGCTGACAATAAGGTAGTGAAAAAGATTGCTGGTGCTTCTGTTGGCTTTACCCGTACTATTGATGGCAATATCTGGGCTGCGGGAGGTACTAAACTATTTAAAATTAATGCTGCACTGGATGTAGAAGCGATTACAGTCCCTTTCACAGTTTTTGGTTCATGGGGTGCATGGCATCCTGGATCTATTACTGCTTCTACTAAAGAGAATGCAGTTTTTATTGCTAAAAATGGATCTTTTAGTGGTGGTTCAACGATCTATAAATATATTCCTGGAAGTGATACTTCTCTGCAAGCTCCATTTTTAACGTTACCTACAGGTAAGATACTTTACGGTGCTGGTTTAAGCTATAATGCAAAATTGGATCAGTTATTGGTAAGTACTGTACAGTCAGGCTTCGGAGAAAACTTTAAAGTGAACAACCTATATTTCTATGATCCGATAACTGCTGCTATTAAAAAGACAGTTTCTTATAGTGGTTATTATTTCCCTTCGGTAATTGTAGCCCACCAATAAGCTATAAAATCTTGTGTGTGTGTTGTTACCCCTTTTACCATAATGGTAAAGGGGGTTTTTTAAAATAAGGTGATTCCAACATTCCAGCCTAACCAACCGCTGGTTGTGTTATTGAATTTATGCGCATAGCTGGGTGGTACTTGTTGTTTAAAGCCTTTTACGCCCGATCCTTGTGGATAATCTGTAGCATAAATTGAATAGGAAGGTCCACCGAAAATAGTCAGCCCATTCGTTATTTTGAACTGTAAGTTTAGCTGGAGTTTATTGAGGTTGGAAGACTCAGACCAATTGCCTGTTGAAATAAATTGAGAAAGATATTCAACTCCCAGAGCTAATTTTTGATTCAGCTGTATTTCATGTCCCAGCCCAATACCCAGAGAAGAAATTTTTGCAGTATCTGAGATATTTCTTCCGGCCATCAGGATCGTGTAGAGTTTTTTAGTGCCTGTTTTAAGACTGATATTTGCATTAATGAGCTCATTACTGGACAAACTGATTTTTTGGTAGCCATTCTTTTTAACGATATTGATTAAACCGATGCTATAACCCGAAGAGCTGTCAGCAACATTAACCAAACCAAATTGTACGCCTTTAACTGTTTTGGCATAATTAAATAACCCGGCAATCTGTACGCCTTTCAAAGTTCCGTTAGTTATATTCGCGGCACCAGCCATTTGTAATCCCTGGAAATCTTTTCGGGTATGGTTATATAAGCCGGCAGCCTGAAATCCATGCAGATCTCCCCTGACAACATTCATTACCCCGGCCATTTGAAGACCAGTAGTATTGCCACGGACATAATTGATTAAACCACCAGCCTGCATCGCATTCACATTTCCAATAACTGAGTTTACAGCGCCAGCCATTTGTATTCCTTTTACAGATCCGCCGACAATATTAAACAAACCTGCTATTTGTATCATGCCTACATCTGTTTTGTCCATATTGAATAAACCGGCCATTTCAAGGCCATCAAGTCCGGCTGAGTATCCCCCTAAAATATTGAAGGATGCCTTATTGATCACTTGGGAGCTCATCATCCCATGTGAGCTTAAACCGGGGGTGAGAGAGGCTTGAAACGGGCTGTTTGCCAGAAAACCCGAGAGGTTTAAACTTTGGAACCTTTGCCTGGATGAAACGAAGAACCTTCCGATTCCCATGTTTTCCACCAGGTTGCTTACTTTGCTTTTACGTGTTGAAGACGTGTCTTCATAACCCTGTGGCTTGATGGTGATATTAGAGAGAAAGATCAGGGTAGTATCCCGGTAAGCTTCTTTACTGGCGGTGAGGATCACTTCATTGTAATCACCTTTGAAACGGAGTTTGAAATAACCGTCGTTATTAGTTAAAGTAGATTGAAGTAACCTTTTTTCATAAACACTGGCTTGTTTAATTTTTGCCCCTGTTTTAGTATCAATCACATACCCGCTGATCAGATATAAGCGTTCGGCAGTGGTGATGTTATCGGGTTCTATGGTGAGATGCAGGTTCGCTGAACGCAGGATAATGTGCTGCCCGTTTTCTTTGTAATCTATTTTCCCTCTGAATAATTGATCAAGGATGGTTCTTACCGGGGTATTTTGAACGGAAAGATTAACGAGGCTATCGGTATTGAATAAGTTACCCTGGTAGGAAAAGTAAAAATCGCCTGAAGTACTGATCTGATTAAGTACTTCGGCAATTTTTTGATTTTTCACCTTGATGGTGACGCGTCTGGATAAGTTTTCAGCGTTCTGTTGTGCACAGATTTTACAGGCGATGAGCGATAAAAAGCACAGTAGAAGTAATTTCCTGTTCATTATGATTTGTTTACCAACAGGATTTTTCCTTCGCTGTGTACTTGTTTAATATTAAAAGTTTCACAGATTGTTTGTAAAATGTGGTCCAGTGAATCTTCTGGGAAAGTAGTGGTCAGGAGCAGGTTTTTAATTCGCGGATCTTCAATAACAATATTTACCTGGTAGGCTTCATTGAGTGTCTCGATAACTTTTGATAGTGGAGTGTTGTTCAGGATAAGGGTTTTGTTCCGGTAGAAAGTGTAAAGCTGATCAGTATTGATCTCTTTTTTCAATTCAGTTGTACCGTTTTTGACAATCACTTTCTCTCCTTTGTGAAGCTCGACATCAGCGCCACTGACACTCACCTTAACGATTCCTGTTTCTACGATAACTTCTGTTTGTTCATTCAGGTATTTCACATTGAAAGAAGTACCAACTACTTTTATTTTTACTTTTTCTACATCGATAATAAATGGTTTCTCTTTGTTTGGGGTTACTTTAAAGAAGATTTCTCCTTTTTGCATACGAATTGCACGGTGATCCTTGAAATTACTGGCAAAACTTAATAAGGAGTTTTTATTCATCGTAATTGTTGATCCATCAGGAAGTGTTTTTACCAATACTTCTTTTCCGGCACCAACCGATATATAATCAACGCCGTTAAAAATGCGGTAGGTACTCCACAGGCCTGCGGCAATCAGAAATATAGCAGCAATCTTAAGCCATCCATATTTATAACGCAGCGGGACAATTTTAGCTTCCTGCTGAGTTGATGGGCTTACTTTGGCTTTAAATTTATTCCAGGCTTGTTCTTCATCTATGTTGCTTTTTGGTTCAAGCGCTTTACTTGCTTCCCAAATCTGTTTAAATTGATTATAATATACCTGATTAGCTGGATCTTCAGCTATCCATTGCAGTATTTCGGTGTTTTCTTCCGTACTTGTTTCGTTTAATAAGTGTTTTATTAAAAGTTCATCTCTATCGCTCATCTTAATTCAAAAAATCCTTGTAAAACCATGCCCCCAATAATAGGAGAACTAAAAAATCGACCAGTTTTAAGCGTAATATTCTTAATGCTTTACCCATCTGGGTTTCTACGGTTTTAACAGAGAGGCCCAGCTGGTCTGCAATTTCTCTGTATTTTAACTCTTCAAACCTGCTCATGTGAAATATAAGCCGGCATTGTTCGGGTAAATCCTCCATAGCTGTATGTACTTTGGAAGCTAATTCATTTAATTCTACTCTGTGTGAAGCTGGTTCACTTTCTTGTGTAGCGTGTATAGTAAAATTCTGGTGTCGTATTTTTACTTTTTCATGCTTCAGAAAGTTCAAAGTATCATTGTGAACGCATTTGTATAAATAGGCTTTAACGGAAGTTTGTATGTTTAACAGATCCCGTTTTTCCCAGAATTTCATAAATCTGTTCTGTACTATTTCTTCTGCCATTTCCTCATCACGGATCATGGTGTTCACATAGACATGTAATGCCTTGTAGTGCGTCTTAAACAAGTGTTCAAAAGCTGCGTCATCGTAAATTATAGGTGCGGTATAGCTCACAGGGTATGTTAAATCCACGTTTTATGTCTCTTCAAATATATTAGAATTCTGCTTGTGATCCGATATTAATTCTTTGTAAAATCTCTCTCCCATTTGCTGTATCTACCGCAACCAGATCAATGTATTGTACTTTTGGAAACCAGAAGGAGCATCGGTCGAGCTTGATAAATGCCCTTTTTAGTAAATAGTGTGTGTCTTCATCTTTGATATAAATTTTGTATTTGTTGTCGGTTTGAGAGCGTTTCAGGTATAGCGGTAATTTGGTATAGGCCATTAAATGAATTTCATATTCATCATTTCCAAGATCCTGGCTTTGTACGCCATAAACGTATTTCTTTTCTATGTTGCTGAGTTCTTCCCGTTTTCCATCTTCGGCGTACTTGATCCAGGAAACTTTAACTGGGGCCTGTGTACAAATTGTACCGTCTTTATTAAGGTTCAGTTCGTAGATTACTGTATTGGCATCCGGATTTTTCTGAACAAAGAACAAAAGATTTTCTATACGGGGATGATTTTTCTCTTCAGCGGTTTGTGCATTTAAGGGGTTGACCATCGCCAGCAGAACCAGTAACAGGAGTTGAGTATTTTTAAGGGCTTTGCTGAGTGAGGTCATATTTGTCTTAATTTTGGATATTCTTTATTTAGAATATGTATTGTACACCGGCGGTATAACCTGCATAGATTCCCTGAAGTCTGTTACCGTTTTTACTTTCCCATTTGGAGATGAATTTCTCTGTCAGGTTTCTGCCTTCTTCTGTATTGGTATTGACGTAGTTGAAAGTTGGGCCTCCAAAGATTTCCAGGTGAGGGTTGATTTTGAATGCGGGCAGAATCCTGATGGAAGATTTAAAGTATTCTCCGGCTTTAAAGTCTTTCAGGGTGAGGCCGGCGAGTTCAATATTTAAGCGAAAGGCTTGTGAGGTGTAAACATGAGCACCTAAGCCTGCTTCAGCTGCATATATTTCTTTTTTGTTTTTCAGGTTATAGCCTATTCCCAGGATTCCGTAAAGTATTCTTCCTCCCGATCTGAAGGATAACAGGGTGGTAAGGTTGTCGTCAACGGTTATAGCTAAACTTTTCTCTCCGTTTTTAATCAGGTTAATGAAGCCGATAGGGTAGTCGGAGCTGTCTGCCACGTTCAGGAAGGCGGCTACTTGTACGCCTTTAACTTTTTTAGCAATGTTCATGAATCCTGCAATCTGTGAGGAGGTGTTTTTGGCTTTGTTCATGAATCCGGCAAGCTGAAATCCGTCTGTATTTTTTGCAAGATTCATAAAGCCGGCAACTTGTGCGCCTTTCATATCGGCTGCTTTGTTAAGGAAGCCTGCAACTGATGCGCCTTTGCTTTCTCCGGAGAGGTTCATAAATCCGGCTACTCTTACGCCTTCTGCTTTTTGACCGATGTGGTTAGAGAAGCCTGCAATCTGAACGCCTTTTGAGGTGTCGTGGATAACATTGGTTACTCCTGCAAGTGTAAAGCCGTCTTCTGCTGCGGAAACACCGCCAATCAGGTTCAGCGAAAAGGTATTGCTATCTAGCGGGGCATGTTTGCCGTTGCTGCTTAAGGGGTAAATTAAACCGATGTGGGTTCTGGATGGTTTGGTCTGAGCGTATAGTGTAGTTGTTAAAAGGGTTAGGGTAATGGTTTTTAGCAGACTGAGTGTGTAAGGTTTTATATTCATATTGTTGTTGTTTAATCTAGGGACAACGTGATGAAGGTTTACCCTTACGTGAGTCTGAAAGTTTTTTGTAAAGGAGGGTGATAAATAAATAACCAGGTTGGGCATATACCGGATTACATTTGTTGATGGGGATATTAAGCACGATAGTTATACCTGATGAGGTGGTGATGAACAAGATTTATGTAGTTCGTGATCAGAAGGTTATGCTGGACAGGGATCTGGCAGAGTTGTATGGCGTGGAGACTAAAGTACTGAAGCAGGCTGTAAGACGTAATATTACTCGTTTTCCAGAAGATTTTATGTTTGAAATGAATAAAGAAGAACTGGGTGTTTGGAGGTCACAGTTTGTGACCTCCAATGGTGATCGTCAGGGATTGCGTTATATGCCTTTTTGTTTTACTGAGCAGGGGGTAACAATGTTGTCTTGTGTATTGAGCAGCGAAAGGGCTATCCATGTGAATATACAGATCATCAGGATATATACACGGATACGTGAGATGCTATTGTTGCATAAGGATGTTTCGCTACTGGTTGAGCAGGTGGAAAAGAAATTGCTGAAGCAGGATCAGAAAATAGAGGTGTTGTTTACTTATCTGAATAAGTTTATTGAAAAAGAGGATAAGCCGCGTGAGGAAATTGGATTTAAAAGAAAGGGTAAATCAGGGCCCGTAAAGTCTGAGGATGCCGAATTATGAAATTTTATAACAAAATGATGTAAGTCTTTGGGTAGGGTAGGGCCTATCTTTGTATCATATTTAAGAAAGATGTCAGATTTAAAGAACATACAAACCATTTCCCTTCCTGTATTAGGTATGACCTGTGCGGGTTGTGCTTCTAGTGTGCAGTCTATGATTGAAGCTCAGGATGGTGTTCGAAGTGCCGAAGTAAATTATGCAACACAACAGGTAAAGGTCAGTTATGAGCCGGGTAAAATTACGCCGGAACAGTTTCAGGCAGCAGTACAATCCGTGGGATATGATCTGATTCTGGATACGCTTAACGGAAAGGAAAAGCAGGAGGAGGTGCAGCAACAGAATTATAGTGCTTTGAAAAGAAAGACTATTCTTGCTGGGTTACTTACGTTGCCGGTAGTGATTATCGGGATGTTTTTAATGGATATTCCTTATGCGAATTATTATATGCTCGCTTTAACGACCCCGGTTCTGTTTGTATTTGGAAAGAATTTCTTTATCAACGCTTATAAACAGGCACAGCATGGCAGAGCAAATATGGATAGTTTAGTAGCACTGAGTACAGGTATTTCTTACCTGTTTAGTGTATTTAATACTTTCTTTGCTGATTTCTGGCACGCTAAAGGGATTCATCCTCATGTGTATTATGAAGCGGCAGCTGTAGTTATTGTTTTTATTATGCTGGGTAAGCTTTTGGAAGAGAATGCGAAATCAAATACTTCTTCTGCAATTAAGAAGCTGATTGGGCTACAGCCAAAAACAGTGATGCTGGTTACTGAGGATGGGGAACAGGAGATAGCGGTGTCGGCTGTTAAGGCCGGTGACCGGCTGCTGGTAAAACCAGGCGATAAAATTCCGGTGGATGGCGTGCTGGATGAAGGTCATTCTTATGTGGATGAGAGTATGATCAGCGGGGAGCCTGTGGCGGTATTGAAAGAGGTGGGTGCGCAGGTTTTTGCAGGTACGATCAATCAGAAAGGGAGTTTTAAATTCCGGGCAGAGAAAGTTGGTGCGGAAACTTTATTAGCGCAGATCATTAAGCTGGTTCAGGATGCACAGGGATCGAAAGCACCAGTTCAGAAATTGGTAGATAAGATCGCTGGTATATTTGTTCCGATAGTTCTTTTTATTGCGGTTTGTACTTTAGGGGTATGGCTGCTGTTTGGAGGAGAATATAAATTGAGCCAGGGATTGATGGCCATGGTTACTGTACTGGTGATTGCTTGTCCTTGCGCTTTAGGTCTGGCTACGCCAACGGCAATTATGGTCGGAATTGGTAAGGGCGCTGAGCATGGAATTCTGATTAAAGATGCAGAAGCATTGGAGTCAGGTTATAAAGTGGACACGGTTATTTTGGATAAAACGGGTACGATTACTGAAGGTAAGCCTTTAGTTACAGGTATTGAATGGGTTGATAATGAGGTTTCAGATCAGGAGAAAATGCTGGGCGTTTTCCTCGCAATGGAGCAGCAGTCAGAACATCCGCTGGCCGAAGCTGTGGTGAGTTATGTAAAGGCGACGGGTGTCAGGCCAGCTTCAATTACTGGTTTTAAAAGTCTGACGGGAAAAGGAGTGGAAGCTATTTTTGATGGGGAAACCTATTTTGCCGGAAGTCATAAAATTTTAACTGAAGCACATGGGGAACTGCCGGGGAAAATAAAAGAGGCCGTTCACCAGTTTCAGCAGGAAGCTAAGACTGTGATCTTTTTTACCAGTATTAAAAAAGTGCTTGCAGTGGTTGCAATTGCCGATCAGATTAAAGCGGGCTCAAAACAGGCCGTAGAAGAGTTGCAGGCGCAAGGGATAACAGTTTATATGTTGACGGGAGATAATGCCTTTACAGCGGCTGCAATTGCGAAACAGGCAGGGATTTTAAACTACAAGGCAGACGTACTTCCTTCAGAAAAGGCAGATTTCGTGAAAAGCCTGCAACAGGAGGGTAAAATCGTTGCGATGATAGGCGATGGAATTAACGATAGTCAGGCACTGGCTCAGGCCGATCTTTCGATTGCAATGGGCAGGGGATCTGATATTGCCATTGATGTAGCCAAGCTGACTTTAATCTCGTCCGATTTAAGGCAGGTTTCTAAAGCGCTGAAGCTATCGAAGGCTACAGTAAGAACAATACGTCAGAATTTATTCTGGGCTTTCATATACAATCTGATTGGGATTCCTTTGGCTGCGGGGATATTATATCCGTTGAATGGTTTCCTGCTGAATCCAATGATCGCAGGAGCAGCTATGGCATTGAGTTCCGTCTCTGTAGTGGGAAACAGTCTCAGGTTGAAATTAACTAAATTAAATTAATTATAAAACAGGCTGCCCTGATGGGCGCAATTAAAAACACATATTATGGAAACTCTGAAATTTAAAACGAATATTAAATGCGGCGGATGTGTCGCTACTGTAACTCCTCATTTGAATGCAATGACTGGTTTGGAAAAATGGAGTGTGGATACTGAAGTAGCTGATAAAGTTCTGACCGTAACCGGTGATGCTGAGAACTTGCAACAGGAAATAAAAGAGACGTTAAAAAACGCAGGCTTCCAGGGGGAGTTAATCTGATATGCAGCTGCACGTTAAAAATATGGTCTGCGACCGGTGCATTCTAATCGTCAGACAGCAGCTGGAAAATCTTGGCTTCTCTGTGGATGAGATTTCATTGGGAAGAGTTACTGTTTCGCCGGAACCTGGTCCGGCGAAATTACAGGAGATCTCAGCAGCCTTCCAGGTGCTGGGTTTCGGGTTGATCGACAAAGAGAAAGATCAGCTTGTGGAGCAGGTGAAGACGCAGGTGATCGAGCTGGTTCATTATTCAAATCTGTTCGAATTGAAGCAGAGTCTGATGAGTGTAATTGCAGAGAAATTAAACAAGGAATATGTTTATCTCAGCAGGCTGTTTTCTGATGTGGAAGGGATCACAATTGAAAAATATATCATCCAGCAGAAGGTAACAAGAGTAAAGGAATTATTGGAGTATGGCGAGCTCAATCTGAATGAGATTGCCTACCAGATGGGCTATAGCAGCAGTGCACATTTGTCTACACAATTCAAGGCCATAACCGGAGTTACACCGAGTAAATATAAGGCTCAGCCGGGCGGTGACCGAAAACCTCTGGATCAAATCAACTAATCTCAGTGTTTTAAGTTTGTACTTAATCCTTGGATTAGTTGATTTTTGTTAATATTTGGTTATTAATTTGTTATGTATTTCCTGTTTTTGCTATTCGAAAGAAGTTTCGAACCTTTCAAAGCATTTTCTCTCCAGATTTTCCCGGTGATCCGGATGCGCCAGCTCAATTAATGCCTTCGCGCGCTGCTTCAGGCTTTTACCGAAAAGGTTTACTTTTCCATACTCAGTAACCACCCAATGTACATGTCCGCGGGTGGTTACTACACCCGCTCCTTCTTTTAAAAATGGTACAATTCTGGAGATCCCTTTTGAGGTAATTGACGGCAGGGCGATGATTGGTTTTCCTCCCGGAGACAGAGAGGCACCATGAATAAAATCCATCTGTCCGCCGATGCCGGAGTACTGAAAAGTTCCCATCGAATCGGCACAGATCTGACCTGTTAAATCCAGTTCAATTGCAGAATTTATAGCCGTGACTTTTGGGTTTTGGCGGATCACACTGGTGTCGTTTGCATAGGAAATATCCATCACTCTGATGCTCGGGTTATCGTTCACAAAGTCATAAAGTTTACGCGTTCCAATCATAAATGAGGTGATCGATTTACCGCGGTTAATCTTGTTCATACTGTTATTGATGATCCCATTTTGTATAAGTGGAATCACTCCGTCCGACAACATTTCTGTATGCAAACCGAGGTTTTTGTGGTTGCCTAAATTCTTTAAAACCTGGTCGGGGATACCTCCTATTCCGAGTTGAAGAGTGGCACCATCTTCCACTAAAGAGGCGATATGCTGACCAATAGTAACCATGGCGCTACTCACTTTTGCCGAATAATCTACTTCTGGTAATACCGATTCATGCCATACAAATGTGTTTATTTTACTGCTATGCAAATAGCCGTCACCGTGTGTGCGCGGCATATTGGGGTTAACCTGAGCAATGACATGTTTTGCGGTATCTACGGCTGCCCTTGCGATATCTACGGAAGTTCCCAAGGAACAATAACCATGTACATCAGGCGGAGAGACCTGCACTATAGCTACATCAAGGGGCAGAAATCCTTCTCTGAAGAGTTTCGGGATCTGACTTAAAAAGATAGGAACATAATCACCATTGGCGCTATTGACAACAGAACGGGTGTTTGCTGAGGTAAATAAGGAATTGAAGAAAAAGCTTCCACGCCATTCGGGATTGTTGAAATCGACATCACCCAAGGTTGAAATACTAACTAATTCTACGTTTTTAAGCTCTGCATGCCGCTGCTGAAGGGCTTTAATCAATAAGACCGGGGTTGCTGCACTACCATGAAGGAATACGCGCTGTCCGGATTGGATATATTTTACGGCATCTGCTGCGCTACTATATTTTGGTTGACTCATAAGCTGTTCTATTTAACTGCAATTAGAACAAATAAGCTGGAATAATGTGTGATACTAATCAAAATCCAGCATGATATAGATTAGGTTTAAAGGTTTTTCATTACCTTTTACCGATATAAAATATTGTTAACAGAGATCAATCAATTTCTTAAAAAATGGACTTAAACACAATCAGAAAAGAAACCAGAGGTTGTACAGATAAAATTTTCCTGAACAGTGCAGGCTCTTCATTAGTGACCGATACCGTATTTAATCAAATGATAGATAGTCTGACTGAAGAAGCCCGGATTGGAGGATATGCGCTCGCTTATCTGAACCAACCGGGAGTAGATGAATTCTATACAGAAACCGCTCAACTGCTCAACTGCAATGCTGAGAATATATCTTTTCAGAACAGTGCTACAGATGCTTATGCAAAGGCGATTTCTGCTATTGAATTTAAATCCGGAGATGTTATTCTGACCACAGACGATGATTATATCTCCAATCAAATCTCTTTTCTTTCTTTAAAGAAACGCTTTGGAATTGACATCATCAGAGGCGGTAACCTGGCTAATGGAGATATTGATTTAACAGCATTTGAAGAACTGGTTAAACAACATCAGCCAAAATTAGTTGCCCTGACGCATATTCCAACCAGTTCAGGACTTATACAGGCAGCAGCAGAAGTAGGGGCGATTTGCCGTAAATATAACTGCTGGTACCTGGTTGATGCTTGTCAGTCAATAGGGCAATTGGTAGTAGATGTACAAGCAATCGGATGTGATTTCCTGGCGGCTACCGGCAGAAAATTCCTGCGCGGACCACGTGGTACCGGATTTCTTTATGTATCTGATCGGGCGCTTGAAGCAGGTTTAGCCCCGCTTATTATTGATATGATTGGTGCAGAATGGACTTCAGTAAACGGTTATACTCTACAGCCGACAGCTAAGCGTTTTGAGTTCTGGGAGTCTTCAATTGCAAGCCGTTTAGCGCTTAAAGAAGCAGTGAAATATGCCAATCAGATTGGAATGGTGAATATTGAAAAGTACAATACAGGTTTAATGGCCCAGTTCAGAAGTCAATTGAAACAAGTAAAGGGGCTGAATTTACAAGATTGGGGATCAAGGGTCAGTAATATCCTGACTTTTACCATGGATCACCATACTACACAAGAAATTGCAGAACAGCTTCGTGCACATGATGTTTATTTCTCTATTGCCTCTGTAGGCTCTGCAATGATCGATTTTCCGAAGAAAAACATAGAAAGTGCAATCCGTCTTTCGCCTCATTATTTCAATACTGCTGAAGAATTAGAAAAAGTTGTCGCCATTTTGGATTTTTAATTGTTATTCGTTTAATGAAGGAATTTGACGCAATAGTAATCGGTGCAGGTCAGGCTGGCGTGCCCCTGGCTAAGAAATTAGCAAATGCAGGCTGGAAAACTGCATTGATAGAAAAAAGAATGGTTGGTGGTACTTGTATCAATGATGGATGTACGCCAACTAAAGCTATGGTCGCTTCTGCCAGGCTAGCTTACCAGGCTGGCAGAAGTAAAGACCTCGGGATTGATATACCTGCTTATGAGATAGACTTCAAAGCAATTATGGCCCGTAAAGCAGCTATTGTGACTCAATTCCGTGAAGGCTCAATTGCCGGAATCGAAAAAACGAAGAACCTGACCTTAATTTATGGGGAGGCTAAATTTCAGGATGACCATACTGTATATGTGAATGAAAGAGACGGTAATTTTGAGAATTATACAGCTAAACATATTTTCATTAATACAGGGGCAAGTCCCCGGATACCCGATATAGAAGGGGTTAAAGCCATTAAATATCTCACTTCAACCACTATTCTTGAACTTAAAGAGGTTCCTGAGCATCTGCTGATTGTTGGGGGAGGTTATATCGGGCTGGAATTCGGGCAGATGTTTAAGCGTTTTGGTTCCAAAATTACCATTATGGAACAAGGCGGACAGCTAATGCCAAAAGAAGATAATGATGTTTGTGAAGTTATGAGCGAGATCTTCAAAGAAGAAGGAATGGAGGTTTTAACAGAAGCCAAAGTCGTGAAATTTGAAACACTGGCTCATGATAAAATTAGGGCTACTCTAGTTTTAAAAGGTGAAAAAAAGACTATTACCTGTACACATGTACTGCTTGCATCAGGCAGGGCACCTCAAACAACAGCTTTAGGACTAGAAAATACGACTGTGGAATGTGATCCGCACGGATTTGTTAAAGTGAATGAATTTCTGGAAACTAAGGCACCAAATATATACGCTTTAGGAGATGTAAAAGGCGGCCCGGCCTTTACACATATTTCATATAATGACTATATTGTAGTCACCAAAAATCTTTTGGAAGGAAGTAAAATGAGTATTAAAGACCGTATGGTGCCCTATTGTATGTTTACTGACCCTCAATTAGGCCGGATTGGCATAACTGAAACACAGGCGGCTGCACAGGGACTCGATTACCTGGTTGCTAAAATTCCAATGCGAAATGTAGCCAGGGCAATTGAAAATGCTGAAACCAGGGGCTTTATGAAAGCTGTGGTTGATAAAACAACCAAACAGATACTCGGTGCAACAATCATTGGTGAACAAGGGGGCGAGATTATGTCAATTTTGCAAATGGCGATGATGGGAAAGATCACTTATGAGGAGATAAGATTTACCATTTTTGCACATCCTTTGTACGCTGAATCTCTCAATAATTTATTTATGTCACTCGCTTAAATGATTAAAGCAGAAAACCTGGTCAGGAAATTTGGCACTTCAATGGCTGTTAATGATATCAGCTTTGAGGTAAAAGAAGGCGAAAACCTGATTTTATTAGGTACAAGCGGTTGCGGTAAAACAACTACATTGCGCATGATCAACAGGCTGATTGCACCAGATTCAGGAACTGTTTTTCTGGATGGGGTTGATATCAGTACCAGACAGCCAGAAGAATTAAGACGTGGAATAGGTTATGTATTGCAAAATCATGGTCTTTTTCCACACTATACAGTCGCTGAAAACATTGCTATTGTCCCGCGATTACTGAAATGGAAAAATGAGGATATCCGTAAAAGAGCAGATGAATTATTTCATAAACTGAACCTTGATCCTGCTTTAGCTAGTAAATACCCGGCTGCTTTAAGCGGCGGACAGCAGCAGCGGGTTGGTCTGGCCAGATCACTAATGGTGAACCCTCCGGTTTTGTTAATGGATGAGCCTTTTGGCGCATTGGATAATTTAACAAGAATTAGTATCCGTAAAGAGTTTAAGGCTTTGGATGAATTGGTTAAAAAGACAGTGGTGATGGTTACACATGATGTACAGGAGGCTTTTGAAATGGGAGACCGGATTTGCCTGATGGACAAAGGCGTGATTAAACAAATCGGAACACCAGAAGATTTACTTTTTCATCCCGCAAATAACTTTGTAGCTGATTTCTTTAAAGAGCAACGTTTGCAACTGGAATTGAAATCTGTGTTGATTGCTGAATTATTGCCGGGTTATTCAGATCAGAAGGTTACTGTTTGGGAAAGAATGGAGCAATTACTTCAGACCGGCAGTAAAGACAATTCAATGGATATGGAAGATCTGATGCGTGCTTTTTCAGCTTATAAAAAACAATAATATGGAGCAGGCACAAAGTTTCTGGGATTTTGTCGGTCAGCAATCTGATAAATTATGGAGCCAGACCTGGGCACACATAGGACTAACTTTGATTTCTTTAATCATTGCGATCCTGATTGCTGTTCCGGTAGGTATACTGATTACCAGGAAGCAAAAGCTATCTGGTATTGTATTAGGTTTAGCCGGTATCTTACAGACTATTCCAAGTATTGCGCTGCTTGGGGTATTGATTCCTTTTCTGGGCATTGGCCCGAAGCCAGCTATTCTTGCACTATTTCTTTATGCACTATTGCCGATTATCAGAAATACCTATACTGGGATTATGGAGGTAAACCCTGCGGTAGTTGAAGCAGCCAAAGGAATGGGAATGAGTAAATGGCAGATCCTGATGAAAGTTGAATTGCCATTGGCCTTTCCTGTGCTGATGGCCGGTATCCGGACAGCTACCGTAATTAATGTTGGTGTAGCGACCTTGGCAGCCTATATTGCTGCGGGTGGTTTAGGAGAATTTATCTTCGGCGGTATCGCTTTAAATAACTCTAATATGATTCTGGCAGGGGCTATTCCTGCCGCTTTACTGGCAATTGTGCTGGATTTTTTATTGTCTCTCGTTCAAAAACTAAACTTGAAAAGTATTCGTATCTCTTACCTGGTACTTCCTTTTGCTTTGATTACACTGAGTTCTTTTTATTTATTGCCAACGCAAATTGGCGGAAAGATGTTAGGTGGCTTCACTCCTGAGTTTATGGGTAGAGAAGATGGGTATTTAGGACTGAAAAGAATCTATAAATTGGGAATTGAAACTGTAGTAATCAGTGATGCTGTAATGTATAAAGCTGCTTTTGAGAAAAAATTAGACGTAATTAGTGGTTATAGTACCGATGGAAGGCTGAAAGCCTATGACCTGGTTATTCTGGAAGATGACAAGCATATCTTTCCTCCTTATTATGCTGCTCCGGTAGTGCGGCAGGAAGTGCTGGACCAGCATCCTGAGCTTGAAGGTGTCTTGAATCAGTTGTCGGGGTTTATTAATGATTCAACGATGATTGCGATGAATTATAGAGTTGATCAGCTCAAAGAGACTCCTGAAAAGGTGGCCCTGGATTTTACCAAAGCACATCATTTATATAAGCCAGCCAGAACTGCCGGAAAAGGTACCATAAGAATAGGATCAAAGATATTTGGAGAGCAATATATCCTGGCTCAGATCTACAAAATACTGATTAAAGGGAATACAGATTTGGAAGTCGTGACTAAAACAGGATTAGGGGGTACAAAAATATGTTTTGATGCACTGACTAATAATCAGATCGATTTTTATCCGGAGTATACAGGGACAGGTTTTTTAGTGCTGCTTAAACCAGACGAAAAAACTATAAATAAACTGACAGGAGATGTGGATGGCGTATATCGCTATGTCAGTGATGAATTTAAAAGTCAGTTCAATATTAAGTGGCTTAAGCCAATAGGCTTTAATAATGCCTATGCACTGATGATGAGAAGAGAACAGGCACAAAGTTTGCATATTAAAAGTATAACAAACTTAACCAACCATCTAAACCAAAATTAATATGTCACTTTGGGAGCAATACTCCGCAGTGAGGTCGCATAGCGTATTGGTATGTGACAAACTGCAAAAAGAAGACTACGTGGTACAGCCGGCGGAAGAGGTTAGCCCGCCTAAATGGCATCTCGGGCACACCACCTGGTTTTTTGAGACCTTTATTTTGATACCTCACGCTATTGCCTATCAACCTTTTAATCCGGATTACAACTATGTTTTCAATAGTTATTATGAAAGTATAGGAGCAAGGGTGATTCGTACAGACAGAGGTAATTTAAGCCGTCCGACGGTAGATGAAATTTTCCATTATCGTGCTTATGTGGACGAGGCGATGGAGAAATTCCTGCTTTGCGGTGTCAGTAAGGGAATAGAAGAGCTTCTGATATTAGGCTTAAATCATGAACAGCAACATCAGGAGCTGTTATGGTATGATATCAAATATATACTGGGTCACAATCCTTTATTTCCGGCTTATGCTGCCGATAATATAGAAAAGGGATTAACGCTGGCTGAACAAGGATGGGTAGAGTTCAAAGAAGGTGTTCATGAAGTTGGATACCAGGGAGACTCTTTTCATTTCGATAATGAGCTGGGCAGGCATAAAGTATATATTCAGAACTTCAGTATTTCAACCCGCCTGGTCAGTAATGCAGAATATGTGGAATTTATAAAGGCAGGAGGGTATCAGGATTTTAGTTTATGGCATGCGCAAGGCTGGGACTGGGTAAATGAAAAACAGATCAATGCACCTTTATATTGGTATGAAATAGAAGGGCAATGGCATCGTTATAGTTTATCCGGACTGGAAAGCTTAAAAATGAATTCGCCGGTTTCCAATATCAGTTACTATGAAGCTTCGGCTTATGCACAATGGAAAGGCATGCGTTTACCAACGGAATTTGAATGGGAAGTAGCTTCTTCTTCATTTGAATGGGGTAAATTGTGGGAATGGACGGAGAGTGCATACCTGCCGTATCCGGGTTTCTCCAAAGCTGCCGGAGCACTGGGCGAGTATAATGGTAAATTTATGGTGAATCAGAAAGTATTGCGCGGAGCATCAATTGCTACTCCTGCAAATCACAGCAGAAACACTTATAGAAACTTCTTTCACCCTGATATGCGCTGGATGTTCAGTGGTATCAGGCTTTCAAAATAATGATATGAATCAATTTTTAAAAGAGGTTCTACATGACCTTAGTCAACCACAAAAAACTTTAAACGCTAAGTATTTTTACGATGGAAAGGGAGATAAACTTTTTCAGGAGATTATGAATTGTCCTGAATATTACCCGACCAATTGTGAAAAGGAAATCTTCACAGAGCGGTTTAAAGACCTGGCAGTCACCTTGAAAAACGGGTTTAATACTTTCGATCTGGTCGAAATGGGGGCAGGGGATGCTACCAAGTCAAGTTATCTGCTTAAAGAACTGGTGGATACCAAAGTAGATTTTACTTATATGCCCATTGATATTTCTTCTACAATGATTGCGCATTTAGAACAGTCATTACCAGAGAAAATCAAAGGCCTCAAAGTAAAAGGCTTAAACGGAGAGTATTTTGATATGCTGGAAAAAGCGAATCATATCTCTTCCAGAAAGAAGGTGGTTATGCTCCTTGGAGGGAATATTGGAAATGAGACACCGGAAAATGCGATTGAATTTTGTCGTAAAATCCGTGCTGCACTACAAGAAGGAGATTTAGTGTTAATTGGTTTTGATTTGAAAAAGAACCCGCATACTATTCTTGCCGCTTATAATGATGCCGCGGGTTTTACGCGTGATTTTAACCTGAACCTGCTGCATCGGATAAATGATGAATTAGGTGGTGATTTTAAGGTATCTCAATTTCAGCATTATCCAAACTATGATCCGATAACTGGTGCTTGTAAAAGTTATCTGGTGAGTAAGAAAAATCAGAAAGTGAATATTGCTGATCAAACTTTTCAATTTCATGAAAATGAAGTCATTTATATGGAGATTTCCCAAAAGTATAGTATACAGGAGATAGAGAATATGGCTAAAATATCGGGATTTAAAACTGTAACACATTTCTATGATCATAAGAAATGGTTTGTAGATACAGTTTGGCAATGCGTATAACCAGGTTGTAATCAGTATCCATTTATTCTTTAAAGGCTTAATTACTCTTAACAGGGTGGTTAAGCCTTTTTTATTGTCAGTTTTTTGTCTGGGTATCAGCTTAATGTCACTTTGTATTCTTTGATAGGGATATCGGGAAATTCCGATATACATTTGTAGTATGGATCAGGTAGAGGTATTTAAAGCGTTGTCGAATAAGACAAGATTAATGATTTTACAATGGCTGAAAGAGCCTGAATTACATTTTCCTCCACAAGACCGGGATATAAAAGAGGTGGGTGTTTGCGTGGGTCAGATACAATGCAAAGCGCAGTTGACGCAATCTACAATTTCTGAATATCTGTCTATTCTGCAAAGAAGCGGATTGATCGAATCAACCCGGATCGGACAATGGACATATTATAAAAGGAATGAGACGGCCTGCCTCGAACTTAAACAATTAATAGAAACTTCAATATAATTAAATAGCTATGAATACAGACAGTCTGTTCCAGCCCTTTAAGCTGAAAACATTGAACATGAAAAATAGATTGGTGATGGCACCAATGACACGGGCATTCTCGCCAAATGGCATACCAACAGCAGATGTAGCTGATTATTACCGTAAAAGAGCAGCTGGTGATGTTGGTTTGATTTTATCAGAAGGTACGGTGATTGACCGTCTTTCTTCGGCAAGCGATCCGAGTATTCCTCATTTTTATGGAGAAAAAGCATTGGCAGGATGGGATAAAGTAATTAAAGATGTGCATACAGCTGGAGGTCAGATGGGACCTCAGATCTGGCATATGGGCATACAGGCTGACCATAAATCTGGCTGGGTTCCTTCTGTAGAATTTGAAGGACCATCAGGATTTGTAAATCCTGGACAGCAAAAAGGTAAAGCAATGACCGAAAGCGATATTGCTGATGCGATTTTATCTTACGGACGTGCGGCAGCTGATGCTAAAAGACTAGGTTACGATACTGTAGAAATACACGGTGCACATGGTTATTTAATTGACCAGTTTTTCTGGGACCAGCTGAACCACCGTACCGATAATTATGGCGGTAAGACAATTGCTGAAAGAAGCCGTTTTGCGGTAGAGGTAGTTAAAGAAGTACGCAGACAGGTTGGTAATGATTTTGCGGTCATCCTTCGTTTATCGCAATGGAAACCACAAGATTATAATTATAAACTTGCGGCTAACCCGACAGAAATGGATAGCTGGTTAAATCCTATCGTAGATGCTGGTGTCGATATTTTGCATTGCTCACAACGTCGTTTCTGGGAGCCTGAGTTTGAAGGTTCAGACTTAAACTTTGCGGGATGGGCTAAGAAGATTACTGGTGCTGCTACGATTACTGTAGGATCGGTAGGTTTGAATGGAGATTTTACTGCTGCTTTTGCTGGTGAGTCTTCGCAACCTAGTTCTCTGGATGAATTGGTTGGAAGATTGGATCGTGGTGATTTTGACTTAGTTGCTGTTGGAAGACCACTTTTAGCTGATCCAAATTGGGTGCAAAAGATTCGTGATCACCGTGAAGATGAGTTAAAAGGGTTTACTGCTGCGGCACTTGCTGAGCTGGTTTAAATAGTATATGCTATCTACTATAAAATTAAAGATTTCACCTGTTCAGGAGGTTCCTGTTCAGGTGGATTCTGCCTTGATTCTTCAAACTATTCAATTGCATGCAGCTCAGGTTGCTTATATGCTTCAAGCTTATCATGCACGTGAAAAGGTAAGCAGGGTAACAGTTGTTCCTGATAGTATATCCAATAATGCAGAGCTTACCACATTGAAGCTTCAGTATGTATTAGAAGAGTTTAGTGCATGTAGTGCGATTGATACCTTACAACAAGAAAAGATGACCGTAACTGTTCATCTGGATGAAAAGGCAGGGGAACTGGAATTAACCGGGGAGTACTGGCCGGAACGGGATCCGGATTAGCTTTTATAAAATTATTGTATATAAAAAAAGCAGGTGTCCATTGGAGACACCTGCTTTTTTTTATTGATTTAAACTGTTCTGATTAAAATAAAGAGAATTCAACTCTTCTGTTTTTCTGACGACCAGCAGCAGTTTTGTTAGATGCAATTGGTTGGTTTGGACCGTAACCTGTTGCTTCAATACGAGATGCATTAGCACCTTGTGAAACTAAGTAAGTTTTGATCGCTTCAGCTCTGTCTTTAGAAAGACGTAAGTTGATAGCCATTGAACCAGTGTTATCTGTGTGACCAGCTAATTTCAAGCTAAAGTTTTTCTCTACTAATAAAGCAGCAACTCTGTTTAAAGTATTGTATGAAGTAGAACGGATAGTAGATTTACCTAAGTCAAACTCTAAGTTTCTGATTGCTTCATCAACTACTTTACGATCTTCAGCAGTAACGATTACTTTTTCTTTGATAATTTGTTTTGGTGTTTTTAAAGGACAACCAGCACCATCAACAGTAGTGTTTGCTGGAGTTCCAGGGCACTTGTCAAATTTGTTAGCTACACCGTCTCCATCTTCATCACCCATATCTTTAGCATATTGTTCCTGATCTCTCAATCTGTTTTGCTCAGAAGTAGATAATGCTCTTCTTAACTCAGCGCTTTCTGCTGCACTTTCTTCACGAACTGCTGCGATTGCACTGTAATTTTGTAATTGAGAAGTTCCTCTTTTACCAAGGGCAATTTCAACACCAGCATGTGCGTAGGTGAATTTGTCATTAGTTGCACTTTGTACACCGTCAAAGTTGTTAGTTTTCATGAAATTAACTGTGTAACCTAAATCAAGGTTAACACCTTTTGATAAACCAACTTTAAAACCTGCTCCAACTGGGATAAACCAGTGTTCGCCATAACCTGTGTTTCCAGCAGGTACAGCAGCTGTTCCAATTGCATTTGTATTAGCACTTGAAGACATGTAACCAGCACCAGCTGTTAAGTAAGGCGATAGTACAGTACGTTTGTGGTTTAAGCTCATGTTTGCAATGGTAAAGTTACCACTTACAGCTGCCGACCAGTCAATACGAGTTTCGAAACTAGTACCTGCCTGAGTAGTACCGTCTGGGTTGTTAGCTCTCAGACCTTTTACTTTACCTGCAAGGAAGTCTGCCTGGATACCGAATCCCGGAAGAATTTGTTTCTTAATGTAACCACCGTAACCCCAGCTTTCTTGTGGAGTACTAAAGTCGCCATTAGCTCTATTATTGAAAGGAGTATAGTGCGTTAACATACCACCGTTTAGCCCGATTGACCAGGTACGGAAATCTTTTTTTTCAAAGCGTTTTGTTGTATCAGGCGTAACATCCTGAGCGAACAACGAGGTTGATAGTCCTACTAAGGATAGTATCAACGCTGATTTTGTAATTCTTGAGTTCATCTTTATTTATAGTTAGATATTAAATCATCAGTACTCTACTGAATGATTAGCCAACACGTAATAATCCTGCCAATTGAGATTTAATTGAGATTAGAAATATAGAATAAACTGATTATGAGTTATTTATGAGGTAATTTGTTTTTTAAGTTAATACTGACTATTCTCTGTTGAAGTTCAATAAAGTGTATAGTATTTGATACAAAATGAATTATTTCATTAAATTACAGTTCAAATACTTCACCTTTTTCTGGTATCGTTACCGCATATCCGGCGTCTGTTATTGCAGCGGCTAAACTCTCCAGACTTTTACTTTCACCATGAACAAGGAATACTTTTTTGAGCTTTTCGGGACGTTGTTGTTTCACCGTGTTTAACAAATCGTCATGATCACCGTGCCCGCTTAGTAAATCTGTTTGCTTGATTGTTGCAAAAACCATTAAATCACGATGACGTAAACGGACAATAGGGTCTCCTCTGAGTAGCCTGTTGCCTAAAGTTCCTTTGGCACAATAGCCGATAAACAGAATAGTACAGTAGTAATTTTGGATATTATGATACAGATGATCCTGAATTCTTCCACCTTCCAGCATACCTGCAGAAGAGATAATAATACATGGCTCGTGATAATTAGAAATTGAAATACTCTCTCTCTTGTCTTGTACGTACGAAAGTTCCTCGAATTCAAACTCATCACCTTTACGGTTATAAAAATCCTGAGAATCTTCATTGAGTAAATGATGGTGTTTGCGGTAAACATCCGTCGCAAAACCAGCCAGTGGGCTATCTACAAATATTTTTACAGGAGGAAGCAAGCCTTCACTGAATATTTTATTGAGGGAATATACCAGTGCCTGGGTCCGGCCTATACTAAAAGCAGGAATAATCAGGCGCCCTGGGAATTTAATACAGGTTTCATTAATCGTTTCCACCAGTTTCTGTTCAATCGTGGTATCTTTGCTATGGAACCTGCCGCCATAAGTAGATTCAGATACCAGGTAGTCAACCTCAGGAATAGGTTGTGGATCTACTAAAACCGGGTAGTTTTTACGGCCGATATCTCCGGTAAAAGCGATGCGTTTTTCCTGCCCGTTTTCCATAATATTTAATACCACAGCTGCTGCACCTAATAAATGGCCTACAGGAATAAAGCGAAGGGTAATACCTTCTTTGATCGTAAAATCTTTATCGAAGGCAATGGTTACAAAGCGGTCTACCGTATCCATCACATGCTTGTGCAGGTAAAGTGGTTTGGGGCCGGATGACGCCCGTTTGCCTCTTGCTCTTTTATTCTGTTTACTCAAGAAGATATTTACAGAATCCATTAACAGGAGTTCTGTTAAATCTGCCGTTGGTGGTGTACAAAGAATCTGACCATTAAAGCCCAGTCTTAAAAGCGTAGGTAAATTTCCGGAATGGTCAATATGGGCATGGGTTAAAATAACAACATCTATAGTAGCCGGATCAAAGGGGAAATACTGGTTTTCTTCCTGATAAGTTTCCTTTTCATAATCAAGTCCGCAATCTATAAGTATATTGTAATTGTCTGATTGAAGCAGGTGCATACTTCCTGTTACCTGTTTCGCTGCTCCCCAAATCGTTAGTTTCATGTCTGTATATATTTTTCCGCAATCTTTAGGGCCTGTTTAAAACATCTATAATAGAAGATAAACAATTTTAATTGCAAAAGCCCGGATTCTTTAAGCTTAAAAAGAATAAAAAGATCAGCAAGATATCATTTTAAAACTTAAACAAGGCTATTTAGTGTGATCTTAAATTCATAGTTGAGTTTTTCGGCTACATATATACTATGCACCGATTTCCAGTTGAGCAGCTCATCTTTGAACTGAGGTATTTCTAATCCTGATCTTGAGGCTGCGGCAGTATAGAATATGGAGCGGGTTGGATGATCTGTAGCACATGCATTAAAAATATAACCAAAAGCTTGCTTTTCAATGATGCGTAATGTTAAACCGATACAATCTGACAGGTGAATAAGATTTACCGGAGCTTTTCCATTGGGTATAGCTGATTTGCCTGCAAAGAATCTCCCTGGATCTCTGCCGGGGCCTATTAATCCCCCAAATCTGAGTATTGTAGTGGTAAAATCAGGAATGGCTGTTAAATTTTGTTCAGCAGCCAGAATTGCTTTACCAGATTCAGTTTCAGGATCTGGAGCAGTATGTTCATTAACTTCCTGATTATAATCTCCATATACTGAAGTAGCACTGATAAAGATAATATTTGGAATATTGCCATTTACTGCTGCTTTTGATACTTTCTGAATCTTTGATAAAAAGGTGTGTTGTTCTGCTGTACTTCTTTTTGGAGGAATGCTTATAATGATTAGATCGCAATCGAAAAAATCATTATTAATAATGTCTTCCTCTGACGTGAAATTTATAAGATAGGGCAGGATTCCGGCTTGTTTTAAAATTGCTAATTTATCAGGGGTAGTTGTGGAACCTTTTACGATATATCCGTTTTTTAGCAGTTCTTTAGCAAGCGCTGATCCGTACCAGCCACAACCCAGTATACTGATTTTATTATTTAATGAATACATTAATGCTGATTTTTGTAGTCTGGAACTTTTAAATTGCTATGCGTGGATTTTATAAAAAAAGGGGTGATGCATTGCATCACCCCTTTTTAAATTTTAACGAATTTCTTAAAGAACAGTTACATTAGAAGCCTCAGGGCCTTTTTTACCGTCATTCAATTCGAATTCTACATTGTCACCTTCATTCAATTCTCTGAATGAATCTCCTGCAATCGCAGAAAAATGTACGAAAATATCTTTTCCTCCATCTTCTGGAGTTATAAAACCAAACCCTTTTGCAGAATTAAACCATTTAACTTTTCCTGTTGTACGCATATTAATGTTATAAATTTCGCTGTGAAAATAATCAATTGAATACTAATATCCAAAATCTTAATTGCTTATTGTATTCATTTTACATGAATTGAGTAAAACCAGCGCATATTGTTTTTGTTGTTATTAAAATATAAAAGATCAATTTATGATAAATTCAGGATCAAAAGCAAATAAGGTTAAAACAGACCAGCTAAATGGGATTAAAACAAATCCTCCATCAGAAGATCTGGAGACGTATCGGGAAGCAGACAATTTAGGACTGGATGCGGATGGTTCTTCTGTAAATCCGGAAAAGACTAATTATAACAATGATAATGACCGGGTTTCGCATAATCCCGATGGAGAAGATGATGAGCATGATACGGGAGAAGCACCTGGCCATTCCCCTTTAATGGATAAATAAGCCGGGTTGAAATAAGTTTTAAGAGTTATTGTAACAGGAATATTAATCTTGGCATCATTTTAGCAAATAGTTATGTGACTTTAATATCTATATAACAACTAAAAAAACACAAAATGAAAAATACGTTCGCAATATTAGGTATAGCACTTGCTTTTACAGCATGTACTAATGCCAGGAAGGAAGAAGCAATTAAAGTAGCTACGATCAAGGCTGTAAAAGACAGTATGAGATTAGATAGCTTCAAAAAAGCAGATATTGCTGAAAAACAGCAGGCTGCTAAAATACAGGAAGAAAAAAGAGTATTGATGCTGGCTTCTGCCAAAGCTGCTGAAAATGCTCCTGCTGCTACCATGGCTTCGCCACGCAGTCATTCTGTAGATCATCACACAACTACTACTACAACAACTAAAAAGAAAGGTTGGAGCAGTGCAGCGTTAGGAACTGTTATTGGTGCAGGTGCAGGTGGATTAGGCGGTGCACTTATTGATAAGAAGAAAGGCAGAGGTGCTATTATCGGTGGAGTAGCAGGTGCAGGTGCCGGATATTTAATCGGTCGTGGACAAGATAGAAAATCCGGTAGGGTCCAGCCTAAAAACTAGGTTTTTAATCAGTAACCGTTTCGGTAAAATAAAAAGGCCTGATTTATCATATGATAAATCAGGCCTTTTTATTTATTTCTTTTCAGGTGCTTTTTCTGGAGGTGTAGATACAATTTCACCGTATTCATTTACGTATGCCATCATACTTTCCAGATCGCCGCCTGTTGAATTCTGCTTGCGTTCTTCTTTGCGTTGCTCTTTATCTTCTTTTTTCTTCTGCCTGTTTTTTTCTAGTTGCTTCTTCATGAAGGTCGCCTGAGACTTAGCCATAAATTTCCGTATTTAGTTAAAAAATAACTCTTCTCTGCTGTTACTTGTTAAGGCGTTCCATAAACAATATAGTACTGGATCGATCTAGCCCGAATAAAACTTAAATTCCCGGGCAACAACGGTAGGGGAGCCAGGAGAAATTGAATCTAATCAAATGGATTGATTAGCAAGTAAGTATTAAGAGAGTTTGAGTTTATACTCCGTTCTACGCAAATATACACAAAATAATTTATTTACAAAAGCCCAGGCTGAATATGTGTTGTTCTGTTTGAGGAAAATTTGCGGGATTAACGGATAAAATATGGGGAATTATTCTTTTAAGGAGTAGTGATGCCAGGTGAGTTTCTTTTAATGTAACCAGTTTAAAAGCTGAGGTAGTTATCGTAAGGATAATAGTATTCTTTTAATTCTTGTGAGTATTGTTATTTGGTAATTAATAATTATTTGGTTTATTTATTTCCTTTTACGGTTAATATTTGCATATTTTGGATATTGATTTTGGTGTGTAATATATTTCCCGTTTTGGGGTGTAGTTACTCATTTAATGTTCTATTGTTGATTGCTTAATAATCCGGTTTCTTGTTTATTGATATTAATAGTATATCGTTCTATATTTATCAATGTGGTTTTTTTCGCCATATAATACGATTTAGTATTGTTATTTTTTATTAGGACTCCCTGTGGGAATGCTTATTTTGTGATTTATGCCTTTAAAAGTATTTTTTGGCACAAAAATTATTTAAACATGATTTTATAGGGTGAAAATTTGGATAATAGCATTATTTGTGCCTATTTTGTGGGTGTAAATTGCGTAATTAACTAATGTGAAATATTGATTCTTAGATAATTAGGATTTTTAACTTTCAGAGTTTGTGTTTTGTGAGCCACAAATTTTGAAATATATTTTTGCACTAGTGATTAGCAATTTGTGACAACTATCTACGCTATCGCCTCCTATGAATAAATCTCTCCGTTTTAAACTCCTGACAAAGTTTACTTCGCTGATTCACTCGTTAACAGCGTATATGAATCGCAGGGGGATTCCGGCAAGAAAAGGGTTCCTGGCGATAGTGAGTGTAGGTTTGTTTTTTCTATTTACACTAAATCCTTTTTCCTCGCGCGCGCAATTTCCTTACGATGAAAGTTTTAGAAACTCAACTACAAACAAGCCGGATGTGAAATTTGGTGGGGAGCCTACTGCATTTCTTACAGCGCTTTATCCAATTGCTGGTTCAGTGACAGATGCACAAGGCGAAGGATATTTGAGACTGACAAATAATAAAACTAAACAAAAAGGTTATGTTTATTCTAATAATGTTTTTCTGGGAACTTATGGTTTAAATATCGAGTTTGAGTACTTTACTTATGGAGGTGGCACTAATGGTGCTGATGGTCTTAGTTTCTTCTTATTTGATGCCGCGGTTGCCGATGCTGATTTTAATATTGGCGGATTTGGCGGATCTTTGGGATATGCTCAACTCAATAAGGATGGCAAAGATTTTAAAGGAGTTAGCAAAGGGTATTTGGGTATTGGTTTAGATGAATTTGGGAATTTTTCAAATCGCGGTGAGGGCAGGCAAGGCGATAAAGATCAGATTCCTAATAGTATAGTTCTTCGTGGTGCGGGAGATGGGTTTGCTTATGTACCTACAAACTACCCTTTACTTACGACTGTTAAAACCTCAGCACTTGCAACTGATCCATTTAATATCGCCGGAGGTTCGCGAACTGCAAAGGATGGAGATCCGGAATACCGTAAAGTGTTTATTAATTTGGTACCCAGGCCTGGGGGGGGATTATTAATTAGTGTGAGCGTTAAACATGGTAGTGTCATTACTCCGGTAATTGTTAAGTATCCTTATACTACACCTATTCCTGCGAAAGGTTTGAAGTATGGAATTGCTTCTTCAACCGGAGATAATGTGAATTATCATGAGATCAGAGGTTTAACTTTGACGGTTGATAAAAGTGTATTGAGCCAGCCTGTGGCTCCAAATCCTTCAATGATTATTTGCCAGGGTGCTTCTGGCAGTTTGGATATACTGACCGGGGCAACAAAACCTAATGCAGGTGGTGATCCCAATCCGGATAACGTAGACCTTGATCCTCTTACTCCAGAGATTGATCGGCAAGTCGTAACAGATGCAGGTACTTTTGTATTTGATAATGTGAATACTAAACTGCTTACGTTTACTCCTAAACCGGGCTTTAGTGGTAGTTCTGCATCCATAAAGTTTAATTTTATGGATGTTTATGGAGCTAAATCAACAGTAGGAACAGCCACATTTAATATTAATTCTCCAATAATTACCACACAGCCGGTAGGTGCAACTATTTGTGAAAACTCTGCTTTTACATCTACAGTAGCAGCTACAGGGCCGAATCTTTCTTATCAATGGCTGGTTAATACTGGCAGTAGCTGGGATGTTGTTGCAGATCCTGATGGGTCATTGGGATCAAAGACAAATACGCTTAATATCAGCAGGGTGCCATTTACTTATAATGGCTATAAATATAGGGTTCAGGTTAGTTCTCCAGGCGGATGTAATGTTCTTTCTGATATCATAAACCTAACTGTTAATCAATTGCCTACAGCAGCAATTTCACCTTTAAAGCAGGATGTATGTCAGGATAGTCCTGATATTCCCGTTACCTTTAGTGGAAAGTATGGAACAGGGCCTTATACTTTCTATTATACGATTAGTGACGGAACAGTTAAGAGCGCGATTAAGACTATCACTACAACTGGTTCTAATAGTAGTATTACAATAAATCATCCTACTGATGTCCCTGGGGTCTTCACCTACGAGGTTGTAAAGGTTTCCAATTCAACTTGTAGTAATGACCTGATATCAAGGAGTAAACTTACTATTATACCAAATGCTTCAGTTGGATTGGCTCCATTATCTGGCACTGCTATACAAAATGTATGTGTAGGTATGCCTATGCAATCCATAGTTTATCAGGTTAAAGACGCTGATGAAGCGACTGTAAGTTTTAATAAAATTAATCCGGATATAACATTTGTTTATGATGCTGTAAAACAAACAATAACAATCAGCGGAACCTCATCTTTAGTAGGCAAATTTCCTTTTACTGTGAGCACAATTGGTGGTTGTTCTACAGCCACCACAACAGGAGAGATTAATGTTTTACCAAATACGACGATTGCATTGACTTCGGCGGTGAAAACTGACCAGCAGGAATTGTGCGTGAATACAGCGATTACCCAAATCGAATATCAGGTCACCAATGGCAAAGCGGCAATGATTACTGGTTTACCTGCAGAATTAACTTCAGCTTACGATGCCTTGACTGGTAAGTTTACGATCGGCGGTACGCCCGTTAGAGCAGGTTTGATCACTTATACGATTACTGCGACAGGAGATTGTAATCCTGCAAGTATAACCGGAACTATTAATGTTAAACCAGATGTGACTATTGCACTGACTTCGGCTGTGAAAACAGATCAGCAGGAATTGTGCGTGAATACAGCGATTACCCAAATCGAATATCAGGTCACCAATGGCAAAGCGGCAACGATTACCGGTTTACCTGCAGAATTAACTTCAGCTTACGATGCCTTGACTGGTAAGTTTACGATCAGCGGTACGCCCGTTAGAGCAGGTCTGATTACCTATACGATTACTGCCACCGGGGACTGTAAACTGGCAAGCATTACCGGGACAATCAACGTGAAACCGGATGTGATCATTGCATTGACTTCGGCTGTGAAAACAGATCAGCAGGAATTGTGCGTGAACACAGCGATTACCCAAATCGAATACCAGGTCACCAATGGCAAAGCGGCAACGATTACCGGTTTACCAGCAGAGTTAACTTCAGCTTACGATGCCTTGACTGGTAAGTTTACGATCAGCGGTACGCCCGTTAGAGCAGGTCTGATTACCTATATGATTACTGCCACCGGGGACTGTAAACTGGCAAGCATTACCGGGACAATCAACGTGAAACCGGATGTGATCATTGCATTGACTTCGGCTGTGAAAACAGATCAGCAGGAATTGTGCGTGAACACAGCGATTACCCAAATCGAATACCAGGTCACCAATGGCAAAGCGGCAACGATTACCGGTTTACCAGCAGAGTTAACTTCAGCTTACGATGCCTTGACTGGTAAGTTTACGATCAGCGGTACGCCCGTTAGAGCAGGTTTGATCACTTATACGATTACTGCGACAGGAGATTGTAATCCTGCAAGTATAACCGGAACTATTAATGTTAAACCAGATGTGACTATTGCATTGACTTCGGCTGTGAAAACAGATCAGCAGGAATTGTGCGTGAATACAGCGATTACCCAAATCGAATACCAGGTGACCAATGGCAAGGCTGCTACGATTACCGGTTTACCAGCAGAGTTAACTTCAGCTTACGATGCCTTGACTGGTAAGTTTACGATTAGCGGTACGCCCGTTAGAGCAGGTCTGATTACCTATACGATTACTGCCACCGGGGACTGTAAACTGGCAAGCATTACCGGGACAATCAACGTGAAACCGGATGTGACTATTGCATTGACTTCGGCTGTGAAAACAGATCAGCAGGAGCTTTGCGTGAACACAGCAATTACCCAAATTGAATACCAGGTGACCAATGGCAAAGCGGCTACGATTACCGGTTTACCAGCAGAGTTAACTTCAGCTTATAATGCTGTAACTGGTAAGTTTACCATTAATGGTACACCCGCTAGAGCTGGTCTGATAACTTATACGATTACTGCCACCGGGGACTGTAAACTGGCAAGTATCACCGGAACGATCAACGTGAAACCGGATGTGACTATTGCATTGACTTCGGCTGTAAAAACAGATCAGCAGGAACTTTGCGTGAATACAGCGATTACTCAAACCGAATACCAGGTCACCAATAGCAAAGCGGCAACGATTACCGGTTTACCAGCAGAGCTGACAGGAGTTTACAATGCTGCAACTGGCAAATTCACCATCAGCGGTACCCCCGCTATAGCAGGCCTGATTACTTATACGATCACGGCAACCGGGGACTGTAAACTGGCAAGCATTACCGGAACGATCAACGTCAAACCAGACGTAACCATTGCACTGACTTCATCTGTAAAAACAGACCAGCAGGAATTGTGCGTGAATACAGCAATTACTCAAATCGAATACCAGGTGACCAATGGCAAGGCTGCTACGATTACCGGTTTACCGGCAGAGTTAACTTCAGCTTACGATGCCTTGACTGGTAAGTTTACGATTAGCGGTACGCCCGTTAGAGCAGGTCTGATTACTTATACGATCACGGCAACCGGCGACTGTAAACTGGCCAGCATTACCGGGACAATCAATGTTAAACCAGATGTGACCATTGCATTGACTTCGGCTGTAAAAACAGACCAGCAGGAACTTTGCGTGAATACAGCAATTACCCAAATTGAATACCTAGTGACCAATGGCAAAGCGGCTACGATTACCGGTTTACCAGCAGAGCTGACAGGAGTTTACAATGCTGCAACTAGCAAATTCACCATCAGCGGTACCCCCGCTACAGCAGGCCTGATTACTTATACGATCACGGCAACCGGAGATTGTAAACTGGCCAGCATTACCGGGACAATCAACGTCAAACCAGACGTAACCATTGCACTGACTTCCGCTGTAAAGACTGATCAGCAGGAGCTTTGCGTGAATACAGCAATTACCCAAATTGAATATCAGGTCACCAGTGGTAAAGCGGCTACGATTACCGGTTTACCAGCAGAATTAACTTCAGCTTACGATGCCTTGACTGGTAAGTTTACGATCAGCGGTACGCCCGCTAGAGCAGGTCTGATAACTTATACGATCACGGCAACCGGCGACTGTAAACTGGCAAGTATCACTGGAACGATCAACGTGAAACCGGATGTGACTATTGCATTGACTTCGGCTGTGAAAACAGATCAGCAGGAATTGTGCGTGAATACAGCGATTACTCAAATCGAATATCAGGTCACCAATGGCAAAGCGGCTACGATTACCGGTTTACCGGCAGAGCTGACAGGAGTTTACAATGCTGCAACTGGCAAATTCATCATTAGCGGTACACCAGCTACAGCTGGTCTGATCTCTTATACGATCACGGCAACCGGGGACTGTAAACTGGCCAGCATTACCGGGACAATCAACGTGAAACCGGATGTGACCATTGCACTGACTTCCGCTGTAAAAACTGACCAGCAGGAATTGTGCGTGAATACAGCAATTACCCAAATTGAATATCAGGTGACCAATGGCAAGGCTGCTACGATTACCGGTTTACCAGCAGAGCTGACAGGAGTTTACAATGCTGCAACTGGCAAATTCATCATTAGCGGTACACCAGCTACAGCTGGTCTGATCTCTTATACGATCACGGCAACCGGGGACTGTAAACTGGCCAGCATTACCGGGACAATCAACGTGAAACCGGATGTGACCATTGCGCTGACTTCCGCTGTAAAAACTGACCAGCAGGAATTGTGCGTGAATACAGCAATTACCCAAATTGAATACCATGTGACTAATGGCAAGGCTGCTACGATTACGGGTTTGCCAGCAGAGCTGACAGGAGTTTACAATGCTGCAACTGGTAAATTTACGATCAGCGGCACACCAGCTAGAGCCGGTCTGATTACTTATACGATTACTGCCACCGGAGACTGTAAACTGGCAAGTATCACCGGAACGATCAACGTGAAACCGGATGTGACTATTGCATTGACTTCGGCTGTGAAAACAGATCAGCAGGAGCTTTGCGTGAACACAGCGATTACCCAAATTGAATACCAGGTGACCAATGGCAAGGCTGCTACGATTACCGGTTTACCAGCAGAGTTAACTTCAGTTTATGATGCTGCAACTGGTAAGTTTACGATCAGCGGTACGCCCGTTAGAGCAGGTCTGATTACCTATACGATTACTGCCACCGGCGACTGTAAACTGGCCAGCATTACCGGGACAATCAATGTGAAACCGGATGTGACTATTGCATTGACTTCGGCTGTGAAAACAGATCAGCAGGAGCTTTGCGTGAACACAGCGATTACCCAAATCGAATACCAGGTGACCAATGGCAAAGCGGCAACGATTAGCGGTTTACCAGCAGAGCTGACAGGAGTTTACAATGCTGCAACTGGCAAATTCATCATCAGTGGTACACCAGCTACAGCAGGCCTGATTACTTATACGATCACCGCAACTGGAGATTGTAAGCTGGCCGATATTACTGGAACGATCAACGTGAAACCAGATGTAATCATTGCATTGACTTCAGCTGCAAAAACTGATCAGCAGGAGCTTTGCGTGAATAAAGCGCTTACCCAGATTGAATACCAGGTCACCAATGGCAAGGCAGCTACGGTTACTGGTTTGCCAGCAACACTGACACCAAATTATGATGCATTGACCGGCAAGTTTACGATCAGCGGTACACCAACAACGGCTGGTCTGATCTCTTATACGATTACAGCAAGCGGCGACTGTGAACCTGCAATTATCCACGGTACCATCAATGTGAAACCGGATGTTACGATTGCCTTAACATCAGCGGTAAACACTGACCATCAGGAACCATGTATCAATCATGCGCTTACCCAGATTGAATACCAGGTCACCAATGGCAAGGCAGCTACGGTTACTGGTTTGCCATCAACGCTGACACCAAATTATGATGCGTTGACCGGTAAGTTTACAATCAGCGGTACACCAACAACGGCTGGTCTGATCTCTTATACGATTACAGCAAGCGGCGACTGTGAGCCTGCAATTATCCACGGTACAATCAACGTGAAACCAGATGTTACGATTGCCTTAACATCAGCAGTAAACACTGACCATCAGGAACCATGTATCAACCACGCGCTTACCCAGATTGAATACCAGGTCACCAATGGCAAGGCAGCTACGGTTACTGGTTTGCCAGCAACGCTGACACCAAACTATGATGCGTTGACTGGTAAGTTTACGATCGGCGGTACACCAACAACGGCTGGTCTGATCTCTTATACAATCACAGCAAGCGGCGACTGTGAGCCTGCAATTATCCACGGTACCATCAACGTGAAACCGGATGTTACGATTGCCTTAACATCAGCAGTGAACACTGACCATCAGGAACCATGTATCAATCATGCGCTTACCCAGATTGAATACCAGGTCACCAATGGAAAGGCAGCTACGGTTACTGGTTTGCCAGCAACGCTGACACCAAACTATGATGCATTGACCGGTAAGTTTACGATCAGTGGTTCGCCTGCTACAGCTGGTCTGATCTCTTATACAATCACAGCAAGCGGCGACTGTGAGCCTGCAATTATCCACGGTACCATCAACGTGAAACCAGATGTTACGATTGCCTTAACATCAGCAGTGAACACTGACCATCAGGAAACATGTATCAATCATGCGCTTACCCAGATTGAATACCAGGTCACCAATGGCAAGGCAGCTACGGTTACTGGTTTGCCAGCAACGCTGACACCAAACTATGATGCATTGAACGGTAAGTTTACGATCAGCGGTACACCAACAACGGCTGGTCTGATCTCTTATACAATTACAGCAAGCGGCGACTGTGATCCTGCAATTATCCACGGTACAATCAACGTGAAACCAGATGTTACGATTGCTTTAACATCAGCGGTGAACACTGACCATCAGGAACCATGTATCAATCATGCACTTACCCAGATTGAATACCAGGTCACCAATGGAAAGGCAGCTACGATTACTGGTTTGCCAGCAACGCTGACACCAAACTATGATGCATTGACCGGTAAGTTTACAATCGGCGGTACACCAACAACGGCTGGTCTGATCTCTTATACAATCACAGCAAGCGGCGACTGTGAGCCTGCAATTATCCACGGTACAATCAACGTGAAACCAGATGTTACGATTGCTTTAACATCAGCTGCAAAAACTGATCAGCAGGAATTGTGCGTGAATAAAGCGATTGATCAGATTGAATACCGGGTCACCAATGGAAAGGCAGCTACGGTTACTGGTTTGCCAGCAACGCTGACACCAAACTATGATGCATTGACCGGTAAGTTTACGATCAGCGGTACACCAACAACGGCTGGTCTGATCTCTTATACGATCACGGCCACTGGAGATTGTAAATTTGCCGATATTACTGGTACAATCAATGTGAAACCAGATGTTACGATTGCCTTAACATCAGCGGTGAACACTGACCATCAGGAACCATGTATCAATCACGCGTTTACCCAGATTGAATACCAGGTCACCAATGGAAAGGCAGCTACGGTTACTGGTTTGCCAGCAACGCTGACACCAAATTATGATGCATTGACCGGCAAGTTTACGATCAGCGGTACACCAACAACGGCTGGTCTGATCTCTTATACGATTACAGCAAGCGGCGACTGTGAACCTGCAATTATCCACGGTACCATCAATGTGAAACCGGATGTTACGATTGCCTTAACATCAGCGGTAAACACTGACCATCAGGAACCATGTATCAATCATGCGCTTACCCAGATTGAATACCAGGTCACCAATGGAAAGGCAGCTACGATTACTGGTTTGCCATCAACGCTGACACCAAATTATGATGCGTTGACCGGTAAGTTTACAATCAGCGGTACACCAACAACGGCTGGTCTGATCTCTTATACGATTACAGCAAGCGGCGACTGTGAGCCTGCAATTATCCACGGTACAATCAACGTGAAACCAGATGTTACGATTGCCTTAACATCAGCAGTAAACACTGACCATCAGGAACCATGTATCAACCACGCGCTTACCCAGATTGAATACCAGGTCACCAATGGAAAGGCAGCTACGGTTACTGGTTTGCCATCAACGCTGACACCAAATTATGATGCGTTGACCGGTAAGTTTACAATCAGCGGTACACCAACAACGGTTGGTCTGATCTCTTATACGATCACGGCCACTGGAGATTGTAAACTGGCCGATATTACTGGAACCATCAATGTGAAACCGGATGTTACGATTGCCTTAACATCAGCAGTAAACACTGACCAGCAGGAACCATGTATCAACCACGCGCTTACCCAGATTGAATACCAGGTCACCAATGGCAAGGATGCTACGGTTACTGGTTTGCCAGCAACGCTGACACCAAACTATGATGCATTGACCGGTAAGTTTACGATCAGCGGTACACCAACAACGGCTGGTCTGATCTCTTATACGATTACAGCAAGCGGCGACTGTGAGCCTGCAATTATCCACGGTACCATCAACGTGAAACCAGATGTTACGATTGCGTTAACATCAGCAGTAAACACTGACCATCAGGAACCATGTATCAACCACGCGCTTACCCAGATTGAATACCAGGTCACCAATGGAAAGGCAGCTACGGTTACTGGTTTGCCAGCAACGCTGATACCAAATTATGATGCATTGACCGGCAAGTTTACGATCAGCGGTACACCAACAACGGCCGGTCTGATCTTTTATACAATTACAGCAAGCGGCGACTGTGAGCCTGCAATTATCAACGGTACCATCAATGTGAAACCGGATGTTACGATTGCTTTAACATCAGCAGTAAACACTGACCATCAGGAACCATGTATCAACCACGCGCTTACCCAGATTGAATACCAGGTCACCAATGGAAAGGCAGCTACGGTTACTGGTTTGCCAGCAACGCTGACACCAAACTATAATGCGTTGACCGGTAAGTTTACGATCAGCGGTACACCAACAACGGCCGGTCTGATCTCTTATACAATTACAGCAAGCGGCGACTGTGAGCCTGCAATTATCCACGGTACCATCAATGTGAAACCGGATGTTACGATTGCTTTAACATCAGCAGTAAACTCTGACCGTCAGGAATTGTGTGTAAATAAAACGATTGTCCAAATCGAATATCAAACAGCTAATGCAAAGAGTGCAACTATTACAGGTTTACCAGCAGAGCTGACAGGAAGTTATAATAATACAACCGGCAAATTCACCATCACAGGTACACCTTTCACAGCCGGTTTGATCACCTATACCATCACAGCAACGGGTGACTGTAAAGAAGCAAATATAACCGGAGCAATCTTTGTCAAACCAAACGTTGAACTCGTTTTAACTACTGGCAGCAACAACCAATCAACCTGTATCAACACACCGATTTCGCAAACCACTTACACCGTAAGCAATGGAACTATAGCTGTAACTAACCTTCCACCAGGTTTAACACAAAACTATGCAAGCGGCATATTAACCATCAGTGGAACTCCTTCACAAGCTGGTACATTCCTTTATACTGTGACCGTTACAGGAGACTGTGGTACTAAAGAACTTCACGCACAAATCGATGTATATCCAAATGCAATTATGGAGCTTACCTCTCCTGCAAAAAGCGATCAGCCTGTTTTATGTATCAATACACCACTTAATCCAATAACTTACAAAATAACAAATGCTACAGGTGCAACAATATCAGCTTTACCAGCAGGTTTGATATCAAACTACGATCCTGCTACAAAACAATTTACCATTACCGGAACCCCTTCAATATCCGGAATTTTCCCTTACACCATAACTACTACCGGAGGATGCGCATCAGTAACACTCACCGGTACAATTAAAGTAAACCCAAATACAACTTTACAATTAACCTCTGCATCCTCAACAGCGAATCAAACATTATGTATAAATAGTAATAACCTGCAAACCATTACCTATCAAACTACAAATGCAATAGACGCTACAGTAACTGGCTTACCAGCAGGATTAATTTGGTCATACAACAATAATCAGCTTAAAATAAATGGAGTTCCAACGCAATCAGGAACATTCAACTATACCATTAATACCACTGGTTTATGTCAAACGCAGCAACTTAGCGGAACAATAATTATTACTCCTAATCCAATTGGCTTTAATGATGTAATCAGTAACCTGACCTGTACGAATAACAGCATTCACTACAACCTGCAAGACAATGTAAACAATACAGCAAATGGCGGAAATTCAGTTCCTGCTACATTTACATGGACAGTCGCTCCAAATACTAACGTAAAAGGGCTGAACAATGGTTCTGGAAATAACATTAACGCCACACTGATTAATTCAAGTCATACCGCTCAGCAAGTCATTTATACCATAACCCCAACTTCAATTACAGGAGGCTGTCCGGGAAATACCTTTACTGTTACCATCAATGTACCTGTATGCAGCAGCCTGACCATTACAAAAACTGCGAATGTAACCCTGGTTTCAACAGCAGGAGATCAAATACAATACACCATCACAGTAAAAAATACAGGTACAGCCAACCATACCAGCGTTCAGGTAACAGATCCGTTTTTAGGTGGTATATTAAGAGGCCCTGCTTATGGAGATAATGGAAACGGTATCCTTGAAGCTAATGAATCATGGGTATATACAGGAACTTACCGCGTTACTCAAACAGACATCGACGAAAATGGGAAACCAAATGCGAAATCGGGTAAAATCATTAACACAGTAAGTTTAACCACAGCAGAAATGTCCACTCCTTTAACAGCAGTTGCTACAGTTGATATTGTGACTAATGGATCAATTGTACTGGTGAAAACAGGGGTAATCAGCAGCGACTTCTCTAGTATCGTTTATACTTTTAAAATAACAAATAATGGAAGAGTGAAACTTTACAATCTGAATCTGATGGATACCAAAATTGGTGGTCAGCTCAACCTCGGAACCAATGAACTTGCCGCAGGAGCGTCGATCACAGTGACCTCAACCTATAAAATAACAGATGAAGAAAAAAGAGATGGAAGAGTGGTCAATACTGCGACCATTAAAGGTTATACGCCATCTGGGGACCCTGTTTCCGATATTTCAGGTACCCAAGCCAATAACGATGAGCCAACTGTTCACATTATTGCAGATGCACCACAGGCGATAGATGATAAAGCAGAAGTTCAGATTAACCAGACCGTTGTGATCAATATTGCAGGAAATGATATAGCCTCACTAAATGGCCTGAATAAAGCAAGTATAGAAAATACCCAACCATCAAACGGAAAAGTAGAAGTACATATGGATGGAACGGTTACTTATACCCCGAATAAAGGCTACTCAGGACAAGATGAATTCACTTATTATATCTACGATTCTAAAGTTGGGGCACCAAACAGAAGTAACAGGGCTACGGTCACCATTAATGTGATCCCAATTGGCTTATTCATTCCAAATACGATCACTCCAAACGGAGACGGTAAAAATGATACTTTCAAAATCATAGGAAGAGAAAGCTTTGACGGCATTGAACTCATGGTGTTCAACCGTTGGGGTAACGAAGTGTACAGGAATAACAATTACCTGGACGAGTGGGATGGCTCGGGATTAACCGAAGGAACTTATTATTATATCATCACTTTGAAAAAAGCCGGAAGCAAAGTGAATAAAAATGGCTGGATACTTATAAAAAGATAATGAAGAAACTGTATAAAATATTACTGCTTATTTGCTCAACCGGTTTATTTACCGGTCATGCTTCTGCGCAGCAAAATATTCAGTTCTCTCAGTATATATTTAACACCCTGAGTGTAAATCCGGCATATGCAGGTTACAAAGAAGAATGGTTTGCTCAAATGGCATTACGTAACCAATGGGTAGGAATTCAAGGTGCACCTAAAACCGGGCAAATCTCTATTGATGGGATTCTGGATCCGCAGACCACCAAACATGGAGTCGGATTACAGATCACTTCCGATAAATTAGGCCCTCAAACTTCTAACTCCATCACATTGAACTATGCCTTCCGGATACAACTTGATGGAGCAGATACACGTCGTTTAAGTTTTGGTTTAGGGGTAGGAGCAGCACAATACGGATTAGATGGAAGTGCACTGACTACAGTTGACGGAGGAGATGGCTTTGTGCCAACCGGAGGTTCCAGTAAAATTGCACCAGACTTCCGCGCAGGTATTTACTATACTACCCCTTATTGGTATGCTGGTATCTCAGCTCTTAATCTGTTATCAAATAGTAAGTCAGTTGATGATTACCGCAGAAGTACTAATATTGCGGATAACATTATCCGTACCAGGCATATGTACTTTGTGGCAGGCGCACTGATCAATGCCGCTACAGATCTGCGGTTCAGGCCAAGCATAATGATCAGAGAAGATTTCAAAGGCCCTACCAATGCAGACTTTAATATCATGGCCATATTTAATGATAAAGTATGGCTTGGCGGAGGATACCGGACAAGTATCAAAGCCTTTAAAAAAGAATATGAAAATACTGATGTAACCAGTCAGGCCGCACTGATCGGAATTGCCCAGTTTTATGTAAATGAACGCTTCAGGATAGGTTATTCTTACGATTATGCGATTTCTAAACTTAATGGATACCAGTCCGGAACACATGAAATTACTGTTGGTATAGCTTTTGGCAAAGCTCCTAAATCTTCTATCTGTCCAAGAGTGTTTTAAAATACTTATTGCTGATCCTGGATACTATATAATAATATTTCCAGCGCCATATCATCCACATCTTTACTGGAATTACTCAATACAACCAAACCAATTTGCTTTTCCTTTACAAATGCGCAATAACTTCTGAACCCCCCGGTTCCTCCATTATGCCAGATTATCGTATCCTCATTAAAAAATTGGGTAACCCAGGCAAGTCCCCGTCCATAACCAGCCTGAACATCAGTTTGATGATGGGTTAATGAAAAATCTCTATTATAATCATTGATATTTGCACGAAGATAGCTTAACAGGTCATCTAAGTCAGACTTTAATCCACCAGCAGCCTTAAAAGCCCCTAAATCCCAATAACCTGCATCTTCACCATTTTCGTGATCGTAACCAGCAACAAGAGAATTCTGATGACTCGCAGGAACTTCATAAGTTGTATTTTTCATTCCCAATGGGACAGTAATCGCTTCCTGAAGCAATTTTTTTAGCGAAAGCTGATAAAGATCCTCGAGTATCATCCCCAGAATGGCAAAACCAAGATTTGAATATTCGGCCCTTGTGCCCGGAGGCTCATCCAGAACAAAATTTTCCAGGTATTCAACAATCATTTTCTTCGAATAATTCAGATAGGGATTATTCTCCTCATAACCTTTATGATCTTCGAAATTTTCAGGGAGTCCGGGTAAACCCGAAGTATGGTTACAAAGATCTATAATCCTGATAGGTGTTCCTTCAAATTGCAGATTTGGATAATCCGCTGATAAGTATTTTCTAATATCATCATTTAATTTGATCCTGCCCTGATTGATCGCATGGGCAAGTATAACAGCTGTAAAAGTCTTGGAAATTGAGCCGATTTCATAAAGAGAATGGCTGCCTGGCAAAGTGCTGTTTCCTTGTTGGGTCTCTCCATAAAAGAACTTTTCAGTATGTGTTCCATGAATCAAACCAATACTCAGGCTCCGGTTATTAGGGTCCTGAAGATACTTGATGGCCAGCTGATCAATAAAACGCTGTAAAGGAGTTGCTAATAAATTAGCAGATAGAATTGTGAGTGGATCTCTGCTATTCAAAATTTCTTCTTCTTGATGAACCGGTTCCCAATTCACTAAGGCAAGTAAATAATCTGCTGTTAAAGTTATCTTTAAAGAGAGTTCCCCATATTTGAAATTTACCAGGTACTCCGATACTTCTTCTTCAGTTTTTATAAATTCCCACGAAGTAATCTCTCCAAGGCTTCGCTTTATATCATACTTATAGAAATCCATGACCGTCTTTTCAGGAACATGTTCTTGAAATTCAGCTGCATGCAGGAGATAGATTTCAGCAAACTGATCATGGTTATAAAATCCGGCCAGCTGGCTGATCATTTGTTCAGGATTCATAAGGCAAGGAAATTACAACTCAGGCTTTAGCTTTGCCCATACATTCTCTGCAACTATTTTATGTCCTTCAGGAGTTGGATGAATCCCGTCTTTCTGATTTAAACGCGGGATACCACCCACATTTTTTAACAAGAAGGGCAAGAACTCCATCTTATTTTTTTGAGCAAGCGCAGGGAAGATGGCAGCAAAGGCTTTAGTGTACTTTTCGCCCATACTTGGCGGCATCTGCATTCCGGTAAGTAATAACTTCGCTTTTGGATATTTCTTTTTTACCTGATCCACTATTGCCTGTAAATTCGCTGCTGTTTCTGCAACAGGAACTCCTCTTAAGCCATCATTGGCACCTAATTCCAGTACAAAAATATCAATCGGTTGTTTCAGCAACCAATTAATACGGCTTTTTCCTGCGGCAGAAGTCTCTCCGCTTAAACCCCCGTTAATTACCTTGTAAGGTAAATGTAAAGAATCAATTTTCTGCTGAATCAGCGCAGGAAAAGCCTGTTCTGGATTTATACCTAAACCAGCCGTTAAGCTGGTTCCAAAAAACAGGATATGTTTAACTGAATCTTGTTTTGGTGTATGCTGAGTCTGAACAGAATCTTTGACCGGAGGAGTTGTTGCTGTCTGATCAGTCTTTTTATCCATATCACCACAACTTGACAACAGCACAGCTGCTATTATTAAAACGATGTAATTATAACGTAACTTAATGCTCTTCATCTTATAAAAGGATTGGTTTTTGATATATTAACGGTAACAAAATACCGTCTGTTACGTCAAATATCAATAAATATCATCATTTAACCTTATTTCTTTGGAAACCATCTTAAATATAAAAGAAGTCAGTAAACAATATAAAAGTGCGGCTTCCTCACTGACTATACTCGATCATATCAATTTCTCTATCCAGAAAGGCTCCACTGTATCAATTACAGGACCTTCAGGTAGCGGGAAAACTACGCTTTTAGGTTTATGTGCCGGATTAGACCGGGCTACTTCTGGCAGTGTAGAACTAAACCATGTCTTATTAGACCAACTCTCCGAAGATGAAAGAGCCGCAGTCCGTAACCGTTACGTAGGCTTTATTTTTCAAAACTTTCAGCTGCTGCCTACACTAACTGCGCTGGAAAATATTATGGTTCCGCTTGAATTGAGAGGCGAAAAAAATATCCGTCCGCGGGCAATGGAATTATTAGATAAAGTAGGTTTAACAGACCGCGCAAATCATTATCCCGTGCAACTTTCCGGAGGGGAACAACAACGGATCTCTTTAGCAAGAGCTTTTTCTAATACCCCCGCAATCTTATTTGCTGATGAACCTACAGGAAATCTGGATGGAGAAACCAGTGAAAAAGTAATCCGCCTTCTTTTCGATTTAAACAAAGAAGCAGGAACAACTCTTGTAATCGTTACCCACGATCTGGAACTCGCCTCACGGACTGACCGGATTATCAAGTTGAAAAGTGGAGTAATTACAGCTGACGAACAAAAAACTTATGCCTGATCAAAAAACTGTCTTCCGAAAAACTGTTCCTGTTTCCTGGTTGTTTAAAATGGCATGGCGGGATAGTCGTAAAAACCGATCCAGGCTATTCCTTTTTACTTCCTCTATTATTTTAGGGATTGCGGCTTTGGTGGCTGTCTATTCTTTTAGCGATAACTTGCAGCGGGATATTGATGAACAAGCTAAAACACTAACCGGTGCAGATTTGATTATTGATAGCCGTAAAGAGATCAGTAAACCTGTATTGGCTATGCTGGATACTTTGGGTGATCAGCGTGCAAAAGAACAGAGTTTTCCTTCGATGCTTTATTTTATCAAAGGACAGGGGAGCCGTTTAGTTCAAATTAAGGCACTGGAAGGCCAGTATCCTTTTTACGGAACCATAGAAACGACTCCAAAAGCAGCCGCTAAACAATTTGATCAGGGAAGAAATGCACTCATAGATAAAACTGTGATGCTGCAATTTAATGCTAAACCGGGCGATTCTGTTCAAATTGGTAAACTTAACTTTGCGATTGCAGGTTATTTAGAACAGGCGCCAGGACAATCAGGGATTATGGCCTCCATTTCACCGGTGGTTTATATTCCTTTCAAATATTTAAAACAGACGGGATTGGCTCAGTTTGGCAGCCGGATTCACTATTCTTTCTATTATAAATTCAAGCAGTCAGCAGCTATTCCTTTTTTATTGAAAAAAATCAAGCCTGTTCTGGATAAAGAGGGGCTTGACCATGAAACCATTGCTTCTAAAAAACAAAGTACAGGCCGCGCTTTTCAGGACTTGACCCAATTTCTTTCTCTTGCAGGGTTTATCGCCTTATTATTAGGTTGTATTGGAGTTGGAAGTGCGATTCACGTTTATATCAGTGAAAAACTCGCTGCAATTGCGACCTTACGCTGTCTGGGAGTAAGTGCCTGGGAGGCCTTCTTTATTTATCTTATTCAATTGACCTTTATTGGGTTTGCAGGAGCGGTTGCAGGGGCAATAATCGGTTCCGGACTTCAGTTTTTATTACCCTATGTACTGAAAGACTTTCTGCCGGTAGATTTTACTATGCAAATTTCCTGGGTAGCTATATTGCAGGGGATCATAACAGGGGTGGTGATTGCCATACTTTTTGCTTTGCCCTCTCTGTTATCAGTTCGCCGGATATCCCCGCTCAATGCAATAAGACTATCTTTTGAGCAAATTAAACTAAAAACAGATCCGCTTAAAATTATAGTTTATCTGATCATTTTCTTATTCGTACTGGTCTTTACCTATCTTCAGATGAATAGCTGGCTACAGGCACTTATCTTTTCAGGCGCACTGGTACTCACTATTTTGATATTTTACGGACTATCAATTCTACTATTAACGCTGGTTAAAAAAACAATTCCCAAGGGTATTGCCTATACGTGGAGACAAGGGTTTTCTAATCTCTACCGGCCAAATAACCTGACGCTCATGCTCATTGTTGCTATCGGTTTATCGACCACACTGATTGCCACCTTGTATTTCGTTCAGGGAATACTCATTAATAAAGTGACTATCTCTTCTGGAAAAGATCAGCCTAATATGGCCCTTTTCGATATCCAGGACGATCAGGTAAAAGCCTTAAATGCACTGGCCACACAATATCATCTGCCTTTAATGAACCAGGTTGCAGTAGTAACGATGCGCCTGGAAGAAATTAACGGTAAAACGGCTACACAATTGGCTGAGGCTGATAGTTTAAAAAAGAAGGAACCTGAAAATAAAGAGAATCAAAAGCGGGAAAGCTCTTCTTCTGCCTTTAAAAATGAGATCAGGGCTACTTTTCAGAAACAATTAACCAGTGCAGAAAAAATCACAGCTGGAAAGTGGGTCGGAAAAGTGAACTATCCGGAGGATATAGTTTATATCTCGCTTGATGAACGTTATGCAGAAAGGATTGGGGTGAAAGTAGGAGATAAAATGCTTTTTAACGTGCAGGGCATGATGATTCCAACAGTAATCGGAAGTCTCCGGAAAGTAGAATGGGGAAAAGTACAAACCAATTTCCGTGTCTTATTTCCTGCTGGTGTCTTAGAAGAAGCCCCTAAATTCCATGTGCTGATGACTAAAATACCTGACGCGGAAACTTCTGCGAAATTTCAGGCAGCAGTAGTCCGGGGTTTTCCAAACATTTCAGTCATCGACCTTGGGCTGGTGCTGCAAGTTTTAGATACATTACTCGGTAAAATCAGTTTTGTTATTCGCTTTATGGCATCCTTCAGTATTATCACAGGATGGATTGTGCTGATTTCTGCTGTGAGAAGCAGTAAAAACCAAAGACTTCGGGAAATTGTACTCCTGAGAACTATCGGTGCAAAAGGGGCACAAATTCTTTCTATTACAGCTATCGAATATCTGTTTCTTGGAGTACTTGCTGCTGCCGCAGGAATGGTGATTGCCCTGGCAGGAAGCTGGGCGCTGGCAACCTATATTTTCGACGCAGTCTTCATACCTGAACTTTTACCTGTAGTGTTATTATTTAGTGCAGTGACCTTGATTGTAGTGATTACAGGAATGAGCAGTAGCAGGGGAATATTGAAATATCCACCTTTAGAAGTCTTAAGAAAAGATAGTTAAGAGAAAATGTCCTTAAACCAGAAAATTCGGAACAATGTTTGCATATTGTGTGAAAATTTAGATTCACACCAAAAGAAATTATGAAGAAAAGAATACATGTTTTAGAAGATGACCAGGATATCAGATATATTATTGAGTTTTTATTAAAAGATGAGGGATATGAATTACAATTATCTTCAACTTTTGCAGAGTTAAAAAGTAAATTAAATGATGCATTGCCAGATTTGTTTATCATTGATGTGATGTTGCCTGATGGAAACGGAATTGAAATCTGTGATGATTTAAAAACTGATATGTTTACTAAACATATTCCTGTGATTGTAATGTCAGCAAATCCTGAAAGTAAAGAGAAAAGTGTTACTGCACAAGCCGATGCTTATATTAGTAAACCGTTTGATCTGGATTATGTAGTTAAAAGAATAGAAAGATTATTGGTTAAATAAGGTGTTAAATTTCCCTGTTTGCCTAAATTTATAAAATGATGATTTTACTGGAAAACGAAAATATCAAAGTAACTATTTCGGCAAAAGGAGCGGAGTTACAAAGTATCAAAAGCAAAAAAGATGACCTGGAATATTTATGGAAAGGTGATCCGGCTTTTTGGGGCAAATTCAGCCCTGTACTTTTCCCGATTGTAGGGGCACTTAAAAATAACACCTATTGTATTGGTGACCAGTCTTATCAGCTTCCCCGTCATGGCTTTGCAAGAGACCTTAACTTTGAGGTTCAGCAAATTAGTGAGGAGGAAGCTTTATTTACACTTGCCCACAATGCACAAACTCTGGAGGTTTATCCTTTTGAGTTTAAATTCAGCTTGAGATACAGCCTTTCCGGCGCAGCAGTTTCCTGTACTTACGAAGTGAATAATCCGGGAACAAAAGACCTTTTGTTTTCTGTAGGTGGCCATCCGGCTTTTGCCGTTCCATTAACTTCAGATACGCTTTATGAAGATTATTACCTTGAATTTTCTCAGGATGAGTCTTTGAATATTCACCAGATTGAAGATAACCTGATCAGTGATCAGGTCGCTATCTTACAGCTCAGTGACCGTAAACTAAACTTGCAGCATGAATTGTTTTACAATGATGCACTGGTAATCAAAGACCTGAACAGTAAATCTATTCAGTTAAAGAATACTAAAAATCAGCACGGCCTTAATTTCCGTTTCATAGATTTTCCTTTTTTTGGGATCTGGTCAGCGAAGGATGCAGATTTTGTATGTCTGGAACCCTGGTGTGGTATTGCTGATGGCATTCATCATAACCAGCAACTTAGCGATAAAGAAGGAATACAATCTTTATCGCCAGGGCTTGACTGGAAAAGGAGCTGGGAAGTTGAAGTCTTTTAATCAGCCTTCAACACACTAACTTTCAGGCTTGATGCCTGCCCGTTTTTAAAATATACACGGTGGGTTGCTTTTTGAAAATCAGCCTCCGTAGCTTTATATATATTCACAAATGTTTGCGGATTACGGTCTACTAAAGGGAACCAGGAACTTTGTACCTGTACCATGATTTTGTGCCCTTTCTTAAAGCAATGTGCCGCATCCTGCATATCAAATTTAACTTCAGTAACTGCGCCGGGAACCATTGCCTCTGGCTCAGAAAAGCTGTTTCTGAATTTAGAACGCATTACTTCACCACGAACCAGCTGCTGAAAACCGCCCATTTTTGTTCCAGCAACAGGACTATCATCAGGCGCATCACCAGGATATACATCAATCAGCTTCACTACAAAATCAGCATCTGTGCCCGTTGTAGAAACAAACAGGTCAGCTAATAAATGCCCGGATATTACTACATCATTTTCTAAAATTGGCGTCTGATAAACCAATACATCCGGTCTTGAAGCTGCAAAACGCTGATCTTCGTACATATAATCACTACCCCTGTCAATTCTTATAGCATTGGTATAAGGAACAGGATTCTGCGGATCGCTGATAAATTCATCATATTCCTTTGTATCCTTTGCAGGAGCTTCAAAAGATAGTTTTCCGCCAGCATGAAAATAAAGACGTTCTTCTTTGGCTTCAGGAGGAGGCCATGCTGCGTATTTTTTCCATTGATTAGAGCCTGTTTCAAATATAGTAGCTTTTGGCAGCTCAGGATTTGCCGTTCCTTTAAGATAGTGGTTAAAGAAGGCCAGTTCAATCTGCTCTCTATAATAAGGGCCTGTTTCTGAATGAAAACGTACATTACCGAGAGATTCATTGTTGCCGGTTGTCCAGCTTCCATGCGTCCATGGGCCCATAACCAAATAGTTTGGGGCAGCAGGTTTATTCTTTTCTATACCCGCAAATGTCTTTAAAGGACCGTATAAATCTTCCTGATCAAACCATCCGCCAACAGTCATCACTGCTGGTTTGATATTTTTAAGATGTGGAACCGGAGTACGTGATTTCCAGAATTCAGAATAGTTCTCATTGTCCATCATTTCATTCCAGATCAGATTTTTTCCTTTGAAATAACGTTCATCGGCATTTTTTAAAGGGCCGAGGTTTTTATAAAACTCATAAGCATCTGGTGTACCATAGGCCGTAAATCTGTCTGCATGATTTGGCGTCGGTTCAGGTCTTGGTGCTCCGTAATAAGCTAAAAATGAGAAAGTCCCCATTAAAAAGAATGCGCCATTATGGTGGCGGTCATCTCCCATAAACCAATCTGTTACCGGGGCTTGTGGAGAAGCAGCTTTCAATGCAGGATGTGCATCAATGGTAGTCATTGTCGTATAAAAACCAGGAGCAGAGATCCCCCAGGTTCCAACTTTACCATTGTTTCCTTCCACATTTTTAACCAGCCAGTCTATGGTATCATAACTATCAGAACTTTCATCTACAGCTGTTTTACCTTTTTTATTAGGAATATAAGGGCGGGTAGCGACGAATTCCCCTTCAGACATATATCTGCCTCTTACGTCCTGATAAACGAATATATAGCCATCTTTTGCGAAAACGATAGAAGGGCCTAAGCTTGTTTTGTAAAACTCTGCTCCATATGGCCCCGCAGAGTAAGGAGTACGGTTATAGAGTATCGGATATTTTTTTGTTTTATCTTTTGGCACATAGATGATGGTAAACAATTTTACACCATCCCGCATTGGAACCAGTTTTTCAATTTTCGTATAATGCGCAGTAATATAAATAGCATCATCCGGATTTTGTGCTGGTTTTTGAGCCAGCGTACCAAATGATAACATAGAGACCGCGGCTGATAAGATATATGTTTTCGTAGCTAAAGATTTCATACCGGCAAAATAGACATATTGTTTATACAATTATAAAAAGCATTTCAAATTTTATCATTTGGTGGCTATTTTTCATGATGTGTACATGCCCTGTTTAATCTCCAGTTGACCAGGTGAGCAGCCGCTACTGTGAACCCGCCTAAAGGGATTAGAACAGGCTCAAGGCTTTCTATGCCAGAAAAATGACCTAGGGCAATCAATGCAAAACCACTGAATAAAACAATAAACGGAAATAATTTATGATGTTGTTTCCGGTAAGACATACTTAAAGATAGCGTTCCGAGTATTACAGACACGATAATCATAGAGATCTCTACCCATTCATTACTTAAAAATTCAAGGCCCAAAAGTGGGAGTGTAGTCAGGAATATAGGAACTAAAGCACAATGGATTGCACATAAAGTCGAAGCAGTCATTCCGAGCCGGTCAAGGCGTTGTGAGGTTTTTGAAAGGGACATAGCAAATAATATTGAGTTGCAAATATAGAAGCAACTTTATTGCATTTGATCTGTGTCAGGTCATATTTTCATTTTTATTCCCTTACATAATACCCAATATTCATGGCACTATTGGGTACTAAATTGTTCCAGATCATTCTCACCCCGTCTTCACTATCTTTATATTTAACTTCAATTGCCCGGCGTAACTTGTTCACCGTTGCACATTCTTTAGGAGACAAATAAAAATCATGGTCCTGGAAGAATTCCATTAAACGGTTAAAGTTCCTTCTCCTGTATTTATCCGTTTGACTGAGTTTAGTAAGCTCTCTGATCTGCGCTACAATAACTGAATGTTTGATCTGTGCTTTAAGATCCGGAATCAGATCAATCAGGCCATCTTCGGAGATCACCACCAACACTGTCTGCGCTTTATTAATCATATGCTCATAATACCTCACCGCTGAGTTATAGCGCGCACCTCTGGATGAATCGCCATTAGCTGTGGCAATGCCATCTAATATCACGCCTATTGCATGACAAGTACAGTCAATATCAATTAATACAGCGCCGTCAATGGAAGTGATCTGATGGATAATATCTTTATTGATCCGCATCGGTTTAATCTTAAAACACTGGCTGCTCAGCCGGACAGCTTCCTGATCTGCCTCAGAAGAAATGGCTAAAATAGTGCCGTGTTTCTGTTTGGTGGCCTCCATAGTCACCTCCCAAAGGGCATTTAACCTTGATTTATCAATTCCATGAAATACTCTTTTCAAGCTGGAATAGAACTTTTCTTTATTAATCTTTTCATTATGCAATGCAGGCATCCGGAAAGAAACGGACATCATAATATGATCATGGTGTAAAACTTCCCAGTGAAAATGTTTAGTGAAATGCACAATAAATAAAGATTCATCGTGGTAATTATATTTTCCCGTCAACTGTCCTAAGCCATAAATCCAGACTGAATCTGAGAGCATCATCTGTTTATTGTCTGCCAGCTCGAGAAACTTTCTCATTTTCCTGAAATCTTTAATGTGAATAGGATTTTCCAATAGCATCGTCACTTTAACATTAGGATGGTGTTGTTGCGCAATAACCATTTTTCCAAAACCTTCTTCACCCTCGTATTTCAAAGAGGAAATAGTGTTACAAGCATCAAACAATACATGCAGGCCACTGGAATTTTGGCCGGCAAGAGAAATTGTGGTCAGAAAATCGTGACCAGCTTTACTCACCAGCTCATCACGGCTTTTAGCCAGTACGTTAAAATCGGATTGCGGTTTTGATTTCAGCGCATCAGCTGCGGAATCTAAATATACTTTGATAATACTTTCCAGAAAAGAACGGCTGATCTGCTGTCCGTTTGATAGCGTATTTTTAGTCAGATAATAAAAAGTACTTAGCAATTGTCTGCTTAATTCCAGCACCACATAAACCAGGTACCCATTGATGTAAACAGGTTCAGAGAAGAAATAAGCATTGTTTTTCCCATTGACATGCGTTCTTAAAATATGCTGCATCTCTGTGACATAAGCAGTATTCAGCAAGCCGGTATGGTTCTCTTTTTCCTCCTTGTTCTCTTGTTTTACCAGTAAGCTATGTTGTATGCTCAGTGCTTTTAAAGACATGAAATCTTTCATTTCATATTCGGCATCCGGACATTCCAGGCTCACAAAAGGTAGGTGCATATCAGGTTTAAGCAATACCCCAATCAGAAAAATGCGTGGAGAAAGCCTGTCATCTAATGAATTAAAAAGTTCTTCTGCTGCAAGTTGCAATGATATCTGGCAATGCTGCTGATGTTCCCAAATTATATTATTAGCGCCTGTCATACTTAGTGTTGGATTGTTAAAGTAGAGTTTTCGCTATAATATACTAAGGTTTAGGATGATTAATGAATGATTACCCGCAAATATATTCGATTTTTTACAACTCAATTGTTAAAGAAAGTTAATTAGGTCAATCATTAATTACTACATTAGTTCTACAAAAAACACATTCTACCTGATGCAACCACACAAAGCCTCTAATGCTGCCTTAAGTGCAGCTATTCTAGTAGCATCTCTGGGCTACTTCGTTGATATTTATGACCTTTTATTATTCAGTATTGTCCGTATTCCGAGTTTAAAGTCTCTTGGGCTTAGCGGTTCAGCATTAACCGATACTGGTATTATGTTATTAAACACCCAAATGATCGGCATGCTGATCGGAGGTATCTTATGGGGGATGCTTGGCGATAAAAAAGGCCGCTTATCAGTACTATTCGGTTCTATATTTCTGTATTCTCTGGCTAATATTGCCAATGGATTGGTACACTCTGTTAATGCTTATGCGTTCTGGCGTTTTATTGCAGGATTAGGACTTGCAGGAGAATTGGGTGCCGGGATTACACTTGTCGCAGAACTGATGCCTAAAGAAAAGAGAGGATATGCAACTACTATTGTAGCTTCTGTAGGGGTGAGTGGTGCTGTAGTAGCCTATTTTATTGCACAGATGTTTGACTGGCGTACTTCCTTCTTTATTGGAGGGGGATTAGGCTTATTCCTGCTTTTACTCCGGATCGGTGTAGCAGAATCCGGGATGTTCAGTCAATCCAGAGAAGCAAATAACCGGGGTGATTTCTTTGCCCTGTTCAAAAATAAAGTTCAGTTTGTTAAATATATCCGGTGTATCCTGATTGGTATTCCTTTATGGTTTGTTGTAGGGATCTTAATTACGTTATCTCCTGAATTCGGTAAAGTATTACGTGTGCAGGGAGAAGTGAGCGCAGGTGCAGCCGTAGCCTGGTGTTATGGAGGGATCGTGATCGGTGATATTGCCGGCGGGTTAATCAGCCAGTGGCTAAAGAGCCGGATTAAAGTCGTTTATATTTTCCTGGGGATGGCCACTATAGGTATTACTGCCTATTTTACACTTTATGACCTTAGTTTACAACATTTTTACTGGTTATGTGGTGGTATAGGACTGACTGTAGGTTACTGGGTAATCTTTATGACGATTGCAACCGAACAGTTTGGTACGAATATCAGGGCTACAGTAACCACTACTGTCCCTAACTTTGTACGTGGCGCTGTTGTTCCGCTCACCCTGCTTTTTCAATTGTTAAAAGGGGCTTTTGGCGGAAATATTATCCATTCTGGAATTACAGTTGCGATTATCAGCTTTGCGGTTGCATTTTATGCCTTAAGCAGGATGAAAGAGACTTTTTCTAAGGATCTGGATTATGTGGAAGAATTTTAGCGCTTTCAATTGCTAATTTCTAACCTAAATATATCTTTTATGAAAAACAGTAAAAAAAAACTGGTTCTATTGATGTGCCTGTTGTTACCGGCGCTGGTTTATACCAGCTGTAAAAAACTGGAATCAGCAGCAGGTGGTGGCTCTTCAGGGACAGTAACACCAAGTGCCATTACTAAACAAAAATTTATTGCCTACTACATCACTGATGGCCGTAATCCTGCTTTTAAACTTCGTGATCTGCCTGATGGGGTAGACATGGTAGTCTTATTTGGCGTTAAATACTGGCAATACCTGGATACTTTAAAATATCCGGCAGGAACAGGTATGATGGGTAATTACAAATCTTATGGTGCGTATTTTAGTGATGTAAAAGCTTTACAGCAAAGAGGGATTAAAGTTTTGCAGAATGTGGATGATGCAGCCAGCTGGCAGGACGCAAAACCTGATGGATATGCAACGCCTGAACTCTGGGCAACTGCTTTAAAACAGACATTAATTGATAAATATCATCTGGATGGAATTAGCCTGGATATTGAACATCCGGGTAAAAAACCAAATCCAATTCCTCCATTTCCAAAGTTTTCAGAGATTGGATATAATGGATGGTATAGTGGATCTATGGATGCCAATCCTAACTTCCTTTCTTGTATTGGTGCATTAACCAAATATTTTGGTCCGAAAGCGAATAACAATACACAATTGCATACTGCTACCGGACTGGATGTTTATTCCTGGAATAAAATCGCTGAGAAATATGTAGATGCTATTGACTATTTCCAGGTGCAATCTTATGATAGAAAGGTTACTGATTGTCAGCTGATGATGAATTATGCAGTAGGTACGAATAAGATACCAGCTTCAAAAATGGTTTTTGGGTCTTATGCAGAAGGAGGGAAGTCTCAGGCTGAAGATGCTAAATTAGCGAAATGGAAACCAACTCAGGGTCAAAAAGGGGGGATGATGGTTTATACTTATAATGCAAATACGGCTTATGCTAAGGTGATTTTAGATAGTTTACGCTCTACTGACTAAAACGTTTATATATAGATATCTTAATATCTTTACTAAAGGCTTGCTGTCAACTTTGTTGTCATAGCAAGCCTTTTTTGATTATAAAGTTTAAATTGCAGCTTAATCGATAATCATGCAATACATCCTTGGAATAGACATTGGGACCGGAAGTACTAAAGCGGTAGCTGTAGGGGCAGACCATAAAGCTTTCGATAGCAGTCAATATTTTTATCCAACCGAGGTCACCCAGCCTGGTTATAGTGAGCAGGACCCCGAGCTGATCTGGAAAGCCTTTCAGCAAAGTATAGCGACTATGGTTTCCAGGTTAAAGTCCGGCCCTGCGGCAATCAGTTTAAGCTGCGCGATGCACAGTTTGATTGCTGTAGATGAAAATGGTAAGGCATTAGCACCAATGATGACCTGGGCAGACAGCAGAAGTACGCCGGTTGCAGCTTCATTATTAGCTACTCCACTGGGGGCAATCTTATATAAAGCAACGGGTACACCAGTTCATTCAATGTCTCCTTTATGCAAAATCATCTGGATCCGAGAGAATCAGCCTGATTTTTTTAAAAGCGTTTATAAGTTTATCTCTATCAAAGAATATATCTGGTATCGTTTGTTCCATACTTTTGAGGTAGATCATTCTGTAGCATCCTGTACCGGACTCATGGATGTTCAGCAACTAGTCTGGCATCCGGAAGCTTTAGCCACTGCTGGAATTAAGGCAGAACAACTTTCTGCTTTAGTCAGTACACATTATTTAAGAAAAGATCTTGATCCTTCCGCAGGCCTGTCCTGTTTGGAAAAGGATACACCATTTATTATCGGAGCAACGGATGGTTGTCTTGCAAACTTAGGTACAGGGGCAGTAAAACCAGGGATTGCAGCTTTAACCATTGGAACAAGCGGAGCTTTAAGAGTTGCAGGAGATACTGCTGTATTGAATAAAAAGGCAATGACTTTCAGTTACCGTCTTGATGAAGAGACTTTTATCAATGGAGGTCCTGTCAATAACGGAGGGATCGCCTTGAAATGGCATATGAAGAATGTTCTCCAAAAAACAGAACTCAATGAAAATGACTACAATGAGGTACTGAATAAAATTGAAGCTATTAAACCGGGTGCTGAAGGACTTGTTTTTCTACCTTATTTACAAGGAGAGCGTGCTCCGATCTGGGATTCCAAAAGCTGTGGTACATTTTTCGGAATGCACCTGAATCATCAGACTGCTCATTTTACACGTGCGGTGATTGAAGGGATTTGTTTCGCACTGAATGATGTTTTACTGGCATTAACTGCCTCCGGACAAGAAATAAAACAGTTAAATGTAAGCGGCGGTTTTGTGACTTCAGCCATCTGGTTACAAATTATGGCTGATATTACAGGTAAAAAACTTTTGCTGTATAGTGTGGAAGACGCTTCAGCAGTGGGGGCAGCTTATCTTGCTTTTAAAGCACTTGGGCTCTCGGCAGCTTACCCACTCCCGGATCAGCAGGACATTACTTATATTGAACCTGATGAAAAGAATCATCTGATTTATCAAACCAGTTTTGGTCTTTATAAAAAGATATATGAACAGCTAAAAGGAGTGATGCACGAAATGTATGATTTGCAGAACAACAGTTAGTCTTAAACAGAAAAGCCTGTTAACCCGATCATCAGGTTAACAGGCTTTTATGTTTATAATTTAGTTTTATTGATGAACGGAATTATAACTTTTCACCAAAGAAGTCAGAGACTTTGCATCAAAATATTCTATTCCTTTAATGCGTTCAGTCAGATCCTGATCATCAGACATATTCTCCATTAAGATATTTTTTATATACTGTGTATTAGTATCTGAGTTATCCGGAGTAATTTCCTTCATATCACCAGAACCTGGCTTTTCTATATAATATAATGCGCGGCGTTCTCTCCTGGGACGGTCATCGTCGTCTCCGCGACCTCCAAAACTTACGCCTCCGCCAATTCCAACACCACTATAACCTCCGGTTCCAATACCCAGGCCGATGGAAGGTGAGAAACGAACCCGTCTTCTTGGTTTTTCAACAACTCCTGTACTGCCACCCATTGAATATAAATTCAATTTACCCGCTTCTACAAGTTTAAAGAAACGGTATCCGGCTTTTTTGTTCGCTACAAAAGGCTTGCTGACATAGGTTTCCCCATTCCATAAAAACTCCTTAATATCTTTAGCATTATATTGTGCCATTGATCCATCGTCTTTTTTGAGGCCGACCGTCAGAAAATCAGTTCCCTGTATCGTTCCACGGACAAAATTACCCGTATCAATCACTACAGCATCTTGTGCTGAAGCGGCCAGTGCAAGTAAAGAGAAGAGTACCAGTGTACTCACATATTTTATTAGCTTCATATCAATTCAAATAACTTCATATCAATCTAAATAACGTTAATTATTTGCTAATTGTTGTCACAGGCAGTTCAGATATGTAAAATGCCCTGAAAATTATCCAGGGCATTCTTTTTATATTATTCTGTCAGGAAGATTACGCTGCTTTTTTTACAGGTGTTGTCGTCTTAACTGTTGTTTTTTTTACTTCCTTATTTGTTTTAAAACGTTTATCAGGTGTTCCATCTTTTTTCAAAGGCTGCTTGTTCTTTTTATAACGCATATCTTTTGAACCATCCTTTTTTGTTTGAGCGAATGTTTGCGTTGTTGTAAAAGCCATTACAGCCAACAGCATCATAACGATTAACTTTTTCATATTGCGGTTTTTTTAAATTTACATGAAGCTATAAAACATTTTCCAGATTCGCTACTATATTCAGCCGAATTATAATTTGGCGTATTTCTTGCTTCTTTGAGGCAGAACATACAAATAACGTACCATGACTAAACAAATTCTGGTAATTGCTATTACTGCCTGCACCTTATGGGGATGTGGGCATTCAAAAACTTCTGAAAAACTAAATGCGGATAGTCTGACTAAAGACAGCTTAACTATGGATGGTGTAAAATCTGATAGTTTAAAAATGGATCTCGACCATAGTTCTAAAAATGCTTTAGATTGGGACGGAACTTACAAAGGGATTGTTCCTTGTGCAGATTGTGAAGGGATTGAAACTACTTTAGTTTTGGGTAAAGAATTGACCTATACGCTAAAAACAAAATATCTGGGCAAAAGTGATGCGAAGGTTTTCGAGGAAAAAGGGAAATTCAGCTGGGAAAAAAGTGGTCAGATAATCACATTGGATGGCATCAAAGACGCACCAAATAAATATTTTGTGGGAGAAAATAAAATCATTCAACTGGATATGAACGGTAAAAAGATTACTGGAGAACAAGCAGATCTTTATATTTTGAAAAAATAACACGGTCATTAGTGAGCGGATATACCGCAATAAAAAAAGGGATTAGCATTGCTAATCCCTTTTTGCTGTTTAAGCTGATTAAAATATTATTCAGTGACTCTTTTTAAGCCGAATTTCTCAATTTTGCTGTACAAGTGACTACGTTGGATATCAATATCGTCCGCAGTTTTAGAGACATTCCAGTTGTTCTTTTCCAGTTTAAACTTGATGAATTCTCTTTCCGCATGATCTTTATAATCCTGGAAATTTGTGAATTTATCATAATTGGTTGTTCCGGCAGCTGAACCATTGCTGTTACCGTTAAAACCATGATTTGCGGCGCCAATGTTGGTTCCGCCACCCGGATTAGCAAATGCGATAACCTCATGCTCAGAGATAATCTTATCGCTTAAAATGATCAGACGTTCAATCATATTGTGCAACTCACGTACGTTTCCTGTCCATGGTAAGTTTTGCAACGCAAGCATTCCGGCTTCACTGATCTTTTTTACCGGCATGCCATAATCTTTACAGATATCTTCTAAAAAGCTCATGGCAATTTCAGGAATATCTTCGCGGCGTTCTGTTAAATGAGGAACATGGATATTGATGACATTTAAACGGTGGTATAAATCCATTCTGAAATTACCATCTTCGATTTCTTTCATCAGGTCTTTGTTCGTTGCAGCAAGTACACGTACATTAACTTCTAACTCTTTTTCACCACCAACACGCGTAATTTTATGTTCTTGTAAAGCACGAAGTACTTTTGCCTGGGCAGAAAGACTCATATCCCCGATTTCATCCAGGAATAAAGTACCACCATTGGCCAGTTCGAACTTACCGATACGCTGTTTTACAGCAGAGGTAAATGATCCCTTTTCGTGACCGAAAAGTTCACTTTCAATCAGCTCAGATGGGATTGCAGCACAGTTTACTTCAATTAAAGGGCTCTCTGAACGGTGGGATTTTTCATGTAACCAACGGGCCACTAATTCTTTACCACTACCATTTGCACCGGTAATCAATACACGGGCTTCAGTAGGGGCAACACGCTCAATAGTTTCTTTGATTTTATTGATATTCTCTGAACTACCAAGAATATCTCTTGTTTTACTTACTCTGCGTTTTAAAACTTTAGTTTCAGTAACCAGGTTACCTCTGTCCAGTGCATTTCTGACAGTGATCAGTAAACGGTTTAAATCAGGTGGTTTAGAGATGAAGTCAAAAGCACCTTTTTTACTGGCTTCAATGGCTGTTTCTACCGTACCGTGGCCGGAGATCATAATAAATGGTAAATCAGGACTGTAAGCCAATGCTTGTTCAAGCACTTCCATACCATCCATCTTATTCATTTTTATATCACATAATACCAGGTCGTATTTCTTTTTTTTGATCAGATCTAATCCATCAACTCCATTATCAATATCCTCTACCTCGTAATTTTCGTACTCTAAGATCTCACGTAATGTGCTTCTTATCGCACGTTCATCATCAATAATTAATAATTTAGCCATAGGGGGTTGTTAGTCTTTTATCGGATACGAATATATTTACTAATTATCAAATAATACAGATAAAATAAAAAAATGCAAGCCTGTAAGCCGGGTTCTGTACCTTGATAAATCAAGGCTTCTACCATTAATCTACTATAAATGTCGCCATTTATCTCTAACGACCTACCCACTGACATCGGACGAGCAGCCCTACATGCGTCAGCCTATTTGGTCTTTCAACTCCCGGGGTTTACCAGCCCTTCCGGTCACCCGGAAAATTCGTGAGCTCTTACCTCACGATTTCAACCTTACCTGTGCCCTTAACAGGCCATCGGCGGTGTATTTTCTGCGGCACTTTCCATAATTCAGGTCTTCAATCCCAAACCTCTTCCCGTTAGGAAGCGAGATGCTCTGTGTTGCCCGGACTTTCCTCTTTAAGATGCCGGAGCATTACTTACAGCGATAGAACAGCTTGCATTTTGCGCAAAGGTACAGAAACCGATTTAAAAAATACTACTTGCAGCTCTTAAGATCGTTTTCTACCTGCTGAGTGGTGTACATTCCTTGTTTATGGCCAAAGCCATTGGTGATATAAACCACTAATTGAGCGATATCTATATTAGCCAGGTTAAATTCAGGCATTTTGCCTTCATAAACCTGTCCATGTACAGTAACCGGTGTTGAAATCCCATTTTTAATAATACAAGCGAGCTTTTCTTTGTTCGCTTTCATGAACACGCTGTCAGTAAGGGGCGGGGTTAAGGCACCCAGGCCTTCACCTTTTCCGCCATGACAATTCTGGCAATGCTTGATATAAAGATCCCGTCCATTTACATAATAAGCGTCCTGCTGTACTGTTTCTGCTGTCTGGCAAGAATAAAACATGCTGATCAGCGCAAGCGAAACCAGACTAATTACTATAAATTTCCTCATCTCTATTTTTTATCCTCTGCTAGTAAAACCGGAATATCTTTTTCTAATTGTGCTACCTGTTCAGGGTTTGTGCCATCATAAGCACCTCGGATTCTTCTGTCTTTATCAATTAAGACCAGAAAGCCCTGGTGTACATAGCCATCTCTATTTGCACTATCAACATTAACAGCAACCAGGTAACTTTTTTCTGCTAAAGTATATACGCTATCTTTCGGGCCGTATACAAATTGCCATTTCGGGCCATCTACTCCAAGTTTTTGCGCATACTTTTTAAGCACTGAAGGTGTGTCATACTTAAAATCTATCGTATGTGATAAAAACATGACATCAGGATTATTTTTGAACTTTTCTGAGATCATTTTCAAGTTTCTATGCATAATAGGGCAGATACTCGTGCAAGAAGTGAAAAAGAAATCTGCAATATAGATTTTACCTTTAAAATGATCGTTTGTAATATATACACTATCCTGATTCAGGAATTTAAAAGCAGGTATAGTCTGATATATCGTATCAACACCAGCTGTTCCATCGCTGTTTTTAACCGTTTTAGTGTCTCTTAAGCCATATATCGGAAGTTTTCTTTCATTCTTGCAGGAAGAAGCAAACAGCGTGGCAGTCAGTAAAATAGCGCAGATAAGTGTGTATTGATGTCTCATAATAAAATTTATTGATCCGGCAAAGGTACACTACTGTAAAAATAAAGTGTAACACAGCTGTAAATATTTATTAGTTTTGCGCCAAGAATTGTAATGCTTAATGAGAAAGAGATATAATGCTGCCATAACAGCTTTGGGAGGATATGTACCGGAAACCATTTTAACCAATCATGATCTGGAGAAAATGGTGGATACGAATAGTGACTGGATTATTTCAAGAACTGGTATCCATGAGAGAAGAATCCTTAACGATGATTCACTTGCAACCTCCGACTTAGCTACCATGGCAGTCAAAAGACTGTTGGAAGATAGTCACATCAACCCGGATGAAATCGAATGCGTAATTGTGGCTACGGCTACTCCTGACTATATTATGGTTTCGACCGCAAGTATTGTCTGTGAAAAAGCAGGATTGAAAAACGCGTGGGGTGTGGATTCCAATGCAGCTTGCAGCGGCTTTCTCTATGCCCTGACTCTGGGTGCAAGCTTAATTGAGAGTAACCGTTACAAAAATGTAATTGTTATTGGTGCAGATGCAAACAGTTCTATAGTAAATTACGAAGACAGAAATACCTGTATTCTTTTTGGTGACGGTGCCGGAGCAGTTTTGCTGGAGCAGACCGAAGCAGAAACAGGATTAGTAGATAATGTGTTCAGAACTGACGGTGTAGGTAAAGAACATTTGATCGTTACTGCTGGTGGTTCATTAAATCCATCTTCACTGGATACGCTTGACAGGAAACAGAATTACATTTCTCAAAATGGAAGGATCGTTTTTAAAGCGGCAATTGAAGGCATGACGCAGACCTGTAATGAAATCATGGAAAGAAATCACCTGGAGATTAAAGATATCAACTGGTTGATTCCACATCAGGCAAACCTGCGTATTATTCAGGCCGTAGGGGATAAGTTAGGCTTGAAAGAAGATCAGGTAAAGGTTAACATTCAGCTTTACGGTAATACCACTGCTGCAACGATCCCATTGTGTATGTGGGAATTTAAAAACGATTTCAAAGAAAATGATAACTTGTTGCTCACCGCTTTTGGTGCAGGGTTCTCCTGGGGAGCAACCTATTTAAAATGGGGTAAATTAAGGGGGTAACAATCCATGTTCACACGCTTTATAGCTATATTACTTTTAATGTGTTCGGCTTCAGTAAGCCTGTCGGGACTTTTTGTCGTTGCAGGTTTTGAAATGAACCAGGGGTATATTGCGAAAGAGCTTTGTGTGAATAAAGATAAACCACAATTGCATTGCAATGGGCAGTGTTACCTGATGAGAAAGCTCAAACAGGCACAGGAAAAGGAACAGAAACAAGACCATCAGTTCCAGAAAATCCAGTTGCAGGAAGCTATAGTTTCTACCCCTTTTATATTTAAACAATATTCTTTTATTGCGATAAACCTGCGTATTCCCTTAACAACGGGAGTACCAGTAGCGCGTTTGAACGCTATTTTCCACCCTCCGCAGTTCTCCTGCTAATACCCCCTTTCTAATTCAATTTTTTTTATAAGTCTGTTTAATATTAAACAGGCAATCAAATGATGTAATGCATTTTTGCGGCATATCGGAGCTTTCTGACAGCTCCGGAGTTGCGGGAAACGCGTATACATCGCTATTAAAACAATACAATATGAAATTATTTTTAGCCGTACTCGTATTAGCTACAGGAGCAGTTGCCTGTACCCAAACTCCAAATTATAAAACAGAAAGAGATGAAGTCATGAAATTTCATGATGTGGTGATGGAAGATCATGGTATACTGGTTAACAACCAGATGAGGCTGGATTCTATGCTGAAAGAAATGCCTGCATTGAAAGCCAGATTTCCCTCTACCGATACTTTAAAAGAAAAAGTAGTGATGAAAGCAACGCTGGACAGGTTAAACGTTGCTGAAGAACTGATGAATGACTGGATGCACAAGTTTGAACCTGATGTAACCGGTAAATCCAATGAAGATGCCATTAAATATTTTAAAGCTGAACGGATTAAAATCGGGAAGATCGATAGTTTGTATAAAGCTGAAATTCAATCCTCCGATGCTTACCTGAAACAATTCAAGAAATAATGGGAAGAAGATTAATATACCTGTTTCTGCTGCTGGCAGTAGTAACAGGCTGCAAAGATAAAACGAAAAGACTGCCTTTCCTGCAACAGGATATCACAGGTACTGATACGACCTACCGGACTATTCCAGCTTTCAGGTTTCTGAATCAGGATAGCGCTGTGGTGACCAATAAAGATTTTGACGGCACTATTTATGTCGCTGATTTCTTTTTTACTTCCTGCCCTACAATCTGCCCCACCATGCACCGCAACCTGTTAAAAGTATATCAGAAGTACTTAAACAATCCAGAAGTGAAATTGGCTTCACATACCATTGATGTGAAATATGATACACCTTCAAGAATGAAAGCTTATGCTACTAAATTGGGTATTAAAGGTACGCAGTGGGAATTTTTATGGGGAACCAAAGAGCAAACTTATGCTTTGGCTGAACGTAATTACCTGGTCTCTGTAGGACAGGACAAGGCCGCACCTGGTGGTTTCATTCATCAGGGCTATCTTGTGCTGGTAGATAAGGACAAAAGGATCAGAGGCGCTTACGATGGAACAGTAGATGCCCAGGTAGAACAGCTCATGAAGGATATGGATATCCTGCTGGCAGAATATAAACACTAACATGGGCACCGCAAATCTTAGCCGGACGGTGAAAAGGAACATGTATTCCTGGCACCGTATCCTTGGGATTATAACCATCATTCCAGTGATTTTCTGGACATGCTCTGGTTTAAGTCATCCCATCATAGCACACTGGTTCAAATTGCAGATCGCTCATGAATATATTAAACCCAAACCGATCAATAGAGAGCAAGTCAAACTGTCTGTTAATGAGGTGTTACAGAAAAACGGGATTAATTTACTCCGGAATTTCAGGTTAATAGACTTTCAGGGAAAGACCTTTTACCAGGTTAAAGACCGTAAGAATCAAATTCAATATTTTTCTGCTGCCGACGGGGTAAAACTGGTGGATGGAGAGCGTTTATACGCGGAATATCTGAGCCGGTATTTTCTGGGGGACAGTACTTCTAAAATTGTATCTGTTACACAGCTCACCAATTTTACAGATGAATATAAGTATATCAACCGCCTGCTTCCGGTATGGAAGGTCAGCTTTGATCGGAAAGATCATATGGATGTTTATGTGGAAACCTCTCAAAGCAGGCTGGCTAATTACAATGATACCAACAGGAAAGTTTTTCTATGGGTATTCAGTAATTTCCATAGTTATGAATTCATCGCTAAAATTACGAATAACACCGCCAGATATGCGCTGATTCTTTTGCTGGCCTCGATCGTTATCTTTTCTACTTTAAGCGGATTATTGATCTATGGTTTTTTATGGAAGAAGTTTAAAAAGCCTGTTACCGGACAAAAGGTAGGTTTTCTGAGGAAGTATCACCGGGCTATCGGGATCTGGACTTCTTTGGTTACCCTGACCTTTATGGGCTCGGGATTTTACCATGCGACACATAAATTTACACCAGATGACCGGATCAATTATGTTTTTGAGCCCGAAGTAAAGGCACGTGACCTGATGGTTGCTTCCACTGCTTTACCGTTGAACTGGGAGCAGGTGAGTAATATTTCACTAGCCAGATTTAATGATAAAACTTATTATCTGGTTTACCTCATCAAAAAGGAAAATGATAGCTGGAAAAAACAACAGGTGGCAAAAGCTGAAACTATGTTTGGCGAGAAAGCTAAAAAGACAAAACCTGATATTGCCTGTTATGATGCCGCTAACGGACAACTCTTACCAGACGGGATTATGGAGTATAGTTATAGCCTGGTTAAACATTTTGTAGCTCAGGGAGCTGCTGATGGAGAAGCTGCTTGTTGTGAAATGATGGCCAATGCAGCAGCTGATGAATCTGCTCCGCTGATTATCTCTTCTTCAGACTATCTGACCAAATTTGATAACGATTATGGTTTTGTCAATAAGCGTTTACCAGTTTTGAAAATAGCTTTAAGTACGCCACAACATCTTACTTATTATCTGGAAACCGCTACTGGAAGATTAGCGGCGAAAGTTCAGGATTCGGACAGAAGAGAGGGCTTAAGCTTTGCCGTATTCCATAAATTTTTGCTGGTAGACTTTGCAGGTAAAAACTTCAGGGATTTTCTGACTGCTTTTTCAGCATTTGGTGTCCTGGTGGTAAGTGTTTTAGGATTAATCCTCTTCATTAAAACTAAATAGGGAAAACAAATTAATTTAATAATCGTTTTAAATAGACAGCTGTTTAAACATGCGTAATCATTTGCCAGGTTTAAACAGCTTTTTCAAATAACCCTATTTACTACGATGAAATTATTCAAAAGCTTTTTACCTATCGTTCTGTTATTTGCAGGCACACAGACCCTGAGCGCACAATTCAAACTTGCGCCATTACCCTATGCTTACAACGCACTGGAACCTGCTATAGATAAGCAGACTATGGAAATACATTACACTAAACATCATCAGGGGTATGTAACCAATTTAAATGCTGCTGTAAAAGGTACTGCTGCAGAAGGTAAAACACTGGCACAAATATTAGCTGTGGCTTCTACTTACCCTGCTGCTATCCGTAACAATGCCGGCGGACACTATAACCACTCCTTATTCTGGCAGATTATGGCTCCTAAACCAAAACCTGCATCACCTGAGTTTTTAAAGGAAATAGATGCAAATTTCGGTACTATGGAAAAATTTAAAGCTGCCTTTGCTGATAGCGCTGCGAAACGTTTCGGTTCAGGCTGGGCATGGTTGATTGTACAGAATGGAAAATTGAAGATTACAACCACTCCAAACCAGGATAATCCATTGATGGATGCAGTAGCTGAAAAAGGCCGTCCAATTTTAGCATTGGATGTTTGGGAACATGCTTATTACCTGAAATATCAAAATAAACGTGCAGACTATATAACTGCCTGGTGGACAGTAGTGAACTGGCCGGAAGTGGAACGCAGATATAACGAAGTTGTAAAAAAATAATCATCCTATGAAAGCTGTCCCAATGGGGCGGCTTTTATTTTATCAAAAATATTATGGCAAAAACAGTAGCAGCGAAATTGGTAGAGATACTAATTCAGGCAGGGGTTAAGCGTGTACATGGTTTAGTTGGCGATTCCCTGAATGGAATTGTAGACGAGATCCGTAATTCTAAAGACATTGAATGGATTCATTACCGGCATGAAGAAGCGGCGGCATTTGCTGCTGGCGCTGAAGCGCAGTTAACAGGTAAATTAGCAGTTTGTGCAGGGAGCTGTGGCCCCGGAAATATGCACCTGATTAATGGTTTATATGATGCACATAAAAGTAATGCACCGGTACTTGCCATTGCAGCGCATATCCCAAGCGAGCAGGTCGGCACTTCTTATTTTCAGGAGACGCGTCCGGAATCTTTGTTCCGCGAATGCAGTTATTACTGCGAAACAATAGCTTCGGCAAGACAGATGCCCAGAGTTTTACAAATCGCGATGCAGCATGCCATAGGGCAGAATGGGGTAGCGGTTATCAGTTTATCTGGTGATGTGGCCATGGAGAAAATGGAGAATGAGGAATTAGATCATCCTTTGTTTGTTAGTCGTCCGGCGATCCGTCCTGCTGATGAAGAATTGCAAAAGCTGGCGCAGTTTATTAATGAGGCTAAAAAAGTCACTTTATTATGCGGTGCGGGCTGTAGAGATGCACATGATGAATTGCTGGCATTTGCAGGTAAAATCAAATCGCCAATTGTACATGCATTAAGAGGAAAAGAACACGTTCAGTATGACAATCCTTACGATGTCGGGATGACGGGGTTAATTGGTATTTCTTCAGGTTATCATGCAGTAGAAGAAAGCGATTTGCTGTTAATGCTGGGTACTGATTTTCCTTACAAAGAATGGTTTCCTTCAAAAGCCAAAATCATACAAATAGATATCAGGCCGGAAAGATTAGGGCGCAGATGTAAACTGGATCTTGGCTTAACCGGAGATGTCAGGGAAACAATTAAGTCTTTACTGCCTTTCGTAGAAGAAGTAACTGATGTTGCTTTTTTAGAGAAATGTCAGCAGCGTTATAAAGAGAACAGGAAAAACCTGATGGGGCATGCACAAATGGTCTCAGGTAAAGCTATTCATCCTGAATATTTAACCCGTATATTAAGTGAGCAAGCGGCTGATAATGCAATCTTCACGGCAGATGTTGGTACGCCAACGGTATGGGCGGCACGTTATGTGGATATGAAAAAAGGCAGAAAGCTGATTGGTTCTTTTAACCATGGGTCAATGGCGAGTGCTATGCCACAGGCAATTGGCGCACAGGTTGCCTTTCCCGAAAGACAAGTAATTTCTCTATCCGGAGATGGTGGCTTTGCGATGCTGATGGGTGATATTTTAACAATCTATCAATATGATCTGCCAGTAAAAATCATTGTCTATAACAATAGTTCTCTTGGTTTTGTGGCGATGGAGATGAAAGTGATCGGAATGCCTCCTTTTGGTACAGACCTTAAAAACCCTGACTTCGCAAAGATGGCGCAGGCTATTGGGATCAGAGGAATCAGGGTAGAAGAGGCAGAAGGGGTAGAGGCCGCTATTGCAGCGGCATTAGCCCATCCCGGGCCAGTATTAGTTGATGTTGTTGTTAATCAGGCAGAACTGTCAATGCCACCTAAAATAGATTTTGAACAGGCTAAAGGATTTGGAATTTACATGCTGAAACAAACACTGAATGGTGATGGAAAAGAAGTGTGGGATACGATCAGTTCAAATTTTTTAGGTAAATAGCACCCATGAATGTATTTATAACCAGAGTAATTCCCGAATCAGGTCTGCGCTTGCTGGAAGAGGCAGGGTTGAAAATTAAACAATGGACACAGCAGCGGAATATGACCCGTGATGAGTTAATTGCAGAATGCTCCTGGGCAGATGCATTGCTAAGTGCAGGACAGCGGCTGGATCAGGAGTTTCTGGAGGCAAGTGCACATCTGAAAGTAATTGCATTACATTCTGTAGGCTATGACAATGTAGACATTGAAACAGCAACAAGGCTTAAAATACCAGTAGGTAACACCCCTGGTGTTTTAAGCGGGGCAACTGCCGATACTGCTTTTCTGCTTATGATGGCTGCGGCAAGGAATGCTTTTTATATGAACCGTAAGATTACTAATGGGGAATGGGGCTTTTTTGAACCGACAGCTAATTTAGGGAAGGAACTGAATGGTTGTACTTTAGGCGTTTTTGGCTTAGGGAAAATAGGAACAGAAATGGCTAAACGCTGTGCAGGAGCTTTTGGCATGAAAATCATTTACCATAACCGGAGCAGAAATGAAGAGGCTGAAAATCTGCTGGATGCAGAACTGGTTTCTTTTGAAGAGTTGTTAGCGCAAAGTGATGTACTGACTGTGCATACCGCATTAACTCCGGAAACGGAGGGTAAGTTTGATCTTGCAGCCTTTAAACAAATGAAACCGGGTTCAATTTTTATCAATACTGCCAGAGGGTCAATTCATAACGAGGCAGATTTAATTGGGGCATTGGAAAGTAAAACGATTTGGGGAGCTGGTTTGGATGTAACCAATCCTGAGCCGATGCATCCGGATAACCGTTTACTGTTTATGCCTAATGTAGCTGTATTGCCTCATATTGGTTCAGCAACAGAAGGTACAAGGAATGCGATGGCGAGGCTTGCTGCGGAGAATATTATTGCAGTATCCAAAGGGGAGAAGCCTCCCTTTCTGGTTAATCCTGAGGTTTATAAGGAAAATTAATGTCCTTCATGCAGATGGATATGAGTTTTTAAATGCTCAACCTCATGTTGCAGGTGTTTCACCTTTTGTAACAGGTTCATGATCGCATCGATCCCTTCAATGTTGATCTCTAAATCATAATGGAAATGGACATAACGGTCCATTTCCATTAATTGTTCAAAATGTAAGAATTTATTTCCGTCAATTATGGTCAGTACGATTAATCCGGACTCTTCCAGTTTTTGAATAAACGAAGGGTCAATGGCATAATTAACACAGTAATCTCTTATAGTTATTAATTCGTTTTCCATAGGATATTGAATTATTCCATTATTTCGACAGTTCCTGAAGTTCTTTAAATAGTTCTTTTTGTTTTTCTGTCAGGCTTGTTGGTATATTAACTGTATAAGTTATAAAAAGGTTTCCAAATTCTCCTTCTTTCTTGTAAACAGGAAATCCTTTGCCTTTCAGTCTTATTTTTGTTCCGTTCTGAGTACCTTCTGGTACTTTTAGCTTTACTTTTCCACTTAAGGTGTCAATCGTAGCTTCTCCCCCCAGTAAAGCAGTATACAGGTCTATTTCCTTCGTTAAGTAAAGATCGTCGCCCAATCTCTTAAAAATAGGGTCATCAGTGATCGTTATCGTAATAAAAAGATCTCCGGCAGGCCCGTTGTTTGCGCCCGCGCCACCCTGACCTTTCAGTTTAATGACCTGTCCATTGGCAATACCGGCAGGAATAGAAATCCTTAAGTTTTTGCCATTTACCGTAATGGTAGGTTTATGTGTTTCTGCCGCTTCTCTGAAAGAGATTTGCAGAGAAGCCTGTAAATCCTGTCCTCTGAATTTTGCCGCATTTCTTTGCTGTCTGCCGCCGCCACCAAACATGGATTCAAAGAAATCTGAGAAATCGCCGCCGCCAAAGTCTGAGCCGCCACCAAATCCGCCGCCAAAACCACCTGAACCACCGCGTCTGCCACCGCCACCAAAAGGGTTACCTTGCTGCTGGGCCTGATCTGCATGTTTCCAGTTTTCACCGTATTCATCATATTTCTTGCGCTTATCAGGATCACTCAATGCTTCATTCGCTTCATTGATCTGCTGAAATAACTTATTTGCTTCTTTGTCTTCGGGATTTAAATCTGGATGATATTTACGTGCAAGTTTCCTGTACGCTTTCTTTATCTCATCCTGCGTTGCTTTTTTATCCACGCCCAGGATTTTGTAATAATCAATGTATGCCATAGTAAAAATATCAGTATTGCAAATTTACGCTTTATATAGATAACAACGTTAAATTGATTTTGAATAAGATTTTAGTCCGATGCACAAAATGATAACGTTATTATTACAATTGAAGGGGAAATTGAAGGATTGAACAAAGTGAACCGATTCAGGCTAGTTGAGGTGAGTAAAGGCCATTTTAGCATATTTAATCGCGATAAAAGCAGTGTATACAGCATAAGCATCAGGTTTCAATTAGCTGTGATGAAATAAAATATCGGGGAGACAGTTGAGACTGTTTCATTAATAGTTTTTATTTTTCTAGCTTGGCTATCTAAACAAAAAAACAAAATGAAACCCCTCTCTATAAAGGATATCGCAAAGAAGGCTAATGTATCTATTACTACTGTCTCTTTCATATTGAATGGTAAGGCAGAGAAAATGCGTATTAGCCAGGACATGATTACAAAAGTCGAGGCAATTATTAAGGAAGTGGGCTTCCGGCCAAACCAGGTCGCGAGAAGTCTGCGCACAGGGAATACCAATACAATAGGATTAATTGTAGAAGATATTTCTAATCCGTTTTTCGCTGCCATCGCAAGGTTGATTGAGGATAAAGCTTACAAACATGGTTATAAGATTATCTACTCGAGTACTGAAAATAACCTGGACAAGGCGAAAGGCCTGATCCGGATGTTTAAGTCCAGGCAGGTAGATGGTTATATCATCGCACCGATGGTGGGTATGGAAGAAGATATTCGCGAACTGCTTTCTGACCGTACTCCGGTAGTGGTATTTGACCGTCATTTACCAGGACTGGAAGTGAGCAGTGTTTTGGTAGACAATATAAAAGGAACTTATATGGCTACTGATTCCTTAATTGTTAAAGGAATGAAAAACATCGCTTTCGTGACTGTTGATGTTGATGTAGAGCAGATCAAAGACCGTTATAAAGGTTATGAACAGGCGCTGAAGGCAAATAAGATTAAAATCAATCCAAAACTTTGCAAGCTGATTTCATTCAGCAATACTGCGGATGAAACCACTGCTGAGCTGACTCAGTTTTTTACGGATAACCCGGAAATTGATGCCGTACTTTTTGCGACAAATTATCTGGCTGTAAGAGGCTTGTTTAGTTTCAGAGAAATGAATAAAAAGTTGAATGGCTCATTTAAAGTCATTGCTTATGATGACCATGATATTTTTAAACTGCATTCTCCGACAATCAGTGCAGTCGATCAGCCGATAGAGGAAATTGCTGAGAACGTAATTAACTTTGTTTTAAAAGAGCTGGCTTCGGTAGATTCTTTTGAGAAAAAGGAATTGAATAACGTGGTGTTATCGTCCAGACTGATTGAAAGATAAATAAAAATGAAACCTAAATAAAAAAACGGAAGATATCTTCCGCTTTTTTATTTAAAGTTGGCTTGGTTTACGCTTGTAAATCGTCCATTAATGATTTTATTTTAACACCTAGTGCTGCATCAACTGTTTTAAACTGTGCTTTATCTGCTAATGGAGCATTTACACTGCAATAGAACTTGATTTTAGGCTCTGTACCTGAAGGACGGGCAGAAACAATGCTTCCGTCTTCAGTAATAAATTGCAGTACATCAGAGACAGGGAAATCAAGTTTCGTTTTCTCTTTCGTATCTAAATTAGTTTCCACACCCAGTTCGTAATCTTTTAAAGTTTTTACTTTAGAGCCTCCAAGTTCCAATGGCGGGTTATTTCTGAATTTCTCCATCATGGCTTTAATCTCTTCAGCACCGCTTTTCCCTTTTTTAGTCAGAGAAACCAATTCTTCTTTATACAAGCCGTATTCTACATACATATCCAGCATGGCATCATATAAACTGCTGCCTTTATCTTTATAGAAAGCAGTCATCTCAGCGATGAAAGCACAGGAAATAATCGCGTCTTTATCTCTTACCAGCTCACCGATCAGGTAACCGTAACTTTCTTCTCCACCACCAATAAAGGTTTTCTTGCCTTGCAGGCTGGTGATCAGATGTCCGATATGTTTGAACCCGGTCAGGGTATTAAAATATTCAACGTTTTTAGCTTTGGCAATTTCTTCAACAAGGTTAGTGGTTACGATAGTTTTAACAATATACTGGTTACCATCTAATTTACCTTTTTCCTGCCATGCAGTAAGCAGATAGTTGATTAATAAACTACCAGTCTGATTTCCGTTAAGCAATACAAATTCTCCGTCATTATTTTTAACAGCGATACCAACACGGTCTGCATCAGGGTCTGTTGCCAGAACCAGGTCCGCATCAATTTCTTTCGCTTTGTTTAAAGCTAAAGTCATTGCTTCTTTTTCTTCCGGATTAGGATAAACTACTGTAGGGAAGTTTCCGTCTGGTGTACTTTGTTCTTTAACCAAAGTCAAATTGGTGAAGCCAAATTGAGCTAATGCTTTAGGAACTAAAGTGATTCCTGTACCGTGAATCGGAGAGTAAACTATTTTAAGGTCTTTTTGTCTGGCGATTGCTTCCGGAGAAACAGAAAGTGCAGTAATCTGATCAAGATATAAAGTGTCGATTTCCTCGCCGATCAGTTCGACAAGTTTCTCATTACGCTCAAATTTAACCTCATCAATGCTTTTGATATTGGCAACTTCGTCCATCACCATATTATCATCAGGAGAAGTAAATTGTCCTCCGTCCGCACCGTAAGCTTTGTATCCGTTATATTCTTTAGGGTTATGTGAAGCAGTAAGCATTACACCGCTGCGGCATCCTAAGTGTCTGATAGCGAATGAAAGTTCAGGAGTAGGGCGTAATTCTTTGAAGAAGTATACATGGATTCCATTAGCGGAAAATACATCAGCAGTAATCTTAGCGAAAAAGTCTGATTGATTTCTGCTGTCATGGGCAATAGCTACTTTAATTTGCTCTCCGGGATATTTTTTCAGCAGATAGTTACTCAGGCCTTGCGTGGCTGTACCAATCGTGTATTTATTTATCCTGTTAGAACCAGCTCCCATTATACCGCGGAGTCCGCCTGTACCAAATTCCAGACTTCTGTAAAAGGCATCTACTAATTCTGTAGACGCTTCACTGTCTATTAGTTTCTGGATTTCTTCTTTTGTTTGTTGGTCATAATTGCCATTAAGCCACTCGTTAATGGTGTTTTGTATTGCTGCTTCTAATTGCATGTTCTCCGTTAATATTTGATTATTCTGGTCTATAAACAAAAGAAAGGGTATGGATGTTTTTAAGATCTGTTTTTTAATTCCGGATCCTCCAAATTTAATTTTGTTTATAGCATGATTATTAAGCGCGTTTTATTAATTTCACGCCCTAATGCAATTATATACCAAATTAATTGAATTAAAAATATCTGCTACAAATAAATTAACTGTAGATGGAGTTTTTAGTTTAATTATTAACCCAATTTAGAAACATGAAGATATTAAAGTTTGGCGGAACTTCTGTCGGAAGCCCCGAGCGGATGACGAAATTGCTGGATATTATCAATCCGGCTGAAGAGCAAATTGTAGTTTTATCAGCAGTGTCTGGTACAACCAATGGTTTAGTAGAAATTTCAGGCAAACTTTTAAAGGAAGATAAACAGGGGGCGTTAATTTTAATTAACGCCCTAAATCAAAAATATAATGAATTTGTCATTGAGCTTCTTCCTGAGGGTGATTTCAGGGAACAGGGACAGGAAGTGGTGGATTACCATTTTCAGTTTTTAGCTGGCCTGGTCAACGACATTTTCACACCTGTAGAAGAGAAAGTAGTTTTAGCGCAGGGCGAATTATTATCCACTACACTTTATCATATTTATTTGAAATCTATTGGCGTGCCTTCGGTATTATTACCAGCGCTTGATTTCATGAAGATTGATGAAGATAATGAGCCTGATATTCCTTTTGCGACGGCGAACCTTAAACCTTTACTGGAGAAACATAAGGGCAATAAATTATTTATTACGCAGGGTTTTATTTGCAGAAATAGCTTCGGTGAGGTAGATAATCTTCGCCGTGGTGGAAGTGATTATACGGCTTCTCTGATTGGTGCTGCTATTTTAGCGGAGGAAGTACAGATCTGGACGGATATCGACGGAATGCATAACAATGATCCAAGGATTGTAAAGGGGACGAAACCAATTTCTCATCTTTCTTTTGATGAGGCTGCGGAGCTTGCTTATTTCGGGGCTAAAATCCTTCATCCTCAGTCGGTATTTCCGGCACAGAAATATAAAATTCCGGTAAGGTTATTAAATACAATGGAGCCTTCTGCTGCGGGAACATTGATTTCTGCGGAGAGTGAGAAGGGAAAAATCAAATCTATTGCTGCTAAGGATGGTTTGATTGCTATCAGGGTCCAGTCGAGCCGTATGCTTTTAGCCTATGGTTTCTTAAGAAGGGTATTCGAGATTTTTGAGCGTTATAAGACTCCGATTGATATGATTACAACTTCGGAGGTTGCTGTTTCTTTAACAATAGATTTCACGGATAACCTGGATAAAATTGTAGAGGAGCTGCATGCTTTTGGCTCTGTAGATATAGACAGGGAGCAAACGATTGTTTGTGTAGTGGGTGATTTTGGTGCGAGCAAGCATGGTTTTGCGTCAAGAGTGCTTGATTCTATCAAACATATCCCTATCAGAATGATTTCTTATGGAGGAAGTAATTATAATATCTCTTTATTAGTGAATACGGGAGATAAAACAGAGGTACTGAGAAGTTTACATAACCGGATTTTTGAATAAAAACCGGATTATCTCTTTTTGAGGTAAGTAAGGACGGCTATAATAATAAAAATGAGTACGATAAAGAGCCTGACTCTTCTGTCGTATTCTTTTTTGTTGATTTTCTGACGTTGAAGATCGAAATAGTTGCCGAGGTAAATCAACAGCATTCCAATTAGACAAAATACAATAAGATATTTAAACATTATGTTTTCTAACAAAGATATAGCACAATTTGCAGATTTAGAAACGCCTTTTTATTATTATGACCTGAGTTTATTACAGCGCAGCTTAAGTGCTTGTGTTGAAGCTGCTAAGGTTTATGATTTTCATGTGCATTATGCGATGAAGGCGAATTTTAATGATACGCTGCTGAAAAAAATTAAAGAGGCTGGTTTGGGCGCTGATTGTGTAAGTGGCAATGAGGTGAAGAAGGCCGTTGAAATCGGTTTTGACAAGAAGCAGGTCGTATTTGCTGGTGTCGGTAAATCGGACAGAGAGATCAATGAGGCACTGGATCTGGATATTTTCTGCTTTAATGTAGAGTCTGTTCAGGAGTTAGAGGTGATCAATGCGCTTGCTGGAAAAAGAGGCAAGGTGGCCAAGGTTGCGATTCGTATCAATCCTAATGTGGACGCGCATACGCACCATAATATTACAACCGGACTGGATGAGAACAAGTTCGGGGTAAATTCATGGGATCTTCCTGCTTGTGCGGAGGTTTTAAAGGCTTCTGCAAATTTAGAGTTCATAGGTATACATTTCCATATTGGTTCACAGATCACGAATTTAGATGTTTTTAAGAATCTTTGTGTAAGGATCAACGAATTTGCGAAATGGTTTGAGGAGCGTGGGTTCCTGGTCAAGGTGTTGAATGTTGGTGGTGGATTGGGTATTGATTATCAGAATCCTGAGCAGCAGATTCCTGATTTTGTGGCTTATTTTAAGATTTTTAATGACTTTTTAGAGAAGAGACCAAATCAGGAAGTTCATTTTGAATTGGGCAGAGCGATTGTTGGTCAGTGTTCTTCGCTGGTTAGCAGAGTGCTTTATGTGAAGAATGGTAAGAGCAAGAATTTTATCATTCTGGATGCGGGAATGACGGAGTTAATGAGGCCGGCACTTTACCAGGCTTATCACCAGATCGAGAATTTGAGCAAACAGGATGGGGAAGCGAGTGTGAAGTATGATGTAGTAGGCCCGATTTGTGAAAGTACGGATTGCTTTGGGAAAGAGGTTTTGTTACAGGAGACGGAAAGAGGCGATTTAGTGGCGATCAGGAGTACGGGGGCTTATGGTGAAGTGATGAGTTCACATTATAATCTGAGGGAAAATGTAAGGGTGGCTTTTAGTGAGTAGGTTTTCCATATAGTATAAAAAAAGCAACAAGCCATATTTCTGCCGGCGTTCCTGAAGTAGGAACAAGGTCAGAAATATGGCTTGTTGTTTTTTTTATTCGTTAAGTTTTCAGGATTACCCTTTACATAACTAAAGAGACACCCTTTCATTTAAGTCAGTATAATAATTGTGAAGGAGGGATTTGTTGGTTAGGAGGGGAAAAAGTTTGGCTGGCTTGGAAAGGTTTTTGTTAGCGCTGAGGAGAAAAGGTTTGGTTGGCTTTGAGAAGAAAGATTTTTGTTAGCATTGAGCATAAAGGTTTTGATTTGCTTTGAAATGAAACGTTTGATGTCGTGAACTGTTCTGGGTCTATAAGTGGTCTAGGTTGAGAAGGGGTTGGTAAGGCTATTGGCCTTACCAACCCCTTCTCAACCTAGACCACAATAGGATGATGGACTTATCTCTATATTCAGGAGGCAGGTTTTAGTTTGTGCCGGATAAAAATGCTTTTCTATTACATCTATAATTGGATTATTCAGTAATCTTGGAGCGGGGATCTCAATAGCTGAGCGTCAATATAAAGTTGGTTGGTTTTCTGATTGGTTGAGTCCAATAAATACTTGAGTATTTGTTAAATTAAGTTTAGCACTATAAATAATATTAGATACAATATATGAGATCGTTTAAATTTTTAATTCCAGCGCTATCGTTTTTAGTAGTGGCTTGTAATTCTAACAGTAATTCCAATAAGGTTGAAACGCCTAAGGTTGTCGATAATAAATATTCGCTGGCTTATCAGCTGGAAGGGAAAATTGTGGCGGCGAATGCGGATACTTCAAAACAGATTTCTTTTGGTGGGGCTACTGATCCGGCAATCTCCCCGGACGGAAATAAGTTAGCTTATACGGTGAGTGATAGTTTGGGTAACAGGTCTGTCTGGGTTGCAGATATGGTCAGCAAAAGCCAGGCTCAGTTAAATGTGAGGAGTAAAAATTATTATCGGGCTGTGTGGTCTCCTTCGGGAGATATGGTCGCTTTTAGCATTTTTAATAAAAAATCACTTTGGAAGGTAGGTGTTATTAAGACGGATAATTCTGGCTATGTGATGTTAGATAGTGTGTCTAAGCTTAATGTTTATGCGCCAACGTGGAAGAATGAGAATCAGCTTATAGCTCAGGATCTTCAAAAGCTTTATACGTTTGATTTGACTGGAAAAGTCGTAGAAGCTGTAAACATTTCTGACCTGATTGGAAAGGATCTTTCTATTGCCAGCAATAATAGTTTCTTTTATAGTAAGGATGGAAAGAAACTGGTTTTTAATGCGGGTAATAAGGATATTTTACCGGGTTTAACCGGGCCGGGGGAAGCTGTTTATGTACTGGATCTTGCTTCAAAACAGGTGAAACGAATTTCTCCGGAAGGGGTGAGTGTGCCTTCTCTTTTTGTCACGGGAAATGATAAGGTTATTTATAGTGGTATGGAGAAGCCGTTTAAAGTTTCTAAAATATATGCTACTGATTTATCAGGAAGTGATATCAAAGTTGTAGTAGATAAGGGGAATAATCCAACTGCTAATTAGAGCTTAGTTATTATTTGACCTGATTTTATGGATTTAGAGAAGTATACTTTTGATAGCATTCCTGATGCTGAACGAACGGCAGAGGAAACGGTAACTGAATTTGTAATTGTTTACAATTGATGGGCTAAGGAATGTCATAATCTGGTCGTGGCTGATCGGGAGAAGCTGAATGAGCTAACTCAAAAGAATAGTATTGCAAGACAAACTTTACAGGAAATTTATAAAAAGTATTGTACTTCAAAGAATAGACAGTATCATCGGACTGGTACAGGATACTTTTTTTATGGTGGTACCTATAAGGCGGAGACGGCAATTGGAAGTTGTACGGAGTTGTCTAAAAATGAAGTGATGATTCAGACGGAAAAGATTAAATTCTTTTCACCTGTTAAAAGGTATTTAGTGGTGAAGCAGGGACAGGTTTGGAAGATAGATAGGGTGGAGAGTTTAAGTGGGAATAGGGTATGGGAGTTTGATATACTTTAGATAATTTCTTCATTTATAATAAAAAAAGCAACAGGCGATATTTCTGCCGACGTTCCAGAATCAGGAACAAGATCAGAAATATCGCCTGTTGCTTTTTTTGTTTATGGGGTTTTCTGGATGGTTTTAATACGTTAGTTAATAAGATTTGTTTTTTAAGATGTACTTATCTATTATATGTGTTGTAATCGGTTTCAGCCTTCTCTCACTATAGATTGGATGAAAACCATCTGAGGTATAAAATTCTAATCCTTCATAGGTTCTTACATACCACACTTTACCTAAAGAGTTCAATGTAAGCGTATCTGGATGCATGATTTTTTTTAAATGATTTAGTTTTACGGTATCCTTAGCAATTATTGCTACGTCATCGACCGTTTGTTCACAAGAAATTGCTTCGTAATGTTCACCCGTCCAGTACATACAGTTCTTATTATCTCTTATTAATATATAGGTAATACTGGCTATAGTAAATATGATTATCAATGAAATCGCAGCTTTTTCATTTCTTGATTTAGGTACTGCATGCTTTAGCCACTTATATCTTTCTATAAAAGCCAGGATTTTCTGGATTATAATCTGTTTAATCCTCTTAATACCTTTAATCTCCGGAGGAATTGGTGGATCCTTTTTGGTTGGTGGAATTGGATCAATTGGCTCGTCTATTGGAGGTGGAACCGGTGATTCTGGATCTTTTGGTGGAACTGGTACTGGAACCGGAACTGCGATCGGGTCTGGTGTTGGAACTGGAACCAGACTATTTCCTCCTCCAGATACAGGCATATTAATATAATCAAAATCATCTTTATAAGGCCGTGGTTCAAAATCTATCAGCCAAGCCAGAAGTTCAACATTTTTTGTCTCAGTAAAGTTCGTTTTTCTTTTTACAAAATTTATTAAAGGTCTGAATTTATCAATATCAATCGCTTTGATGTTACCGCTATAATTAATTGCATCTCCTTTTGACTCAAAAAATGATCTGAATAAATTTTCGTCCTTTTTCAAAGGTCTTTCCTCATAGACTCTAAGACATTCCTCTTTCAGTTTCGCTGGAGCTGGATGTATCAAATTAAAAGAAATAGCATTCGCTTTTTTCTTCTCCTCATAGGTAAGGATTACTTTTTCTTTGTAGTCGTCAAACATTCTCCAAAAATGTTAAATAAAATCAACCGGAATTTACGGAATCCCATAATCATTTCTGAAATCCAAATCGCATTTCCGGAATTCAAATAGCCATTTTCCGGAATTAAGCGGAATGATCGGAAATGCCGGAATTGTTTGATAGTTAGCTGATTACATCCCTATACATTTGTCTCAGCAATTAATCGAAACGTCGGTTAGCTACCGGAGTTAGTGCAAAAGATTGATTGCTAAATGAGATGAAAGAGCGGGGATTAGTAGCCGGTTTGGGAAGCAGTTATTAGCTCCCGCAATTGATTCTCACACACTTCCCAAAAATTTAAGAAGCGCTTCTTATTTCGAGTGTAGCTCTCCCTGTGATCAGTTTCCCGGGGAACTACAGAGTATTTAACCTTTAAATTTTTGAAAGATGTTTGAATTAATGATTGCCTTTTTATTGGGATTGGCATGCCCAGGATATAACACTACACATAGTACTCAGGACCCTACTCATACGAGTACAACAATGGGCAATGATCAGGACGATACAGGCGGAGAAGGTGGACACATTCCACCTAAATATCCATAGCCGATAAAAGTAAGGCAGTTTTTACTGCCTTACTTTCTTTATATTTGAGCAAATACTATTATTCTTGAAAAAAACGCTCCTCCTCTCAGTTTTTATTCTCGGCATTTTTGCCTGTAATAAAAAGGAAAATACTATCATTCCTATTAAGGATATCAATTATGATAAGGCTGAATCATTGTTTAATAAAAATAACAAAGATTCAGCCTTTTATTACTTTAATAAGGTTGTCGCAAATTCTAAGGATAGCTTAACCGTAGCTACGTCCTATAACTACATGTCGGTCATACAATCTAATGCGGGTGACTATTTTGGTGCTCAAGAGAGTTTAATGCTATCCCTGAAATTTTTAGACGGGGAAAAGGAAAAAGACATTGGCTGTTTATCTTCAAATTATAACGAATTAGGACTGAACAGCATCAATTTAAAAAGGTATGAGCTTACAATAGCTTATTGTGATAAAGCATTATTTTATTATAATAAAGCCATAAAATACTCAAAGGGTACAGGGTTTAATCTGATTATTCTGAATAATAAGGCGCTGGCTTATCAAAAAGTAAGGAAATATGCGCAGGCCCTTAAGATCTATAATGAGATTATCCCCAAAAAGAGTAAGAATCAAAAGGAGTATGCAAGAATTTTATCAAATATTGCGAAAACAAAGTGGCTTCAGAATCCAGCGTATAATGCGGCTCCTGATTTTTTTAAGGCACTGGGTATCCGCGAAAAGGAGAATGATTTATGGGGACTAAATGCCAGTTATGCTCATCTTACGGAATACTATAAGCAAACACGACCAGATTCCGCGCTGGTCTATGCGGGTAAGATGTACGAGGTGGCAAAGAAAATAAATAGCCCTGATGATAAAATCGAAGCTTTGCAAAAACTCATAGAACTTGGGCCACCCGAACAAACAAAACAATATTTTGAAACCTATCGGAAACTGGATGATAGTTTACAAACTGCCCGTAATGCTGCCAAGAATCAATTTGCACTTATCCGATATGAAGCTGAAAAAACTAAAGCGGATAATTTAATCCTTCAAAAAGATAATACGGAGAAAAATTACCAGATTATTAAACAAAGGATATTACTGGCCTTTACGGTTTTATTAATTCTCGCCGGATCTGTGATCAGTTCCATTTGGTATAAAAAAAGAAAACAAAGGCTGGAACTGGAAGCAAAAAATACAATTCGTGAAAATCAATTGAAAACATCAAAAAAAGTACATGATGTGGTCGCGAATGGATTGTACCGGGTAATGGCGGAGATCGAAAATCAGGATAGTTTAGAAAGGGAGCATATATTGGATAAATTAGAAGTTATGTACGAAAAATCCCGTGACATATCTTATGAAGAACCACAACTTTCGGATCAGAATTTTCAGGAGAAAATATCTGAGCTATTGAAATCCTTTGCTACTGAAACTACCAAGGTGGTGGTGTATATGGGAAATACCAAAGAGTTGTGGAAAAAAGTGAGCACAGAAGCAAAGTATGAGCTTGAACATGTTCTCCAGGAGCTTATGGTAAATATGAGTAAACATAGCAAGGCGAATAATGTTGCTGTTAGGTTTGAGCATAAGGATAATTATCTAAACGTTTATTATGCCGATAACGGAATTGGGATTTCGGAAAAGACACAATTTAATAATGGCCTGACGAATACGGGAAACCGTATGAATAATATCAATGGGGAAATTATCTTTGACACAAAAGCCGAAAAAGGATTGAAAATAAAAATTTCTTTTCCTGTTTCTTAAATTGATAAACGATGTTTAAAAAAGTATTAATAGCCGAAGACCACGAAAGCGCCAATATTTCTCTAAGAAAAACACTAATAGACTTGGGAATACCACCTGCTGATTATGTATTTTATTGCGACCATGCATTAACCCGCATACAAAAAGCGGTTAAAACAGATGATCCTTATGATCTGCTTATTACTGATCTTTCATTTGAAGAAGATGATCAGCACCAAAAAATATCTGAGGGCACTGCGCTTATAAAGGCGGCCAGAAATGAGCAGCCTGGACTGAGGGTTATTGTTTTCTCAGCAGAGAATAAGCAGGCAGTTATAGCTGGCCTTTTTAAAGATTTGAATATCAATGGATATGTACGTAAAGCTCGTAATGATTCCAAAGAGCTTAAAATGGCTATAGATAGTGTCTATAAAAATAAGCCTTATACTTCTGTAGATTTAAGGCAGGCTATCAAAGAGAAGAATTCTTATGAATTAACAGAATATGATATCACAATTATCTCCCTGCTTTCTAAAGGGGTGATTCAAAAAGATATTCCAATTTATTTGCAGGAACATAATATCAAACCTTCTGGTTTGAGCAGTGTTGAAAAACGTTTTAACCTCATGAGAGAAGTGTTGGAATTCTCCAATAATGAACAGTTGATTGCTTATTGTAAAGATATGGGCATCATTTAAACTACTGTTTAAACAATTACAAGTTTTTTTATATCAAATAGCTAGCTGATGGCAGTCTGGCCAGCTATGCTTTTTTCTGAAATATTTCCTTTTAATATTTCTGGTCTTTAAAATCCACGGCCGGTTCCTGCTATTGAATCTAAATTCAGCATATCAAAACTTTCTCAAATAATTTATTGGCTTACGGGTTCCCGTAAGGAAAGCACCTCATACCTCTATACTTTTGATGTGTTGAATAATTAAAAGATAATCACCTAAATAAGCTTATCATGGAATATAAAGTAGTGCCATTCACAGCGACGCTTAACCAACAGAAAGAAACGACAAGTGCCGTTGCTGAACAATTGGAAAGCTTAATCGGACAGTTTAATCATCAGGGATGGGAATATGTCAGATTAGAAAGTGTATCCACTTATGTCCAGCCGGTTTCAGGATGTTTTGGAAGCGGGACTCCCGGACATTTGGCAGCATATCAAATGATTGTTTTCAGCCGTCATTAATCATGGAAATTCTACTCATTCTGGTCATTAGATTTTACTGGTATATCTTTCCTGAAAGCAAAAGACGCAGATGTATATTCAGAACAAGCTGCTCTCAGCACGTTTATCAAACAGCAAAAAAGGAGGGTTTTCATGAAGGATTAAAGGCGCTCAGGTTTAGATTTCTAAACTGTAGAAATGGCTTTCATATTTTTGAAAATCCTGTGGATGGCCGCAAATCTATGATCCTGCAAAACGGCCAGGTACTTACAGAAGATGAAATCTCAGAAAGGTTTATCAAAAGGAGTTAGAAAACAAATTGACGGCGGCAAAAAATAAATAATCATCTGAATATGAAAATACTTTTACTATTAGGATTTCTTTTCTTTAACACGGCTGTCCCTAAAAAGCCGACGACGGTTTATATCTGTGGTGGCAGTCAAACCAAAAAGTATCACTACAAACCAAATTGCCGGGGTCTTGGTAATTGCAATTACAGAATTATAAAAACAACGCTGGCAAAAATGAAAAGTAAAGGAAAAACGCTATGTAAATGGGAAAAGCAGTAGTACCATGAAATCCCGGATTATTCTCTGTAAAACTCACTAATTATAAAATAAAATGCTCAATGGACTTTAAAGATCAGATTGCACAATTAGCATCTCGCGTAGAAAAGATGCTGCCTCAAATACAAACAGAAGAAGCTACAAAAAATGCTTTGGTTATGCCGTTTATTCAAATCATGGGCTATGATGTATTTAATCCTTTTGAGGTAAACCCTGAGTTTATTGCTGATTTGGGCATTAAAAAAGGGGAAAAGGTCGATTATGCAATTATAAAAGATGGCGATCCTGCAATTTTAATTGAATGTAAGCACCACCTGGAGAATCTGGATCCGCATAATTCACAATTATTCAGATACTTTCATACTACGAAAGCTAAGTTTGGATTGCTGACCAATGGTATTGTATATCGTTTTTATACCGATCTGGTAGAGAAGAACAAGATGGATAGTACTCCGTTTTTTGAATTCAGAATAACTGAAATTAAGGAGGCTGAGTTAGCTGAACTTAAAAAATTCCATAAATCTTATTTTGATGTAGATAATATCACAAATACGGCAAGTGAACTTAAGTATTTAAATGAACTTAAGACTTTGCTTCATAAAGAAATTGCTGATCCGTCAGAAAGCTTCGTTACATTTTTTACGAAGCAGGTCTATCCGAATATGATCACCGCAAAAGTGAAAGAACAATTTGCACCAATTATCAAACGGTCATTTAATCAATTGATAAGTGATGCAATTAATGAGCGTCTTAAATCTGCACTTAATCAGGAAAAACAGATTGATGTTGCTGAATCTATCAAAATAGAAGAAGGGGGGGGGACAGAGACAGCTTCAGGAATAGTAACTACTGAAGAAGAGATAGAGGCGTTTTTTATCGTAAAGTCTATACTAAGAGAAGTATTAGAGCCTAAAAGAATAATCTATAGAGACGCTCTTTCCTACTTTGCTATCCTTTTGGATGATAATAACAGGAAGACTATTTGCAGGCTTTACCTCAACACAAAAAAATACCTGGTCATACTTGACGACAACAAAAAAGAAATTAAGCATGAAATTCAGTCAATTGATGACTTATATGGCTTTGCCGATATATTAAAAGAGGTGATCGTGAAATTGGAATTACCGAAAAAATAGTGTTAATGAATATGAAAGTTAATATGCTTTGGATTTTATCATGAAAAGAACTCTGCTATTAATTTTTGTTTTTATTGCTGGTACAACTGCTTTTAATGCACGGAGCAAAGAAGCGCCCAAACTGGTATACATCTGTATTAGTTCGGGCGCTGCAAAGTATCACAGTCATATCTGTCACGGATTTAATCGTTGTACACATGAAAGAAAACAGGTGACGCTAAGCGAAGCTATTAAAAGAGGGTATAAACCTTGTAAGATTTGCTATTAACATTTTTTCCCCTTTGCACCAAGGCTAAATCTGGTGCTTTAACCCTGAAATTTAAGATAGAGAATTAAAATAGCGCGGCCACTAAAATAATTAAGGCTTCTCTGGTTCTTTTAATTCTTTCCCGCATCTGGAGCAAAATCTTGCATTTGCCGGATAAACCGGCGCATAACATACCGGGCATTTTTCCTTGGCTTCATCTGTAGCCCTTGCCATTTCTACAGATACGATACCGGTAGGTACTGCAATAATGCCATAACCGATAATCATCAGGATACTTGCCAGAAGCTGGCCTAAAGGGCTTTGCGGTGAGATGTCTCCATAGCCAACGGTGGTAATCGTAACTATTGCCCAGTAAATAGAAACGGGGATGCTGGTGAAACCACTTGCGTCCCCTTCAATAATATACATAAGTGTACCAATAATGGTTACCAGTGTAACGACGCTTGCCAGGAATACGGTGATTTTATATAAACTATTTTTAAGCGCGTTTCTCAATATATTTCCTTCACTGGTGAAACGGCTCAGCTTTAAAATCCGAAAAACTCTAAGTAATCTGAACGCACGAATAACAACAAGATAATGTGCTCCTGCCAGAAACAAGCTCAGATAAGTCGGCAGAAAAGCGATAATGTCTATGAGTCCATAAAAGCTGAAGATATACCTGGATGGCTTATCACTGCTATAAATCCGGAGCGCATATTCCAGTGTAAAAAATATCGTGAAAATCCACTCTACAATGCGGATATAAAGCAGATAATGTGCTCTGAAACTAGCTACGCTTTCCAGAAAAACAGACAGAATGCTTAACAGAATTACCCATAGTAAAATCAAATCAAATAATTTACCTGCTTTGGTGTCTGATTCGAAAATTATGGTATGAAGCTTCTTTCTGAGTATGTCGTTATTTCTGGTAGCCATATCTGTCTGCAAGGTTAATCTAATTCTGCGCTTTACAGAAATTAATTTTGTGCTATTTGAGTTTCAGTTCGTAAATCCTGGACTCTTCCTCCCAGGGATGATACCCCATTCCTATGTATTGATAACCGTATTTTTCATATAATCCGATATGATCAGTACATAAGTATAAATTATCAAATCCTGCCTCAATAGTATCCTGTTTTGCTTTGTCTAGCAACAATTTGCTATAGGCTTTTCCTCTGTGTTTTTCGTCAACGTATAAAGCACATATCCAGGGGTATAAATCCATTCTGCTGATAAAGTCATTGGGTACCAATCCTGCACAGCCAATTATTTGATTGTCTTTTTCCAGCAGATACCATTGAGGGAATGACCCTTTTGCATTTATGCAATTTGTTAAACAATCTTCATAAATAATTGGCTCTACTTCAGACCAGCAGGTTTGAAGGTATTGAATTGCTTGCTTTAGATATTCAGGGTGTTCTCTTACGGATATAAGTTTCATAATCAGACAGTTTTCGGTCTCGTATATTTTTAAATAAGAATCCTTTAAATTACGTATTTCTAAAGTCTTTTAAGCGCCTCTTCGTTACCCGCTTTTTTCTCTGGTGAATTCATCTTGTTTTTACCGAATTTATAGGTGAAACCTACGCTGATCCTCCGGCTATCATTATTGACAATCTGCTGAGCACGATATTGACCAAAGTCGGTATCCTGATGGAAGTCATTTCTTTTGAAAATAATCTCATTTCCGCTCAGTCTGACCTGGCCTTTCCCAGAAAAGATATCTAACAAGAAAGAAGCATCTATGTTTTTATAACCGCTGTATTTAGTTAATCCCTGGCTATAACGCGTCCAGTAATAGGCATCTACTTGTAATTTAAGGGTTTTTGATAACTGGAATATATGAGAAGATTTAAAATCTGAATGGAAGGCACTAAGTTCATAAGGATTACCTAATACCTGGCCGCGGGCTTTGGTATAGCCTATAGGTGTCCCGCTATTTTGAGTTTCCCACCAGCTGTTAAAGCGCAGCGGGTATAAAAGAAAAAATGATAAGTCTGAAGAGTTGTTCAGGTTCTGGCGGGAGAAAAAGGTGACTTTTGTGGTATAATCCTGACTAGAAGGAAGCAATACAATCAAACCACTTGCAGCAGTATAACTTAATGATAAATTTAGTTTATGAATATTACTGGTTATGGTATAGATGTTATCATATTCAGGTTTAAGCGTAGAATTACCATGCTCAACAGTATATTTATTGATGAAGACTGTGTAAGGAACAAGATCATAATAAGCTGCTCTGGAAATAGTTCTTTTAAAAGAGAAAGCAAGATTATTGTGTTCGTTGAAATTATGCTGATATAAAAAGGAAGGAAAAGCGTTGAAATAATTTTGATCGAAAACCCCTTTAAATGCGACTTTGGTATTTTCAGTCCGGACACCCATTTGTAATTTATCATTTTTCCAATCCTTGCTCAGAATAAGATAAGCTCCGGCTATAGCCTCAGTTAATTTACTCTGATTGGAATAAGCCGGATCAGATACAAACTGATTATCCTTCTCGATTTCATAAGCAACACTACTTTTTGAATCTGTCCTTTGATACTTGATACCAGTCTCCAATGTCCACTGTTGTTTAAGCGTATGTCTGTAATCAAGTTGTGCATTATAAATATTAATCTCAGAAATGTTAACTGTTTGATAAACAGGAGGGTTTTTGATAGTCTCACCCAGGGCATTTAACAATACCGAAGGAAAAGATTGAAACATGTTGCGCCTGAAAGGAGTCAGTGTAGCCAGTACAGTCAATTCATTTTTTCCTGAATCAGCCAGTAAATGGTAATTCAGGTTATAAGTATAAAATGATGCTTTCTGATCAAAAGTAGCATTAGTATATAATGTAGAATCGATTGCTGCACCCTGTTTTCCGAATTGATTAACCGTTCCCCATGGGCCACCGAACTTCATTGGGTTACCATTGATCAGTACTCCGATTGTCTGATCCTTAGTTAACTCCAGGTCAGCCCCTAGCTGGAAATTAAAAACTTTATTGTTCGAAAGCCTTCTCCAGTTATCCGTCAGTAAATCAGGATCTTTCGGATCGCCCAGAACCCGGTTCGAATTAACTGAAAATAGATAATCACTTCTGTTTATCCCGGCAGTTCCATAAAGTGTCAGCGCTTTGTGTTTGTAGCTTATTGTACCATTCAGTTCAGATCTGCCATAACTACCCATAGAACCATCAGCTCTCACGCTGGCCGTTATTCCATCAGTCGTACTCTTTTTCGTGGTAATATTAATTACAGCACCATAACTAGCATCATATTTTGAGGATGGCTGAGTGATCAATTCCACTTTTGAAATATTCCCCGAAGGCAACGTCTCCAGAATATTTTGCAAAATAGCATCCGGTACCGGCTTGTTATCAATTAATATCATTGTCTTCTTTCCCTGAAGCGTTACACTATTATCAGCAGAAACCTTAACGAAAGGAGCAGATTTTAATAGCTGCAATGAATTCCCGATTGCCATTGGACTGTTCTCTACATTCAGGATAAAACGATCGCTCCTGGTTTCTACAGAAGGGCGGCTGGCCATGATCTTCACTTCATGTAAAGTCTCAGATAAAGCCTTTAACTTAATTGGCTCCACAATAAGCCCTTCCTGAGTATTCAAACTCAATAAAGATGTTGTAAAATACGCATAACCAATAGCAATTACTTTAATCTTGTAATCCCCCGGTTTAATCCCTGGGAATACAAACCTCCCTGTGGAATCACTTAGTGCATTGAGCACAAATGACGAATCAGCTGCCCTTCTCAAAGTCAGGGTTACATATTCCAGCGGCTTTTGTAGCTCGTCTATTACCCGGCCAGTTATCTGACTGGTAACCAGGCTATCTGTTAATGATTGATTTGAAACCGTAGTGTGATTACTGTTCTTTAAACCAGAAGATTTTTGGGGTTTGTCCAGCGGATAAACAGAATAATTTTTATCATCAATCTTATACCAGCCTAAATTCAAAGGCGTTAATAACCCGCTTAAAACCTCACCGATTTTCTTCCCTTTAAATTCGGCAGTATTAAAAGCCACTTTCTTCTGGCTAATGGTTTCCTGCTCATATAAGAAATTCACCTTATATAAAACACTTAAATTCTTCAATGCCTCCGTTAAAAGTATTGTATTCCGGACAGGAGGGGACTGCGTTAATGATTCTTTTCTAAAACCATAACTCAAAGAGCAGTGGCAAAATAATAACAGGCTCAGGCAAAAGTAAATTCTTTTCATAATGTTGTTTTCGAGCCTATTAGCCGCAAACTATTTCTTTTACCCCATTACAAAAATATATTTTAATCAATAGTTGTTAATTAGCTGTAATTCAGTTGAATAAAATCGTTCTGATTTCATCTGATAAGTTATCCAATAACTCCAGCTAACCACCAACCAACACCTTATGGAATGCAGATCTGCTAATTGTACAATAGAAAAAGGCGCTGCATATTCCAGACATTGTTCATTCTTCATGAACGTCGACTGGAATATGCAGCGCCTTTTTTTATTGCCGTTACAGTTCTAAATGGAACTACTCTTCTTCAAAGAAATCCTGCAATCCCCCAATATAGTATTCATTCAAACCAGTTGTAAAATCTTCGTAATCCTCATCAGGAATATTCGTCTGTACAAACTCCAGAGAAGTCCCTTTTTTATCCGCATGGAACTTAATCGTCACAATTGAAGGCTCATTCTCTTCACCAAAGTACCACTGCTGTACAATTTTTTTACCATAGTCGAACTCCAGGTTCTTTCCAATGATATCCCCTTCCCATAAAGAGAACTCTGTATCCGGCTGATCCGTGAACTCAACTTCAGCACCAGTCCATAACTGTATACTTTGTGCTTTGGTCATTGCCAGATAAACCTCTTCAGGCGGAGCAGGAAGATAGTAGTATTTTTTAAAAGTCTTCATTCGTAATCTATTGTTTATTATATAACGGCCATGAAACAATCATGACCTCTTTTTTTATTTAAAAGCATTGATGCCAGTTACATCCATTCCTGTAATCAGCAAATGAATATCGTGTGTGCCCTCATAAGTAACCACCGATTCCAGGTTCATCATATGGCGCATAATTGAATACTCACCAGTAATTCCCATTCCACCCAGCATTTGTCTCGCATTTCTGGCTACGTCAAGCGCGATCTCAACACTGTTTCTTTTCGCCATTGAAATCTGTTCAGCCGTCGCCCTGTTTTCACTTTTTAATACACCCAGTCTCCAAACCAATAACTGACCTTTAGTGATCTCCGTAATCATTTCAGCAAGCTTTTTTTGCTGTAACTGAAATCCCCCAATAGGCTTTCCGAACTGAACGCGCTCCTTAGCATAACGCAAAGCAGTATCATAACAATCCATTGCCGCACCCAAAGCTCCCCATGCAATACCATATCTCGCCTGATTTAAACAACCCAGCGGGCCTTTCAGACCAGAGATCTCCGGGAATATATTTTCCTTAGGAACTTTTACATTGTCAAATACCAGTTCACCAGTAGCCGAAGCACGAAGGCTCCATTTATTGTGTGTCTCAGGAGTTGAAAAGCCTTCCATTCCACGTTCAACAACCATTCCTCTGATTTTTCCAGCTTCATCCTTCGCCCAAACTACCGCAATATCAGCAAATGGAGCATTAGAGATCCACATTTTAGCACCATTTAACAAGTAATGATCACCTTTATCTTTGATATTAGTAACCATACCACCTGGATTTGATCCATGATCCGGCTCAGTTAAACCAAAACAACCCATCATTTGGCCCGTAGCTAACTTAGGCAGGTATTTATGGCGCTGTTCCTCAGTGCCATATGCATAAATAGGATACATTACCAAAGAACCCTGTACAGAAGCGGTAGAACGAATACCCGAATCTCCACGCTCTAATTCCTGCATGATGATCCCATAAGCGGTATAATCGAGTCCTGCACCACCATATTCAACCGGAATAGTCGGGCCAAAAGCACCAATTTCACCCAGACCTTTAATCAAATGCTTAGGGAATTCAGCTTTTTGTGCGTAATCTTCTATAACCGGACTGATTTCTTTCTTCACCCAGTCACGCACCGCTGACCTTATCAGTTTATGCTCTTCAGACAATAGTTCGTCTAACAGATAATAATCGGGTGCTTCATAAAGGTCTTTCTTTCCTGATTTGTTCATGGTTTACAAATATTTGGTTGAGCTGGCTTTGTACTTCGTATCATTATATAAATCTTTTCGTATTATTATATAACTATTATCCGAGCCTTGTTTTCAAAGGTAATAATTTCGTGTAATGGCTGGCTAAAACCAATCAAAAATTTAATTTTGTTGCACAAATCAGATCATTATGTATTTACAAACTGTTGCTTTAAATGATGTCAAATGTTTTGCGCTGCACGGATACTATCCTGAAGAGCAACTTACAGGAACTGAGTTTCTGGTGAGCGTTGAAGTTACTTTTATCCCTTCGGGCGATACAGAAGACTTGCAGCGGACCGTTAATTATGAAGTGTTGAATACAATTATTCTGGAAGAGATGAGGAATACTAAAAAGATGCTTGAATCTGTGGTTAAACTTATTTTGGACAGAACGATTTCTTCTTTTCCTTTTATTTTGACTGCTGTTGCCGGAATAAAAAAAATGCATCCGCCTATGCCGGGAGAAATTGATCATTCTTTTGTTCAATTATCTTATACCTCGGAAAAGAAACACTAAAATAGAATTATTAAAATATATATGTCTGCAATTCCAGGTTATACAAAGATAGATTCGGGGTTTTTGGCCCGGTTAGTCACCATTTTGGGTGCGGAAAATGTGTTTACTGATGATGTTTCTTTGATGGATTATAGCCACGATGAGACGGAAGATCTTCATTATGCACCAGAAGTAGTCGTAAAACCCGTTGATACTGCTGCCGTTTCTGCTTTATTAAAGTTATGCAATGAAAACCATGTTCCAGTTACGCCAAGAGGTGGTGGAACTGGTCTAAGTGGTGGAGCTCTGCCTGTTTATGGTGGTGTATTGTTATCTATGGAACGCTTCAAAGCTATTATTTCCATTGATACTGAAAATTTGCAGGCGACGGTTGAACCTGGAGTAATTACCGAAGAGTTTATGAATGCAGTGGCGGAACGGGGGTTATTATATCCGGTTGATCCGTCCAGCAAGGGATCTTGTTTTATTGGCGGGAATGTAGCCCATGGCTCTGGTGGGCCAAGAGTTGTGAAATACGGGACAATAAGAGAATATATATTAAATCTGGAAATTGTTTTGCCAACCGGCGAAGTGATCTGGACTGGTGCGAATACGCTGAAATATGCTTCTGGTTATAACCTGACGCAGTTGATGATTGGTTCTGAAGGGACTTTAGGGGTGGTGACTAAAATTGTAACTAAACTAATTCCCAAAGTACAGAACAGTGTATTAATGTTAGGTTCTTTTGCTGAGAATGAACAAGCTTGTGCTGCGGTTTCTGCGATTTTCAGGGCTGGTATCACTCCATCTGCTTTAGAGTTTATGGAGCGCAGAGGGGTAGAGTGGGTTGTTCAGTATGATGATATTAAATTTGATATTAAGGATGGGGTAAATGCTTATCTGATGATAGAATTTGATGGGGATGATCTGGATACCATATTTAAAGATTGTGAAAAGGTTAATTCAGTGCTGGAAGAGTTCGGTTGTACGGAAGTTCTTTTTGCGGATACGGCTGGACAAAAGGAAGAGTTGTGGCGTATGCGCAGAACTATGGCCGAATCAGTGAAGTCTAATTCTGTTTATAAAGAAGAAGATACGGTTGTGCCAAGAGCAGCACTTCCGAAATTAATTAACGGGATTAAAGAGATTGGTTCCAGGTATGGTTTTGAAAGTGTGTGTTATGGTCACGCTGGTGATGGTAATTTACATATCAATATTATCAAAGCAGGTATGAGTGATGAGGACTGGAAAAACAAGCTGAAGGATGGTATTGTGGAGCTGTTTCAGTTAACTGCCAGCTTAGGAGGGACGATTTCTGGTGAGCATGGTATCGGACTTGTCCAAAAAGAGTTTATGTCTATTAAATATAGTGAGATCAATCTTAATTTAATGAGAGGTATTAAACAGGTTTTTGATCCGAACGGGATATTGAATCCTGGAAAGATATTTTAGTTGGAATTCTCGCGTTAAACAAGGATGATTTTGCTTTATAAGCTGTCCTTGTTTAACGATTCTACTTTTTCATGGTTCGTCTTATAGTTGTTCGAAGGCGACCATTTTTGCTTTTTCACTTTCAGGAATAGGAATTGCTTTTTTACTGGTGTGTGAAAAGGAGACGCAAATGGTTTTTCCTTTGGTACAAATTTCTTCTTTACCATTTATGTGTTTAACGATCGTATAATCAAGATCGAAACTGCTGTTTCCAATTCTGGAAGTACGCACGTATATACTTACTTTGTCTTCTATTAATATTGGGCTGATGTAGTCCATAGAAGCCTGTGCGATCACTATGCCTGTTTCTCTCCAGTTCCAGGATATAGCACTGTTCCAGTATTTTGTGCGCGCAATTTCAAGATAGGTAAAGTAGACTGCGTTATTCACATGGCCTAACATGTCGAAGTCTGCAAAACGGGTTTCGATTTGGGTTTTATACTTAAAACTGTCTAAAGTTCCCAGTGTTGCTGACTTTTTGTCTGTCTGTTTTGTTTTTGTGCGCCAAAATGTCTTAAATATCATAGATTATTGGGTTGGTATGAGAGTTGAATAGGTCGTTGTATAATTTAAAAATAAAAAATTAAAGGAGATTATAGCTATGACATTAGTAAATTTTAACAATCGTACAAGAAGCCACGCACCTTACTTTAACAATGTTTTTGACTCTTTGTTCAGTGAAGCGCTAAATAAAAATTATACAATTAATAAAGTTCCCGGCGTAAATATTTTAGAATCGGAAACTGAATATACGATCGAATTGGCAGCACCTGGTTTAGAGAAAAGTGATTTTCAAATCAACTTGAAAAAAGATACGCTTTCTGTCTGGGCAGAGAAAAAAGTTGCTGATAGTGAAGTGAAAAAAAATTACAGCAGAAAAGAGTTTGATTATTTGTCTTTTGCAAGGTCGTTTACGTTACCTGAAAGTGTGGATGCGGAAAAGATTTCTGCTGAGTATGTGAATGGGATATTGACTATTGCAATTGGTAAAAAGGTTGAGGTGAAGGAAGAAAATAAAGAGATTAAAGTTTTATAATTTTTGGTTTTTAAAGGTTGGTTTAAAAGGGGGATATCGAAAGATATCCCTCTTTTTTTGAGAAAATAAACGACGGGTGACAGTTTCCGGTCGGCGTTCATGAAGAATGAACAATGTCCGGAAACTGTCACCCGTCGTTTATTTTTCCTCGGGCAATCCTGACCTTGGAGATGTAAAAAACTGGTATACTTTCTCAAAGTTGTTGGTTGGGTTGCTAATTGGTTTACTGAAGAATTATTTTTTATTTTCAGCAGTTTTATAAGATTTGATGATTTCGTTGATCACTAATTGCGGATTATCTGCGCCTACATAATGTGTGGTCCCTTCTGCAAGAATTAATTTACTATTTGGGCGCGCTGCTATAAATTTCTTATGCCCGTCTTTCCATCCTTCAATATCTATTTTTTCATCCCATGGTGGGGTCTCTGCATAGATATCAGTGATTGGTATTTGAGCGGGGAACGGGGTAGCTCTCAGGGTAGCGGCATTTTTATGAAGATCTACGGCGATATAATATATACTCGTGTTTTTCTTTTTAATCTCTTCTATTGTACCGTTTGGATTTGTAAGTACTCTTTTAATTGCTTCATCTGTGTAAAAACTTCCTAAGCTTGCGTCTATGAAAACTGCGGCTTTTATCTTAGCGGGATTTCTTGCGGCAAACAGCGTTACATAGAAACCTCCCAAAGAGTGGCAGACCAGAATTTTATTTGCATCAGTATAACCTAATTTTGAAAGTCCAAGTTCTAATCCTTTGATCTCATTTGTAATATCAGAGTTTATTGAATCGCGGGTGCTGTGGCCATAACCGGCTCTATCATAAGTAACCAGCGTTGCGCCGGTCGCATCGTATATTGGAATCAGAATGTCTGACCATACGGTTGAATTATCCATACCACCAGTTTCAAACAGGATAACAGTAGATGATCCCTTAATGATGTTGAAAAAGAGTTTGTGTGTATCAACATCGACCAGGGTATCCAGTGGTTTGTATTTTAATACTGCTTGCTGAATTTTGGCCTTACTCTGATTGATCAATGGCTGCCACCTGGGATCTGTATGGAGGCTTTTTAATTCTTCATCCTGGTCCAGGAATTCAAGGTGGAAGGTCTGGATTTCTTTTAGATATTGAGTTAAGTAGTTGAATGCTTTGTCTGGGTTACCGGCTAATGCCCAGGAACTTGCAGCAATGTACTTATCTCTGGTTACACCGTTGCCTTTATTTTCTTTGAATAGGGAGTCAAAAGATAGTGCGGATTTTAGGTATTGTTTCTGGTCTTTGTATTTTATGGCTCTTTGGTTATGATCCAGATAGGTTTTAGCAGGTAAGAATGTGTTCTGTGCAGATAATTTTAGCGTAGTAAAAATGACTATTGTCAGGATTAGCGTGTACTTCATTTGGTTAGGGGTTTTCTAAAAGACCCAGTGATTTATGTTTCGTTGCTAAATTTTTTATTATAGTTAATTAATAAATGTGTTGTGTACAAAAAAATCCCGCTCTTGTGAACGGGATTTGGTATTTCTTATCGTAATCCGGGGCTAGGTGTAACCCAGGATTTTCAATACTTGTTTACTGTTTTGCTCTTCTCCAAATACCTCAAAGTTGAATGTCTCGTCACGGTTGCGACGGATAATCACGTGTTTAGGACTTGGTAACAGACAGTGATGAATTCCACCATATCCGCTCAGTACTTCCTGGTAAGCTCCGGTATTGAAGAAGCCAAGGTATTGTACTTTACGCGTTTTCGGCATAAATACGGAGTTCATATGCGCTTCCTGATTGTAGTAATCCTGACCATCGCAGGTAATACCACCAAGATTCACTCTTTCGTATTCAGCATCCCAGTTATTGATTGGTAAAAGGATGTATTTTTGGTTTAAAGCCCATACATCAGGAAGGTTCGTAATGAAAGATCCGTCCAGCATTAACCATTTCTCACGGTCGTTTTGTTGTTTACGTCCTAATACTTTGTATAAGATACCTGAAGCTTCTGCTACTGTGTATTTACCGAATTCAGTAATGATATCTGGCTCTACGACATCGTGTTCTGCACAAATTTCTTTGATACGTTTAACGATTTCGTTCACCATGTATTCATAATCAAAATCAAATACCAAAGAATCTTTGAATGGCATACCACCACCGATGTCTAAAGTATCCAGTTCAGGATTGATTTTCTTGAATTTACAGTATAAGGTTACGTATTTCTCCAGCTCATTCCAGTAGTACGGAGAATCCGTGATTCCTGAATTAATAAAGAAATGCAGTAGTTTAACCCTGAAGTTAGGATTAGTAGAAATTTTGTTGTTATAGAAGTCGATTACATCTTCCATACGTACGCCTAAACGTGAAGTATAGAATTGTGAGTCCGGCTGCTCTTCCGCCGCAATACGGATACCTAAATTACAAGGTGTTTCCAACTCTACTTCGTCATCAAAAAGGTTAAATTCCTCTTTGTTGTCTAATACAGGGATGATGTTTTTGTACCCATCATGCAACATATCAATGATATATTGTTTGTACTGATAAGTCTTAAAACCGTTACAGATAACGGTAATGTCTTTGGTAAGGGCGCCTTTTTTCTCAAGGGCCTCAATCATCGGCATATCGAACGCGGACGATGTCTCTAAGTGAATGCCATTTTTTAAAGCTTCTTCGACGATATGTCTGAAGTGGGAACTTTTTGTGCAATAGCAATACTTATAATCTCCACGGTAATTGTTCTTGATGATCGCGGTCTGAAACAACAGTTTCGCCTGTTGGATTTTTTTAGTGATCATCGGAAGATAAGTGAAACGTAATGGCGTACCATAAGTCTCAATCATTTCCATTAAATTCAGATCCTGAAAGTATAGTTCGTCATCGATGACACTGTATCCTTCTTGAGGAAAACCTACACTTAGATCAAGAAATTCGGAGTAACTCTGCATTTTTTATATTTTTGAACAATTATTTAAAGGGTTGACAAATTAAAATGAGTTAATTTTGGTGCTAAAGATAAACACTTTAAAATACACTGGTAATTTTATTTTATGACGAAGAGCTTAAAGATTATAGAAGTTAAGTCGGAGTTGGGCGCAGGTACACGCGGTGCCAGCCTGGGCGTTGACGCGATAAAGATTGCCGCCCTGGATTTTGGGAGTAGATTTTTTAAAAAACATAAGTCAGTTGAGGTTCCGAATGAGAACCATTTATTGCTTGAAAACACGGGTAGTCCATTCGCCAAGCGGATTTCTGGCATTTTAACGATGGTAGAAAGAGTTGCGGACGAAGTGACTGAAACGTTAGGCCGAAATGAATTTCCAATTGTGCTGGCGGGTGACCACAGTACGGCTGCGGGAACAATCACAGGAATAAAAAAAGCTTTTCCTAAATCAAAATTAGGGGTAATTTGGATCGATGCACATTCAGATATGCATTCTCCTTACACTACTCCGTCTGGAAATATGCACGGAATGCCGCTTGCAATGGTGCTGGATGAGGACAATCTTGATGCTAAAGTTAATGAACTTGACCAGGAAACTCTTAATTACTGGTATCAGTTAAAAAACGTCGGTAAAATTGCACCGAAGATTAGTTATAGCGATCTTGTGCTGATTTCTGCGCGGGATATGGAGAAACCGGAGGAAAATTTACTGAAGAAAAATAAGGTAAAGCTATACAGCACTGCTGAAGTCCGGAAAAGAGGGGTAGAGAGGATTGTTATTGAGACCATGCAATACCTGGATCAGTGCGATTTGATTTATGTATCCTTTGATGTGGATTCTATGGATCCTACAGCTTCAAGGGGCACAGGAACTCCCGTAGCTCAGGGGCTTACTGAGCGTGAGGCTGGTGGACTGATGTCCAGATTCCTTGCTTATCAAAAAGTATGTTGTTTTGAGATAGTAGAAGTTAACCCGACCCTTGACAGGGAGAATCAAATGGCTGAGCACGCATTTGAAATTTTAATTAAGGCAACGAATGCCTTTAGAAACGAATAGAATTATGAATATCCAACAACATATTATTACTGCGACCATCAATGCGGTCAAAGAACTATACAATCAGGATTTACCCGAAGCGCAAGTTAACCTTCAGGATACGCGCAGCGAATTTGAAGGAGAAATTACCATTGTAGTGTTCCCTGTAGTCCGCTTTTCTAAAAAATCACCTGAAGCAACTGCGAATGACCTTGGGGAATATCTTAAGGAACATATTGAAGAAATAACTGCATTTAATGTAGTTAAAGGGTTCTTAAACCTGAGTATCGTCAGCTCTTACTGGATTGATCTTTTCCAGACTGACTTACTGAAAGAGAGTTTTGGTACTATTCCATCGAATGGTAAAAAAGTAATGGTCGAATATTCTTCGCCAAATACCAATAAACCACTTCACCTTGGACACGTTCGTAACAACTTATTAGGCTATTCTGTTTCTGAGCTGTTAAAAGCGAATGGATCAGAAGTATATAAGGTTAATTTGGTGAATGACAGGGGAATCCATATCTGTAAGTCTATGCTGGCCTGGCAGAAATGGGGCAATGGCGAAACACCTGAAAGCTCTGGTTTAAAGGGTGATCACCTGGTTGGTAAGTATTATGTGATTTTCGATAAAGAATATAAAAAGGAAATCGAAGCACTGAAAGAAGCTGGTCAGACTGAGGATGAAGGTAAAAAGAATGCGCCTTTAATCAAGGAAGCTCAGGCAATGTTATTAGCCTGGGAAGCTGGTGATGAAGAGGTCATCTCTTTGTGGAAGAAAATGAACGGATGGGTTTACGATGGCTTCGCTGTAAGTTATAAAAACCTGGGTGTTGATTTTGATCAGTATTATTATGAAAGTAATACCTATTTATTAGGAAAAGATACGGTTGAAGAAGGTCTGGCTAAAGGAGTTTTCTTTAAAAAACCGGATGGTTCTGTCTGGATCGATCTGACAGCAGATGGGCTGGATCAGAAACTAGTACTTCGTGCAGATGGAACTTCAGTTTATATCACTCAGGATCTTGGTACTGCACAAATGAAATATGATGATTTCAAAATGGATGAGTCTATTTATGTAGTAGGGAATGAACAGGATTATCACTTTAAGGTACTGTTCCTGATTTTAGATAAGTTAGGCAAGAGCTGGGCGAAAGGATTGTATCATTTATCTTATGGAATGGTAGATCTGCCAAGCGGTAAAATGAAATCACGTGAAGGTACAGTAGTTGATGCGGATGATTTGATAGCGGAAATGATCGCTACAGCTAAGCAGAAAACAGAAGCATTGGGCAAAGTAGATCATTTCAGCGAAGAAGAGAAAGAAAGTCTTTACTATAAAATTGGAATGGGTGCTTTGAAGTACTTCCTTTTAAAAGTTGAACCTAAAAAGCGTTTGTTATTTGATCCTGCTGAATCTATCGATTTCCAGGGAAATACAGGGCCGTTTATCCAATATACACATGCAAGGATTAAATCGCTGTTAAGCAAAGCTGAATATAAAAATGGACAGCATGTGTCTAAGGATATCGCTTTATCGGCAACTGAACTGGAAATGATTATATTATTATCAAGATATCCTGCTGAAATTGCTTCTTCCGCTAAAGCGTTTAGTCCGGCTACTTTAGCGAACTATATTTATGAAGTAGCTAAGATGTTTAATAAGTTTTATCATGAGATCCCACCAATTGTGAAGGAAGAAGATGAAGCGCTTAAACAACACAGGTTAAATCTGAGCTGGGTAACTGCAAATGTTCTTAAATCTGGTATGCGTATTTTAGGAATTGAAGTTCCTGAAAGAATGTAATCAGCTATTATTTTGGCTAATCATTTGATCAATTTATGAATTGGAAAAAATTATTGTCTGCCAAACGGTGGGGAAATGAAGATCGTTTTGCTGGAAATGAAAAAGAGGCGAGATCTGAGTTTCAACGTGATTATGACAGGATTATCTTTTCTTCTCCTTTCAGAAGGCTGCAAAATAAAACACAGGTATTTCCTTTACCGGGAAGTGTATTTGTGCATAACAGGCTGACTCATAGTTTGGAAGTTGCGAGTGTAGGCCGGTCATTGGGAACTATCTTTTACAACAGGATTAAAGAAATCGATCCGAATGTAGATGAGACTATTCCACTGCTTGCTGAAATTGGTAATATTATCGCTTCGGCTTGTCTGGCGCATGATCTTGGAAATCCTGCCTTCGGACATTCCGGAGAGTCGGCTATTTCCCATTATTTTACGACTGGAGATGGAAAGATTTATCAGGATAGGGTAACTGAGGCTGAATGGCAGGATCTGATCAACTTTGAAGGGAATGCGAATGCTTTGAGAATATTGACCCATGCTTTTGCAGGAAAAGGAACCGGTGGTTTTGCATTGACTTATGCGACACTGGCTTCTATCGCAAAATATCCTTGCGCTTCTATCGCAGGACATGATAAAACCAATATCTATACGAAGAAATATGGTTTCTTTCAGGCAGAGCAAAACGGGTTTAAAAAGATAGCAGATGAAATGGGGCTGATCAAAGTTTCGGATGAGCCGTTAGTTTATAAGCGTCACCCTTTGGTTTATCTCGTAGAGGCCGCAGATGATATTTGTTATAATATCATTGATCTGGAAGATGCGCATCGTTTGAAGATCCTGACTTATCAGGAGGTAGAGAATTTATTATTACCACTATGTAATGATGTTAAATTACCTGAACGTTTGTCGGAGATGGAGGATGATGATGCAAAGATTACGCTGATGCGCGCAAAATCGATCAGTACGTTAATAGGACAATGTTCCCAGGTATTTTATAATAATCAGGAAGCGATTTTAAGCGGTGATTTTAATAAAAGTTTACTGGATGCTATTCAAGAGCCTTTCTTGTCTATCATGAAGTATATCGAGCGGATCTCTATTAAAAAGATTTACAATTATTCTTCTGTTGTACAGATAGAGGTTGCTGGTTATAAAGTAATGGGGGGCTTGCTGGAAGAATTTATTCCTGCTTATTTGAATAATGAGTCGAAATATCATCGGAAGTTAGTAGAATTGATTCCAAATCAGTTCAAGACTAAGGCTACTGACGACTATACAAAGATATTATGTGTACTGGATTTCGTGTCTGGCATGACGGATATATACGCCGTTGAAATGTTTAGAAAAATAAAGGGAATCTCTTTTCCTTCAATGAGTTAAAAAAGAAAACCCCGGGGCATTCACTCCCGGGGTCTCTTGTTTTTAAAATTTAGCAACAAATTTTAATATCGTTATTTAATCTTTCTGTGTTCCAGAAGTTAGTTTCACATTTCCTTTGCGTCTGAAGATAGGAAAAGTCATTGGACTTTTCGCCGGTCGTTCATCACCAAATAATACACCCCATTGTCTGAAAGACTCAGTTCTATCGAAAATAACTTTAAGTACTGCAATGAGCGGCATGGCCAGGAACATTCCTGAAACTCCGGCAATACTTCCTCCGACAACTACACCTAAAATCGCGACTAAAGCATTGATCTTTACTTTTGAACCGACAATTCTTGGCATCAGGATATTATTATCTAAGAATTGAACGGCTGCAATTACAGCTAAAACTGTAATTACTGGTGTAAGGGATGTAGAAGCGGTTATAGTTAACAGTACACCGATAATGTTTCCGATTAATGCACCTACGTAAGGGATCAGGTTCAGAATGGCAAAGATAATTCCAATTAATAAGGCGTGCTGGATACCGAAAAGCATCAGCAGACCACCTAAAAGGACAGTCATATAAGTGATTTGTATCAGTAAGCCTATCAGGTAGTTTTTGATAATAGATTCAGTTTCATAGATAGCCTCTTTAACTTTCGGATGATCCGGAGTTTTAAACCACATAAACACGAAGCGTAGCAGGATATCTTTATAGAAGAGCATCAGGTAGATATAAATTGGCAGCAGACCAACAAAAACAAATACAGAACTTAATGTTAAAGCCGCGCCACTTGCCATTCCTCCGGCCATATTTAACAAGTCATTACTCTTTTTATTGATGAAATTAAGTTGTTCGGTAGGTGAATAATGACTGATATTGCTTACCCACTCACTTAATGATTTTAGATGCTGAGCTACGTTTTTCTTGATTTCAGGAAAATCTGAGACCAGATTACCTACTTGTGCAGTGAAAAACCAGGCAATGATGCCTATGAAAATTACAACCAGTAAAATAGGAAAGACGATTGCGATGATTTCCGGAACTTTATATTTTCTTAGCCAGCGATAAACAGGCAACAGCATGATACTAATAAAGAATGCCATGATTACCGGCATTATAATATCACTGGCAACAACAAATAAGGCACCGATAAGTACCAGACCAAGTAACTCAATTGATCTCTTAACGGTGAGCGGTAATTCTTTCATATTGTAATGTAAATGTTAATTTTCAAGGGTTAAACATGAAAAGATAGGAAATGTTTGGGTATTTTTGCGCAATCTTAAACTAAGTTCTGTCCGTTATGATTACAAATGAAACAATAGTAGCTTTATCAACCCCACCTGGAGCAGGTGCCATTGGCGTGATCCGTTTATCTGGGAAAGATGCTATTGCAATCGCAAATTCCGTATTTAGCGGAAAGGATCTGTTAAGCCAACCTACACATACACTGCATTTTGGATTGATTAAAGATGGTGACATCGTGATTGATGAAGTCGTAGTGAGTTTGTTCGTCGGTCCTAAGTCTTATACTAAAGAAAATGTGGTAGAGATCTCTTGCCACGGGTCAAATTATATCATTCAGCAGATTATTAATTTATTGATAAAAAAAGGTGCTTCGGCAGCTAAACCAGGAGAATTCACATTAAGAGCGTTTTTGAATGGTGCGATGGATTTATCTCAGGCGGAAGCGGTAGCTGATTTAATTTCTTCAGATTCACAGGCTGCACATAGTGTCGCGATGAATCAGTTAAGGGGTGGTTTTAGTACGGAATTGAATGTGCTGCGTGAACAGCTGATCCATTTTGCTTCGATGATTGAATTGGAGCTTGATTTTTCTGAGGAGGATGTGGAGTTTGCGAACAGGGACCAGTTACAGGAATTAATTAATAAGATTACGATTGTATTGAATAAGCTGATCCGTTCTTTTGAATTGGGGAACGTGATTAAGGAAGGTATCAATACGGTGATTGCAGGCAGGCCGAATGCTGGTAAATCTACCTTGTTGAATGCGTTATTGAATGAGGACAGGGCAATTGTTAGTGAGATCGCAGGAACGACAAGGGACACGATAGAGGAAGTTTTAAATATCAATGGTATCAACTTTAGATTAATTGATACGGCGGGCATACGCGAAGCGACAGACACGATAGAAGCGATAGGGGTAGAGAAGACGATGTTAAAGATTAGCCAGTCTGCTGTTTTAGTTTATTTGTTCGATGTACTGAATTTGACTGCAAATGAGATTAGAGACGATATTGCAAGTTTATATAAACCAGGGTTAGCGTTTATTGCTGTAGCGAATAAGATTGATTTGTCTTTTAGTGACAGGTTGAAGGAGTTGAATTTACCTGCTGAGATTAAGTTTATTGGGATATCCGCGAAGGAAAATCAAAATGTGGAGGAACTGAAGGAGTTACTGTATGAGACTGTGATAGGGGATAAGTTATCGGAGAATCATACGATGGTTACGAATATCAGACATGTTGAAGCGTTGAGGAAGACACAGGAGTCGTTAGATAGCGTTTCGCAAGGTTTGATTAACCCGGTGACTTCGGATTTCCTTGCTATTGATATAAAACAGGCCCTTTATTACCTTGGTGAAATCACAGGAAAAGTGACAAATGACGACTTACTGGATAATATATTTAGTAAATTTTGCATCGGGAAATAAACGATATAAGCGGCCATAAATATCTATTAAAAAAAATCCTTTATTTGTTTGTAAATAAGGGATTTGTTTTTTTTTAAGATTCTTGTAAACTTTACGATAACAAGGATCTGCCAGATTTGCGGTAATGTTTTTTTGTTAAGATATCTGTTACGATGTACTGTAGTCAACATTGCAGGAAACAGAATCAGAAGGCTCAGGAGCGGAAAGCATAACTTGTCAGAAGTGAAGCTGAAGTGAAAGCAGCTCACATTCTTTGATCTGTAAGCCCCTTCATTGTCAGTTTCTTATTAGTGATATTCGCTATTTCATGATAAAATACAAAAATAAACTTATTGTTAACTATCTTTGCATTTTTGAAACTATTCTTAAACGCTCTCCCTAAAAGCTCCGGTTTATAACCTGAACAATATTTCAGTATCTGGTATATCCTGTTTTCCGGAACATTATAAAATTGAAAATTATGAATTCATCATCCGGTAATACTAAAAAAGAACTATCCTATATCCAGAAGGTCTGGCAGACTGTAGCCATTGTTGCGCTGCTGGTTGTCGTAATACTTATTGCCAGAGTTGCTTTCAATGTATTATTAATGATTTTAGCGGGAGCACTGATTGCCGTTTACTTTCACGGTTTTGGTGATTTGATTGAGCGTAAGACTAAGCTAAACAGAAGATTGAGTATGATCATATCTGTTGGCGGGTCTTTTGTGTTCCTGGGCACGCTGCTATGGTTCATGGGGTCAAAAATGCAGGATCAGATTTCAGTACTTTCAGATTCACTGCCTAATACCATTACCGCAGCAAAGGTTAAAATGGATGAAACCCATACCGGCCGTAAAATACTTACTTATCTTTCCGGTGATAACTCTGAAAAACTATTCTCCACTGCCCAGCAGTTTTTTAGCACCAGTTTTGGCGTAATGGGTAATCTGTATGTGATTATATTACTGGCTATCTTTTTTACCGCAAACCCTTCCATTTATAAAAATGGGATTATTATGCTGATACCGCCTAAAAATAAACCACTGGCAAGAGTTGCAATTGACCGGATCAGTACTGCACTTAAAGGTTGGTTAAAAGGTACCATGTTATCTATGGTGCTGATTACATTTATGATTGCAACAGGTTTGACCATAATGGGAATTCCCGGCGCAATGGTATTGGCAATGTTTACCGGGATGTTAAAACTGATTCCGAATTTTGGTTCTATGGCAGCAATGATTCCAGGTGTTTTGCTGGCACTTACTGTAAGTACCAATACGGCAATTATAGTAGCGTTGATTTATGTCATCTCTCAAACTATAGTAAGTAATATCGTTACTCCGTTAATTCAAAAGCGGATGATCAATTTGCCTCCCGCACTTACGATTATCAGTCAGGTTATTATGGGTACCTTATCCGGAGCACTGGGAATTATTCTTGCTGTGCCGCTGCTGGCGATTATAATTATCCTTGTTGATGAATTGTATGTGAAAAAAATGGAAACGGAACATAGGTAATACTGCCCGTTAAAAAAGGACATACTGAGATAATTAACGCAGCCCCATTGCAACGCTTAAACTTTCAATAATTCTTTTTTCCTCACTGTGTCCATCGGTTGATAATCTAAGCAATGGTAGTCCGATAGTTTTCAAAATATGATTCTTTTTGCTGTCCCTTTGCTGTTGCAATTCCTTGTCATGGAATGAGACACCATCCACCTCGATAGCTAATACAGGACTTTTATCAATTTTGTTATACAGTAGAAAATCAATTCTTGAATTGTTCCTTATGAACCCGATTTCATCTTCAGAGAATAGCTGAAAATCCTGAATAAGATCTCTAAGCCTATATTCTCTGACCATATCAATAGATGAGAATTGCGTATTGTTTAACAATACATTCTCGCTCAACAGCTTATCAATAATAAGCTCCGCAGCAGATCCTTTTACATTCTTTTTTGATAAAATAAACTTTATAAAAGCCTTATTGTACTCTTTATACAGCAGGTCAAAAACAGAACAGATGCTGCCCTTGATAATCGTTTCAGCAGGGTCGGTGATATAACAGATATAACGTATCAAATCACCGATATTAGTTCCGTGAGGAAGATCCATCGATGCCGGTTTTACTACAATAAACTCTTTAACGGCTCTTGATACGGCAACATTTATCAGGTTGGGGTTATCAATAAATGTTCCTATTTTGTTTTTAACTGTATTAAATATAATCACATCTTTTTCTCGTCCCTGGAACTTATGTATAGTGTCGGCTTCTGCTCCGGATGGCAGCAGTTTTTGCAGTAAAACTGCATGGTCTCTATATGGCGTAACCACTCCAACTTTTGTATAGTCGGCAGCATAGTTCTTACGGATATAGAAATCTGTTTCATCTATCTGTCTCTGATTATAATTACCCTTTCCACCCGATATATTTGTCTCAATAATTCTAAATGGATGATTATCCGTATAAGTCATAATAACCAGCTGGTTATTATAGTACTTCTTATTGCAGAATCCAATAATTGCAGGATGACATCTGTAATGTTCTTTTAGCAGCACCGATTTAACCTTATCCCGATATAAGCTTTTCAGCGAGTTCAAAATATTCTGCTTAACATAGTCGTATGCAGGAGATATGTTATAATCAACCCGAAAGCGCTCTGCCGCCTCTTTACTCTGTTTATCTACAATGTGGGTAAGCTGCATGCTATCTCCGACAACAACTACATTTCGGCAACATGAAAAACATACGGCAGATTTTATAATATCAACCTGTGAAGATTCATCTATAATCAGATAATCAAAAAGATACCCTTTGGGAATGCTCGTGTGCAGCGAAAGGGTAGAGCTTAGAATCACAGGATAACGCTTTGTGAAATCATCAAACTGATTACGGTAATTTTTAACATTAAATGCAACTTTGTCTAAACGGTTATATTTTTCAAATAAGACACCATTGAAAACCTCTTTAGAGGTTTCAATAAAATTTTTAAGATTAGCTTCTTCATTGTTGGCTGCCAACCAGTTTTCAATATCCAGGATTTCGTTTTTTATTTTTGCTATGTATAATTCATAGAATTTGTGGTTAACATAAACAGGTAACTCCTCACTGCGCTGACTAATACTATTGAGGTCAAATAAGCCATATTGCAGAACAAACCTCAGCTTGTTTATTATGGATAACTTGTTTTCAAGGTTAATAGCTGATAGCAATTTTTTAAAATTCAAAGCCTTTCTGAAATTCCATTTGCGGTGAAATTTCTTGTCGAGCGTAAATTTTATGTGCTGATTAAGTGGTTGTTCTGCTTTTATATGGTTAAATTCTAATTCAGCATCTGATAATTTCGTTTTTAAGGTGGCTAATTTATTCCGGTACTCAAAACACTTCATGAGTATGGAATCCAAATCACGAACCTCATTCATTGCTTTTGTCAATCGCTCTTCCGAAATCTTAAAATCCTGATTTACCGTTTGCTCATCAATATTGTCGAAGAATAAAGCTTTATTGTCTTTATTTCCAAGTGACGCTACAATCATTTCATAACCATATTTCTCTAGCTTTTCGCGCACATTGAATACCGCAGTATTATTATTTGAAACAATTGCAACAGTTTTGTTCTGTACGATAAGATTGGCTATAATATTCAGGATTGTTTGGGTCTTTCCTGTTCCCGGAGGACCTTCTACTATGCTTATGCTATTTCTAAGCGTAGTCTCAACTGCTAGTTTCTGACTTGTGTTACATCCGAAAGGATAGATTAGTGTCTCTTTTGGAATGCTGAGAGCAGGGTTGATTCCATTAATGTAGTTGGATAGTGCCGATCCTGATTCTAACACATCTATACCATCAAGAGCCTTAAGTAATATGTCAGAGCTTATTTGATTCGGACTTTGACTATCTGTTTCTTCTGATGGAATGTCAAATGATACTTCGCCACTTTCTTTCAGTATCTCTTTAAAATAATTGATTACTGATTTCGTCTGACCAATATTCTTTTCTATATCACAGATTTCAATATTGGAATTGTTTTCGATTGGAGAAGAACAACTTTCCCCATTTCGAAAAATCAAATAACGACCATAATTATAAACAGTATTATATTTCTTGTTTAATTCACCATTCTCATATATATGCACACTTTCTCGTCGAGATACAAGGGAATAGTATTGTACCTTTTCAGCTCCATAATTATAGCTTCCACCATTATTAAATGTGATACGATACCCGTTTTCAGTACGAACAACCGTTGAAATATCTCTTTTGTATTCAAATTCCAGAGATGTTTTGTCTTTTAAATATACTATGAATGGATGATCCATTAATCTTATTTGTTATAGAAATATAACCTCAAAAATACTAATTTAATCTTTAGGAAATGATAAGGGCTTAAAAATGATTTTAAACTAAACTAAGCGATTGATTTGCTGAAGATACAGGCCTGGTAATTTATTCATCCTTCACTATTGCAAACCAGCTTGACACATATGCTGTAAAAGTACCGAATAGTCCAACTCCGGCAGTCATCAATACCGCTGCAATTATCCGTCCTTCGGTAGTTACAGGGAATTTATCACCATAACCTACAGTTGTGATAGTTATGTTTCATTATACCCGATTTCAATTCTATATTGAAAGTAATGATTTATGGGCAGGGAATCAGCATTGTAGCAGATTATCTTGTAAGGATCTTATTAAAAAATAAGCTTAAAGAGCTTTGGAAAGCTGCCAGGCTTCACCTTATAACATTTATCTGGCTTACAATAAAAACAGTTTCACAACCCGGCAAATTGAGATGTTTAGGAGCTCCTAAAATCATAAAAGTTTAGCTGGACTATAAACTCTTTTTATGTATGATAAACAGTTAGAAAGTCAAGTGTAATCAGCAAAACACAATCTCCTGATATACACTGCAAAATCTCAAAATCTTTTTAAGCTTTAATAAATCACAATACTGTGATTTATTGTTGTTATTTTTGGACAAAATTTAATTCTAACATTATGAAAAAATTATTATTATCGTTAATTACTTTAAGTTTAATTAGTTGCTCAAAAAAAGATGATTTTAAGGACTTTGGCATCCAAAACAAAGAAATCCAAACTAAAACGAACGGCTTCGTAAACACTCCTACTGATTCACAATCTAAAGTGTGGACAATTATTGATAATCGCTGGGCTATTTATGGCTTTTACAGTAGCCACATGCATAAGCATATGTATTCTGATATACCTCTGCCCTCTGAGATTCCTCATACTCAACCTGGTCAGTATTATTACTTTCTGGAAAGGACTTTAGGAGCAGCTGATGGTGTTGGAAATGGCAATATGATTACATCTTGGTTTAATACTAATAATGAGGATCAAATATTAACTACTAATCCAGGTGAATTAAATGGACAAAATGGTTGGAAAAAAGATAGGGATCTTGGTAAAAGTTATACTGGCAATGAGGAAGGAAGTTTCCCTATCTATAGATATTACAGAAGTGCAACAAGTTCACACTTTTACACGAGAGATAAAAATGAATTAGGTGATGGAAAAGATGGCTTTGTTTATGAAGGAGTCGCTTTTTACCTTAAGGAACCTGTACCTACAGAATACAGGATAAGTGATGGAAGTTTTTATCAGGATAAAAGTACTGGTTCTATATATGTAGTAATGGAAAGCCAGTTAAGAAAGGTTGAATCTGTTGAAGTTCTTAAAAGAATATTTGATTTTAGAGCAACAGGATTTCTCGATTATTTAGCTACTACAATCATGGATGTCAATAATATTGAGACAATTAAAGGAACAAGAGGCTCATCTATATCTGTAAATAGTGTTCTTTATCAGGATATTAATACTGGAATAAGGTATTTGAGTAATCCTAATGATAATCGGGGTAATTTAAAAATTATACCTAATGATAAGGTATTTAAAAGGTACCATTTTAATGATAGTTCTATTCAAAAAACGCAAGGTGTGAATAATCTTAGACTGGAAGAGCTTAAAATAACGTATTAGAAATCTGAAAGGTATAAAGCTTTAATAGTAAAGGGGGATTAATATCCCCCTTTACTATTAAAGCTTTATAGGTATCTGAATATCTGGTAATTTACCTGATCAGGTAATATACTGGTGAAGTATCATGTGAAATACTAACCAAAATTTGAAATATAAACGTTTGCGGGCTTTATAAGCATTATAAAATAGTTTTTGAAGAAAGTCTTCAAAATAAGGAATAAATAATAGATGAAAAAACCGGAAATTGCGCTATAAATACCTTAAAACATGACTAGAAAGATAACAAGTGGTCCAATCAGGAATAAGGAAAGAACCAAGGATAAACTGATGACTGCTGTTGGAGCCATTTTGAAAAAAGAAGGCTTTACGGGCTTAAATGTAAGTAAGGTAGCAACAAAAGCCAATCTGGACAGGAAACTTATTTATGATTATTATGGCAGTATGGAAGGACTGGTAAAGGAATATTTGAACAGCCATGACTTTTTTACAGTAAACATTGATCAGACAAAGGAGATCGTGGAAAAAAGCAGAAGTGATCATGGTAAAGAAATGATCAGTAATGTATTGGAGAATCAGCTTGATTCACTTGTTACTAATGGAGAGCTGCGCAAGATTATAAGTTGGGGGATAAGTGAAAGTTCAAAATCCTTAGAAGAATTAAACCAAAAGCGTGAGTTTTTGGGTGAACAGTTTTTCTCTGAAATTACAGACGAATATTTTAAAAGTAAAGATAAAAATATCAGGCCTGTTGTCGCGCTATTGATTGGGGGTATTTATTATTTAACTTTAATTGCCCACACCAATAATGGCCTTGTATGTGGGATAGATATTCGGAAAAAGGAAGCACAGGAAGAAATAAAGAAGACTCTTAAACAGATTATTGAATCGACCTATTCTTAAATTATTGAATAACCTCTGGTTTCATCTGCGCACTCCTCAAATTGAGCTGTGATGATAAAAAATATTTATGTAAGTTTGTTAAGAGGCGATTATCATATTGTTACCTAACAGCTAACAACCGTCTCCTAATTCTCAACTCTTGTTTTATTTCTTTTAAATTGCTCGGTGGCATTGAATATCGGTTATAATGAAAATGTATTCTGAATTTACGGATGCGGAATTGGTTCGTCTTATAAAAGACAGGAACCATGAAGCGTTTGCAGAGATCTATAACAGATATGCAGTGCTGATGTTTTACAAAGTAAATCAAATGCTAAGGGACGAAGAGCCATCTAAGGATCTTGTGCAAGATTTATTTGTCAGCCTCTGGGATAAGCCAGAACTGATTCAGGAAAACAATAATATTGCCGGGTACCTTTACATCGGGGTTAGAAACCGCGTATTGAAATTCATACAACGCAACAAACTTAAAAATGATCACATTTCTTCCTTAGCACAATATGCTTCAGAAGTTAGTATGGAAACCATACAGGACATCGATGAACGTGAGTTGAAAATCATTGTACAGCGGGAGATTGATAATCTGCCTGCTAAAATGAAGATCATATTTGAAATGAGCCGCAGGGATAACCTTTCTCATGCTGAAATTGCCGGAAAACTAGGCCTTTCAGATCAAACTGTTAAAAAGCAGGTCAATAATGCCCTGAAAATTCTTCGTTCAAAACTAGCCGTTTATGCCCCCCTCGGACTAATTATTATTGAACTTTCCAAAAGATGTTAATTTTTTAACACTGTAAATCAGTTGATTACAATTATTATCTGATTTTTATCAATTCCATCTACGCCCTAACCACTTTTCATCGCTATTACTTATAAATCAGGATAAAACTCAGATGAATAAGGAACAGGCGACAGAATTGATCAGAAAGTATACTGAAGGCAGCGCTTCAAAAGAAGAAATGCGCCTGGTCGAAAACTGGTTTGTTCAGCAATCTGAAATCCAGCAACAAGATCCCGAAGACATCGACTATCTGAATGTAAAACATCAGATGTGGCTAAATATTGATCAGCAAACTGAACGCACGTTAACTGAACACTCTTTAGACAGCCGCCCTAAAAGAAATTCATTTATCAGCTATAGTATAGCTGCTGCTGCTGTATTGGCGATTGCTGTAACAGCAATATTGTTCTATGGAAATTATAAAAATGCTGCCAGGCCTCAGTTCGTTAAAAATGATATCAATCCTGGTCAGAATAAAGCCGTGCTTACCTTATCTGACGGACGAAAAATAAGCTTGACAGATGCTGTTAACGGGCAGCTGGCACAACAGGAAGGTGTGACGATCAGTAAAACTGCAAAGGGCCAGTTAATCTATCAGACTGCGGCGAATGCTTCCGGCAATAGAACCTCTGAATACAATACGATTGAAGCACCCCGGGGCGGCCAGTGGCAAGTGATTTTGCCGGATGGTTCGAAAGTATTTTTAAATGCCTCCTCGAGTTTAAAGTACCCTGTAAGTTTTGCAGCTAAGGAAAGAAAGGTAGAATTAAAAGGAGAAGCTTATTTTGAAGTCTTCCATAATAAAAAATCTCCATTCAGGGTAATTGCAAAAGGGCAAACGGTAGAAGTATTGGGAACCCATTTTAACATCATGTCTTACGCTGATGAAAAAACTGTGAAAACCACCTTACTATCCGGAAGTGTGAAAGTTTCTAATGAAACCAGTTCCTCAAAACCTGGTACGGAGTCCTTAATTCTGAAACCTGGTGAACAAGCCCAGGTGTCTCCACAAAAAATGAAAGTGATTACTGATGTAGACCTCGAAGATGTACTGGCCTGGAAAAATGGTTACTTCAAATTCAATGAAAACCTGCAATCTATTATGGCTAAAGTTTCCAGGTGGTATGATGTAGAGGTAATTTATGAAACCCCGCCAGATCCTGATTTTAAATTCAGAGGTGAGATTTCCAGAGATAAAAATATCTCTGAATTACTGAATATGCTTGATTATACAGGGAATGTACACTTCAAAATTGAAGGAAGGAGGATTATCGTAAAGAAATAGCTACTATTTACTGCGTAATCCTGAAAAGAGGCCAGAAGTGCTCGAAACACTCCTGACCGAATCTGGAATACGTTAATAAAAATTTGAGATCCTATCAACCAAACCAGACAAACAAACTTAGCAAATATTGTGAGTTAATGCAATGTTAAGGTTTCATCGGCCGCTAAGACTTTGTCCTAAACCAGATGAAATGTATAAAACCTATACGAACCAACCCGTACTTAAAAAGTATGCGAATAAGATTTTATTAATGATACGATTCACCACCGTTATTTTAATAGCCACAATGATGCAGGTAAGTGCAAGTAGTTTCGCTCAGCGCATTTCCCTGAATACTAAAAATGCCCGGTTGGAGAAAGTATTAAAGGATATCCGGTCTCAAAGTGGTTACGACTTCCTTTTTAGTGAGGCGCTGATGAAGTCCAGTAAGCCGATCTCTGTATCTGTAAAAAACGCAGCTATAGAAGAGGTTCTGGAGAAGTGCTTTGACGACCAGCCGATCAGTTACAAGATTGAAAATAAAACAGTTTTATTGAAGGCAAAAGCTCCGGCAATCCTGGACCGTGTGGCGGCAATTTTTGCTGGTGATATAGAAGTGCGTGGAAATATCATCAATAAGAAGACCAATGAACCTTTGAGTGGTGTTACACTTAAGGTAAAGAATAAGAAAATAAGAGCTGGTTCTAACGGTAAGGGCGAATTTTTCCTGCCTAAAATGGAAGACAATAGTGTAATCACCTTCAGTTTCGTCGGCTTTGATTCTTTACAGGTTAGTCTGAGTGAATTTGAAAAAATGGCTGCCAATACCAGCTCATTTTCCAAAAACCTGAGCGTGGTCAAAACAGCTTCAGGCTTTTACCTGACCATAATGATGGAGCCATCAGTCTCATTTCTGGATGAAGTTATTGTACAGGCCTATGGAACTACAGACCGCCGCTTAAGTACAGGTAACATCTCGAAAATCAGCTCAAAAGAGCTGGAACAACAACCGGTGATGAACCCTTTACTGGCATTACAGGGTAGGATTCCGGGGGTAATCGTGACCCCAACCAACGGTTATGCGAGCAGCCCGGTAAAAGTGGAAATCAGAGGAAGGAAATCAATTAATTCTGCCTTTGTTTCTGATCCTTTATATGTAATAGACGGGGTGCCTCAAAATAATTTAGAGGTAGGGGGAATGTCCAGTTACGAGACCGGCTCTACAGGTATTACACAGAACCTGTTTTCTCCAACCGGAGGTCAAAGTCCAATGTTTAACATCAATAGCAAAGATATTGAAAGTATCGAAGTCTTGAAAGACGGTGATGCAACCGCTATTTATGGTTCAAGGGCTGCCAATGGCGTAATTCTGATTACGACGAAAAAGGGTAAACCTGGAGCGACTAAATTTTCTGTAGGAGTAGAGCAGGCCTATAGTGAAGTGACCAAACATTGGGACGTGCTCAGTACTCAGGAATATCTTCAGATCAGAAGAGAAGCATTTAAAAATGACAATATCACTCCCGACGCCGTCAACGCACCTGATCTGGTATCTTGGGATCAAAACAAACAAACTGACTGGCAAAAAATACTTTGGGGAAATATTGGTAAACAGTCTAATGTGACGATGAGTTTAACAGGGGGAGATGTACAAACCCAATTTCGTATTGGTGCTAATTATGGAAAGCAGACCGAGATCCTGACCAGTACAGGGAGTAATCAAAGGGCAGGATTAGCGTTTAACCTGGGGCATCAAACCACAGACAGGAAGTTTAAGGTAGATTTTGGGGGCATGTATACCTATACAACGGTCAATACCACTGCTTTTCCCAGTGTGACTACTTTACCACCCAATGCGCCGGATATTTATGGAGCTGATGGCCTCTTTAATTTTGAGCAATGGAGAACGCCTCCAGAATCAAGGGTGACGTTTCCTTTTGGCGTGTTGGATAATCCATATTATTCTGATACCCACATGATCACCAGTAACCTGCGACTGAGCTATGCGGTTCTCGATAACCTGAATTTTTCTACCAATTTTGGATACAATTATAGCAGTAATACCAATAAGGGTTTCGGCTATATCCGCTCGCAGGATCCAATTACTAAACCAACAGGATCATCCTTTTTTGGTGACAATACCAATATGAATATACTGGTAGAACCTCAGCTGGACTATAAGTTGAAAATAAGCAAGGGAGAACTTTCATTATTGTTAGGCGGATCTTTGCAGAAAAATATAACGAGGGCCAATTCTATAACGGGTATTGGTTATGAAACTGATGATTTTCTAGAATCTATTAATCTGGCACCTGCGATTTTTAATCCTGTTGGAAATGTTGGTTATTATAAATATGCCGCCATATTTGGCAGGATCAATTACAAATGGGAAGAGAAATATATTCTTAACATGAATTTCCGCAGAGACGGGTCCTCCCGCTTTGGCCCAGGTAACCAATTTGGTAATTTCGGCTCTGTTGGAGCAGCATGGATTTTAACTGAAGAATCGGCCATAAGAAAAACACTTCCAGGCTTTATGAGTTTCCTGAAGCTAAGGGGAAGTTATGCCTTAACTGGCAGTGATGCCATTGGAGACTACAAGTATCTGGCTCAATGGGCTAAAAATAAATCTTATGCTGATCCATTAGCTGATTATGATGGTTCTGGTTCGCTGGTCAATGTTCTTGCCTTAAATCCAAATTATCAATGGCAAGTGAATAAAAAAATGGAAGGCGCCATACAAATTGGTTTTTTAGAAAATCGTATTAACGTCCAGTTCGACCTGTACCGCGAACGCTGCGACAACCAGTTAATCCAATTCCCTATCCCGAATTATACTGGTTTTCCAAGTGTAATTGCCAACTGGCCTGCGGTAGTAGACAACAGAGGCTGGGATTTGACAGTAGATGCGAATTTGATCAGAAATGAGAAGTTTAATTGGTCGGTTGCGCTATTTGCTTCCAGAAACAAGAACATATTAGTTTCTTATCCGGATATCTCACATTCGCCTTTTGTGAATACAATGAAAGTGGGCGAATCTATCAATACCAAATACCTTTTTCACTATTTAGGTGTAGATCCGCTGACTGGAGTTTATAAGATGGAAGATTACGATCAGAATGGGAATGTTGCATCAAATACGGGAGTAGCTGGTCAGGGTGATCAATATATTGCCTTAGATCTTTCTCCAAAACTTACTGCTGGGCTGACTAGTAGTTTTAGCTATAAAAACCTCAGCCTGAGTACTACCTTCAGTTACAACAATTTTATAGGGGCTGATCCCAATTATAGCCCAGACATTTATGCTGGAAACTTAGGTAACCTGCCAACACAAATCCTGGGGAATTATTGGAAGGCGCCAGGTGATCATGCCTTATATCCAAAAGCAACCACGATGTTCGATGAAGGAACAAGTCTGTTTGCAAATTCAGATGGCAGATATAGAACGGTTTCTTATGTCCGCCTGTCTAATCTTGCCCTTTCTTATACACTAAATCCAAATTGGGCAAAGAAATTAGGTGCAGAATCCTTGAGGATTTATATGAATGCCCAGAACGTATTTGTGATCAGCAATGTCAAAGGTTTTGATCCTGATGTACAGCAATTTGGGGCGCTTCCACCCGCCAAAATCTATTTGTGTGGCCTTTCGTTAACTTTTTAATTCCTATAGAGATGACAATTAAAAGAAATTTAAATAGCTATACCCTGATTTTTGCCCTAATGCTGATGTGTGTTTCTTGTAAGGATATGATCGCCATTCCCGATCCCATCAATACGATTACTACCGATAAGGTTTTCGACAATGACAATCAGGCTAATTCTGCGATGACTGGCACCTATTCTCAATTAATTAATGCTGAAGGAGGGATTAGTTTTGGAAGTGGCTCAATAACTTTATTAGGCAGTATGGGGGCTGATGAATTGAGGATATCTGCCATTGTCCCCAGTCCATATTATATCAATAAAATACCAACAGATGATGGCGATACGCGCCAATTATGGATTGGTGCTTATAGGAATATTTATAATGCCAATGCTGTTATTGAGGGAATTAGTGCTTCCACTTCTCCAAAGCTCCACACTGAGTTCAGAATAAAGCTGACCGCTGAGGCTAAGTTTTTAAGGGCCTATAGCTATTTCTACCTGGTCAATCTTTTTGGAGATGTCCCAATGGCGCTTTCAGCTGATTTTAATCAGACGTCTAAAATGAGCCGTACGCCTAAAGCTGAAGTATATGCACAGATCATTAAAGATTTGCAGGATGCAAAAGCAAATCTGGCTGGTGATTTTTCGGGATCAAAACTCGGGGAGCGCATTCGTGCCAATAAATGGGCAGCAACAGCAATGCTGGCAAGGGTTTATCTTTTTACAGGAGATTATGCGAATGCCGCGGCAGCCGCAACGGAAGTCATTAATCAAACCGCTTTATTTGAATTGAAATCTGATTTAACTGAGGTTTTTTTAATGAATAATAAAGAGGCCATCTGGCAATTACAGCAGAGCAATCTGATTGCTCCTCATGGAAATGCCACCCCCGAAGGTTATGCCTTCAAAGCTCATCCTTCGATTATACCAGGTGAATATATCGGTTACCGTCTTACGGATGAGCTGGTCGGGGAATTTGAAGACCAGGACAAGAGAAAGACTTCATGGCTGGTGCCAGTTACCAATGCAGGTACTACCACTTATTACGTGGATAAGTACAAAATAGGTTTCGGGAACTCTGCTGTTAATGGTCCGATTACAGAGTATTATACCATGCTAAGGTTGGCAGAACAGTACTTGATCAGAGCAGAAGCCTTAACGCTTGGTAATTCCCAACTGGATCTGGCCATTGCTGACCTGAACGTCATTCGTGCCCGTGCCGGGGTTACTGCGCTCCCTTTGGGACTTTCTAAGCCGGAGATAGTACGCGCTATTGAAAAAGAAAGAAGAACAGAGTTTTTCGCAGAATGGGGGCACCGCTGGTTAGACCTGAAAAGAACCGGAAGAGCACACGATGTACTCTCCACTATCCCTGTTAAACAACCTTGGGCAGGGGATTATCAGTTACTATATCCAATACCTGTTATTGAGATCCAGACAAATAATAATTTGACTCAAAACCCTGGTTACTAATCCTCTGAATTGAACAATATGAAAATGTATAAACCTAGCTATATCTTATTAATCAGCTTGTTGTCCTTTGCTTTTGTGTCCTGCAAAAAAACAGAACAAACACCTGTGATTACACATCTTACGCTATTCAATGCGATGCCTGGAGAGGAAAAGTTGTTGCCGAGCTTTAGAGGAACAGCACCTTTAAATAACTATTATCTTTCCAGCCTGTTTTATTACGGTATTTTTGATATAGGTGGCAGATATGCGATTACCAAAGAAGATCAGCCTTTAGCGATTTACAGCTATCCGGATACACTGCTACCCAATAAGCCATTATTGGATCTCAACCTTAAATTAACCAAAGGGAGTATCAATAGCCTGTACTTTTTAGGAAGCGTTGCACATCCTGATTATTTGCTGGATACCTATCTGCCGCCTGCTCATCAGGCAGCAGACAGTACATTCGGCATCAGATTTATAAACCTTTCTCCCGGAAGCAAACCCGTAAACGTTTACCTGGTGTCAGCCGGAGAACGTAAAGAAGCAGAAGGTCTGGCATATAAAGGGGTTACTGGCTTTAAGAACTATAGCGCAACTTTAAAAACCAGCGACTATACTTTTGAAATCCGGGATCAGGAATCGCAGCAACTTCTGACAAGCTATACCACCATAGGCATAGGAAAACCTACTGAGAATGCATGGCGGTTCAGAAATTTCACCATTGCCTTGATCGGGTTACCTGGTGAAAGCACTGAAAAGCTGAAACAAAAATCCTTTTTGTTCAATAACTATTAACACAAAGCAGGCTTTTTCAGGCCTGCTCTTCAATACATTTTCTTAATCCAATATTTAACTATGGAACCAATCGTTCGTATTAGCGGTTTGTCGCATCGTTATAGTACCAGCTGGGCTATACGTGACATCAATATAGAGATCCCAAGAAGTGGGATTGTAGGCTTATTAGGCTCTAACGGAGCAGGTAAATCTACAACCATGAATATTCTTTGCGGTGTGCTGTCACAAACCGCAGGAGAAGTAATCATTAATGGGATTGACCTGAGCAAAGAGCCTGAACGGGCTAAACAGGAGATCGGATTTTTACCTCAGACTCCACCATTATACATGGACTTAACAGTAGATGAGTACCTCAGACATTGTGGGATTCTGCGTTCTGTAGAAGGTAAACAGCTGAAAGCCGCGATGGAAGAAGTGAAGGAACGCTGCGGCTTAACACACATCAGCAAAAGGCTGATTAAGAACTTATCTGGGGGGTATAAACAAAGAGTGGGCATTGCACAGGCCATTATTCACCATCCAAAACTGGTGGTCTTTGATGAGCCGACTAATGGATTGGATCCCAATCAGATTATCGAGGTCCGCGGACTGATCAAGGACATTGCCACAGAACGGGCCGTGATCCTTTCTACTCATGTACTTACCGAAGTGCAATACCTGTGTAAACAGATCGTAATGATCGAAAGCGGAAGGATTGTGTTTTCGGATACGATGGAAGCCTTCGACAATTATGTGGCGCCGCACAGCATGATGGTGCTGATGGAAAATGCGCCTGCTGCTGATGCCTTGCTGGCTATTGAAGGTATCACCAGAGTTGAATATCTGACTGAAAAACAGCTCAGGCTCTATTTTAATGGTGATCGCAGCATCTCTGAAACGCTGGTGCTGGAGAGTGCAAAGCAAGGATGGCGGTTGCGTGAGCTCCATATGGAGAAAAGTTCATTAGATGAAACCTTTGCCCAATTGTCCAGATTCTCTAATTAAGTACGACCACACAGATGAAAAAAATAGTACAAATAGCCAGACTGGAACTTAGCCTGCTATTTTATTCCCCTATAGCCTGGTTGCTGATCATGATCTTGTTCTTGCAAATGAGTTTTGATCTGATTCCGGCTATAGACGAAATACAACATATACAAGAATTTATTCCCGCTTTTTCTTTTTTAACGGATAAGTTTTTTACGACCAGCATTAAGTTAGGGAATCTTCCCTATGGAATCTTTTTTGGCATTCTTTCCAGTCTCTATCTTTATACTCCGCTGGTGACGATGGGAATAATCAGCCGGGAAACTAGTAGCGGAACGATAAAATTGCTATACTCTTCACCTGTAAAACTAAGCCAGATCGTGTATGGGAAATTTCTTGCCATGCTGGTTTATAATTTGGTGATCATCGCTTTAATGGGACTTTTCCTGATTATCGGGATCTTATTTATTGATAATTTTGACTACCCACACCCATTGGTTGCCTTGCTGGTTACTTTTTTACTGTTAAGTGCCTATGCCGCAATCGGGATCTTTATGTCCAGTCTTACCAGTTATCAGGTGGTGGCAGCGATCTGTACTTTTGCCGTACTGGCTTTGATGAATTACATAGGTAATTTCGGGCAAAGTCTTGCTTTTGTGCGGGACCTTACTTACAGCCTCTCCATGCCAAGCAGGGCTGAACGTATGGTTGCCGGCCTGTTGAATAGTCGTGATGTAATCTATTACCTTGTTGTTTCAGGGATTTTTGTTGGTTTTACAATTGTTAAACTGCAACTCGGCCGGGTAAGCAAACCCTTCCTTTATCATGCAGCCAGGTATATGCTGGTGCTGATGGTTGGATTGTCAATTGCTTATTTAAGCTCCCGCCAGCCCGTAATTGTCTATTATGATGCGACCTATACCAAAGTCAATACGATTGTTAAAGCGACTCAGCAGATCTTAAAAGACATGGGGGAGGAGCCTCTGGAGGTCACTGCTTATGTGAATGCCTTACATGGGTCTTATAGCTTTGGTGCACCTGTAAATCGTATTCCAGCTACTGCCCGCTGGGAACCTTACCTGCGCTTTAAATCCAATATCAATCTCAAATGGGTCTATTATTATGATTACCGGGATCCTCAGTTTTATGTTATTAATCAAGGGAAAAGCTTAAAAACGTTCTTTTTAGAACGTGCGAAGGCTTTTGAGATCGATACTGCTGGATTTTTAAATCCTGAAAGGATTCGTAAAGAGGCAGACCTGCGAGGTGAAAATGACAGGCTGGTATTTCAGTTGAAATATAAAGGGAAAACTACATTTCTAAGAACTTTTGACGATGCCAGTTTCTGGCCTGATGAGCCTGAAGTTGCCGCAGCGATGAAACGTTTGATTGTGACTCCACCTCAAATAGTTTTTGTAACAGACGGGTATCAGCGGAGCATGGATAAGATCGGAGACAGGGATTATAAAATGCTGGCTAATAATAAATCAGGCAGGGCTTCGATGATCAATGTTGGCTTTGATATAGACAGTGTTTCTTTAGAGAATGGCCATATTCCAGCAGGTATTGCTGCATTGGTAATTGGAGATCCCAGGGTTCAGTTTAGTGCGGTTGCAAAAGCTAAACTTCAGAAATATTTGGCAGATGGTGGCAATTTACTGATCGCAGGAGAGCCAGGTAAGCAAGCTGTAATTAACCCTTTACTCGAATCTTTGGGGGTGAAAATGCGCAGTGGCACACTTGTTCAAAGCAGCACAGATTTTTCTTATGGGCTGGTCACACCAAAATTGGCTGCCGGGGCCGTAGCAATGGCGCCTGACATGGAAAAGGCTTATAAAGAGAAAGCGAAAGTTTCTATGCCTGGTGCCGCAGCTTTAAGCGAAGAGCATCAAGGATCTTTTACTATTCAGCCGTTATTGATGACGAATGAAAAAACGGCCTGGATAAAAATGGGACAATTTGTATTGGATTCCGCTGCATTAGTGTTTGATGCTAAAATTGGTGATCAAAAGGGGGCTTTTCCTGCCGCATTGATGCTGACCAGGCAGTTGAAGAACAAGGAACAGCGGATTGTAGTAGCCGGTGATGCCGATTTCTTCAGTAATAAGGAACTGTCAAGGAATAATATAGAGATCATGAACGGGTCTGTTGGTATCAGTATTTTTAGCTGGTTTGCCAATCGGGAATTCCCGGTAAGTATGTCTCGTCCAGAATCCAGAGATAATAAATTACTGCTGACCAAAGGTGGTGTAAGCACTTTAGAGATATTGTATTATGGGCTGATTCCAAGCACAATTTTCCTGTTCGGAATGGTGCTGTTGATTCGCAGAAAACGTAAATAATTATGAGCTTTATAACTGATAAACAAACGATCGATGATTTGAATATCTTCTCCAGGTCCGGGAGTGATTCAATCTACTATATTTTTAATAAAACCTATACTCAGGGTGGGGCGGTACTGCTGGAACACCTGTTTCGGAATCCGCTTTCGGATGAAAAAATGATCAATGAAAGAGTAGCTGTTCTGCGATATTTTCAAGAAAATAAAACTGTTTTTCCTTTACAGGGAAACCGTTTTGAAGAAGCCGAAAGGTACCTTGCTAATACCGATCCGCGCAGTCGCCTTTCTAATCAGGGATTCAGTATGGCAGACTTTAAGGCCGCCGGAGAAAGTGTAACTGCATTAACGGAGATTCTACAGGGCTTAAAAAGCTTTATGCTGGAAATTCAACCAAGAGTACCGCAAAATCCATATGGCAAAGAAGTAGCAAAAATCCTTGAATTGTTGAATTCCAGAGCATTGGAAATCATCTTTACAGACCATGGTAAAGGAAAAATCTCATCCGGTAAAATTGTAGAATACGACAATATTTTACGCTTTCAGCAACGTCCGCTGCTGGAGAAAATCCTCCAGCACATCTATCACCTGGATGTTTATATTTCCATCGCCAGAGTGGCCCAGGAAAGGGGGTATATATTTGCTACTGCGCTCAAGCGTGATGCCAACCGGTTAAAGTTGAAAGGTTTAGGCCATCCTCTGTTGAATAAACCAGTGACTAATGCTTTGGAGATGACACCAGATAGCAATATTGTTTTCCTGACCGGGGCGAATATGGCGGGCAAGTCTACCTTTATGAAATCACTCAGCATTGCGATGTACCTCGCGCACCTGGGTTTTCCGGTTGCAGCGGAGCAAATGGAGTTCTCGGTATGTGATGGTATGTACACCACTATTAATTTGCCGGATAACCTGGCCATGGGAGCCAGTCATTTCTATGCAGAGGTATTGAGGGTGAAAAAAGTAGCGGTTGAACTTGGGGCAGGAAAGAACTTGTTTGTCGTTTTTGATGAGTTATTTCGTGGAACCAATGTAAAGGATGCCTATGAAGGTACCATTGCCATTATGGAAGCTTTTGCCAGTAAGCCACATTCATTATTTGTAATTTCTACACACATTATGGAAGCCGGGGTTGTGTTGCAGCAGAAATGCAGCAACATGATCTTTCGCTATTTGCCTACCCGGATGGAGAATGGCAAACCTGTTTATACCTATACGCTAACCGAAGGGATTACCGACGACAGGCATGGAATGATCATCATCAATAATGAAGGTGTATTGGAACTGATCAGCGATAGAAAACAAGCAAAAAACACACAGACTAATCTAAGTGCAGATAAGCAAACTATTGAGGATCTGAATTTGCAGGGAAAGTTTAAACAGCAATCTATTTACAGTCTGTTCAATCGTCTGCAAACCAGAGGTGGGGAAAAGATACTGGAAGCTATGTTCGCGCAACCTTTGAATCAGCCAGAACTGATCAATAAACGCAGTGCTTTATTCGCGTTTTTTCAGCAGCATCAGGTAATTTTTCCAGTGATCCGATCTCAGATAGAGTCGATGGAAGATTACCTGGCAGGCGGAGCAGGTGCTGCATTGCCAAGAGTAGCATGGGGGATTTTTATTAAAAAATTCCAGCAAACGCTTTTCCACAGTGCTGAATTGTTGCAATTACAAGCCGGACAATCGGTCACTATTGAAGTTTTACAGGCATTTCAGGTGTTCTTTTCAGAACTGAAAGCCCAACCAGGAATAGAGGTTTACCAGAATGACCTGAGTAAAGCAATAAACATCCTCCAGGATTCCAGACTTCAGGGTATTTTAAGTCAAGCAGAAGAGCAACCTTCTTTAATACAGCTGATTAAAAATGACTATGTGATCCGTCATGCGATGATGAATCAGATGGAAACTTTGTTAAAACTTATTTATGAGCTTGACGTATTTGCAGGTGTGGCAGCGGTTGCTGTTGAGCATGATTTTGTGTATGCAAAAGCATTGCCTGCCGATCAGATGGTCTTGAATATGCAAGGTTTCCGCCATCCGGGATTGAGAAATGGTATAGCCAATAACCTGCATTTAACTAAAGACCGTAATGTGCTGTTTTTAACTGGTGCAAACATGGCCGGGAAATCTACCTTCATGAAATCAATGGGGATTGCAGTTTACCTTGCTCATATGGGCTTCCCGGTAGCAGCCAAAAATATGGAGTTTTCAGTGAAAGATGGTTTATTCTCTTCCATCAACGTTTCTGATAATCTGGATATGGGTTACAGTCATTTTTATGCAGAAGTATTGCGTACCAAAACCGTGGCCAAAGCAGTTAACGAATCCCTGGATCTTTACGTCTTGTTTGATGAGTTATTTAAAGGTACGAATGTAAAAGATGCTTATGATGCCACGTTGGCGGTCACTAAAGCTTTTGCCGAAAACAGGAACAGTTTTTTTGTCGTTTCTACACACATTATTGAAGTAGGCGAAGCTTTAGGGAAATTGTGTGATAACCTGCAATTCTCCTTCCTGCCTACTGTGATGAAAGATGGCATACCGACCTATCCATATACATTGGCTTCCGGTATTACGACCGACCGGCAGGGAATGATCATCATTGAAAATGAAAAGATCGTGGATATCATTCAAGCAAACGATCCGGTAACAACTAAAACTCCTTTATAAATATATCATGTTCATCAAATATAAATATTTAAGCTTTTTATTTCTTATGGCGCTTTGCATCCCTTTTGCTTGTAAAACGAGTCAGGATGCACAGCCGTTGCTATTGGATCCCGAAGTAAGAATGGGTAAGCTGCCTAATGGTTTTACCTATTACATCCGTAAAAATAAAACACCGGAAAAACGGGTGACCATGTATCTGGCTAATAAAGTTGGTTCTATTCTGGAAACAGATCAGCAAAGGGGGATAGCTCATTTTGTAGAGCACATGAACTTTAATGGAACCAAACATTTCCCTAAAAAAGAACTCTCCAATTACCTGGAAAAATCAGGAGTGCGTTTTGGTGCTGATATCAATGCGAATACTGGTTTTGATGAAACCGTGTATCAGCTACCTTTACCTTCGGATAACCCGGAATTATTGGCCAATGGCTTGCAAATCATGCGTGACTGGGCGCAGGATGCCAATATGGAAGCGGAAGACGTAGAACGTGAACGTCGCGTGATCCTGGAAGAAAAACGCTTCCGGCAGGGAATTACACAACGCCTTCAGGAAAAGAGCGTTCCCTTTTATACTAATAATTCCCGTTATGGCTTGCGTTTGCCTATCGGAACAGAAGAAGTGTTGTTAAAGGCTACACCAGAACAAATCCGTAGTTTCTATAAGACTTGGTATCGCCCGGATCTTCAGGCTATTTTGGTAGTAGGAGATATTGATGTGAATCAAATGGAGAAGAAGATCAAAGCGAAATTCTCAGACCTTCATAATCCGGAGAAAGAGAAAGAACGCCCTGTTTATCGGGTCAGTCTGACCGGTAAAAACCAATATATGCAGTTTCTGGATTCAGAATTTACTGGAATCTCCATAGAAATTATAAAGAAACAGCTGGCAGACACCATTCTTACGACAGCAGATTACCGTGCGAACCTCAAAAATAAATTGTTGGCAGAGCTAGTGAGTATCCGGTTTAGAAGGCTTCCTATTGTCGGTTTTGCACCTTTGTCGGGTGGGTTAACTTCTTTTTCTGTGAACTTGACAACTAAACCAGCAGAGACGGAGCAAGCATTGAAAAGTGTATGGCTGGAACTTCGCCGGATGGAGGAACAGGGTTTTACAAAAGGAGAACTGGAGAGGGTTAAGAAAGCTTATCAGTTTCAAATGGATGAAACTTTGAAAGAAAAAGATAAGACTGCTTCAGAAGTGCTGATCAAACCTTATCTGCAACATTTTTTAACCGGTAATGCGGCGCCTGGTATCAATAAAGAGGCAGAACTGACTAAAGAATTACTTTCTGAGGTAACGCTGAATGAAATTAATGAGCTGATGAAGGAATATATGAAAGCTAAAGATCGCGACATCATCGCGAAATCATCAGCGTATAATAAATCATTTCTTCCAGATGAAGCGACCTTACTTAAATGGCTGGAAAATGTGTATGCGCAAAGTCTGCCACCAATGGAAGAAGACGAAATGGAACTTCCTTTGCTTAAAAAAGAACCTGTCCCAGGAAAGATCAGTGCTGTAGAAGAGATCAAACAAGCCGGTATTCAAAAGATCAGTCTGAGCAATGGCATGACGGTGTTATTGAAAAGAACAGACTTTCAGAATGATCAGATTCTATTTAAAGGTTTGGCTGAAGGAGGAACTTCTTTATCCGGCGATGCAGATTATGAAAGTGCACTCAATGCCGCAAATATCATTGCTGCTGCGGGTGCTGGTAATTATGATGCTTTACAGTTGGACAAATTTATGACCGGAAGAAAGGTTCAGCTGAGTCCTTTTATATTGGATCAGTACCAGGGGTTCAATGGCAGTACGACTAAAGAAGACCTGCCAGCTGCATTGGAATTGCTGCATGCTTATTTTACAGAACCTCGTAAAGATGAAGAATCCTATCAGACACTTTTAGGAAGGGCTAAAGAACAGCTAATCAATAAAGAGGATAATCGCAGCCAGATATTTATGGACACAGTGAACCTGGTGTTGGGAAATTATCATTTGCGTAAAAAGCCACAAAGCATCAGTCGTTTATCAGCGATCAAGCTTGATCGGGCCTTTGAGATTTATAAAGAACGATTTGCGAATGCAGCTGCTTTTACCTTCCTTTTTGTAGGAAATATAGAGGTTGAAAAAGTTAAACCACTATTGGAAAAATATCTGGGCTCGCTGCCTTCGAAAGGATCTGTTGAGCCGGCTAAGGATCTTGGAATTAACATTCCTGCGGGCCGGATTTCTAAAACTGTGTATAAAGGCACAGAACAGAAGTCAAGTATAGTTCTTGCATATTCAGGTGATTTCGACTACAATTTTGAGAATACAATTAAGATGAATGCGATTGCTGATGCCTTGAAAATCAGCCTTACTCAGCGTCTTCGTGATCAGGAGGGAGGGACCTATACCCCGAATGTACAATTGAGTTTATCTAAATATCCGAAAAGACGGTTTGCAATGATCGTTTCATTTGACTGTGCCCCAAAGAATGCAGAGAAGCTGACTGCTTCCGTACAGGATGAACTGAACAAAATGAGAACATCAGGTCCTTCCATGGAAAACCTACAGAAGTTTAAGGCAGCGCGTAAAGCCGGACTGGAAACAGGTGCTAAGAACAATGAGTTCTGGATGGATTACCTGGCTTCGCAGTTGATGAATAAAGAACCTTTAACACAGCTCTATGATTATGATGCGGCTTTAAATGGTATCAGCACAAAGTCAGTTCAGGAAGCTGCTGTAAAATACATTCAGGATAAAAATTATGTGAAACTGGTTTTAATGCCTGAAAAAACTAACCCTTGATTATAGACATATGAAGAAAATAATACAAATAGCCAGGCTGGAACTCAGCCTGCTATTTTATTCACCGATTGCCTGGCTGATGTTACTCATCCTATTTATACAAATGACTATGGACTTTACACCCAAATTACCTGAATTGGCACGCGGACAAACACTCAACGCGCTCACAGATAAGTTATTTGTAAACATAGAGTATGCGGGTGTCCTGAGTGCTGTTCTGGATAAATTGTACCTCTATATTCCTTTGATTACGATGGGCATCATCAGCAGGGAAACCAGCAGCGGGAGTATAAAATTACTGTATTCTTCTCCGGTGAAATTAAGCCATGTGGTTTACGGGAAGTTTTTATCCATGATGTTGTATAACCTGATGATTATGGCAGTGATTTGTCTTTTTGTGGTGATTGGAGCTATTTATATCCCTCATTTTGACTATCCGCATATTTTAGTTGCACTACTGGCCATTTATTTAATGCTCAATACTTTTGCAGCCATAGGGATTTTTGTATCCAGCTTAACTACTTATCAGGCAGTGGCTGCGATCAGTACTTTTGTCGTGCTCGCTTTCATGAATTATATCGGTAGAGTTGGACAAGGGATTGATTTTATCCGTGACCTGACTCATAGCCTTTCTATGCCGGATCGTACCGCACGTATGATGTCGGGATTGCTGAATAGCCGTGATGTCATTTATTACCTGGTGATTTCAGGGATTTTTCTTGCTTTAACAATTACTAAACTGGAATTGGAGCGGGTATCGAAAACAGTATTGCAACAAGTGATGAAATATGGGCTGATTGTGTTGGTTGGTTTAACCATTACCTATATAAGTTCCCGTCAGCAGATGATTGGTTACTACGATGCGACGGCAACTCAACAAAATACAATCAGTAAAAATACGCAGGAAATTCTCAAGAATATGGGTGATGAATCCGTGGAGATGACTGAATACGTGAATGGTCTGGAAGATTCTTATAACCAGGCAACGCCCAACAAGCGGATTGCAGACATTGCCCGTTGGGAACCTTATCTGCGCTTTAAACCTAATATTCAAATGAAATGGGTTTACTATTACGATAGCATACCTGGGATCACCGAACAATTGAAACAGCAGAATTTCACTTTTAACCATTATGTGATGTTCATGTCCAACTTGATGAAACTTGACCTTCGTAAGTTTTTAACGCCCGCCGAAATCAAGCAGAAGATTAACCTGAAAGGAGAAAATGCACGCGTAGTGATGCAGCTAAAATATAAAGATAGAACAACTTTTTTAAGAACATTTTCTCCTGATAGTTATTTCTGGCCTAAAGAAGCAGAAACTGGTGCGGCACTAAAACGACTGATTGTAAAGGCTCCTAAAGTTGTTTTTGCAACGGATGGGTATCAGCGCAGTATGGATAAAATTGGGGATAGAGATTATAAAACTTTGGCAAATACAAAGTTGAGCAGAGGTTCCATGGTCAATCAGGGATTTGATGTAGATAGTGTATCTTTAGAAAATGGGGAAATACCTGAAGGTATCGCTGCATTAGTAATTGCTGATCCTAAAGTCGCCTTTAGTCTGAGGGCGGTTGCTAAACTTCAGAAATATATCGATCAAGGTGGGAATCTGATGGTTGCAGGAGAGATTGGTAAACAAGGTATCATCAATCCATTGCTGGAGTCCCTTGGGGTTAAAATGTTGGATGGAACGCTTGTCCAACAGAGCAAAGACTATTCAAATGACCTGCTGATGCCAAATTTAGCTGCTGGTTCAGTGGCAATGATTCCGGAATTACAACCTTACTATTTGAAGAAATGGATAGTGTCCATGCCAGGTGCCTCAGCCTTAAGCTATGATTCCAATGGCCCCTTTACTACTCATCCGCTATTGATGACGAATCCGGAAAGCAGCTGGCTGAAAAAGGGTAAACTCGTTCTGGACTCGGCAACAGCTGTATTTGATGTTAAAGCTGGAGATCAGAAAGGTAGCTTTCCTGTCGCATTGATGCTCAGTAGAAACCGGAACAATAAAGAACAACGGATCATGGTGTCTGGGGATGCCGATTTTTTAAGCAATGCAGAATTGGCCAGGGTGAACATGACCACTGTTAATGGAGGTTTTGCTCAGGGTATTTTCAAATGGTTTGCTTATGGCGAATTTCCAATAGATACAAGCAGGCCAGAGCCTAAAGACAATGCAACAACGCTGACCAGGACCAGTGTAAAAGCGTTACAGATAATTTATTATGGCGTAATCCCAAGCATAATTTTTCTAATGGGAATGGTAATCCTCATTCGTAGAAAAGGTAAATAATACAGTTATTGAAATGTAGTGAAGCTGGCTAACAGTAAATAGGAGAACAGAATTTAAGATCATAAAACTGTAAACTGATTATCATATAACGTTACATTGTAGCCAGGTTCTGTAGGGGTTGTGGTATATATTGAAGTACTACTTCAATATATACCACAACCCCTACAGAACTTATTAGATTAAAAGATAAATCGCTCCAGAGTTGCAATTAAATTTCCGGTTATATGCATAGTAGCCGATGTATAAATAGATTTGGTATATATCCTGGCGTATCCGTATAAAATAGCGTCTCCAAAGGTTTGTACAATGTCTATGTACGAAGACTTGGTATTGAAATAAGTAAAATGGTGTAACAGAACAAAAATACAAGCTTGTACAAAGTTTGCCAAATGCAGGCTTTTAAACCATTTGATCATTAAATCGAAAATTCTCGCCCTAAAAAGTAATTCTTCAACTATAGGTCCTAATATCACAGCGCCCATTACCAGGATTATAGACGGTGATAAGTGATGTCGCCATTTTTCAATTTCCAGGTTACCTGTCTTATGTAAAATAAGGTCTGTAATAACTGAGTAAATTAAAAACCCTCCGGCCCATATGAAATAGCTCTTGTAGGATACAGGCTTGTTCAGGTAAAAAGCTTGTGAACTTATTTTTTTGTTTCGGATTAGTGTTGTAATAACAATAAGTACAATTATAAAGGGTAAAATTCTTAGAATAGCAGATCTGATTTCTTCACTCATGAGTATTTATTATAAGTTGTTTAATAAAGATTTATTGCTTGGAAATCAACATGATAATTCCTTGTTCCGGTAAAAGTATGATTTTTGATATTTAAATATTTCAGTTTCAAATGAAACGTTCACCTCAGGCAATCGTCATTTGGTGTAATAATAAACGTAATTATTTTTTTATTATTTAACTTTAATGCATCTATTGGTTATTGAGGTTAATTATTGTTTTCTTGAAAGTTATAAAAAAAAATATCATTCTTGTAAGTGGTTGATCCTGTATGTTTCTGATAAATATAAAGCTTAAAGATAATTTACGAGCAATGATAGTTTTAAAGCTTTTTTAATTGTTGAAATCTTCTGGATTGTATTAAATTAATATGAATTATTACTAATATTTTATGTTTTTTAATAGCATCTGGAAGTTGCTGAATATTAAAAATTTTAAGCACTCAACTATAATTAGGAGCCATTATAAACTGTTTTCTGACTTGTTTTTATTCCTGTTGATATAATCAATTAATGATATTAGGTTGATTTTATATTAATATGTGTTGCTTTATTTTATATAAAATTTTAATAAAATAAATTGTTTCATGTATGGTGAGATTAAAAGGGAGCGATCTAAAACATATCTGGAAATCTTTTACAATAGCAGAGAGAGAAGGCGATTTTTATACAATATATTCGCATTATCATCATTATCTTAGTTTAATAGGGTATAAGCGTAGTTTTCGTGAAGACTCAGTTAATGATGCGATTAATGATGTTTTCTTGTATCTATGGGAAAATAAATCTGCTCTTCAGAATGTTAACAATCATCATAATTATATTGTAACCTGTTTTTTGAGAAAATTATATCGCAAAAGTATAATTGATCCGGAAGAAGTGACCGGCTTGCTTGATGTACCTATTGCACTCCTATCTCCCTCTGTAGAAGATCAATATATCCAAAAAGGTGTGAGTGCTACAGTGATTCAGATCGTTAAAAATCACATCAACCAGCTTGCTGACAAACAGCGGAACATGGTTTATCAGAAATTTTATCTTGGTTTATCTTATCAGGAAATAGCAATTGCGAACAAGGTTTCTATCAATACCGTTTACAATACTATTTATAAGGCGATTGATAAACTGAAATCGACAATTACTAAAGAGCAGGAGGCCTATCTTTTGATCGCAATCGGCACAATGATTTTATTTTTATTATTTTTTCAAATACACTAGTGAAAAAATAAAGTTTTCTGCTCTATTAAGAAAAATAATTAATCAGATGTCAGAAAAATATTTGAATGAATTGTTGACAAATGAGACATTCATTAATTACTGTTTAAACAGGAATGAGCAAGATGTCAGAGACTGGGAAAACAGGATAAAAGAGAACCCCGGAACAAAGGCAAGTCTTGAAGAGTTGAAAGCGATTGTTCTTTCAATGGGGTATCATGCAGGAGAAAAAGCAGTAGAGCAGAATTATCTGAAATTGCGTGCATTGATCAACAAGGGATATGCTATGAAAAAAAGGTATATACTTTTCCTCTTTTCATGGATCAGCTCAGCAGCAGCAATAATCATTCTGCCTGTTATATTCGTTTTTTATGGACTGACAAATGAATCTATTGAGCGTAAGATCAATGCAGTCCGGTTCCTGGATATCTATTCCGTTAAGCATTATAAACTCCATAAACCGGCAGGCCACCCGGAAAATTCTTTAATATACTCAGCTAAATATCGCCCTGACGACTACGTAATTATGAATCAGGTTGGAAGCGATTAAGTAAAAACGAAAATATAAATTATCACATCTCATCTTTAAACTACCTACCTATGTTAAAAGAACTAGAAAAGCTGGCTGCCTTTATAGGTAATACGCCTCTTATTGAATTGAAAAACAACGATGCCAATCTATTTGCGAAGTTAGAATACAATAACTTCTCTGGCAGCTCGAAGGACAGAGCTGCATTCAGTATTATTTATAACGGTATTAAATCAGGGAAAATTTCAGAAAATACTACAATTATTGCATCCAGCTCAGGCAATCTTGCTATTGCTGTAGCATCCATCTGCAAAAGATTGAAATTACGGTTCGTTCCTGTAATCGATCCGAATATTAATTCATCTTACGAAACATTGCTCAACCTGATGTCTCACCGTGTGGTCAAAGTGACTGAGCGGGATCATACAGGCGGTTATCTTTTGACCAGGATTAACGTGGTTAACGAACTACATGCAGTCACACCCGATTCTTTTATAGCAGATCAGTACGGTGACCCCAATAATTATAAAGGCTATTACGGGCTTGGAGAAGAAATTATTTCCTCTTTTGAAGAGCTGGACTATATTTTTGTTGCTGTAAGTTCCAGCGGTGCCATCACTGGTATTTCAGATTTCATCAAAAAGAACAAACCGGAAGTGAAAATTGTAGGCGTTGATGTAGAAGGTTCCGTCATCTTCAGTGACAAACCTGTTAAACGCTATATCTCAGGCATAGGCGCAAGTCAGATCCCTCCGATCATGGAAAATGCAATCATTGATGATGTGGTAATTATGTCTCAAATGAGTATTATCAGAGGATGTACTGAACTGCTGAATGAGCAGGCAATTTTTGCCGGGGCATCATCCGGAGCGGTTTATCTGGCTGCTAAAAACTATTTCAGATTTAATGATATCGAAGAATCAAAGGCTACCTCTCTGTTAATTTTTCCAGATAAAGGCCATACCTATTTAGATACCATTTATAACGAAGAATGGGGTAACCAATTGGCTGCCAAATTAAATGAAGAAGTTCTTTCCACTAATTTTTAAGCTGTAAAATAGAAATCATGTTATATCTGAATGCAAATAATATCAATGAGATTGGTTTTAATTGGGAACAATTAACAGCAGTAATTAAGGATGCCGTCATACAACTTCACGCAAATGATTATTCACAGCCAATTAAACCATATTTGAGATTTGGAGATCCTAAAAACAGGATTATTGCGATGCCAGCATATATCGGCGGGAAAACTCCCTGGGCTGGAATTAAGTGGATTGCCAGTTTTCCTGATAATATTTATAAGAATAAGCTCAGAGCAAATTCTGTGACTATTTTGAATGAGCATGATTCGGGAATACCACGTTGTATTATTAACACAGCTACAGTAAGTGCAATCAGAACTGCGGCTGTATCTGGTCTGGTAGTCAAAGAATTTCTAAAAGGATGGACCAGTGACCGTAAATTAATCATTGGGATTAACGGTTTTGGCCCTATAGGTCAGATGCACCTGAGAATGATTACTTCAATTTTAGGAAATCAGATTGATAAAGTTCTGATCCACGATCTCAATCCAATTGATAGAAATACTATTTTAAGTGAGGTTCAGGATAAAGTATCAGTTGCCGCAAATTGGGAAGAAAGTTATCAGGAAGCAGATATATTTATAACCTGCACAGTTTCTGATGCGCCATATATTAATATCTCCCCTAAAAAAGGCTCTCTCCAGCTCAACGTATCTCTGAGAGATTATACTGTTGACATGAAAGATTTTATGGATATTATCATCGTTGATAACTGGGAAGAAGTTTGCAGGCAGAATACTGATATTGAAAACATGCATAAAGAAAAAGGGCTGCTGGAAAGTGATACACTGACGATAGCCGAAATAATCAATAAAGGCATTTTGGAAAAAAGATCAGCTGCGGCTGTGGTGATGTTCAACCCAATGGGGATGGCTATTTTTGATATTGCAGTAGGAGGGTATTATTACCACGAAGCAATACATCAGAATATGGGTTTTCCTCTGCCGGATTAATCATATAAGCTATATATCCACCAGAACCAGGTATCGTGGATATATAGCTTAAACCTATTCAAAAATGTCTCTCATTCATTTACTTCCTAAACTAAATAATGTCATCCGGACCCTACGGCCGCTTGCTGTAACCAAATGCTGCGCTGCCGGACCTCTGCTATGTTCATTATTTAATGCTAACTGTCTTTATAAACCCTGAACAGTTGCACTCTAAAATTACCCGTAAATTATGTCAATTAATAAATCTCCGCTTCACCCAGCACAAAAAGATGTTTATCTGGACCAATTGATAAACGTAAGTAATCCTTATTATAATATCGGAGGGTATACCAGGATTATAGGGCCATTGATCAAAGCCACATTCATTGCCGCAGTCAACTCAGTACCTGAAGTATTTGATGCTTACCGGATGAGGTTTGATATTGATGAACATACACCTCAAATCTATTTTGACCATTCATACCAGCAGCTGGAAATCAAAGAACTTGATTACAGCATGTATAAAGATGGAGAAGAGCTATTGCAGGTTTGGATGAAAGAGCAGTTCAGCAAACCATTTGAAATTAAAAAAGATAATGTCCTTTTTGAACATTACCTGGTTAAATTAAAAGACGAAGAACATTTATATTTCTATAGATATCATCATTTGATATCTGATGGATTCGGTTTGTCCTCACAAAACCGTTATATAGCTAAAAAATATAGTGCATTAATCAATAATGAAGACGTAGATTTCACTTATCTCTCTTATCAGGACGAAGCTGTAAAAGCGGACAACTATTATCATTCTGATGAATATGCGGAAGAAGGAAAGTACTGGAAAGATAAGATTGAGAAAAAACCGCAGCAACTATTACAAAGAAGGTTTTTAGACAGCAGTCAGGAGCAAAGGAGAAGTGAAACTGTAGTAGTAAACCTGTCACCAGAAGATATTACGCTGCTTGAAGACTTGCAGAAAAAAACAAAATCGAGTATTCAACAGCTGACCATTGCTGCCCTGATGATCTATTTTGGCAAGACCTCTGATAAGCAGGACTTCATTTTTGGTACTCCCTTACATAAAAGAAAAAATAAAAAAGTTCGTGATATCGTCGGAATGTTTACTGGTATTCTTCCTTTTAAAGGAGTCTATCAGCCAGACCTTTCTGTCGATGAACTGATTAAACATATTACGACTTCTCAACGGGAAGATTACCGGTATAGTAATTATCAGATAGGGGATTTAAGTCGTTATTTCAAAATAAATGCAGCAGAAGAATACCTGCTGGAAGTAGTAATCAACTACGCGATTATTGATTTTGCACTCGATTTTGGAGAAGGCATGCAAGCCGGATTTTATGAACTTCCGAGTGGTTATGGCCGTTATCCGATTGAGATCTGGTGGAAAGATTACGGGAAGCAGCAGCCTTTACAGTTAAGTATTGATTATCAGCTCCAGTTTTTCTCCGCTGAGGAAATGGAGCTGGTTGCACATCGGCTTTTGTTTATTCTGAAACAATTTAGTACACAGCTGGATCATAAATCAAGTGCAATAGAAATCATCCCTCCATCGGAATTACAGTTAATGGAGCATTTCAATGACGTAAATGTTCCTTATCCGGATACAAAGAATCTGGTAGAGATCTTCACCGGGCACGTCTTCGCAACACCTGAGAAAATTGCGCTACAATTAGAAAATCAGCAATACAGCTATAAAGAACTCAATGAAAAGGCTAATCAGCTGGCACATGAGCTTCAGGCAAAGGGCGTAACTACCGACACCCTGGTTCCGGTATGTTTTGACCGCTCGCTGGATATGGTTGTTGCTATTTTGGGGATCATGAAGGCTGGTGCTGCTTATGTACCAATTGATCCGGGGTATCCTGAAGACAGGATCAGCTATATGCTGGAAGATACAGGGGCAAAAATAGTGGTCACAACCTCTGCATTGGCAGAAAAATTTAATACTGTTGAACTGATTCAGCTTGATGCTGACAAGGAAGCTATTGAAACACAATCGCTTCTTAATCCGGAAAATAAGATCCACGCAAGTGATATGTCTTATGTGATTTATACTTCAGGATCTACAGGTAAACCCAAAGGGGTAATGGTAGAGCATGGAGGAATGTTGAATCACCTGTATGCAAAAGTCAATGATCTGGAACTCAATAGTAGTTCTATTGTTGCTTTTACAGCTTCCTATACTTTTGATATCTCTGTATGGCAATTGTTTTCTGCCATGTTATGTGGTGGAACGACCATTATTTATACTTCCGCGCTTATTCTGCAACCCACTGAACTGATCCGTGCAATTGACAAAGATAAAGTTACGATCTGGGAAGTGGTGCCTTCTTATCTTGCTGCGGTATTGCAGGAACAGTTTGTTGCGTCATTAACTGCCCTAAAATATCTGCTGGTTACAGGTGAAGCGGTAAGCCAGCCGGTATTGGCGCAGTGGTTTGAACACGCTTTTTATGGCAGGATTCCGGTAGTTAATGCTTACGGGCCAACAGAAGCATCAGATGATATTTGTCATTACATGATGCACGATACCCCGGTAAGCACGAATGTGCCACTGGGATCGCCCATACAAAACACGCAATTATATATCGTTGACAATGACATGCAGTTATGCCCGATTGGAGTACCGGGTGAAATTGGTGTTTCTGGTATTTGTGTGTCAAGGGGTTATTTGAACCGTCCTGAGCTGACCGCAGAAAAATTTATTAAACACCCTTTTGATCCCAATTCAGAGTACCGCATGTACCGTACCGGTGATCTTGGCCGGTGGCTGCCTGATGGTAATATTGAATATCTTGGCCGTATTGATGACCAGGTTAAAATCAGGGGTTTCCGTATTGAACTGGGTGAAATCGAAGCTGCATTACAACAATGCGATGAAGTTATCCAGGCAGTGGTTTTGGTGAAAACAGACGATAATGGTCATAAGCGTTTAGTTGGTTATGTGGTCGTAAACAGTGATTTCGATAAAGAACGTGTGGTATTACGTCTGAAAGAAAAACTGCCTGAATACATGATCCCAACTTTCTTTATAGAGATGGACAGTTTGCCATTGACAGCTAATGGTAAAGTAGACAAAAAAGCATTACCAGATCCTGACGCAGCAGCTTTGCTAACTACAGCTTATGTAGCACCAAGAAATGAAACAGAGCAGGAACTGGCGAATATCTGGCAGGATTTGCTGGGTGTACAGCGTGTAGGTATCTATGATAATTTCTTTGAACTGGGGGGGGATTCAATTACAACAATACAGGTGTCAAGCCGTGCAAGAAGAGCTGGAATCAGCCTGCAACCACGGGACTTGTTTATGAATTACACCATTTCCTCCCTTTCTACTTTATTAGCTTTACAAGTCGTTTCAACTGCACAGGCTGCACAGGAATTTTTGACTGTCAGCAGTGGTTTACTACCGGTACAACAGCATTTCTTTGAAGCGCAGACTGAAGATTTTTCGCATTACAATCAACATCTGCTATTAAAGGTAGCTAAACAAATCAGTCAGGAAAAATTAGCGGCAGCTATCAACGAACTGGTAAAATATCATGATGCGCTGCGTTTCTATTATCACAGGAAACAGGAGCAGACTGCACAGGTTTATGGTAATTATGAAGTATTGCTTGAAACAGCGGACTTTTCAGGATCGGCCGGAGATTTAGCGTTGATTACTGCTGATTACCAGCAGGGCTTAAATCTGGAAAAAGGTATTCTAATGCGTGCTGTGTTTTTGCAGACGCCTGCAAATGAATCACATCACCGCTTATTGTTAGTGGTTCATCACCTTGCCATTGATGGGGTGTCATGGCGTATTTTGCTTGATGACCTTACCCTGCTTTTAGAACAGCAGGAAACCAGATCTCTTCAGGAAATTGCAGGTGATAAAACGAGTGCATATTATCAGTGGTATAATGCATTAAAAGCATATGGTCAGGAACAACGGTTGTTAAATCAGTTGCCTTATTGGGAAAATTCAGTACAGCAGTATATACCGCTGCGTACCAATAAAGATACCCAACTAATAGCAAGCACAGTTGATACTGGTACTTTTAAAGTAAGCCTGAATAAAAAACATACGAAACAATTACTGCAAGAAGTTTCCCAGGCTTATTATACGGAGATCAACGATATATTACTCACTGCGCTTGCCATTACGCTTTCGGACTGGAACGATAACCAGAAAGTTTCCATCGGTTTAGAAGGTCATGGACGTGAAGATATTTCAGAACAAATAGACACCAGTCATACTACAGGCTGGTTTACCAGTTTATACCCGGTTTTACTGGACGTCAAAAAAGGTACAAATACAGGTTTTATCCTGAAAAATATAAAAGAACAATTAAGACAGGTTCCGGAAAAAGGAATTGGTTTTGGGGTATTGAAATATCTCAATAAAGCTGATTCTTTGCAAACCCGTGATCCATGGGATATTGTATTTAACTATTTGGGTAAACTGGATAATAGTGTGAACGATGATGCGGTAATTAGTCCGTTATGGGAAACATTTGCGCTTTCGGCTTCCGCTGATTATCCTTTAAGAGAGAAAATAGCTGTAAATGCGATTATCAGACAAGGTGTATTGGAAATTCAATGGGATTATAGTACGCTTCATTTTAATAAAAAGAGTGTAAAAGAGCTTGCAACGGCTTTTGTTGCTGCGCTGGAAGAAATTATTATTCACTGTGTGGCTCAGAAAGCACCATCGCATACCCCGGCAGATTATGAAATGGGAGAGGTGATCAGTGTGGCCGAACTGGATGAATTCCTGGCAGAAACTATAAATGGTTCACCAAGAAAAGACCAGATTGAAGGTTTGGCCAGGTTAAGCGGGTTACAAGAAGGGATGTTGTTTCATGGTCTTTATGATGGTGAGGCGGGAACTTATATCCAGCAGTTTTATTGTACACTGGAGAATCTTGAGGTGAACAAATTCGTAAAGAGCTGGCAGAATCTGATCAGTCAGCATAGTATTTTGCGCAGCGGGTTTTACCATGATGTGTTCAGTGTGCCTGTTCAGTGTATTTACAAAGCAGCAGAAATCCCGGTTACCTTATTAGATTACCGTCATTTAAGCAGTACTGAACAAGAAAATGCGATCCGTGAATTTGAGGCATCAGATCGTTTACAGGGTTTTGATTTTACGGTTTTACCATTGATGCGTCTGTGTTTGATCCAGCTGGGTGATCACAACTATCATATGATCTGGAGTTATCATCATATTCTTTTGGATGGCTGGTCTCTTCCTATCATTCTGGAAGAATTATTACGCGCTTATGAATCAGAGGTAACAGCAACAGCTCTAACAGTTTTACCTAATGCGCGTTACGACGATTATATCAGATACATTTACCGCAAGGATAAAGATAAAGCCAGTAATTACTGGCGTAAATATATGGAAGGCGTAAGTGAGGGCACCTTACTGAATTTCATCAGCGCTACAGCAGACCGCAATAAAGGAAAAGGTGTTTATGAAAAGGTAAAACTACACATTGATAGTACGTTTACGGCTTCCCTGATGCAATTTACCCATCGCAATCATATTACCCTGAATACTTTAATGCAGGGGGTGTGGGCATATTTGCTGCATCGCTATACTGGCAAAACTGAGGTTACTTACGGGGTTATCGTATCTGGCAGACCAGAAGATTTGCCGGGTGTAGAAAGAGGGGTAGGGATGTATATCAATACGCTTCCATTACACATTGCAGTTGATGAAGACCAGTCTTTAACCGGTTGGTTACACGCATTACAGATCAATCAGCTGGAAAGCAGAGAACACCAGTATACAACCCTCAATGAAATACAGCGTTTATCAGCTATTTCAGGTGATATCTTTGATAGTTTACTGGTTTTTGAAAATTATCCGGTTAGTAAAGTACTGAACGAAAAGCCATGGCAATTGAGTTTGGAAAACATTGGATTGCATGAACATACCAATTATCCTTTCAATATAGTCATATTGGCCACAGATACGATTCAGATTGATTTTGGCTATAATTCAAGCTTATTATCTCCTGAATATGCTGCTTCTATTTCTGCACACTTTGAGCAGGTGTTACAGCAGTTCGTTACAATTGGACAAGGCTTGTTATCGTCGGTAGAAATACTATCAAATCAAGAGCGTAGCCTGTTGCTGGATGTATTTAATGATAGTTCAAGCCAATATCTGCAACCAGCATTGACTATTATAGATGCTTTTAACGAGCAGGTAGTCCTGACACCAGAAAATACAGCGATTGTTTATGGATCAGCTTCATTGACTTACCGTGAATTGGATAAACGTTCTGAAGCGCTTGCACATACTTTGATCAGTAAAGGTTTACAACCTGGGGCATTGGTTCCGGTAGCGACGAAACGGAGTCTGGATATGATGGTCGGTATCCTGGCTATTTTGAAAGCAGGAGCAGCCTACGTACCTATAGACCCGGATTATCCACAAGAAAGGATTTCATTTATGCTGGAAGATACAGCAGGCAAAATAGCCATCACTACTAGTGAATGGCTTCCGCTGTTGACCAGTTTAGCTCCTGATCTTGAATTTATTTGTCTGGATAAAATAGAATTAACCGCTGTAGAAACCACTGTTCAGGTGAATACAACTGTCCCTGATAGTCCTGCTTACGTGATTTATACCTCAGGTTCAACAGGTCAGCCAAAAGGGGTAGTGGTGACGCAGCATAATGTAGTAAGTTTGGTAAAAGATATCAGTTATGTTGAATTAAACGAACATGATGTCTTGCTGTCAACCGGCTCACCTTCCTTTGATGCGACTACTTTTGAATACTGGGGTATGCTGCTGAATGGCGGAAAACTGATTCTTTGTCCTGATGACAGCTTGCTCGACAGCAGCTTGTTAAAAGAACAGATACGTTTACACCAGGTGACAAAAATGTGGTTCACTTCGAGCTGGTTTAATCAATTGATCGATACCGATATCAGTGTCTTTGAGGGGCTTTCAACTGTATTGGCTGGTGGAGAGAAATTATCAGATGAACACGTATTTAAAATCAGGAAAACCTATCCTGAGCTCATCGTGATCAATGGTTATGGCCCTACAGAAAATACGACTTTCTCGCTTACATTTACGATTGATGACAGGGGCAGTATTCCGATTGGAAAACCATTGGATAGCCGTTCTGCCTATATATTAGATGCACAATTGAGATTATTGCCAGCAGGCGTACCCGGTGAAATATACCTGGGAGGTGCTGGTTTATCTCTTGGGTATCTGAACCGTCCTGAGCTGACGGCAGAAAGATTTATTGATCATCCTTTTAATAAAGGGGAGAAAATATATAAAACCGGAGATGTTGGCCGCTGGCTTCCGGATGGCAATATTGAATACCAGGGGCGTATAGATGATCAGGTGAAAATCCGTGGTTATCGTATCGAGCTTGGGGAGATAGAAAATGTCTTACAACAAAGTGAGCTGGTGAATCAGGCCGTAGTGCTGGTCAAAGAAGAAAATGGGACTAAACGTCTGGTTGGTTATGTTGTGCCAGAAGGTGAATTTGACAGAGATAACATTGTTGATTTTCTGAAAAGCCGTTTACCAGAATATATGATCCCTGCGCTATGGGTAGCGCTGGATAAATTACCGCTGACCAATAATGGTAAAGTCGATAAAAAAGCCTTGCCAGATGCAGATACGGGTTCGCTGTTTACAGGAAACTATGAAGCTCCGCGTAATGCGATGGAGCAGGATCTGGTTACGATCTGGCAGGATTTACTGCGTATTCCAAGCGTAGGTATTCATGATAATTTCTTTGAACTTGGAGGTGATTCTATTATTACAATACAGGTTGTCAGCCGTGCTAAACGAATGGGCTATAACCTGCACCCGAGGGATCTGTTTATCTGTCAGACGATTGCAGTACTAGCTGCTGTTCTTGTGAAAAGTGAAGCTGAGGCTGGCTCTTTAGCAGAACAGGGGATTTTAAATGGTCACAGTGGTTTACTTCCCGTTCAGCAATGGTTTTTTGAAATTGCTGATCAGACAGAATCTCATTTCAATCAGCATGTTTTACTGACTATTGCAAAAAATATTGCTCAGGATACAATAGAGGGGGCTATCCGTACATTGGTTCAATACCATGATGCCCTTCGTTTTACCTACCATTCCAATGAAACCGGACTGGTACAAGAATATGGTACCTATAAAGGTCAGCTTGATATAGCAGATTTAAAATCGGTTAAACCTGAGCGATTACAGGCAGCCATTTTGCAAACTGCCGAAGAATACCAGCGCAGTCTGGATATTGAAAAAGGAATATTATTCCGTGCAGTACTGATTCTGACAGCAGAAGAAGTACAACAACACCGTTTGCTGATTATCGTGCATCACCTTGCAGTAGATGGCGTTTCATGGCGCATATTGGTTGAAGATTTACAATTACTGCTCGAAAATGGTGCTGATCAATCCGTAGAAGAAGTATTAGGCCAGAAGACCAGCTCTGTTCGTCAATGGTATGATGCATTGACAACTTATGCTGAAAACAATGATTTAAACACACAATTAAGCTATTGGGAAAAAACAGTACAGCAGGCAGGTCAGTTAAAAACAGATTTTGATTACCCGGGTATAGTTACTTACGGTGATACCACCAGCCAGGTATTGAAATTAAACAGCAAACAAACACGTCGTCTTTTACAAGAAGTACCTAAAGCTTACCATACAGAAATTAACGATATTTTACTGTCTGCATTAGCCATGACTTTGACTGAATGGAACGGGAATGAAACCGTTACAATCAAAATGGAAGGTCATGGACGTGAAGACATCGCAACAAACATTGACACCAGTCGTACCATAGGCTGGTTCACAAGTTTATATCCGGTATCTTTTGAAATAGCACCAGACCTGCTTGCGGATGGTGTAGTGAAAAGTGTGAAAGAACAATTACGCCAGGTTCCAGGAAAAGGCCTCGGTTATGGTATTCTTAAATATATCAGCAAAGAACCATCGTTACAGCATTTTAATGGCGATATCGTATTCAACTACTTAGGTCAGATGAATAATATGCTGGACAGTCATGGAATTCTGGGTACAGCAGAAGAGGAGGCGGGAACACCAGTTGGTCTTGCTTTCAGGATGCCTGATAAACTTTATATCAATAGTATCATTAAAAACGAGGAACTGGAAATAGACTGGAGATACAGTCATTATCATTTCTCCTCAGCAAGTATTCAGCATTTATCGGCGGCTTTTATTGCTAACCTGGAAACACTGATTGACCATTGCGTTTCTTGTACAGAAACTACTTTCACGCCTTCAGATTATGGCCTTGGCCATGTAATCAGCTTCCGTGAACTGGATGCATTTTTAGCTGATGGAAATCGTAAGAAACAAATAGAAAGTATTTATCCGCTGAGTGGATTGCAGGCAGGTATGCTTTTCCACGGACTGGCAGATACTCAGACTGGTTCTTATGTAGAACAGCTTACGGCCGATATTACTGCCCTGAACGAACAATTGTTTGCACAGAGCTGGGAATATCTGCTAAAACAGCATACGATATTAAGAAGTGCTTTTTATTACGATGTTTTCAATATCCCGGTACAATGTGTATTGAAGGAGGTTAAATTGCCAATTGAGGTGCAGGATTACCGTGGACTCAGCAAAAAGGCACAGCAGAAAGCCATTCAGAAATACACAGCTAATGATCGTGTCCGTGGTTTTGATTTTGCAGAAGTGCCGTTAATGCGGATCTGCCTGTTCCGTTTGGCAGACAATGCGTACAGGTTATTGTGGAGTTTTCATCACATCCTGTTGGATGGCTGGTCATTACCAGTATTGATAGAAGAGCTTTTACAAACTTATGAGTCGTTAAGCAATGCTCAGCCAGTTTTAAGCGCAGCAGAAGATCGTTATGAAAACTATATCCGTTATATTAACCGCCGTCATCAACAGGAAGAAAAAGAATACTGGTTTAACTACCTGAAACCGCTTACCGAAAGCAGTAAACTACCATTTATCAGGACAGCTGCGGAACAAACTAAAGGTGACGGACAATTTAAAATAGAGACTATACAACTGGATAAAGCAGTTACGGCAAGTCTTACTGCTTATACACAACGTAACAGGATTACCCTGAATACGCTGGTACAAGGTGTTTGGGCCTATTTATTACATCAGTATACCGGTCGTGCCGATGTAGTTTATGGAGTTACTGTATCTGGCCGTCCCGAAGATCTGGCAGGGGTTGAACGTGCAGTAGGGATGTATATTAATACACTTCCGCTATTTACGCAGATCGAACCTGCTCAGGAAGTCTCCGTATGGTTGCAGCAATTGCAGGCCGGTCAATTACGCAGCCGTGAATTCCAATACTCCGCTTTGAATGAAATTCAGCGTCAGAGTTCAGTTTCAGGCGAATTATTTGATAGTATCCTTGTGTTTGAAAATTATCCGGTAGATGAGGTTTTATTAGCTCAATCCTGGAAATTACAATTAACCGGAGCAGATGTAAAAGAGCAGACCAACTATCCGCTCAGCATTACGGTGATGGCAGCAGAGGAGATCAATATCCGTTTTGAATATAATACAGCATTATTGAGCGGTGCTGATGTAAAAAGAATGACCGGGCATTTTGAAACTGCACTGTTCCATATCATTACACAGAAAGCACCAAAACTTGAAAATATAGGTATACTGACCGCCGAAGAAAAACGAGGGTTAATAGAAGACGTGAATTCTAATAAATTCAGTTATGATGCAGAGCAGACTATCGTTAGTCTTTTTGCAGAACAGGTGTTACAATCTCCGTCAGCAACTGCGGTAATCTTTGAAGGGGAGCAGCTGACTTATGCTGAGCTGGATGAGCTTTCCAATAAACTGGCTCATAAACTAATTGATTTCGGCATTAAAAGAGGTACACTCCTCCCATTATTTATAGAACGTTCCCCTGAAATGATTGTGGGTATTCTTGGAGTACTGAAAGCTGGAGCTGCTTATGTACCTATTCATCCGGATTACCCGGCTGAAAGGATTGCTTTTGTTCTTTCGGATATTGCGGCACCATTAATTTTGAGCAGTCGCGTGAGTTCTGGGTTTTTGCCTGAAAGTGAATTACCAGTTATATTACTGGATAACAAATTATTGTCAGAAGGTACTTCAACAGCACCTATTCAGGAATACTATCCGTCAGATCTGGCCTATGTAATCTATACTTCGGGCTCCACCGGGCAACCTAAAGGTGTACTGATCGAACATCGCGGTGTGGTTAACCTGATCAGTTACCAGGGATCTAAATTTGGTATTGATCAGACAGACCGGATTCTTCAGTTCTCTAACTATAATTTTGATGCTGCTGTAGAACAGATTTTCCTTGCGCTATTTAATGGTGCAACACTGGTCGTGCTGGACGAAACTACCCGTTTAGACCCGTCTGCATTGGAAAACCTGTTGCTGAATGAGCAAATTACACACCTTCATGCTACGCCAGGTTTCCTGGAAACTATTAATGCAGGCAATTACGGAGGATTAAGACGTGTAATCTCAGGTGGTGAATACTGCCGCGTTTCACTCGCTGAAAAATGGAAACCGTTCGCCACATTTTATAACGAATACGGGCCTACTGAAACTACAGTAACGGCGCTTGAATATCAATATCCATCATCTTCAGCAGCAACCGGACAAGATAGTGTACCAATTGGCCGCGGTTTAGGGAATATCCGCACTTACCTGCTGGATGCACAATTGCGTCCGGTTGCAGCCGGAGTTGCCGGAGAGCTATATATCGCAGGTGTACAGGTGGCAAGAGGTTACTTAAACCGTCCTGAACAAACTGCTCAGAGTTTCCTTGCAGATCCGTTTGTAAGCGGAGAGCGCATGTATAAAACAGGTGATATCTGTAAGTTACTGCCAGATGGAAATATAACTTTTGTGGGCCGTAATGACGAGCAGGTCAAAGTCCGTGGTTACCGTATCGAACTTGGTGAAATAGAAAATATTTTAGAACAAAATAGCCAGGTTTCACAAGGGGTGGTATTGGCCAAAGCAGACGATCAGGGCAATAAACGCCTGGTAGGTTATGTTGTTCCGGCTGATGGTGACCTGTTTGATAAAGAAGAGCTGGTTGCCTTCCTGAAAACCCGTTTACCAGAATATATGGTTCCGGGCTGGTGGGTAGTTTTAGCTCAGCTACCACTTACAGGCAATGGTAAAATTGATAAAAAGGCTTTGCCTGATCCAGATGCAAATGATCTGGTGGCACAAGAATATGTTGCTCCTGCAAATCAACTGGAACAAACGCTGGCTGTAATCTGGCAGGAGTTATTGGGATTAACGCAAGTAGGTGTTCATGATAATTTCTTTGAACTGGGAGGTGATTCTATTATTACCATCCAGGTAGTGAGCCGTGCCAGACGCGCGGGTTACGGATTAAATCCCCGTGACTTATTTACCTGTCAGACCATTTCGCGTCTTGCCGCATTCATGGATTTAGCACAGGAAGTCAAAGTTGTTGCTGAGCAAGGCACTTTAAAAGGAAACAGTGGACTATTGCCTATACAGCAATGGTTCCTGGAAACAGAAACTGATTTGCTTTCCCATTATAACCAGCATATAGTTTTAACAGTTGCTAAAAATATCACTGCTGAACAATTACAGAGCGCACTTGATAAACTGGTGAATCATCATGATGCGCTTCGTTTTGCTTATCATTTATCAGCAGGGGGCTGGGAACAAACTTATAGTGATCAGCAGTCAGAAATCAAAATCTTTGACTATACACAAAATGAAAAAGAATGGTCAGAAGCGATTCAAACCAATCTGGATCTTTTGCAGGTTCAGGTCGCTATAACAAAAGGTAACTTGTTACAGGCAGCCTTATTAATTGCTCCTGCTCATGCGCCAGCTAATCAATTACTGCTGGTTGTGCATCACTTAGCCGTAGATGGTGTATCATGGCGTATCCTCACAGATGATCTTGAATTGTTGCTGCAACAGGAAGATCAGCCTGTTTTAACTGTATTAGGCAATAAAACAAGTTCTGTCCGTCAATGGTACCATACGATGGCAGCCTATGGCAAACGTACAAATCTGCTGAACCAGGAAGCATATTGGAAAAAAACTAAGCAGGAATTAGTTCCGCTGCTTACTGATTACACCTTTAATGAGGCTATAACTATAGCTGATATACAGAGTTATACAGTAAAATTAGGCAGTAGCGCAACTTCAAATCTATTGAAGGAAGTACCTAAAGCCTACCACACCGAAATTAATGATATTCTGTTAAATGCACTGGCACTTACAATTGCATCACACAATAATAATAACAAGGTATTGGTGGGAATGGAAGGTCACGGCCGTGAAGATTTAGCAGCAGATGCCGATACCAGCCGTACCGTTGGCTGGCTGACCAGTATGTTCCCTGTTTTACTTGAAATAGAAACCGGAGCAGGTAAAGGACAGCAGCTTAAAAATATCAAAGAACAATTAAGACAGATACCGGGCAAAGGAATTGGTTACGGTTTACTTAAATACATCAATAAAACTGAATCCTTGCAGGGAAAAGATTCGTGGGAAGTGTTATTTAACTACCTCGGACAATCAGGTCAAACCGCAGCTGAAGGTTTATATACAGTGCCGCGATGGGAATTATTTGGTTCATCAGCAGGCAGTGATTTCCCGGTTGAAGGAAAGCTGGCTGTCAATAGTATGATTATTGAGGATGAACTGGTCTTATACTGGAGTTACAGCAGCCGTCATTTCAATGCAAAAACTATCCATCGGCTGGCGGCAGATTACCTGTCCCACCTCGAAGATATTATCAAACATTGCACTGCAAAAGGTACAGCTTCATTTACGCCCTCTGATTATGGATTGGGTGAGGTGATCAGTTATAATGAACTGGATCAATTTCTGGATGATGATTATAATGGTAAACAAAGGAAATTGCAACTGGAAAGTATTTCCCGTTTGAGTGGATTACAAGAAGGTATGCTGTTCCATAGTCTTTATGATCAAAATGCAGGAGCATATATTCAGCAGTTTACCGGCGAACTGAAAGATGCAGACATACCTGCTTTCATACAGAGCTGGCAACACCTCTTAAAACAACATAGTATTTTAAGAAGTGCATTTTATTACGACGTATTCCAGGTACCGGTTCAATGTGTTTACAAAGAAGCACAGATCCCTGTGGATCAACTGGATCTGCGCGCTTTAAATGCTGAGCAGCAAGAGCTGGCTGTTCAGGAATATAAGAAGGAGGATCTTATAAAAGGCTTTGACTTTATCTCCGCTCCACTGATGCGTATTTGTCTGATTCAGCTGGAGGAGACCCGTTATCAATTCTGCTTAACTCATCATCATATTTTATTAGATGGCTGGTCAATGCCAGTATTGATGGAAGAACTGCTGACTAACTATGAATACCTGGTCCATAAAAAAGCTATACCAGTTGTCGCAGAAGACCGTTACGAAAATTATATCCGTTACATAGAGCGCCAGGATAAAGAGGACGCAATTGCTTACTGGCGTAATTATCTTGATGGCTTGGAAGAAGCAACCTTACTTCCTTTCATCAATAACTTATCAGATCGTACCAAAGGTAACCGCGGATACAGGGAAGAAATCTTCCAGCTTGATGCTGAATTTACAGCACGTTTAATACGTTATGCACAGCAAAACAGGGTGACAATTAATACCCTGATGCAGGGGGTCTGGTCTTACCTGCTTTACAATTATACAGGTAGAAAAGATGTTTCCTTTGGTATTGTGGTGTCTGGTCGTCCGGAAGATTTACCGGGAGTAGAAAGTGCAATCGGAATGTATATCAATACTTTACCGCTTCACGGTCAGATTGATTTATCACAGGATATTGCGGAAGGATTACAGAAAATACAAGAACAGCAACTGGAAAGCAGGGCTTACCAATATACCAGTCTGAGTGAAATTCAACGCCTGTCTGGTATGACCGGAAACCTGTTTGATACGCTGATGGTCTTTGAAAATTATCCGGTTAGCAAGGCTTTAGAGGCACAACCCTGGAGTTTACAGCTCAATAAGCTGGATGTTGGAGAACAGCATACCAATTATCCTTTAAGTATCATTGTGATGGCTGGCAAAGAAATAGCTATCCATTTCAGTTATAATGACCTGTTAGATGAAAATTATATCAAGTTAATAGCCGGTCACTTTAAGCAGGTACTCCATCAGGTAGTTTCTTCAGGAAAGCTGAATTTCGGCGATCTCAACCTGCTGACTAAGTGCGAACAAGAACAATTATTAAATGATTTCAATGCCACGGGCATTTCGCCACTACCAGTTCAGACTGTGGTTACCCGTTTTGCAGAACAGGCAGTGTTGCAGGCTGACCGCCCGGCTATTATCGCTGGGGCAGTTTCGCTGAGTTATAGGGAACTGGATGAGCAATCTTCTCGTTTTGCGCATTATCTGGTTGAAAAAGGGGTGACCACAGGAACTCTGGTGCCGGTTTGCGAGGAAAGATCTGCTGGTATTATTATCTCTATCCTTGCGATTGCTAAAGCAGGTGGGGTTTATGTTCCCATTGATCCGGGTTATCCGGCAGAACGTATCCAGTATATGTTAGCAGATACCGGCGCAACTTTACTGATTGCCAATGAGAAAGTATCAGCTGGTTTGCCAGTGATCAAAAATCTGGAATTGATTAACCCTGAAAAGCTGAAGCTGGAAGATTATCCGGTTACAGCACCGGTTATCCCTGTTGATTTGGCAGATCTGGTTTATGTAATTTATACTTCAGGATCTACAGGTCAGCCAAAAGGTGTACAGATTACCCATGCCGGGCTTTCTAATTTAGTCAGCTGGCATCTGGAACGTTATGAATTAAACAGTGAAAGTAAAACTACCGCGGCAGCGGGGATCGGTTTCGATGCTTTCGGCTGGGAAATATGGCCTGCATTGAGTGCAGGTGCTGCATTATATATTATTGATGATGAACAAAGATTGTCGCCATCGGGTTTAGCAGCTTATTATCTTCAGGAAGGTATTACGCATAGCTTCCTGTCTACGATTTTAATCCCTGAATTTATAGCAGCAAGCAGGAACCGTTCATTAGCCTTAAAATACCTGCTTGCAGGTGGAGATAAATTAGCCGCCGTCAATCTTGATGGTCTGGGTTACCAGATAGTGAATAACTACGGACCAACAGAAAACAGTGTTGTGACTACCAGTTACGTGCTTTCAGCTGCGGATGGTGAAACTGCGCCTCCAATTGGTATCCCGGTGAGCAATACACAATTATATATTGTCAATGCAGAGAACAAACTAAGCCCGGTTGGTGTAGCCGGGGAATTGTGCATAAGCGGTGCCGGTTTAGCTAAAGGCTATCTGAACCGTGAAGAACTGACCAGAGAGAAATTTACAGTTAACCCATTCGACCAGAACCAGGAGGTGAAAATGTACCGCAGTGGTGATTTGGCACGCTGGTTACCAGATGGAAATATCGAATATCTGGGGCGTATAGATGATCAGGTTAAAATCCGTGGTTACCGTATAGAATTAGGGGAGATCGAAAATGTACTTCAGCAAAATCCAGCAGTCAAACAGGCTGTAGTATTGGCTAAAGCAGACGGCAGAGGTAATAAGCAATTGGTAGGTTATATTGTGCCAGCACACGTTTTTGATAAAGAAAGCCTGATCAGTTATCTGAAAGACAGGTTACCAGATTATATGGTCCCTGCATTATGGGTTTCCTTAGAAAAACTGCCAATGACCAGTAATGGTAAGGTAGACAAGAAAATGCTGCCTGAAGCAGATGTAAACAGTTTGCTTAGTTTGAACTACGTTGCACCACGAAATACAGCAGAACAAACACTGGCAGAAATCTGGCAGGAGTTGTTGCGCGTAGAACAGGTGGGTATCCATGATAACTTCTTTGAATTAGGTGGGGATTCCATTATTACCATACAAGCCGTTAGCCGTGCAAAAAGAGCTGGTTTAGAATTCCAGCCAAAAGATTTATTCGTTCACCAGACTATTGCCCGTTTAGCGGCGCTTTTACAAGTCGCTAAAGCGCAGCTGGTTAAAGGAGAGGAAGGCACCCTATGCGGAAACAGCGGATTGCTGCCTATACAGGCATGGTTCTTTGAGGATGGCGGTACCGTAACGTCTCATTTCAATCAGCAGATTCTATTAAACCTGGATAAGCAGACCGATACTTCAGTACTTGAAGTGGCGGTCAAACAATTGATAGCTTACCATGATGCCCTGCGTTTTGTTTATGAGCGAACAGCAAATGGCTGGGAACAGCGTTATGGAGATTATAGAGGTAAACTGAAGATTACAGATCTGACACAGACATCTGCTCATCTGGTGGCTGATGCGATTACGGCTGAATGTAATCTTGCACAAAGAAGTCTGGATATTGAGCAGGGGATCTTGATCCATACTGTTTTGATGCAGACACCAGAAAGCGAAACTTATAACCGTTTGCTGGTTGTGGTACACCACCTTGCAGTAGATGGCGTTTCATGGCGGATCTTTTTAGAAGATCTGACTTCATTACTGCAAACACCACAACAAGGATTAACTGCTGCTAAAAGCCATTCTTACAGACAGTGGCAGGAATCGCTCATGGCTTACAGCAATAGCCGCAGCTTGTTGGCTCAGGAACCTTACTGGAAAACAGCCGTAGAACAATACATCCCTTTAAAAACAGAAAAAGAAGATGGAGGTGAAATCAGCGCTGCGGACACTGCAAATTATGTAGTTACTTTAGACACTAAACAAACACAGCGTTTGTTGCAGGAAGTTCCAAAAGCATACCATACTGAAATCAATGATATCCTGCTGAGTGCACTGGCGCTTACTTTGTCGGAATGGAATCAGGAAAGTAAAGTATCTATTGGTTTAGAAGGTCACGGACGTGAAGACATTGATGCGGAAAGTGATATCAGTCATACGATTGGCTGGTTTACTACGCTTTATCCAGTATTACTGGAAGTTGGAACAGCAAGAGGACCAGCTAATGTCATTAAAAATATTAAAGAGCAATTACGCCGGATCCCGGTCAAAGGGATCGGTTATGGCGTATTGAAATATATCAACAAGACTGCATCCCTGCAAAGCAAAGATCCATGGGATGTGGTCTTCAATTACCTTGGACAATGGGACAATGCCGCGGGTGGAAACGGGCATTTATCAGCTGCTAAAGAAGACACTGGGGCTACAGTAGGCAACGATTTCATTTTCCGTGATAAACTGGCCATCAACAGTTCAGTTCGCAATGGCGAATTGGTTATTGACCTGGGTTACAGTACCAAACATTTTACTACAGCAGGAATTCAGCAAATAGGGGAGTCTTATCTTTCTTATTTACAAACCCTGATTGATCATTGTGCAGCGCAAACTACCACTATTTTTACCCCTTCAGATTATGGATTGGGTGAGGCAGTGACTTATCAGGAACTGGATAACTTCCTGGATGGAACTTATCTTCAACAAACACGCAGAAACCAGGTAGAACGGATTTATCCATTGAGTGGTTTGCAGTCTGGTATGTTATTCCACGGTCTTTATGATGGTGAAGCGGGTAATTATGTAGAACAATTTACCTCAGTTCTTCATCATGTTGATGAAGCAATTTTCATGAAGAGCTGGGATTGGGTGATGCAAAGACATACAATTTTGCGCAGTGCATTCTATGCTGATGCGTTTAATATCCCTGTGCAATGTGTTTATAAAGAGGTAGCCATGCCGTTAACGGTTTTTGATTATCGCGCTATGGATGCGTTGACACAAGAAACGACGATTCAGCAATATGCTGCTGCCGATCGTTTAGGAGGTTTTGATTTTACAACGGCTCCGCTGATGCGTGTTTGTCTGTCAAAACTGGACAATAACCGTACACATTTGCTTTGGACGTTCCACCACATTTTACTGGATGGATGGTCTGTGCCGATTTTATTACAGGAATTACTGGAAGTTTATGAAGCGCTGGCAACAGGTAAGGTGGCACCTGTCTTCACCGAAGATCGTTATGAAGACTATATCCAATATATTCAGCAGGATGATAACGGAAAAGCAGCAGCACACTGGAAAAATTATTTACAGCATATCACAGAAGGCAGTTTACTTCCTTTTGTAAATACCACAGCAGACCGTACCAAAGGGATCGGAGTTTACAGTCTGGAAAAATTAGTTGTTAATGCGGAAAAAACGGCGCTTTTAGCTGCTTATGCACAACGAAATCACATTACCCTGAATACCTTAATGCAAGGTGTATGGGCTTATTTATTAGCACAATATACGGGTCGGAATGAAGTTACTTATGGGGTAACCGTATCAGGGCGTCCGGAAGCATTACCGGGCATAGAAAATGCTGTAGGTATGTATATCAATACGTTGTTGTTGGCGGCCACAGTGAATGATTCTCCGCTATCAGATTGGCTGCAAGCTATACAGGCGGCTCAACTTGATAACCGTGAATACCAGTATACCCCATTAAATGAGGTGAAACGCTGGGCTACTATAGAGGGAGAATTGTTTGACACTTTGTTGGTCTTCGAAAATTATCCTGTCAGCGAAGTTTTGGCTGCACGTACCTGGAAACTGCAATTGGATGATGCTGAGATTACTTCGCAAACCAATTACCCTTTATGGCTGGTAATTATGGCCGGAGCGGAAATCAATATCCGTTTTGAATATAATACTGGTTTATTGGATGAAAAACAGGTGAACAGGATTGCTGGTCATTTCGATCAGGTCTTATTGCAACTCGCAAATGCTGATGTGGTTACAGCTGATGATCTTGTTTTATTAACGGAGAAGGAACTCGATGAACTTGTTTTATTTAACAGTAAAGCCGTTCCTTATGCTGAAGAAGAAACCTTTGTCAGCCTGTTTGCCGCACAAGTTGTCCGCACGCCTGGGGCAACTGCACTGGTTTATGAAAATGATGCGGTGACTTACCAGGAATTGGATGAACGCACTAATCAGCTTGCGCAAATGCTGCAAAGTAAGGGGATAGGAGCAGGATCATTTGTGCCATTATGCATCGAACGTTCACTGGATATGATTGTCGGGCTGATTGGTGTCTTAAAAGCAGGCGCCGCCTATGTGCCGGTTGATCCTGATTTCCCACAAGACAGAATTAACCATATGCTGGCTGACACTGCTGCAACGGTCATTGTGACCAGCAGTGCTTGTCTGAATTTATTAATCGAAAGCAATGCTGAGGCGATCATACTGGATACTGCTATATTAACAAATTATCCGGTTACTGCGGTAAACAAGCCTATTGATGCCTCCAGTCCGGTATATATAATTTATACTTCCGGAAGTACAGGTAAATCAAAAGGAGTAATCCTGACGCACCGTAATCTCACAGATTATTTAGCAGGATTACAGGATGCGCTTCCGATAGCAACATGTCTTTCATTTGGTTTGATGTCCAGTATCGCAACCGATCTTGGAAATACAGTATTGTTTACCGCATTCCTGAATGGTGGGGCTTTACACGTCTTTTCTAAAGCTGCCATTACAGATCCATATCAGCTGAAAGCTTATCTGGCTGAGCATCCGATAGACTGTATCAAAATTGTTCCGTCACATTGGAAGGCGCTTTCGATGCCTGATTTCTTACTGTTGCCAGAAAAGCTGCTCATTTTTGGAGGAGAAGCACTTTCGGCAGAGTTGATCAATAAAATCAGGGCTTACGGCAGTAACTGTACGCTGGTTAATCATTACGGGCCTACAGAAACTACGATTGGTAAACTATTACATATCGTGAAAGATGGGTATGCTTACCAGGAAAACATTCCGGTTGGTAAACCATTTTCTAATACCAAAGTATATGTAGTGAATGCCAGCGGACAATTATGCCCTGTAGGCGTACCGGGTGAACTACTTATTGGAGGACATGGGGTTGCTTCAGGATACCTGAACAATGCAGCGTTATCCGCTGAGAAATTTATCAATGATCCATTCTCCGATACCAGCGGTATTCGTTTCTATCGTACAGGAGATACCGTTAAATATTTAGCTGATGGCAATATCCTGTTCATCGGACGTGGTGATGATCAGGTTAAAATCAGAGGTTACCGTATAGAACTTGGAGAAATAGAAAGTGCACTCGCCGGATGTACCCAATACGTTCATCAGGCGGTTGTACTGGCAAGACCTGACAATGCAGGTAATAAACGCCTGGTCGGTTATATTGTCCCTAAAGGTGATTATAACAAGGATGCGATTGTTGCCTATCTGAAAAACAGGCTGCCGGATTACATGATTCCGTTGCTTTTTGTGGAACTGGAAAAACTTCCGCTCACTGCTAACGGGAAGGTTGATAAACGTGCTTTACCAGAGCCTGATGTCAATAGCCTGTTAACGAATGCTTATGTAGCACCGCGTAACGAAACAGAAAATGTACTGATTGCCATTTGGCAGGAAGTTTTACGCCTGGATAAAATAGGGGTACACGATAACTTCTTTGAGCTGGGGGGAGATTCAATTATTACGATTCAGGTAGTGAGCAGAAGCAGAAGAAGCGGTTATGTATTGTCACCTAAAGATATATTTACCTGTCAGACTGTTGCCCGTTTATCGGCACAACTTGCTGTACAGGAAAACAATAAAGTAAATGCAGAACAGGGAACACTCTCAGGAAACAGTGGATTATTACCAATCCAGCAAAAATTCCTGAATAGCATTAATCCTGTTAAATCATTCTATAACCACCATATCACCTATGCAATAAATAAAGACGTTGCTATAGCAGACTTATCAGCAGCAATCTCTGAGCTTGCCGTTTACCATGATGCGGTTCGTTTTGCTTATCAGCAGACAGCAGCAGGGTGGGAGCAGACTTATACTGCTCAGCATGTGGTGCTTGAAGTTATTGATCTACAAAATAAAGAAGCAGGAGAATTCGATCTGGCATTGGCTAAGCATACTGCACATTACCAGGAAAGCCTTGACCTTGAAAAAGGTATTTTATTCCGTGCGGTGTTGTTTTTATCGCCATCAGCAGACCATCAGCTACTTTTTATTATCCATCACCTTGCAGTTGACGGGGTTTCATGGCGTATCCTTTCGGATGACCTTGAATTGCTGTTACAGCATCCAGGACAACCAGCTGCTGTGGTATTAGGCGCTAAAACAAGTTCTTACCGTCAATGGTATGCTGCTTTAGCAGCTTATGGCAATAGCCGTGGTTTACAAGGACAGCAGGGTTATTGGGAGCAGAATTCGCGCGGTTATGTGCCTTTACGGACTGATCATAAACCAGAAACAGCGATTACTATCTCGGATATGGATACGGTAATGGTTCAACTGGATAGTTCAGCAACCAGCAAACTGCTTCATGAAGTTTCATCAGTTTACCATACAGAAATCAATGATCTCTTGTTAAGTGCACTGGCGCTTACTTTAGCTGACTGGAACAAGACTTCAAAGGTTTCGATCGGACTGGAAGGTCATGGTCGAGAAGAAATTACCCGGGATATTGATACCAGTCGTACTGTGGGATGGTTTACTACTATTTACCCTGTGCTGCTGGAAACTGGAAATGATTATGGTCAGGTCATTAAACAGGTCAAAGAAACATTAAGACAAATACCTGATAAAGGATTGGGTTATGGCGTACTGAAATATATCAATCAGTCTTTACGGGCTGATGATCCATGGGATGTACAATTCAATTACCTGGGACAAGCTGGTGGAAAACAGGTTACCGGTAAAATGGCACATCCGGGATGGGAAACCTTTGGTTCGGCAATGGGCAATCAAACCCCTGTTTCTCAACCACTATCTGTCGCCGGGATTATTCAGGATGATCAACTCGTACTTTACTGGAGTTACAGCAACAAACATTTCCATAGCGAAAGCATAGCAGAAATGGCTGCGGCATATCTTGAAAACCTGGAATCGTTAATCAAACATTGTATTGAACAGCAGGAGGTAAATAACTATACGCCTGCCGATTTTGGATTAGCAGGTGAAGTAAGCATTGAGGAATTGGACCAGTTTCTGGACGAAAACTTTGAAGGCAAGCCGCGCAGAGCACAAATAGAAAGTGTTTACAGGTTGAGTGGTTTACAAGAAGGAATGCTGTTCCATGGAATATTTGATGCACAGACCAGCTCTTCTTATGTAGAACAGTTTTCAGGAGAGTTAACCGATCTGGATACGGATGCTTTCATCCAAAGCTGGAACTACTTGCTGAAACAACACAGTGTGCTTAGAAGCGGGTTTTATGCCAATGCTTTTGCTATCCCGGTTCAGTGTGTTTACAAGGAAATTGAAATGCCGGTTACACTGGTTGATTATAGTGACAAAACTGCTAAACAACAACAGAAGGCTATCCGTGATTATGAAAAAGCAGACCTGAAAAAAGGGTTTGACTTTACCACGGCCCCGCTGATGCGGATCTTCCTGATGAAGCTGAGTGCGACTAAATACCAGCTTTGCTGGACGTATCACCACATTTTAGTGGATGGATGGTCTATGCCGGTATTGATGGGAGAATTGCTGAAAGCCTATGAATTATTATCGGCGGGTAAACAATTACCTGTACCAGCAGCAGACCGTTATGAAGATTATATCCGTTACATCGAAAACCGCGATGCGGCCAAAGGAGAAGATTACTGGCGCAATTATTTAGCAAATGTGAGTGAAGGTACCTTGTTGCCGTTTATTAGTGCAACAACAGACCGGAATAAAGGAATAGGCGTATACAGTACCCATCATCTGGTGCTGGATACGGAAACGACTTCCCGTTTGTCAAAATATGCACAGCGTCACCGTATTACGATGAATACGCTGGTACAAGGTGTCTGGGCTTATCTTTTATATCGTTATACCGGTCGTACTGAAGTAACCTATGGGGTTACCGTATCGGGAAGACCTGATAATTTACCTGGTGTAGAACGTGCAGTAGGGATGTATATCAATACATTACCGTTCCGTGCACAGCTGGATGAATTACAAACTGTAACCGCATGGTTGCAAAATATCCAGGGAGAACAGCTGGAAAGCCGTGAATATCAGCATATCGCATTGAACGAGATTCAGCGCTGGGCGGGTATTCCGGGAGATCTTTTTGACAGTTTACTGGTCTATGAAAATTATCCAGGTAACCCGATTACTACGCCGTCGCTTAGTTTACAGGTTGATCAGGTAAGAAAAGAAGAACATACCAATTACCCTCTTGGTGTAGCCGTAATGGTTGCACAAGAAATCACTGTATATTTCAGTTATAATACTTCATTACTCACTAAAGGGTATATGGAGGCTATTTCAGGACATTTTGAACAGGCCATTACGGGCATGACCAGTGCAGATAACCTTTTGTTGAAAGACATTGAAATACTTTCTGCCCCTGAAAAACAGCAATTGATTCATACTTTTAATGCGACTGCTTCAGCTTTCCCTGGATCCTGTACAATTATCGATCAGTTCAATGCACAGGTGGCGCGTACACCAGATGCTCCTGCATTTATTACAGATCAGGTGACCATGACTTATCAGGAGCTGGATCAGCAGGCAGGCCGCCTGGCAAATTACCTGCGTGATCAGGGAGTCGGTGCAGAAACACTCGTCCCATTATGTCTGGAAAGATCTCCTGAAATGGTGATCAGTATTATGGCAATCCTGAAAGCAGGGGCAGCCTATATACCGATAGATCCTGATTATCCGCAAGATAGAATCCGTTTCATGCTCGAAGATACTGCTGCTACCATAATGATCAGCAGTAGTCAATGTGCCGCTTCATTACCCGCCGATGGTCTTAAAGTTATTCAGCCGGATATTGAATGGGAGCAGATTAACAAATATGACTCCGTTACTGAAGTTACGCTAAGTCCGGATAACCTGGCTTATGTGATTTATACTTCTGGTTCTACAGGTAAACCAAAAGGTGTACTGATAGAACACAGAGGCGTAGTGAGCCTGGCTTTAAGTCAGCAGCACGCACTGTATCTGACCGAAGGAACCAGATGTTTGCAGTTCGCTTCTTTTGGTTTTGATGCATCCTGCTACGAAGTATTTAATACCCTGCTAAGCGGGGGGATCCTGATCCTGCCACAAAAAGAAGACTTACTTTCTGAGGAAAGTTTTGGGGCTTTTGTGCAAAGACATGGGGTAGAGGTCGTTCTTTTACCGCCATCTTATCAGCATATTGTTAAAGACGTTCTGGGGCCAATTACTACAATTATCTCAGGAGGTGAGGCGCTGAACAGGGAGGATGTGCGCTATATCAGTGCTAAAGGGGTACGGGTGCTGAATGCCTATGGCCCTACAGAAAATACGGTAGTGACTACGCTGACCGACCAGCCTATACAAGAAGATAATGTGGTAGTGATCGGGAAACCGATAGCCAATGTACAGACCTATATCAGGGCCGAAAACGGACAATTATGTCCGGTAGGTGTTGCCGGTGAGCTCTGTGTGGGCGGGGTTGGTGTTGCCCGTGGTTATCTGAACCGTGCGGAATTAACAGCTGAAAAATTCATTGCAGACCCTTATTCAACTCTGAAAGGTGCCCGTTTATACCGTACAGGTGACCTTGCACGCTTCTTGCCGGATGGTAATATCGAATACCTGGGCCGTATTGATGACCAGGTAAAAGTGAGAGGGTTCCGTATTGAATTAGGTGAAATTGAAGCAGAGCTGCAATTGTGCAGGCTGGTCAATGCAGCTGTTGTAGCGGTTAAACCGGATCTGAATGGAAACAGCAGATTGGTCGGTTATATTATTCCTGAGGGAGAATTTGATAAGGAGGCTATTATCGCTTACCTGAAAGAAAAACTACCGGAGTATATGGTGCCGGCTATATTGCTGCCTATAGCAAAAATACCTTTGACGCCTAATGGTAAGGTGGATAGAAAAGCCCTTCCACAGCCAGACAACGATGCTTTAACAACAGGTAACTATGTGGCACCGCGAAATACACTGGAAGAAAAAATTGCAGTCATCTGGCAGGATTTACTGTCTATATCAAGAGTAGGTATACATGATGACTTTTTTGAACTTGGTGGTCATTCGCTGCTTGCGATGCGTATTATTTCAGCGCTTCGTAAAACATTACAAGCCGAGATAACAGTCAAAATCCTGTTTACACATAAAACAATAGCTGCATTAGCGGTTTACATCAGCGGACAAGCTCCGCATACCGCGAGAACGGCTATTGAGAAAAAAACAAGACCTGAGCATATTCCGCTCTCTTTCAATCAGGAAAGATTATGGTTTATCGATCAGCTGGAAGGAAGTATTCATTACCATATCCCTGCTGCATTGAGATTAAAAGGGCAGCTCAACAGGGTTGCGCTGGAACGGGCCATATGTCAGCTGGTTAACCGTCATGAAGTATTGCGTACTGTCATGCTTGAAGAGGATGGAAAAGCCCGTCAGCATGTAATGGGAGAGTATTTATGGCAATTACAGGTGACCGATCTTATTCATCAGCAGCAAGACTCCTTGCAGGATGATATCCGTAAACTAATCATGAAGCCATTTAACCTGGCTACAGACCATATGCTGCGTGCAAACCTGATCTTACTCGATACTGAGATTTCGGTATTAGTGCTTACGATGCATCATATTGCTTCTGATGGATGGTCGGTAAGTATCCTGGTGAATGAGCTTGCAGCTTATTATGAGGCATTTACTTCTGGTAAAGCACTTGAATTACCGGAGCTGGCCATTCAATATGCAGATTTCGCAATCTGGCAAAGGGAACAACTGACACCGGTATTACTGGAAAAACAGTTGAATTACTGGAAAAAACAATTGAGCGGAACAGAGGCTCTTCAGTTACCCTCAGATTTCCAGCGTCCGGCAATGCAAAGTAAAAATGCTGCCAGTTATGCTTTTGTCCTGAAACCTGAAATGCTGGAACAACTTCACGCACTTTCACGTCAGCAGGATACCACGTTGTTTATGACTCTGCTGGCTGTTTTCAAAATATTGCTGTCACGTTATAGCGGTCAGGAAGATATTTGTGTAGGTACTTCGATTGCAGGCAGGGTACAGCAGGAAACTGAAGACCTGATTGGATTCTTTGTGAATACATTAGCCCTTCGCAGTCATCCTGATCAGGATGTTTCTTTCCGGACATTTGTTCAGCAGGTCAAAGAAACTACACTGGATGCTTATGAAAATCAGGAACTTCCATTTGAAAAAGTAGTGGAGGCAGTAGTGAAAGAAAGAGATCTGAGCCGTACACCTTTATTCCAGGTGATGTTTGAGTTACATAATACGCCTGAAATGCCGGAATTGAGCCTTGGAGAGGTCGTTGTTTCCTCAGAGGATATTGATGCGGCTACTGCTCAGTTTGATATGACGTTTAACCTGCTGGAAAGTAATGGAGAGTTAAATGGATATATCACCTATTGTACCGATTTGTATAGTGAAGCGACAATTGAGCGTCTGAGTATACATTTTGAAACTTTGCTGAATGCTGTTATTACCTCTCCTGATAGTCTTTTAGGCCAGCTTTCTATGCTTAGCAGTACAGAACAGGAACAACTGCTGAAAACTTTCAATCATACAGAAACTGCTTATCCGCAAGATCAGACTGCAATAGGGATTTTTGAAGCACAGGCTTTACTGTATCCTTCTTCAACTGCTTTGGTTTTTGAAGATACAGTTTACACTTATCAGGAATTAGACGAGCGTTCTAATCAGCTTGCGGGTTATCTGCGCAGCAAAGGAGTTTCCATTGATATACTAGTCCCAATTTGTTTAGCGCGTTCAGCGGAGATGGTTGTAGCGATTTTAGGAGTCCTGAAAGCAGGCGGAGCTTATGTTCCGATTGATCCGGGTTATCCTGAAGACAGGATTGCTTTTATGCTGGAAGATACCAGCGCTTCAGTTGTAATCACGACCAGTGATTTGAAAACAAGTATCGCGGCTTTTGCTTCAGTGGATACGGTTTTACTGGATACCGAAAGGGAGAAAATCAGCACATGGGCAATTAGCCGTCCATTGAATCCTGCCGGGCCTGGCGATCTGGCTTATGTGATTTATACTTCTGGTTCTACCGGCAAACCAAAAGGGGTAATGGTGGAGCATGCAGGGATGCTGAATCACCTTTATGCTAAAATCAATGATTTACAATTAACAGCAGAAACGGTCGTTGCCTTTACTGCTTCTTATACTTTTGATATTTCCGTTTGGCAGCTGTTCTCCGCTTTGCTTTGCGGAGGTAAAACAGTGCTCTATTCTTCAGAAAGAATTCTGGAGCCAGCGATTCTGATTGATGCAGTGGAAGCGGACGGAATTACAATCCTGGAGCTTGTTCCTTCTTATTTAAATGCTGTTTTACAAGAGCATACATTAGCTCACTTAAACAAATTGTCTTACTTGCTGGTGACAGGAGAGGCGGTAAGCCAGCCTTTATTAGCGCAATGGTTTGCCCATCCGCACTATGGCCGTATCCCGGTAGTCAATGCTTATGGGCCTACTGAAGCATCGGATGATATTTGTCACCACATCATGTACGAGACCCCTTCAAGGATCAATGTTCCGGTAGGTAAACCAGTACAGAATATGCGTATTTATGTACTGTCTGCCAGTGATCAGCTTTGCCCTGTGGGGGTACCGGGTGAAATTTGTGTTGCCGGGATCGGGGTATCCAGAGGTTACCTGAACAGATCAGAGCTGACTGCTTCACGTTTCGTGGATACACCATTTGAGGCCAAAGGCAGGATGTACCGTACCGGAGATCTGGGGCGCTGGTTACCGGATGGGACAGTTGAATATCTGGGCCGTATTGATGACCAGGTCAAAATCCGTGGTTTCCGTATCGAGCTTGGAGAGATTGAGAATGTATTACAGCAGCATGAGGCGATTGTGCAGGCTGCGGTGATCGTCAAAACTGATGAAAGTGGAAACAAACGTTTAGTAGCCTATGTGGTTGCAGAAGGTGTTTTTGATCGGGAAGTTACGGTAAGCTGGTTGAAAAATCATTTACCGGAGTACATGGTTCCAGGTCTTTTTGTTGCCATGGATGAGTTGCCTTTAACGGGTAACGGGAAAATAGACCGTAAAGGTTTACCTGATCCTGATATGGGCACTTTACAGACAGGTGTTTATACCGCTCCGCGCAACGAACAGGAAACTATTCTTGCTGAGATCTGGCAGGAACTCCTGCATATTCCCAAAGTAGGGATTTATGATAACTTCTTTGAACTGGGCGGAGATTCAATTATTACGATCCAGGTAGTGAGCCGTGTACGCCGTGCCGGTTTCAGCCTGCATCCGCGTGATCTGTTTATCCATCAGACCATTGCAGGTTTGTCTGCTTGTATGGCGGCAGCAGCAGAAAGTGCGTCATCAGGAGAACAAGGTTTACTGGAAGGGGAGAGTGGTTTACTGCCAATTCAACAACACTATTTTGAATCAGGTAGTCAGGAATTGTCTCATTATAACCAGAGTGTTTTCTTAAGTATCGATAAAAGCATCACCTCATCAAGGTTAAATGAAATCATCAGCCAGCTGGTTGCTGCACATGATGCCCTAAGGTTTACGTATGAGCACACAGGAGAGGGTTGGAGACAGGTGTATGGGGATTATGCAGGGTCACTGGAGATAAACGATCTGAGGAGCTTAAAATCGTCAGAACTGGCACAAACTATTGCTGCACACAATGACAGGTATCAGGCTAGTCTGGATATTCTGAAAGGAACACTTTTACGTGCTGTACTAATCCTGACTCCGGATACCACACCACAAAACCGCTTATTGCTCGTGGTTCACCACCTTGCAGTAGATGGTGTTTCGTGGCGTATCCTGCTGGAAGACTTTGAACAGTTGTTAGCACAAAAACCATTACCAAAATATAAGACAGCTTCTTACCGTCAATGGCATCAGGCATTACTGAATTATAGTACTAAAAACAGCGTGCAGCATCAACGTGGGTACTGGGAAAATGTGGTCGCTGCGGCTAAGCCAATGCGCACGGTTCATACTGTTAAAAGAGCAGTAACCGGCGCGGAAATACAGCAGCATAATACGAAGCTGGACGCCTTGCGCACCCGCCAGTTATTGCAGGATGTACCTCGTGCATACCATACTGTAATCAATGATTTATTACTAACTGCGCTAGCACAGACTTTAGTCACTTGGAATAAACATTCCACTGTAGTGGTTGGTTTGGAAGGGCATGGCAGAGAAGACTTTATTCCGGGTATTGACATCAGCCGTACCGTGGGCTGGTTCACTAGTTTATACCCGGTTATGCTGTCTGTTTTGCCGGATGCAGCGGCTGGTTTACAGTTGAAACATGGTAAAGAACAACTTCGCTTAGTTCCTGATAAAGGTCTGGGTTATGGAATTTTAAAATATATAGACAAGGTTCAGGCCCTGCAAGGGACAGATCCATGGGAAGTGGAGTTCAATTATCTCGGACAACTGGATAACCTGGTGAAAGAAGAAGACAATTCACTGCTGTCAGGTGCTTCGGAATCTTCGGGTAAAGCGATCTCTGGCAGTCATCCTGTCAGGGAACTATTGTCAATAAACAGCCTGATACAGGGTGGTGAATTGCAGGTGAACTGGAGTTTTAGCAGCTTGCATTTTACACCGGAAGCCATCGCAGAAATGTCATCGGCTTACCTGGAAAATCTTGAAAATCTGATTGCACATTGTATCACTACAGAGACTCCGGTATTCACTCCTTCAGACTATAATCTGGGAGAAGAAATCACCAATGAAGAACTTGATAAATTCCTGGATGCAGACCACCATGGTTCGCCCCGGAAATTGCAACTGGAAAGTATGTCGCGTCTGAGCGGTTTGCAGGAAGGAATGCTTTTCCATAGTTTATATGATGATCATGCGGGTGCCTATATCGAACAATTTACGACGGTGCTGACCGGCGTTGAACCAGAAATATTTGCAAGAAGCTGGGATCAGTTACTGCGAAACCATAGTATCCTGCGCAGCGCATTTTATTACAATGAATTCAAAATACCGGTGCAATGTGTTTACCGTGAGGTGAAAATACCAATGCATGTGGTGGATTGCAGTAAAATGAGTAAAGAAGAACAGGAGCAGTACATTCATAACTATGAGCAGGCCGATCGTTTACAAGCCTTTGAGCTGACCGCAGCACCGCTGATGCGTATTCACCTGATCCGTATACAGGAGAACCGTTACAGGTTATTCTGGACTTACCATCACGTATTGCTTGATGGTTGGTCACTTGCAGTCTTGCTGGGAGAGTTACTTCAGGTTTATGAGCAGCTGGTTACTGGTCAAACCGGGCTGGCAGCTTCTGAAGACCGTTATGAAGACTATATCCGCTACATTGAGCGTCAGGATAAGGAAGAAGCAACCACTTACTGGAAAGAATATCTGGATGGTCTGGATGAACCAAGTTTACTGCCTTTCATCAGTGCGACCGCAGACCGTACCAAAGGAATTGGGCTGTATAAAGATGAAAGCCTGCACCTTGACCGGGAAACTACGTCCAGGATCACCCGTTATGCACAGCGTAATCACATTACCCTGAATACACTGATGCAAGGGGTATGGGCGTACTTATTATCCCGTTATACCGGAAATAAAGACGTGGTATATGGTGTGATTGTTTCCGGACGTCCGGATGACCTGGCAGGCGTAGAACAAAGGGTAGGTATGTATATCAATACCTTGCCTTTACGTGCTTCTACAGCTACCTTACAACCTGTTTCAACGTGGTTACAAGAGATTCAGGCAGATCAGATCAGCAGCCGTAACTACCAGTATACGACTTTAAATGATATTCGCAGATGGTCTGCGGTGTCGGGAGAATTATTTGATAGTTTGCTGGTCTTTGAAAACTATCCTGTAGATAAAGTCCTGTCTGCAAAATCATGGAAACTCGAAACAGAAAGTGTCAGTATGAACGAACAGGGCAATTATCCGCTGAGTTTGATCATAGGCACAGGTGAAGAGACAAATATCACCTTTAATTACAATAGTTCTTTGCTGGAAACTACTTATGCAGAAGCTATTGCCGGACATTTTGAAGCGGCGATACACTATATCATCTCAACAGAAAATGCAACTTTAAATGACATTGAAATTCTATCTGCGGCCGAAAAATCTGAGTTGCTGAGCGGTGCAGACGACAATTCGTTTGCTTATCCTTTGGATAAAACAATGACTGACCTTTTTGAAGAGCAGGTTTTAAGGACACCATCAGCAGTTGCGGTAGTATTTGAAGATAGAAAGCTGACTTATAGTGAATTGGATGAGCTGGCCAATAAATTGGCGAATCACCTGATTCATATGGGGGCTGAGCGTGATATGATGATCCCGCTGTTTATAGAACGCTCTCCGGAAATGCTGGTGGGTATGCTTGCCATTATGAAGGCAGGGGCAGCTTATGTACCAATTCTTCCGGATTCTCCGGCAGAACGTACCGCTTATATCCTTTCGGATATAGCAGCAACCATGGTGCTGAGCAGTATAGAAAGTACAGCCTTCTTACCAGCAACCGGTTTACCTGTTATCTTACTGGATAACATTGAATCAGTATTCGCTGAATACCCGCTGGTAACCCCTTCAATTGAACGTCTGTCTACTGATCTGGCTTATGTGATCTATACTTCCGGTTCAACAGGCTTACCAAAAGGGGTACTGGTAGAACATGGTGGGGTAGTTAATCTGTTAAGCTACCTGGGCGAAAAATATACTATAGACCACAGAGACAGGATCCTGCAATTTTCTAACTATAATTTTGACGCTTCGGTAGAGCAAATCTTCCTGGCTTTATTCAATGGAGGTACAGTGGTACAGCTGGACGAAGCAACCCGTCTGGACCCGTCAGCACTTGAAAATCTGCTGATCCGTGAAAAAATCACGCACATAGATGCAACTCCCGGGTTCCTGGAAACTATGAATGCAGGGAGTTATGGCGGGCTTAAACGTATCGTTTCAGGTGGAGAATACTGCCGCGTGTCACTGGCAGAAAAATGGAAACCTTATGTCGCGTTTTATAACGAATACGGGCCAACAGAAACTTCAATTGTAGCGATCAGGTATACCTATCCTGCAAATGATGTACCGCATCAGGATGGGGTTCCGATTGGCCGTCCTGTAGGCAATACCAGGGCTTATCTGCTGGATGAACAATTGCGCCTGGTTCCTTCGGGGGTAACAGGAGAGCTGTATATCGCTGGTGTACAGGTGACCAGAGGTTATCTGAACCTTCCTGAACAAACCGCGGCGAATTTCATGGCTGATCCTTTTATAAGCGGAGAACGCATGTATAAAACAGGGGATGTCTGTAAGTTACTACCAGACGGTAACCTGACTTATGTTGGCCGTAATGACGATCAGGTAAAAATCCGCGGTTTCAGAATTGAATTGGGTGAGATCGTGAATGCGCTGGAACAGAGTAGTCTGGTTGCACAGGGGATTGTGCTTGCAAGACAAGATGATCACGGGAATAAACGCCTGGTAGGTTATGTAGTTCCTGAAAACGGAACTTTTGATCAGGATGGTGTAGTGACGTTCCTGAAGAGCAGATTGCCTGATTATATGGTGCCTGCCCTTTGGGTTGTGCTTGAACAATTGCCGCTGACCAGCAATGGTAAGATCGATAAAAGAGCCTTGCCTGATCCTGATATGAACGCCTTGACAGCCAATGAATATGTTGCCCCAGGAAATGAAATTGAACAGAGCCTGGCTGTGATCTGGCAGGAATTGCTTGGACTGGCACAGGTTGGCGTCAATGATAATTTCTTTGAACTGGGCGGGCATTCCTTACAGGTGATGCGTATGATCTCAGCTATCCGTAAAGAAATGCAGGTAGAAGTATCCGTAAGGACACTATTTGAGCTCACAACGATCGATGCACTGGCTAAATATATCAGTATCAATAATGATGACCTGGAAGACGAAGATTCCACCACAATAGAATTATAAACCTAAGAACCTTACCTAATAAAAAACATAATTATGTCCAGTTTTAATTTGATTGATGTAGTAGAGCTGTTAAACAAAGCAAATAATGTCGGTATTAAGATTACACTAGATGATGACCGGCTAAAGATTAAGATGCGCAAAGATCAAGTGATAGATAGCAGTCTTTTGGAAGAGTTGAAACTAAGGAAAGAACATTTAATTACCTATTTCAAAAAGCATAGCGCCGCCACAGTTATCGCTGATGAAAATAAGATTGTACCCTTTGAAAGGGGTACAATCAAACATATTCCACTTTCATCTGGTCAGGAACGCCTTTGGTTCCTGGATCAGCTGGAAGGGAGTACAGCTTATCATATCCCGACGGTATTGAGGCTTAAAGGGAAGCTTGACCAGGGAGCATTGGAGTTTGCACTGAATGGAATTGTAAACCGCCACGAGGTATTGAGAACTGTCATACTGGGAGAGGACGGAAAACCCTATCAGCATATTTTGCCGGAAAATAAGTGGAAACTGGTCGTTCTTGATGATCTGATCTACAAAAGTAGTCCAGAGGCCTTGCGTGCAGGGATTAAAGAACTAACAGATGCACCATTTAACCTGGCTGCTGACCATATGTTACGTGCTTACCTGATTGTGCTTGGCGCGGATGAATATGTGTTATTGGTGACTATGCACCATATAGCCTCAGATGGCTGGTCTACAGGAATTATTGTCAATGAACTGATCGAATTTTATAACGCCAGTACAGAAAAAAGACAGGTTCAATTACCTGTGCTCGAAATACAATACGCTGATTATGCGGTATGGCAGCGGGAGCAGGTTTCTCCGCAGGTTGAAAAATTCCATCTGGATTACTGGAAAAAGAAGCTGAACGGGGTGGCGACCTTGTTTTTACCTGCTGATTATCCACGTCCGGCGGTACAGAGTTCAAGAGGTGCTGTCAGTGAGTTCAGTTTTGATCTGGCACTGGCAGAAAAGCTGCAAACGCTGTCCCGAAGCCATGATGCTACTTTGTTTATGACCTTGCTGACCGCATTTAAGGTCTTGTTATACCGTTATACTGGTCAGGATGATATCTGTGTAGGTACGCCTACTGCGGGCAGGACACAGCAGGAATTAGAAGGTTTGGTTGGTTTTTTTGTCAATACACTGGCTTTACGCAGTGATCTGGGTGATAACCCTACATTTGAGGCTTTATTGCAACAGGTAAAAGATACGACGCTGAATGCTTATCAGCATCAGGATCTTCCTTTAGAGAAAATAGTGGAAGCTGTTGTCAAAGAGCGTGATCTTAGCCGTAACCCATTGTTTCAGGTTTGTTTCACTTTGCTGAATATCCCCGGGGACGGTGATTTGAAACTCCAGGATGTGGAACTTTCTGCCGAGCCAATGGAGCAGACTAAAATACAATTTGATTTCACACTTACACTCCGGGAAACTGAGAACGGTCTGTCCGGGGCAGTTGAATACAGTACAGATCTTTATCGGGAAGAGACGATTTCACGTATGGTTGGCCATTTTGAGCTGTTATTACGAGCTATTGTAGCTAATCCGGTGACCAGGATCTGCGATCTGGAAATGCTGAGTACTACAGAAGAGCAATTGCTGCTTTCATTCAATGAAACAGCGGTTGACCATGAACTTGAACCAGGAACTACTTTGCTGGATGCCTTTGCAATTCAGGTTGAATACGCACCTGATGCCATTGCGGTTGTATTTGAAGAGCATTCTTTGAGTTATAAAGAATTAGATGAGCGGGCTAATCAGCTTGCACATTATCTGATTGTTAAAGGAGTAACCACAGAGACCCTTGTTCCTATCTGTTTAGGCAGGTCTCTGGAAATGATCATCGGGATTTTTGGTATTCTGAAAGCAGGAGCTGCCTATGTGCCTATCGATCCGGATTACCCGGCATCCAGGATCAGTTATATCTTAGAAGATACTGCGGCCAGCGTAATTATTACCGATGGGAACAGTAAACCTAAATTACCACCGCTGGCAGATCATATTGAAGTGATTGCGCTGGATGAAGAATGGCATGAAATAGGTGCACATGTAAAAGGGCCGGTCAGCACCTCTTTAGCCGCCGAAAACCTGGCTTATGTGATCTATACCTCTGGTTCGACCGGAAAACCAAAAGGTGTGCTGATTGAACATAACGGAGTAGTTAACCTGGCCATGAGTCAGCGTAATGCACTGCGTTTAACTTATGGAACAAGATTCCTGCAATTTGCTTCTTTTGGTTTTGATGCCTCCTGCTACGAAGTATTTAATACTTTATTGAGCGGAGGCGTACTGGTTTTACCGAAAAAAGAGGATCTGCTTTCGGCTGAAAGTTTTGGGGCAATGGTTAAAAGGCATCAGGTTGAGGTCGTGACTTTGCCGCCTTCTTATCAGCATCTGGTGAAAGATGTGCTGGGGCCGGTGACGACTGTAGTATCTGCCGGAGAACCATTAAACCGGGAGGACGCCCGTTATATTAAAGCTAAAGGCATCCGTGTGATCAATGCCTACGGCCCTACAGAAAATACCGTTTGTACAAGTTTAACAGACGAGCCGATCTTAGAAAATAATACGGTTGTTATTGGTAAGCCAATAGAAAATGTACAAGTTTATATTCAAGGTGAACAGGGTAGATTATGCCCTGTAGGTGTTGCAGGAGAATTATGTGTGGGTGGTCCGGGCGTGGCCCGTGGTTATCTGAAACGCCCAGAGCTGACAGCGGAGAAATTTATCCCTGATACTTATCTCCCTAAACCAGGCGCACGTTTATACCGCACAGGCGACCTTGCCCGATGGTTGCCCAATGGTCATATAGAATATCTCGGTCGTATTGATGATCAGGTGAAAATCAGAGGTTTCCGTATCGAACCAGGTGAAATTGAAGCAGAATTACAATTATGTGAGCTGGTGAATGCAGCTGTGATTGCTGTCAAGCCAGATCAGAATGGAAATAACAGGCTGGTTGGTTATATTATTCCTGAAGGTTCTTTTGACAGAGAAGGTATCGTAGCCTATCTGAAAGATAAATTACCGGATTATATGATCCCGTCGATCTTGCTTCCACTGGAAACAATACCGCTTACGCCTAATGGTAAAATAGACCGGAAAGCCTTACCTGAACCCACAGATGTGATCGTTTCTGTGAATGATTACGTTGCGCCACGTAACCCGATGGAGCAGACCCTGACTGCGATCTGGCAGGATTTATTAGGGGTGTCAAAAGTAGGTATTCATGATAACTTCTTTGAACTTGGTGGTGATTCTATTATTACTATTCAGGTAGTAAGCAGGTCGAAACGTGCTGGTTATGATCTTAACCCGAAGGACTTGTTTATATACCAAACGGTAGAGAAGCTAGCTGCATTATTGCTGGCCAGAAAAAGTAATGAGGTCACTGCTGAGCAGGGACAGCTTGTTGGAACAGCAGGTTTGTTACCGATCCAGCAGTGGTTTTTTGAAGCTACCGGACCAAACCCTTCACACTTCAACCAGCAGGTATTATTGAGTATTGATAAAGCTATTGAACCTGCAATTCTGATTGCAGCAGTTGAACAGCTGGTTACTTATCATGATGCTTTGCGTTTTGCTTACAAAGCCGGAAGCCATGGCTGGGAGCAAACTTATGGTCAGCATGCAGGTGCTTTGAAGATAGTTGACCTGCAAGAATTACCTGCTTCTCAATTGCTGGAAGAGATCACAGCAGTTTGTGAGCTGACGCAACGTAGTCTGGATATTGAGCAGGGCATACTTTTTAGTGCAGTATTAATCCAGACTCCCGAAACAGATGCACATCACCGCCTTTTATTTGTTGGTCATCACCTGGTTGTGGATGGGGTATCATGGCGTATTTTACTGGAAGATATTGGTTTGCTGATGGAACATCCTGATCAGCAGGCCAGCATTGTTTTAGGACATAAAAGCAGTTCTTATCGCCAGTGGCATAGTGCATTGGTTGATTATGGCCAGCGCCGCCGTTTAACGTGTCAGCAGGATTATTGGGAAAAGGTTACGGCCGCCTATCATCCGCTGAAAACTGAAAAAGAAGAAAAAGGAATAGTGACGATCGCAGATACGGTTAACCATACCGCAACGCTGAATAGTGAGGCTACCCGCAGCTTATTACAAGATACAAATCGTGCTTATCATACCGAAATCAATGATCTTTTGTTGAGTGCACTGGCGCTTACCTTAGCGGAGTGGAATGGCCATGGTCAGGTTTCTATAGGGTTGGAAGGACATGGGCGTGAAGACATTTTAAAAGATATAGATACCAGCAGAACGGTTGGATGGTTTACCAGTCTTTTTCCGGTTTTGCTGGAAGTGGAAGAGAATCAGGATCATGGTTCGTTGTTAAAAGCAGTAAAAGAGCAATTGCGCCAGGTTCCTGATAAGGGAATTGGCTATGGCGTATTGAAATATATTAATAAAACAGCTGCGCTGCAAGGAGCTGAGCCGTGGGACATCATCTTTAATTATTTAGGGCAGATGGATAACGCGGTCCATGCAGAAGAGGCATTGGACGCTGCTGTTGAAAATACTGGGACAGCTATAGATGAGGCTTATCCTGTGAGAGAGAACCTGTCTGTGAATAGTGTGATTCAGGGAGGGGCGCTGCTGGTGACCTGGACATATAGCAATAAGCATTTTACAGCAGAAGGGATATCCCGGTTAGCTGAGCAGTATATGTCTCACCTGGAAGAATTAATTGGTCATTGTGCCAGCCAGATGCACGTTTCTTATACACCAGCCGATTACAACCTTAGCGGTCTGGTTACGAACGGGGAACTGGATAATTTTCTGGAAGAAGATTTCAATGGAACTCCGCGAAGGATGCAGCTGGAAAGTATGTACCGCCTAAGTGGTTTGCAAGAAGGGATGTTATTCCATAGTATCTATGACGGGCAGGCAAGTGCTTATGTAGAGCAATTTACGGGGGAACTGACTGAGCTGAACGTGCCTGCATTTTTACAAAGCTGGCAATACCTGTTAGCGCATCACAGTATTCTGAGAAGCGGTTTTTACTATGACGTGTTTTCAGTTCCGGTACAATGTGTATACCACGAGGTAGAACTGCCTGTGACTATGCTTGATTATCGTCATTTGGATGAAAAGACACAAAAACAAGCAATCCAGGAATTTGAAGCAAATGCTAAACTGAATGGATTTGATTTTACAGCAGCTCCGTTAATGCGGATTACACTGACACGGCTGGAAGATAACCGTTACCGTTTGCTATGGAATTTCCACCATATGTTGTTGGATGGCTGGTCGTCGCCGGTATTACTTGAAAAGCTATTGCTTGCTTATGAGGCACTTGCGGCGGGTAATCCATTGCCGGTCATTGCTAAAGATAATTACGAAGATTACATCCGCTATACAGAGCGCCGTGATCAGGAAGAGGAGGAATTATACTGGCGCGGTTACCTGAAAGGGATCAGCGAAGGATGTTTACTTCCTTTTGTAAGCACGACCATTAACAGAAATAAAGGGATTGGTGAGTACCGTGAACAGCCTTTAGTCTTAAATGCTGCTTTCTCAGCACAGCTTGCGCGTTTTGCGCAAAGACATCGGGTAACTGTGAATACACTGATGCAAGGGGTTTGGGCTTATTTACTGTATCGGTATACAGGCCGTCCGGATGTGGTTTACGGAGTTACAGTATCAGGCCGTCCGGAAGATTTGCCCGGTGTGGAACGTGCAGTAGGGATGTATATTAATACTTTGCCATTATATACGGTAATAGATGGCTCTGCTGGTATTATACAATGGTTGCAGGAGTTACAAATCAGCCAGTTACAAAGCAGAGAGTATCAGCATACCCCTTTGAATGTTACGCAGAAATGGGCTATGGTAGAAGGTGATCTTTTTGATAGTTTACTCGTATTTGAGAATTATCCGGTTAGTAAAGTCGTTTCGGATTCTTCGGATAATGTCGAACTGCAAAATGCAGAGATGCGTGAGCAAACCAATTATCCGCTCAGTCTGATTGTTTCCTCTGGCGCAGTGATTAATGTCGTATTGAGTTATAACAGTACTTTGCTCGAAGATAACTATGTAACTGCTATTGCTGCGCATTTAGAGCAGGTGTTGAAACAAATACTGGTGCATGAGACTGGTACCCTGGCCGATATTGAACTGCTGACTGTTGCAGAACAGGAACAACTGTTAAAGACTTTTAACCATACAGAGACTGCTTATCCGCAGGATCAGACTGCTATCGGGATTTTTGAAGCACAGGTCTTGCTTTATCCTTCTTCACCTGCTTTGGTTTTTGAAGATATAGTTTACACTTATCAGGAATTAAATGAACGTTCTAATCAGCTTGCGGGTTATCTGCGCAGCAAAGGAGTGGTGACTGATGTCTTAGTGCCGGTTTGTTTAGCACGTTCTGCGGAGATGGCTATAGCGATTTTAGGAGTCCTGAAAGCAGGCGGAGCTTATGTTCCGATTGATCCGGGTTATCCTGAAGACAGGATTGCTTTTATGCTGGAAGATACCAGCGCTTCAGTTGTAATCACGACCAGTGATTTGAAAACAAGTATCGCGGCTTTTGCTTCAGCAGATACGGTTTTACTGGATACCGAAAGGGAGAAAATCAGCACATGGGCAATTAGCCGTCCATTGAATCCTGCCGGGCCTGGCGATCTGGCTTATGTGATTTATACTTCTGGTTCTACCGGCAAACCAAAAGGGGTAATGGTGGAGCATGCAGGGATGCTGAATCACCTTTATGCTAAAATCAATGATTTACAATTAACAGCAGAAACGGTCGTTGCCTTTACTGCTTCTTATACTTTTGATATTTCCGTTTGGCAGCTGTTCTCCGCTTTGCTTTGCGGAGGTAAAACAGTAATCTATTCTTCAGAAAGGATTCTGGAACCAGCGATTCTGATTGATGCAGTGGAAGCGGACGGAATTACAATCCTGGAGCTTGTCCCTTCTTATTTAAATGCTGTTTTACAAGAGCATACGTTAGCTCACTTAAACAAATTGTCTTACTTGCTGGTGACAGGAGAGGCGGTAAGCCAGCCTTTATTGGCGCAATGGTTTGCGCATCCGCACTATGGCCGTATCCCGGTAGTCAATGCTTATGGGCCTACTGAAGCATCGGATGATATCTGTCACCATATCATGTACGAGACCCCTTCAAGGATCAATGTTCCGGTAGGTAAACCAGTACAGAATATGCGTATTTATATACTGTCTGCCAGTGATCAGCTTTGCCCTGTGGGGGTACCGGGTGAAATTTGTGTTGCCGGGATCGGGGTATCCAGAGGTTACCTGAACAGATCAGAGCTGACTGCTTCACGTTTCGTGGATACACCATTTGAGACCAAAGGCAAGATGTACCGTACCGGAGATCTGGGGCGCTGGTTACCGGATGGGACAGTTGAATATCTGGGCCGTATTGATGACCAGGTTAAAATCCGTGGTTTCCGTATCGAGCTTGGAGAGATTGAGAATGTATTACAGCAGCATGAGGCGATTGTGCAGGCTGCGGTGATCGTCAAAACTGATGAAAGTGGAAACAAACGTTTAGTAGCCTATGTGGTTGCAGAAGGTGTTTTTGATCGGGAAGCGACGGTAAGCTGGTTGAAAAATCATTTACCGGAGTACATGGTTCCAGGTCTTTTTGTTGCCATGGATGAGTTGCCATTAACAGGTAACGGGAAAATAGACCGTAAAGGTTTACCTGATCCTGATATGGGCACTTTACAAACAGGCGTTTATACCGCTCCGCGCAACGAACAGGAAACTATTCTGGCTGAGATCTGGCAGGAACTGCTGCATATTCCCAAAGTAGGGATTTATGATAACTTCTTTGAACTGGGCGGAGATTCGATTATTACAATCCAGGTAGTGAGCCGTGCACGCCGTGCCGGTTTCAGCCTGCATCCGCGTGATCTGTTTGTTCATCAGACGATCGCAGGGTTATCGGTCTGTCTGTTAACCGCAGCAGAAACTGCATCATCAGGTGAACAAGGTTTACTGGACGGAGAGAGTGGTTTACTGCCAATTCAGCAACATTATTTTGAATCGGGGGCAGCAGAAATTTCTCATTACAATCAGGATGTACTGCTCTCTATTGATAAAAGTGTAACCACAGAGACTGTGTCTTCAGCGATCAGTCAGTTAGTTGCTGCACATGATGTATTGCGTTTTACCTATACGCAAACAGCTGATGGATGGAAACAAGCTTATGGCAATTATGCCGGAGCCCTTGAAATCAACGATCTGCGCCAAGTATCTTCCGAAGATTTGCCAGCTGTGATTGCTGCTAATAATAATCAATATCAAAGCAGTCTGGATCTGAAAGCGGGTATTGTATTACGTACTGTATTATTGTTAACTCCTGATACAGAAGAGAAAAATAGGTTGTTAATTATTGTTCACCATCTTGCAGTAGACGTAGTTTCATGGCGTATCCTGCTCGAAGACCTGGAGTTGCTGTTAGCCAAAGAAGCACTTCCAGCTTATAAAACCGCTTCCTACCGTCAATGGTATCGGTCATTGGAAACTTATGGCGCACGTCATGCTGTACAGCAGCAACGCCGTTATTGGGAAACAGCAGTCGCTGCTGCCAGGCCAATGCGTACAGTTAATGCATGGTCAGGAACTTTAACAGGCGGAGATATTGAACAGCACACGGTTACCCTGGATGCGGTACTTACCCGTCAATTATTGCAGGAAGTGCCCCGTGCTTACCATACCGTTGTTAATGATGTCTTGTTAACTGCATTAGCGTTGACTTTAGCTAAATGGAACGATCATAATCAAGTGGTTATCGGACTGGAAGGTCATGGCAGGGAAGACTTTATTCCGGGTGTTGATATCAGCCGTACCGTTGGCTGGTTCACTAGTTTATACCCGGTTATGCTCTCCGTAGCTTCTGATGCAGATTATGGCCTGCAATTGAAGAATGTCAAAGAACAACTTCGCCAAATACCAGATAAGGGTCTGGGATATGGTATTTTAAAATATATCAATAAGGCCGATGTCTTACAGGGAACTGATCCCTGGGAAGTGGAATTCAATTACCTTGGGCAACTGGATAACCTGGTTCAGGAAGAAGGAAATACGCTTTTGTCTGGCGCAACTGAATCTACAGGCAGTTCTGCCGCTGAAAGTCATCCGGTCAGAGAATTGTTGTCGATCAACAGTTTGGTACAGGGTGGGGAGCTCCGGATGAACTGGAGTTTCAGCAACCGTCATTTCACGCCGGATTCGATTGCGGAAATCGCAGCAGCTTATCTGGAAAATCTGGAAAACCTGATTAACTATGCTATTGCTGTAGAAATCCCTGTATCTACGCCATCGGATTATAATCTCGGTGAAGAAATCACCAATGAAGAACTTGATAAATTCCTCGATGAAGATTATAACGGTGCTTCGCGTCGTTTGCAACTGGAAAGTATTTCAAGATTAAGCGGTTTACAAGAAGGGATGCTGTTTCATAGTTTATACGATGATCAGGCCGGAGCTTATAGCAAACAGTTCTCTTGTGAGCTGGTCACTCCCGATATTGATGCATTTGTGCAAAGCTGGTATGGCATATTAAAGCGTCACAGTATCCTGCGCAGCGGATTCTATTACAATGAGTTCAAAATACCTGTACAATGTGTTTACCATGAGGTGAAAATACCAGTGGAAATATTGGATTGCAGTCAGCTGAACAAAACAGAACAGGAACAATATATTCGTGATTACGAATCGGCAGATCTTAAAAAAGGCTTTGATTTTACAGCAGCACCATTAATGCGCATCTGTTTTATTAAACTCGATAGCGAACGTTATTATATGTTGTGGAGTCATCACCATATCCTGCTCGATGGCTGGTCTATGCCAATTGTGATGGAAGAACTGCTCACGAATTATGAAAATCTGGTTAGCGGAAAACCAATGCCTGTGCTTACGCCAGACCGTTATGAAGATTATATCCGTTATATCGAACGTCAGGATAAAGAAGAAGCAACTTCTTACTGGCGTAAATATCTGGATGGGCTGGATGAGGCTAGCTTATTACCTTTCATCTCCAACGCATCAGACCGTACAAAAAGCCATGGGGGGTACGGTGAAGAGGTCTTCCAGCTTGATGCTGAATTTACAGCGCGCTTAACACGTTATGCACAGCAGAACCGGGTAACGATCAATACACTGATGCAAGGTGTATGGTCTTATCTATTATATAGCTATACGGGCAGAAAAGACGTCGCATTTGGAATTGTAGTTTCAGGACGTCCTGAGAACCTGGCTGGTGTGGAGAGTGCTGTGGGAATGTATATTAATACTTTGCCATTACATGGAAGAGTAGATTTAGCACAGGATTTTGCCGCAGGATTACAGCAGATTCAAACAGAACAATTAGAAAGCAGGGCTTATCAGTACAATAGCCTGAGCGAAATACAACGTCTTTCGGGTATAACAGGTGATTTGTTTGATACTTTGATGGTTTTTGAAAATTATCCGGTGAGTGAAACACTTAACGCGCAGCCCTGGAAATTGAGGGTGGAAAATGTATCCTCAGAAGAGCATACCAATTATCCGTTAAGTGTGATTATCATGGCTGGAAAACAAATAGACATCCATTTTAGTCATAATAACCTGATTGGGCATACCTATATCAAAGCAATAGCACATCATTTTAAAACAGTATTAGAGCAGATCGCTTCTTCAGTTAAATCACTTAAATTCGGAGAGTTGAATTTACTGACTACAGCAGAAGAGCAGCAGATTTTATATGATTTTAATGCGAAAAACATCTCTCTTTTACCAACTGAGACCGTTGTCGAACTTTTTGCGGCAGCCGCCGCAGCACAGGTAAACCGTGCTGCGGTAATTACAGGTACTGATTCATTAAGTTATCGTGAACTGAATGAGCAATCTTCACGTTTTGCGCATTATCTGCGTAAAAAAGGCGTAACCAAAGGTACTTTAGTCCCGGTTTGTCAGGAAAGATCAGCGGGTATTATAGTGACCATGCTGGCTATTATGAAGGCAGGCGGTGCTTATGTCCCTATCGATCCGGGGTATCCGGCAGAACGTATTCAATATATGCTGGCAGATACAGCAGCAAATTTATTGATCTGTAATGCTAAAATAGCAGCCAGTCTGGGTGTCGTTGAAGGTCTTGAAATCATTAATCCTGAGAGTTTTACGGATGAACTTAAACAGTATCCTGTAACAGCTCCTCTGATCCATATTGAGCTGCATGATTTAGTCTATGTAATTTATACTTCTGGTTCTACAGGACAGCCTAAAGGGGTTCAGATTACACATGCAGGGCTTTCCAATCTGATTAACTGGCATCATGAACGTTACCATCTGACCAGGGATAGTAGAACTACTACAGCGGCGGGGGTTGGTTTTGATGCTTTTGGATGGGAAGTGTGGCCAACATTAAGTACCGGAGCAGCGCTTTATGTGGTGGATGACGAACAAAGATTATCGCCATCAGCTCTTGCTGATTATTATATCGGACAGGGTATCACACACAGTTTCCTTTCTACAGTCCTGATTCCTGAGTTTATTGAGGCCAGCAGAAACCGTGAATCTGCCTTAAAATACCTGCTTGCAGGGGGAGATAAACTGGCTGCTGTGAATATGGAGGGTTTAACTTACAAAATTATCAATAACTACGGCCCTACAGAAAATAGTGTCGTTACTACCAGTTATGAACTTTCACCGGCCTATGCTGAGACCGCGCCTCCAATTGGAATCCCGGTTAGTCATACACAGATTTATATTTTAAATGCTGCAAACGGGATCAGCCCTGTTGGTGTGCCTGGTGAACTTTGTATCAGTGGGGCAGGTCTTGCAACCGGTTATCTGAACCGGGAATCACTAACTGCGGAGAAATTCGTGTCAAACCCGTTTAATACAAATTACGGAGGCCGGATGTACCGGAGCGGAGACCTTGCGCGCTGGTTACCAGATGGTAATATTGAATACCTTGGCCGCATTGATGATCAGGTTAAAATTCGTGGTTACCGCATAGAATTAGGGGAAATCGAAAATGTATTACAGCAAAATGCAGCGGTGAAGCATGCGGTGGTCTTAGTCAAATCTGATGATCGCGGGCATAAACAACTGGTAGGTTATATCGTGGCTGAAGGTTCTTTTGATAAAGGAGAGCTGATTGCTTATCTGAAAGACCGTTTACCGGATTATATGGTTCCTGCATTGTGGGTGTCACTGGATCAGCTACCGTTAACCAGCAATGGTAAGGTAGACAAGAAAATGTTGCCTGAGCCGGATATCAGCACATTGCTGACCAATAGTTATGAATCACCGCGTAATGCGACAGAAAAAGCACTGGTAGAAATCTGGCAGGACTTGCTTCGTTTGGAGCAGGTTGGTATTCATGATAATTTCTTTGAACTGGGTGGGGACTCGATCATTACGATACAGGCAGTGAGCAGGGCCAAAAGAGCTGGTTATGAATTCCAGCCGAAGGATTTATTTGTACACCAGACTATTGCCGGGTTATCTAAATTATTACAAGAAAGAGAACACCTTGTTTCTTACGCGGAAGAGGGCTTTTTAAGTGGGACAAGTGGATTGTTACCTATTCAGCAATGGTACTTTGAGTTGGAAACACCTTCGGTATCACACTTTAATCAGCACGTGCTTTTAACAGTCTCCAAGCAGATCGCGGTAACTATAATCTCTGATTCGATCTTGCAGCTGGCTGATTACCATGATGCTTTAAGGTTTACTTATCTTAAAAAAGAAGACCATTGGGAACAGGAGTACGGAACCTATACCGGAGCATTGGAAACAATAGACCTGAGCGCGCTGGCCACAGCTGATGTACCTGCTGCGATTAAACAAGCTGGTGAAATTGCACAACGCAGTCTGGATATTGAACAGGGAATTATTTTCCGTTCCATCTTGTTTTTAACCCCTGGAGAAGATCAGGATAACCGTTTATTATTGGTTGTTCATCACCTTGCAGTAGATGGTGTTTCATGGCGGATTTTACTCGAAGATCTTGGACTGCTGATTAAAGAGCCGGGTAAAAAGGCGGTGGCAGTTCTGGGCAGTAAAAGTGCTTCGTACCGTCAATGGTATACCGCGCTGGAAGGATATGGACAGACGATTTCCAAACAGCACGCTTACTGGATGGATATTGTTAAACATTATGTTGCATTACCTGAAGACCATAATTATACAGGACATTTGACACTGGCAGATATGGGCACCAAAGTAACCCGGCTGAATAGTGCAGCTACTCAGCGCTTACTGCAAGAAGTACCACAAGCTTATCATACAGAAATCAATGATATTCTTTTATGTGCACTGGCGCTGGCTTTATCCCAGTGGAGTGGTATTTCCCGGATATCCGTTGGACTGGAAGGACACGGCCGGGAAGATATTATGGCTGGTATTGATACCAGTCGTACGGTAGGCTGGTTTACGAACCTGTATCCTGTATCGCTTGAAACAGAAACAGGCAGGGATATTGGTTATGCACTGAGATCCATTAAAGAACAATTAAGGAAAATACCAGCAAAAGGAATAGGCTTTGGGGTATTGAAATACATAGAGAAATTAGTTGCACTGCAACAGAAAAGTGCATGGAATGTGGTGTTCAACTATCTTGGACAGCTGGATAATATGGTGAGTGAACAGGGAGAAATTGGTATGGCCAATGAGCAGGCTGGCGACAGTGTTGCAGACGATTATCCATTAACTGATCAATTATCCGTAAATACGATGATCCAGGGTGGTGAATTATTGCTGGACTGGAGTTATAGTACCAGGCATTACGATGTGGCCAGTATCGATAAGCTAGCTGACTTGTATATGGAGAACTTGCAAAATCTGATCGGCCATTGTGCGGAACAGGTTTTACCGGCCTTTACTCCGTTTGATTATGGTTTAAATGGCTTGGTTACGGTAAATGAGCTGGATAAATTCCTGGACGAAGCTTACCTGGGTAAGCCACGAAGGGCACAACTGGAAAGTATTTACCGTTTAGGCGGTTTACAGGAAGGGATGTTATTCCATGAGTTGTACAATGAACAAGGTGCATTTACAGAACAGCTTTCCTGCGATCTGATGACCCTGCAAACGGATAAGTTTATCCGCAGCTGGGAAATTCTGATCAAGCAACATAGTATTTTAAGAACAGGTTTCTACCATGATGCGTTCTCTATACCTGTACAATGCGTTTATAGAGAGGTTTCCCTTTCGGTAAATCTGCTTGACTACCGTGGTCTGAGTCCAGCAGCTCAGGAACAGGCTATACAGGAATATGAGCATAGAGATCGTATCCAGGGGTTTGATCTGAAAGCAGCCCCATTGATGCGGATCTGTCTGATACAACTTTCGGATGTGCATTACAGAATGCTTTGGAGTTTCCACCATATTCTGCTGGATGGCTGGTCGGTTCCGGTCTTGTTAGCTGAACTGTTTGCTAATTACGAACAACTGGAAGCGGGGAAACCGATAGAAGAACAACCAGCAGATCGCTATGAAGACTATATCCGTTATATAGCACAGCAGGATAAAGATCAAACCGCAGCTTACTGGCGTAATTATCTGGCGCCTGCCGAAGAAGGATGTTTACTTCCTTTTGTTAGTGCAACGGCAGATCGTACCCGTGGTGTGGGTATGAAAGAAGGAATAATTAAGTTCGATGCTGCATTGACCGGGCTGATTTCAAACTATGCGAAACAACAGCATTTAACAGTTAATTCATTGATGCAGGGTGTATGGGCATATCTTTTATACAGATATACCGGTCGGGCTGATGTCATTTATGGGGTTACTGTATCCGGACGTCCTGAAGATTTGCCGGGTATTGAAAGAAAAGTGGGGATGTATATCAATACATTACCTCTTTATATCAACTTAGATCAATCGGCAGATATCAATAGCTGGCTGCAAAAAATACAACAAGGGCAACTGGAAAGCAGGGAGTATCAATATACTACGCTGAATGATATTCAGCGGCTGACAAGTATCAAAGGCGATCTTTTTGATACCTCTATTGTTTTCCAGAATTATCCTGTCAGCGAATCTGATCTGCAAAAAGGCGGAGGACTTGAAGTGAGTGATATTGTTGTACATCCGCAAACCAATTATCCACTCACAATTAACGTGATTACAGGAAGAGAAACTAATCTGCTGTTTGTTCACAATGAGGAATTACTGGATACAACGGCTGTGGATATGATGATGGGGCATTTCAAACAAGTGCTGCTGCAACTGGTAGAAAAAGGAGTGAAAACCTGGAAAGAAGTCGAACTGATGACTGCTCAGGAGCAGGAGCAGTTGCTGGTTACTTTTAACAATAAAATAGTTGCTTATCCTGATACGCAGACACTGGTTGATTTGTTATTGCAACAAGCAGCGCTTACGCCTGATGCGCCGGCAATTGTGTTTGAAAACACGATCTGGTCTTACCGAAAGCTGGATGAGGCTTCGGGGAAACTGGCTAATTACCTGCGTAGTAAAGGCGTGAAAACTGATATGCTGGTTCCAATTTATCTGGAAAGGTCGGCCGAAATGGTGGTTGCTATTCTGGGTGTAATGAAGGCAGGAGGTGCTTATGTGCCGCTTGATACGACCTATCCGGCAGAAAGGATCAGTTATATATTAAAAGATACTTCGGCTGCAATCGTGATCACTACCGGAGATATAAGTGAGCGGATTTATACGGTATCAGATGTGCCGCTGGTTTTACTTGATCAGGATATTGCAGTGATTAAAAGGTATCCGTCTGCTATCGCAGCTGGAGAGATAAAACCTGGGGATCTGGCTTATGTTATTTATACCTCAGGTTCTACCGGACAGCCAAAAGGGGTAATGGTAGAACATGCTGGTATGCTGAATCACCTGTATGCCAAAGTTAATGATTTGCACCTTAATGCAGAGAGTGTGGTTGCTTTTACAGCTTCTTATACTTTTGATATTTCGGTATGGCAGATCTTCTCCGGGCTGTTAAGCGGAGGACATACGATTATTTATCCTTCACAATTGCTGCTGCAACCGGCGGCATTGCTTGAAAAAGTGGAAGAAAACGGGGTAACCATTTTAGAACTGGTTCCTTCTTATCTGACTGCTGTGCTGCGGGAAGAGCTGACAACTAAGCTGGAGAAACTGCAATATCTGCTGGTTACCGGTGAAGCAGTCAGCCAGCCATTGCTTGCACAATGGTTTGGACATCCTGATTTTGGACGTATCCCGGTAGTGAATGCTTATGGGCCTACAGAGGCTTCGGATGACATTTGTCACTATATAATGTACGAAACTCCTGTTCAGATCAATATACCACTGGGTAGTCCGATACAGAATTTACAGGTATATGTGCTGAATGATGAGCTGAATCTTTGTCCGGTAGGGGTGACTGGCGAAATTTGTGTTGCTGGTATAGGTGTTTCCAGAGGTTATTTAAACCGGGCTGATCTGACTGCCGCGAAGTTTATTAAAAATCCATTTAATGCAGACAGTAAAATGTACCGGACAGGTGATCTTGGCCGCTGGCTGGCTGATGGAAATATCGAATACCTTGGCCGTATTGATGATCAGGTAAAAGTCCGCGGGTTTAGAATTGAGCTTGGAGAGATTGAAAATGTCCTGCAACAATATGAAGAGATCAATCAGGCAGTTGTTGTGGTTAAAGACGACGCAAACGGAAATAAACGTCTGGTAGCTTATCTGGCTGTAAACCCGGCATACCATAAGGATTCAATGCTGAACTGGTTAAAAGGAGTTTTACCGGAATATATGGTGCCTTCGTTCTTTATCACGCTCGAAGAACTTCCATTAACACCTAACGGAAAGATAGACAAAAAAGCGCTGCCTGATCCGGATACCAATGAGCTGCTGGCTACAGCTTATGTAGCTCCCCGTAATCATTTACAAGGAGAACTGGCAGAGATCTGGCAAAATATGCTGGGCATCCCAAGAATCGGTATTTATGATAATTTCTTTGAGCTTGGCGGGCTTTCATTGCTGGTGATTGGTTTGGTTTCTGTGATCAAAAAGGAAATTGGTGTCAAAGTTCATGTCAAAGATATTTTCAATTATCCAACCATACATGAGCTTGCTGAAGTCATTAATCTGCGTACAGAAGATCCCGATATAGCAATACAGCCTGATGCACAGCTATATAGTGATCATGTCGTCTTATTAAATGATGGCCCGCTTTCATTTCCTGTATTTATGCTGCCGGGAGCGGCTGGGGTTTGTGAGGTGTACAGTGCTTTAGGGCAGTCGCTTAATGAAACCTGTGCCCTTTATGGATTGCAGATGCCGGGGGTATTTGAAGGAGAGGCTCCTGAACATGAGCTGTCAGTGATTGCTGCCCGTAATATTGGATGGATGAAAGAAGTACAGCCTGTTGGCCCGTACCGTTTTATCGGGCACTCACTGGGAGGAATCATGATTCACGAAATGACCAAACAGCTGGAAGCTGCCGGAGAACAGGTACAGACAGGGATTATTCTGGATAAAGACACCACTACGGAAAGTTCATTTCATGGAGGCGATGACAATGGGGAAACCCTTTTCAGGCTGGCCATGCTGGTATTTGAACTGGGAAATATCGTAACTAAACCTTATCCTGAATGGATCTGGAAGCTGAAAGAGGGATTTTCTTTAGCAGACAGAGAAGAAATAATGCCGGTAATTACTTCAATTGTGATGGAGAATCTTGGAAATAACAAGCATTATACCAGCTTTATTTTAAGGATACTGAACCTGGTGATCAGCAATGCTTTTCTGGAATATACAGTTAAGGAGCAGATTAATGCAAGCCTTTTAATTGTAAAAGCTGAACAGACGCCATGGGAGGAAAATAGCGGAAGCCTGGGCTGGGAAGCCTTTGCAACTGCAACGCAGGTTATTACTGTGCCGGGGGATCACGATTCACTGGTAGGAAATGATAACGTACAGGTATTGGGAGCTGAATTAACAGCGTACTTGCAACAATTTAAGGGATAGGAAGAATATAGCCCGCTGTGAGGCGGGCTATATCAATAAACAATTTATAAAAGCTTATTAAATGCAGAATTCTACATCCGTTAAAGATATTAAGGGTAATTCTCTTAAACCATTATTTCGTTTATTCCATTATGTAAAACCATATTGGCTGGAATTTAGCATTGGGCTGTTCCTGCTGATGATCGCCAGTGTATCCGGCCTGGCGCTGCCTAAGTTGCTTGGACAATTAATTGATGGTGGCAAACAGGGAATAGATTCAGGGGCAACGACCTACATTGGGTGGTTGTTATTGGGCATTCTGATTATCCAGGCTATATTCTCTTTTTTCAGAGTGGTACTGTTTGTAAATGTTACCGAAAAAACATTGGCTGCTTTACGCCAGACTGTATACAGCCACCTGGTGAAAATGCCGATGCGTGTTTTTCTTCACAAACGTGTAGGGGAGCTGAGCAGCAGGATTTCGGCAGACATTACGCTATTGCAGGAAATTTTTAACAATACGCTGGCAGAAATGGTCAGACAGCTGGTTATTATCGTTGGTGGTTTGATCTTATTGATGATTACTTCGTTTCAACTGACAGTTTTTATGTTGCTGTTATTACCTGCTATGGTCGTGCTGGCTGAGGTATTTGGCCGGTTCATCAACAAATACGCGATGGAGGTACAGGACAAAGTCGCAGCTTCTAATACCATTGTGGAAGAAACATTGCAGGGTATTTTTAGTGTAAAAGCCTTTGTAAGCGAGTTCTTCGAGATAAGCCGTTATCGCGGGCAAACGAATGAAATGGCCAGACTGGGGATGAAAGGCGGGAAGTACAGAGGTCTGTTTGATTCTTTTGTGATCGTCGGTATTTTTGGTACACTGGTCGCTGTGATCTGGCGGGGGGTGACTACGGGGGTGGCTTCAGGAGAACTTATTTCCTTTTTACTTTACTCTGTATATATTGCCAGCTCAATTACTGGTTTAGCAGAAGTTTATACTGCTTTACAGAAAAGTATTGGAGCTACTACCCATCTTTTTGATTTGCTGGAGGAACCGGTAGAACTACTTACAGACTTTAAAACCATAGCACCGGAAAATCAATTGCATGGGAAGATTAATTTCAGCAATATCCATTTTCATTACCCCACAAGAGAAGATATCAATGTATTACAGGGCGTATCTTTCGAAGCTTCTTCCAATCAGAAAGTGGCTATTGTAGGTTCAAGTGGTGCTGGTAAAAGTACAATTGTGTCTTTATTGCTGAGATTGTATGATCCGGTAAAAGGAGGGGTGTTTTTCGATGATAGAGACAGTGCAGCTATTCCTTTATCAGAGCTCAGGGCACAAATTGCTGTGGTTCCGCAAGATGTTTTTCTTTTTGGCGGTACGATTGCAGAAAATATCGGCTATGGTAGAAAAGGGGCTTCTAAAGATGAGATTATTGCAGCAGCAGAAATGGCCAATGCCTGGGAATTTATTCAGCGTTTCCCGCTTGGACTAGAAACAATAGTAGGAGAACGTGGGATACAGCTTTCTGGTGGGCAGCGTCAGCGGATTGCGATTGCACGTGCGGTATTGAAAGCTCCGCGTATTTTGATATTAGATGAAGCAACGTCTGCATTGGACTCAGAATCAGAGCGGTTGGTACAGGATGCTTTAGATAAACTGATGGAAGGACGTACTTCTATCGTGATTGCGCATCGCCTGGCTACGGTAAGACAAGCTGATAAAATTATAGTGCTTCATAAAGGGCAGATTGTAGAAGAGGGGACTCACCTTGAACTGGTTGGCGTTAGCGGAGGGTTATACAAGAACCTGAGTGAAATGCAGTTTACAAACTAAGCGGCTATTTCCTTTTTAAAGTGAAAAAGAATTCAGAACCTTCGCCAATTACACTTTCTACCCAGATGTTTCCTTCATTGGCATTAATAAATTCCTTACAGATAACTAGGCCGAGACTCGTTCCTTTTTCATTATTTGTACCCATTGTACTTACATTATTTACGCTAAATATGGATTCTAAACGTGAAGGCTCTATCCCGATTCCGCTATCTTTGAACTGGCAAATGACCTGGTTGTTCTGATAAGCCCGTACCGCTATATGGATAGTTCCCCCAACCGGGGTAAACTTTATTGCATTGGACAAAATGTTGCGGACCAGAAAATCCAGATGATCTGCGTCACAAAAAACACGCAGATCTGGTTCTATATCCTGTTCGATAGAGATTGATTTCTGGGCAGCCATTTCCTTCAGCAGCAAAACATTGCGCTTAATTTTCTTTTCCGGACTCACATCGCCCTGGTTGATCATGATACCTTTTAATTGCATTTGTCCCCAGCGCAAAATAAGATTCAGTGTTTCTAGTGTAGCATTACACTGTAATTCCAGTTTACTGAGCATGAGCGACTTTTCTTCGTCAGATAACCAGCCTCTGTTGATTAGTACGAGAAGGTTGAGAATTGAAGCCAGCGGAGCTTTCAGGTCGTGTCCAAGAATTGAAAATAGCTTGTCTTTTACATTGTTCGATTGTATAAGATCTGTATTGGCTTTATTCATGAGCCGGTTCAAGTTCCTGATCTTAAAAAAGTAAATACCCAGGATCAGCATTAAGGCTGTACCGCCTGATATAATCCCGAACATAATTTTTTGTTCGAGCAGCTGTTGATTATTTACAAACTTCAGCTGGGCAACTTTAGCCTGAGATTTGGTGAGTTCGTATTGTGCCTGTAAATTAGATATTTTAAGGGATATATCCTTGAAGTAAAAACTATCAGCGATGCTATATTGCCTGGTTTTTGCCTGATAGGCAGCTTTGTAATCTCCTGATTTTTCATAGAGGGCAGCAATATGTGATAAGGCTTCAAGAATTTGTTTATTGGCTTTTTTAGTTTGTCCTACGGCCAGTGCTTGCTGAAGGTAATTTAGCGCCATTGCCCGGTTGGAAGTTCCATAACTTTCTGCCAACGCGATCAGGCTCTGGAATTCCCGGATGCTATTACTGATCTTTCTGGATTTCAGTAAGGCTCCCTTTTGAAGCGCAATGGCTTTTGCTGTTGCTCCTGATTTTGCATATACCTGGGCCAGCCCGATGGTCAGGGAAATATTTAATCCCATCATCTCAGGATAATCACTTTGGCCGATGCCCTTTTCAAAGTAATAGATGGCCCTGGAAAGGTCACCGGTTTCTCTGTAGGCTGTTCCAAAGTTCAGGCAGGTGTTTAACTTCAGGCTTGAAAAGGGAAGTGTATTGCCGATTGCTTCAGCTCGCTTGTAATAAGAGATTGCACGTAAATAATCATGACGGAGAGCATATACTTCACCAAGAGTAATGTAGGATTCCATAATTCCACTCTTATCTTTGTTTTGCTCACTTATCTTTAATGCCTGAAGAAAATAAGGGATTGCGGTTACCGAACTGCCTTTCCTGTTTTCTACAACACCCAGCCGGATATTCTCCTTAATGATTCCTTTATAATTATTCAGGCGTTTGTAGATTTCAAGTGCTTCCAGATAACGTTGTCTGGAGGATACTGCATCCCCGGAATTATCATCGATCATGCCCATCTGGTTGAGCATCCTTGCCATACCTTCTTCGTCCTTAGTGCTTTTTGCAAGCTTCATTCCAAGGTTCACAAAAAACAATGCAGAATCAGGTTTATCATAGCGGTAATGAATGACTAGTTTTTCGTAGGCGCTGATATCTGGTACAGAGGGGAGCAGCTTTACAGGTTTTTGGACACCATAAAGTATCTGAGCATAACATAATAGAAAAACACAGAGGAGGAACTTACGCAAAATTGACATAGCAGGATTACCAGGAAAGGACAGGCGCCAAAGATAATAGTTTACGATAATAATGATACCAACTGCCTTTTGAAATTTTTGCCTTAAAGACTACTTTTGCGTAAACCTAAAAACATATGAAAAAAATCTTGTTAGCCTCACTTTTATCAATTGCCGGAATTTCAGGATATGCACAAACCTACCAACCTGTTACCAGTAAGAACAAAACCTATCTTGCGACAGTTAAAGGACTCAGCTATACCTATAAAGACGGAATTGTTACGTTAAAAAATAACGGCAATTATAATTTAGGTACGGTTAGTATTATTGCCTCTTCTAAAGCAGACAGTACTTTGTTCGGGATTGCTTTATTCGAAGATGGACTGGATAAAGGAAAAACAGTTAAAAGTGCTGTTTATTTTACTGCTGGTCTTGGAAAAGATTCACGTGAAATTCCTTTAAAAGAGATCGATCAGAAGAATTTGATACTATCTTTCGATAAAGCAACCAGGGCACAACACTAATTATAAAAAGGGCCTGTCAACTGACAGGCTCTGTGAAAATTAAATACTGTTCAGACTCTTTATAAAAGCGATAAGGTTAGTTTTCTCTTTTTGGTTCAGATGCAGCGGTGCTGAGTCCAGCGTCTGGTTTGGCACTTTGATGCCTGCACCTATGCCGCCACCTTTGTTATAAAAATCGATGACTTCTTCCATTGTACGGAATACGCCATTGTGCATGTAAGGTGCAGTCCGTGCACTATTGCGGACAGTTGTTGTTTTGAAAGCATGTTTGTTAAAATCCCCGGATTGAATAGTGTATAAACCCAGGTCCGGGTCTATGCGTTTGCCTCCTCTTTTTTGCGGTACCCCGAGTACTTCAGCTTCCATCTGCATATAGCGAGGTGGTTGCACACCGTTAAAAAGCGGTAAGTAATGACAGGTTCCACAACGTGCTTTGCCCATAAATAAGTTGAAACCAACTATTTCTGCATTTTTCAAAGCGTGTTTATTCCCTTGCATATAAGCGTCAAAGCGGCTGTTCAATGCAGTTAGATTACGTATATAACCTGCCAGTGCATTCATGACTTCAGACGTGTCAATTCTTATACGCCCCTGTTGCGGGTAAGTAAGGCTAAACAGCTTGCGATAGCTGCTGTCTGACCAGAGTTTATTGATGGCAATCTTCATATCACCGTGCATTTCCTCACGATTTTGTACTACAGCCATAACCTGGTCTTCAAGAGAAGGTGCCCGCATGTCATAAAACTGTGCAGGTTGTAAGGCCGCATTGATCAATGTTGGCGTATTACGCTGGATCATCTTTTTACCAGTTACATCCAGATTTTTCACGAGCCCATCGGTAAAAGCCAGTTTAGGGTTATGGCAGGAAGCACAGCTGCGTTTGCTATTACCTGAAAGTATAGGATCAAAGAACAGTTTTTTCCCTAAAACGATCTTCTCTGTGGTTACAGAATCCCCTGATTCAGCCGTGTAGGCATTGCGGTTAAAAGCGTTAGCATCAAAAAGAGTTGCTGCATCCTGATTGAGCAGGCGGTTATAGCGCACATCCGGCATTTTTATCCCGGCCTTTAAGCTTTTGAGCGATCGGGTCAGCGGGTTCGCATAACGGATAATAAAATCGGCACGATCAAAAAGATCAAAAGCCACCGGGTGTTGCAGATCAGTAATAGCCGGATTAAATCCGGTCACCTCACCATAGCGACCAGTAACTTCCTGTAAACTTTGTAATGCTGTGGCCGACTCGGTAAAACATCTTTTTGACAATGGGTCATCGAAATCATTGAGCCCAAGTGTTTCTATGCGAAAAACTTCCAGCTTTGCTGCGTCAAAAATCTGCCAGTTCTGCAAGTCTGCGTGTCGAAAATACTCCCGGAATTCTGTTGCATTGACTGCCAGCTGACTTAATAAATCTTCCAGTTCCTGTTTTTTATCCGGGGAAAAATGCGGAAAAATAATCTGCTCAATGACTTGTAACCCTTTGGGCTGGATAACCAGCCCGCTGAGTTCAGTTTCTGGTACAGGCGGGCCATTTACTTGCCTTGCGATAAGTGGCGCAAAATATTCTGTGGCCCACTCCAGCCGCTTATAGGCTAGCCGCACCTTACGGAAACGTTGTTGTAAAATCTGACTTTGGCTAATATCCAGTTTGGTCGTTTGCAGCAATTGAATTGCACCTGATAAACTATCTGTCTGGCAAATTAATTGTTGTTTAATCTGCTCTGTACGTGCATCCTCTTGCCGGAGCGAAAGAAGAGGCACGACTAACAGTACAGAAAGGCCCAGAGTAACAAGTTTAGAAATCGAACGCATGGCTCAAAGGATCAGCTTGTTTATCACGGTTATTCAATGGCTTCAGGTCCCATCTCTTTTCAATAAAAGAGAGGATACTTACAGTTTCATAACTCGTATGGTCTACATAACCTTTCTTTGCAAAAGGTGAAATGATCAAGGCTGGTATACGTGTTCCAGGTCCCCATTTATCAATTTGCGGAGGAGCTATATGATCCCAGAAACCACCATTTTCATCATAGGTCAAAATGATGACGGCATCTTTACCATTAGGGCCGTTCAACACTGCATTGATCAGTTCCACCGCATGGCTTTCTCCTCCGGTAATAGTCGATTCACCGGGATGCTCGTTCTCCAGTCCAATAGGTTTAATAAATGAAACCGCAGGTAATGTTCCTTTTTTCGCAGCATCCAAAAATTCAGTCTCATCTTTCAAATGTTCCTTCCGGCCTGGTGTCCCTTTGGCATAACGCGTAAAATAAGCAAAAGGCTGGTGATGAAAAGTGAAAGAAGGATCAGGTTTACCGGCAATAGCATTGTCCCAGCCGCCTGAGTACCATGCCCATGAAATGCCTTTGTCCGAGAGCCTGTCTCCAATATTAGGTCCGGTCTGTGTTGGTACAAGGAAAGCTGGATTTCCACCGGCCGGGTATAGGTTGATCGAATTAATTGTGTTCACAGCATAGCCGTCTGGTGTTACTGTACCATCTTTAATCAGTTTGCCGTTAGCATCTACTTGTGCTGTGATACTGGCAGGCGAATTAGGAAACAGGGGTGAGGCGGCAGCGATCAGCCATTGGTGGTTCAGAAAGGAGCCTCCGAAAACGCTATGAAAGAAATGATCACATAGCGTATATTTTTTTGCAAGATCATATAAAGGCAGGTCTTTTGTGCGATAATAACCCATGGCGAAGCCTTTGGTGAAATTATAATGTGCATACTTATTCATTTTACCTCCGTTGATCTGCAATTGTTCCTGGTAAAAGCGGTGTGTCACATCCGGGCTCACCTGATCAGCAGCTATATACTGGTCAATGTTAAAATAAGTATTGGGCAGGTTTGTCGGGAAAGCGCTGCCGCGTGGAATCGGAGGTAAGGTGTGATAAGGTTGATCTGCCTGGTTTAGCTGAATAATATTTTCCTGTCTGGCCTGCGCCAGACCATCTGCACCGGGAAATTGCCCGTACAAATTATCAAAGCTGTGGTTTTCCATGTAAATGACCACAACGTGTTTCACCTTATTTATTTGCGCAAAAGCCGGTGCAGTTGCCAGACTGAAAACAGTCAGTAAAAGAAATGGGGTTTTGAGAATTTTTCTCATAAAATATCGGACGAATATAAATGTAATTCATGATTGACTTGGTTATTGAAGGCTTTCTTTCCGATACTTTATGGTGCGCCTGGCTGGAAACAGTGATGTGATATCAGCTGGTACCATGGCGTATGATATATGGCCGGAACTTGTGTAATAGGATGAAGTATGCCGTCAAATGAGCTGGTAACTATCTTTTCAGTAAGCATCCTGATCACAGCTACGTCTGCCAGCTGGTCGTGGTTGTCGTCTTTTTTCTTAATCTGACGTAGTAACAGGCTCGAAGTGTGTGCTGGGTTTGCTTTGTAATTGTCGATGGAAGTGGCCTGATAGATCAGAAAGGGCCGTAGCAGAAACAGAAACACCCCGAGGGTGAAAATGAAAATGCCGATTCTGTTTTTGCGATCCATTCGTGAATGGAGGTGAAAGTACAATTTATTGTAGTCTTTTCCTAGCGGGACAGAATTCAGACTGCTAAATTGTTACAGGTACAATTCCTAATATAACTAATTCATTTACGGTTTTCCGGATTTATAATTCATGTGCTATGTATAATTTTGCGTTAACTAAATAATTAAACCGATCTATATTATGGCTTTATTGGACTACAACAGTGAAAGTGAATTCCCATTTTCGAAAAACGAAGTTTTTGATGCACTTTGTTTTGCTATTCCATCTATTTCTGGACTTAAAGTTGCAAGTGCAGACAGAATGATTGGACGTATCCTTGTCAGAGGCGGGGTTAGCCTGGCTTCCTGGGGCGAGAACATTCCTATTCAGTTAATTGAAATAAGTGAGAAAAAAACGCGGATTCAAATAACTTCTACTCCTAAAACCGGTATCATGATGGGAGGGGCATTTGATATGGGGAAAAACAGGAAGAACATTGAAAATATATTGAATGCTACTTCATTTGTGCTATCAAATAGACATCATAGTAGTTCCAATCTGATCCATAAAGATCATCAGTTTATTGCACCAAAAAAAAAGCTGACATTTGGTAAAGTTCTATTATATGGTTTTTTGGGTTTTATTGGAATAGGTGTATTATCCGCAATGTTTGGTAAAGATGAAGTTATATCTGCTGAAAAAACAGCAACCGAACAAGCGCGGACATCCATAGATACTACTCCTGTAGAAGACAACGTTAAAGCAGACCCCGCAGAAGAAGTGATTCTTGCAAAGTTAAAAGCAAAAGCAAGACAAAATTGGCCTGATGATTACAGTACACAGGAATATTGGGTAAACGAGGAATTAGAAGATTATAAGTACATGAAAGAAATACCTGCCGGATCAATAAAATCTAAAGCTCAGCAGGATTGGCCTTTAGATTTCTCCACTCAAAAATATTGGTATAATCAACAGATAGAAGCACAGGAGAGAATGAAATAATAGAATAGAAAATAAGCAGTAAAGGGTGGGTGAAAAGTAATTTAATGTGACATCAGGGTACTTTCGTATATAAGTCATTGAGCTGTTTTTCAAGCTCCGCCCTCTTTTCGTTTAGCCCATCAAGTGTACGAGAGTTTTCTTTAGCGTTGTGCAGCGCTTTATCAGCGGCAGAATCCGCTTTGAGATTGATTCCAGATCGGGCTAACCTCAGGTTATCGTTTACTTCGGCTATTTGAGCGTTGATGTCATCCAGTTCGCTGTTTAGCTTTTTTAAATAATCCTCTTTTTGCTTTTGCAACCCGTCAGCGCGTTCTTTTTGTTCGTCGCCCCTGATGTTAGCGTTCTCGGTTTGCTTGTATTGAATCATATTCCAGATCAGAGATGCCAGCAGTCCGCAGATTGCGATAATCACAGCAGGACTTTTCCATTCAGACTTACTTTTAGTCATAGGATTCCTTTGTGATTTAATACTTCGATTTCTTTTTTAAGCTGCTCGATTCTATTGTCTAATAAGCTGGTTTCCTGTTTTTTATATTTAACTTGTCTATTGTTTTTATTGATTTGCTCATCGAGTCTACTGATAACTGATCTGCATGCCCTGGTTCCAATATCAAAGCGGTTCATCTGCCCTCTTACCCTGCGCATGGTTTCCTGACTGCTATCAAATTGAGCATAAGTAATCATGAGGATACGCGATCCGAGCCACGCGTTTTTCGCAGAATCCGTTTTTTGTGCTACATAATCCTGAAGTATTTTGATGGCTTTTCGCGCAAGCTGGAAAGTGAATCCACCGTTTTGGTATTTTTCAAGATCTGATCATTATCCAGGTCTACCAGGCGCATAATACTGTCTCTTTCATTGCTTTTCACTTTAATCTGCGCATCCGGCTTGCATGCATTGAAATAGCTGAGCACCAGTAATAGTCCGATTGTGATTTTGAGAGTTCGCATGGTATTATATTTAGATGCTATTAAAAATTACTGAATTTTTATGCTCTAATTTCAATAAAGAATAATTTAATTACAATAAAGGAATTGTAATGCCTTTATTGTAATTAAATTCTTGAATTTGTGATATATTGTTTTGTTTAAGATTCAGATTGAGCCAGAAAACAGAAGAATATTCTGATGTGTTATTTGCATTTCCACTGGTGAAAATAATACCTGCTTTTTTACCGGCAAAGCGATCAGCCTGACTGTTAAGGAAGTTACTGGTTAGTACTGGTGTATGGTGAATAAATGGTCATATGTAAAATAATTAACGATCTGTACTATGCTGTTTTTTTATAAACAATGTTTTAGTAAAGCTGTTAATCCGGAATACATCTCTAGCTACAAAATATGAAAGCATTAATTATTAACTGTACACTAAAACCATCGCCTGAATTCTCCAACACAGAAGGACTTATCAAAAAAGCAGCAGTTCAGCTCAAAGAAAAAGGTGCAGAAACAGAAATTATACGGATTGTTGATTATAACATTAAACCAGGAAATGTGACCGACGCAGGGGAAGGAGACGAATGGCAATTGATACTTGAAAAGATCAGAGCTTGTGATATTTTTATTATTGCATCACCCGTATGGATGGGGCATCTGGCTTCCACAGCACAACGTATCATTGAGCGTCTGGATGCTATATTTCACGAAGATGGGTTTACTGACGAGAAGACCGGACAATATTTTACTTATAATAAGGTTGGCGGATGTCTGATCACTGGTAACGAAGATGGGGCACATTCCTGTGCTGCTCAGTTACTTTGGTCGATGCAGGAGCTTGGGTTTACCATTCCGCCTAATGTAAATGCTTATTGGGTTGGTTTAGCCGGAGGTGACAAAAATTATGTAGAAGCGGGGGGAGAAAGATATTTTTACACCAATTATACTCTGCGTTATATGATTGGTAATCTTACTTTTTTTGCGAAACTTTTAAAAGCAAATCCTATAGATACTAATCTTAAAGAACTGGAAGAAATAGCTAAAGAAGAAAGCGACCCTGAATAAACGGGGTTGCCTTCAATTTATTCCCTTTATCTTCTTCATTAAAATGAATGGCAAAAGTTCAAGGCCGATACCTATTCCGAAAATCATACCTGTTAAAGAGTCAGGTAATGCAATTGTTTTCATAGCAATCATTGAAGCTGAAATTAAAAAGAGCCCGATTGGTATTAAAATAAATAGTTTTCCGAATTTCTGTTTCATTTTTTTGAATTTAAAATACTAATGAATCACGCGGCAGCCTGGTGTTAGAACTATCAATCCAAGCTTAAACTAAATTAAGAATTAGTACAGAGACATTCAAGAAATATCTTAACAAAATTTTTATCAATAAATCTAAATGATTTGCTGTCTGTTTGCCACCATAACAAGCTCCGCCACATTTTTCACCTCAAATTTCTGAATAAGATTCTTACGGTGAGTATTTGTTCCTGTTGATTTCAATACTTTAATTAGCCATTTAAATTTGTAAAAATATTAAGTGTTTTTTTAACTATATCATAATCAGTGAATTGATTTGTCTTGTAAGATTCCTTTTTAAAATTATTGAACAATGTTCAAACTGCGTTGTTAATGCCAGCACTATACATTTTCCAGTTTCTCTATGGAGCGGCAGGAGATCGTATTCAATAAAAAGAATAAGGCGGAAATAGAAATTGTCAACATGGAAAAATATGTAATTAAGCACAGTAGGAAACTGTATCATTATCAGGAAAATGATATTGCTGTTTTGTTTGAAAAACTGGAACAAAACAGACAACATGGCCGGCTATTGTATCAATTACCTACCGGAGGTGGCAAGACTGTAATTTTTTCAGAAATAGCCCGCCGGTTTATTTTAAAATATCAAAAAAAAGTAATCGTTCTGACGCATCGCAGAGAATTGTGCAGGCAAACTTCAGCGGCTTTAAAAATAGCTGGTATCCCTAATAAAGTGTTAAACAGTGCAGTTAAAAAGATAAGCAGGAAAGATGGTTATCAATGTTATGTCGCTATGGTTGAAACATTAAAAAATCGGGTCAATGATGGCTTGATTGATATAGACAATGTTGGGTTAGTTATCGTTGATGAAGCTCATCATAATTCCTTTCATAAATTGCTGGGCAAGTTTAAGAATGCTTCTATAATTGGGGTAACTGCAACTCCCTTCAGCTCGGATATTAATTTACCTATGAATAAAAGTTATGATGAATTGATATTGGGTGCACCTATTGAATCTCTTATTGAGCAGGGATTTTTGGCTGCACCAAAGACTTTTAGATATGATGTAGAATTGAATACCTTAAAAACGGGGTTGAATGGAGATTTTACAATTAAGACTTCTGACGAGTTATATACTTCGCCAGCGATGATTGAGCTATTACTACACGCTTATCAGGCACATGCCAAAGGGAAAAAAACATTAATCTTTAACAATGGAATCTTTACTTCCAGAAAGGTTTTGGAGGTGTTTTCGGATCACGGTTATCCGATCAGGCACCTGGATAATATGACCAGCAATGAAGAGCGGGAAGAAATCCTGTTGTGGCTAAAAAAAACAAAGGGGGCCATTTTGACATCTGTTTCTATTTTAACTACTGGATTCGATGAGCCTTCCATACAGGCTGTAATCCTGAACAGGGCAACCACTTCTCTTACACTATACCACCAAATGATAGGGAGAGGTTCCAGAAGCCTCCCAAAGAAAAAGACTTTTACAATTATTGATTTAGGAAACAATGCCGATCGCTTTGGCCAATGGAATGCCCCGGTAGATTGGAAACATGTTTTTGAAAATCCTGAAATTTATCATGAAAGTTTGACGGCAAAAACCAGTTACCAGGCGCATCAGATGCCCTCAGATATGCGCTCTAAATTTCCCAATAGCTTTGAGATTTCTTTCGATGTTCAGTCAGCACATCAAAAGGCGCTGGCCAATGGACTAAAACCAAAAATAGTGATCCGCGATTCTATTCGGCAACATGCATTAATGTGCGTTGATAATAGTGATTGTATTCCGGATGCGCTGCAACTCTGTATGGAACTAGATAAAGAAATTGATTGGAGGATCAGGCAATATGCGAAATGCCTGGGCAAAGTAACTAAAAACTATACGGAATGGCTGCATGAAGATTACCAATATAAATTAAAAACACTTATAGAAAAATTGATGCGCCGAAGAGAACTAATGAAACTGGCGGTTTAAATTCATTTTTTGTATTTTCTACACTACAAATTGCATGCAGCAGATTAACAGACTTAGCGGCATTGTTTGCAGTGATATTCCGTTTTTCAGCTATGTGTTTGAATCCTGTTCTAAGGAATGGCTTAACGCCCTTAAAAAGGAGTCAATACTTTCATTTTGCCATTCTGCGCCTGCTGTGGAACAGTTCTGGCTTTTTTTATGGGGCCTTATTGTAATGTACGGGCACATACTTTATTCTTCCATTGATAAATTACCATGTTCCCGATTCTTCCTTTAATAACTGCTAATGGAGTGTCTTCCTATGTCCTGATTTTCGTTAATGAAAACACCATTTTCAAATCCTTCTTTCTTTTATCTTTTGGATTAATTAAATAAAAACTATAACTTCCTGTATAAAACCAAATATTAAACCTTTATAAATTGCTCTTACCTATGACTAAATCGTTTAATTTAATTAAAACTGTGATAGCATTACTGCTCTTGCCCCAGTTTTATACCATGCCATTAATGGCTCAAATCACCTGGCCTGCTAGTCAGCTTCTTCCATCTTTTGCTGCGCCAGCACAAACTCAGGATTTAATTACGCTTCGGGAAACTTCTTCTCGCTGGGACGCCGAAAGCTCAGCAATCAGTCACAAAACCGGAAGGCCGGAAACGGATGGCTGGCTTTGTCAAACCGGAATTGACCTGCCAAATCTTCATATGGTTTACGGGCCCTATGATAAAACTATACCAGCAGGCCCGAACGTAGCTGAATTTCGGATGAAGATCGATAACAATACCGTCAATAACGATCCGGTAGTAGATCTTGAAGTTGTCAATGCCACAACCGGGCAGATCCTGACCACGAAGACCGTTACCCGTCAGCAGTTTGCTATAGCCGCAGACTATACCAGCTTTCGGTTGCCCTTTACGATGCCAGCAGATAACCAATCCATTGAATTACGCATATTCTGGCGGGGAGCCAGTTATATCAAGGTGGACTGGGTTAGTGTAGATCAAAACAGTTCCACCGCAGAAATGTACCTGTTTGCCTCTTTAAAAGGCATCATTAACAAAACAAAGCCACGTATTTTCTCTTACGAAGGTGATGCGTTTGCTGAAGGGCCATATACCTGGCTACAATCTTTAGGCCTGGGCTGGTCTGAACCCGCAGACAAATGGGATCTGATTACTAAATACCGCAGTGAGATATCCGGTTTAATCGTTTATGACCCTGCACAAATACATACCGTTAACCTGGCAACAATGCTGGCAAAAAGCAAAAAAGCCCTGATTGTTTCTCCATTACTGTTATCCCGCTTAACTTCCGCGCCATATAATTTGCCCATTTTGGTTGATATGCGCGGGCAGTTCAGCAGTAAGTTGCAGGTCTACCAAACTTTATATAATACCTATTGGCCAACCATCGATCACCGGTTATTAATCGGATTAAATCCTGAAGCACATAAAGCTGCCTTAAGAGAATATGCGACAGCACTGGGTGCAGCAGTAGTCTGGCTCGATCCGGATATTGCTGGTGAAAGTGAGTTGTTAAACAGCTTTTTATCTTCCATGCCCGCAGGTTCAAATTTCATGGGATGGTGGCCTGAAGAAGCCGCAGGTGTAGAAAGAGCCTCAAAATATGGGTTAACAACCATTGCAAGTGATTGGTGTACTAACCTCACTGTACATAGTGGTACATCCAGAACAGTGAATATTAAGCCAATACCTCCCAAACCCGCATTACAAAACAAGATTTATGTGGCTTTCATTTTAAGTGATGGCGATAATTTACAATATGTCGAACATTTGATGCGTAAGCTTTGGTCTAACCCTGATCGCGGTTCAGTTCCTATAGGATGGACGTTATCACCTGCCATGCTGGATGCTATGCCCGGTGCACTCAATTATTTCTGGCAAACCGCTACCGATAATGATAACCTGATTTCCGGCCCTTCGGGTTATGGCTATACCTATCCAAACAGCTGGACTAATCAAAGTTTACTGGAACAATTTGTTGCTAAAACCGAAGATTATAATAAACGTGCTGGTTTGCGGGTAATTACGATCTGGAATACGATTACTGGTGGAATCAGCCAGAATGTTGGACAAACCTTTGCCAGCCATGCGCCAACTTTGCTTGGCTTAACCGGCCAGAATACAGGAGGTGGATTAACCATTTACAATAACAGCCTTCCAGGAATGGCACTTTCCTGTAACTACTGTAGCGATGAACAGAATATGAAAGATCATATTGCTTCTGCTTCCGCAGGATGGGATCATAATTCACCACGCTTTGTGATTATACAAGCGCAGCCCTGGAATAATGCAAGGCCAACAAGTTTTAAGAATGTGGCCAGTTCCCTGAATGCAGACTATGTGGTAGTGCGTCCGGATCATATCTTTCAGCTGATCCGTGAATCCAAAGGTCTTCCAACCAGTCTGCCGGCGAAATCCCATTTATCTAATAAACTATAAAATGAGTTAGTACAGAAATCTGATCAGGCAGCAGTATCCATGCGAAAAGAATGACCCTTTTTGCATGGATTTTAACTGTTTAAACCTTCTTTTTTTGATTCGCATGCATACTGGTTGCATAATCGGTAGGAGACATTCCAAACTGTTTGGCGAAAATCCGACCAAAATGAGTTTGAGAACTATATCCCACCATCTCTGCAATCTCGTAGATTTTAAGGACACCTTCATTCAATAATTCCGCTGCTTTTTTCAACCGTGCCAGGTTAATCAGTTCATTTGGAGAAAGATTGGAAATCGATTTTATTTTCCGGTATAATGTCGGCCTGCTCATATTCATGTGATCAGTCAGCAGGTCTACATCTAATTGCGGGTTACTGATGGCCTGATCTATAATCACCTGTATTTTTTTTAAAAACTGTTCATCTGCCTTAGAATAAGCAAGGCTCTTGATATGGAGCAACGGTGAACTTGAAAAATAAGCTTTGATTTTATTGCGGTTAGCAATCAAACTAGACGCCTGTACCTGTAAAAATTCCGGAGAAAATGGCTTCTCAATATAAACATCTGCACCAAGTTCCAAACCCTCAATCTTAGACTGTAAACTGTTTTTAGCTGTTAACAGGATAACCGGAATATGGCTGAATGCTATCCCTGATTTAATCCTTCTGCAAAATTCAAAACCGTCCATTTTAGGCATCATTACATCACTGATTACCAAGTGTACAATTTCTTTCTCCAGGATTTCAAGTCCTTCAATACCGTTCGACGCGATCAGGACTTTGAACTTTTCGCCCAGGTCATCTGCTATGAATTCAAGAATTTCTTCATGATCATCCACCACAAGAATCACCGGTTTCTCCTGGTTGTCATCTGCTGTATTGGTTACAAAGTTTAAATCTTTTTCCATTTTCCTTTTAAGTTGAACTCTATCATTTGATGAATGGGGAATGTGGCCACCAGTATATTATAATCAGTACTCGTTTCTTCCAATTTAAGGGATCCCTTATGCAATTCGGCCAGTGATTTTGCAATAGACAGGCCGATGCCGGTTCCCTGTTTAATTTCGGCCTCTTTTGTCCTGAAAAATGGTTCAAAAATCTGATTCGCGAGTTCCGGTTTGATTTTATTTCCATCATTCAGCACCCGTACAATAAACTGATCCTGCTGTTCATTTGCGGTGAGCGTCACCCTTACTATATGCTTCCCATATTTAATAGCGTTATCTACCAAATTACTCATTATTTTATAGAAGGCTTCCAGATCTATATAAGCATATACCGGCTCTGCGGGTAAAAAGGTCTCGTAAACAATCTCTTTCTGTTCGGCAGCAAGCATAAACTGTAAATTCACATCATGAAGGATCTCAGAGATGTTTGCTTTAACAAAATTTAAAGAAAACCCATTAATCTCTGTTTTTCTGAAGTCCAGCAGCTGATTAGTCAAATTCAGTAAACGATCCGTATTGCGCTCCATAATTTTCAGGTTCTTCTCCAATGCAGGAACTTCTCCCGCAGACTTGATCATTTTCTCCATTGGCCCTTTAATCAAGGTAAGCGGTGTTCGTATTTCGTGCGCCACATTAGTGAAAAACTCAATCTTTGCCTGATAGATCTCCTTTTCCTTTTTATGTTCAAATATTTCCATACGCCGGTTGTTTTTACGCTGGATGGTTTGATGGTATTGCCTGATCAGCAAAGCGGTTAAACCAATAAACAGCAGTGTATAAATTAGCCAGGCAAGTGGACTTTTCCAATAGGGCGGAAGTACAACAATAAACAGCTTAATGTTGTTTTTACTCCATACGTTACTGCCCTGGATCATCGCTTTAGCTTCAAAAATATATTCTCCCGGAGCAAGTTTTGTAAAGTATATTTTGCGGTTCGTCTTAAGATATTGCCAGTTGTTATACAACCCGCTTATTTTATAAGCATACTCAGTTTTTTCAGGAGAAAAATAGCTTAATGCAGCAAAATCAATGTTAAAAGAAGACTGATTGTTATTCAGTGTAATGTGATGAGTATATAAAACAGATTGTTGCAGTACGGAGTCTTCTTTTTTTGGCTGAGCTTCAGTATTGTCAATCTTAAAGCCTGTTAAAAATAAAGGTGCAGTTTTAGCATTGGTATTCAGCTGATCCGGAAAAAAACTAATCAATCCTTTTACACTTCCAAAATACATCCTGCCATCAGTATCCTTATAAGCAGAACTATAGTTGAACTGATCGGTCAGCAGACCATCTGTTTTTGTATAAACTTTAACAGTCTTTTTAAGCGGATCAAAACTAACCAGCCCACGGGTACTGCTGATCCATAATTTATGCTGATCATCCTCCAGGATATTAAAAAGGAAGTTGGCCGGCATCCCGTTCTTTACCGTATAAGATTTAAAACGGCCTGTTTTTTTATGGAGGACAGATAAACCACCACCATCAGTAGTAATCCACAGGTTCTTTTTACTATCCTGAAAAATACAATTTACAGTATTATCAGGCAGACTGCCAGTGTCTTTAGGGTCATTTCTGTAATTCTTATAAAGACTGTTACCTAATTTGAAGTTGAAAAGTCCGTCATTGAAAGTTCCTGCCCAGATTGTTCCTTCTGCATCTTCTTTAAGTGTATTAAAAAACAGAAAAGGTAAACCCGGTACAGGATCAAAATCATCCTTTTTGCTATTGTAAGTATAAATGCCTGCTGTAGTGGCAATCAGAAGATCGCCAGCTCTGGTTTTACATAAACTTAAGATGAAATCTGATCGAAGTAGACTTCCCTTACGCATATGATAATGTTTGGTAATTAAACCGGTATTGATATTCATTACATCCAGCCCGTGTTCAAAAGTACCGATCCAAAGCTTATCGCCATCTGCAAGCAGCCCATGGATATTATAATGAGCGATAGTCTGTTTACTGCCATCAGGGAAATAAGAGCTGAATTTGCCGCTTCCGGGAGTTAACTTATTCAATCCTGCATCCTCGGTTCCGATCCATAAATTGCCGTTCTTGTCTTTACAGATTTCCCTGATATCATTTCCGCTAATCGAGTTTTCCTGCTGTGTAGGAAAGTATTTGGTGAAAATGGAAGATTGGGCCGCATAATAATTCATTCCGCCAAAATAAGTTCCGGCCCACATGCCACCCTCTGTATCCCGGCAAAGGGAATAAATTGCATTGTCAGATAGGGAGTAGGGGTTGCTGTTTCGCTTTTGCAAGTGAACCAGTTTTTTGCTTTGGTGGTTGTAAATATAAAGTCCGGATTCTGTGCCAATCCAATACTCCTGGTCGTTCAGTTTTTTTATGGCCCGGACAAAAATATGGGTCTTGTCCTTGTTCATCACAATCAGATCTTTCAAAACATTGGTTTTAAGATCGAATAACTTGATTCCCTGGTTTGTCGTTCCAATAATTAGCTGCTGATCATTTGTTTCTTCGATTGAAGAGATCCATCCGATAGCTTTATTTTTCTTTTTACCCGTTAAAGAAAGGATTTCAAAAGTCCGCGATGTTTTGTCGTATCTGGCGAGAGAACCCCTGGGGCTGCTCACCAGAATTTCCCCATTTGGACGGCAATAGATATAAGTTGGGTTAAATGACTGACCTAGTTGTACCGTAGAAAACTTTTTCTGAAGGATATTGTAAATATATACTTTGTCCGAAGAAAGCATCCATAAATTACCTTCATGATCGAGCGTGAGCACACTGACACTCCTGTTTTTCGTCTCTTTGACCAGCGTAAAAAATTCGTTAACCGCGTTGTAGTGGTATAAGCCCTGAGCTGTTCCTACCCATAAACTGGCTGGTTTGTCACTAAGTAAAGAATAGACCTTATCACTGCCCAGACTTTTTTCATTTGCAGGATCATGGCGATAAGTTTTGAAAGAATAACCATCAAACCTGTTCAGGCCATCTTTTGTCCCCATCCACATAAAACCACTACGATCCTGAGTACTACAAAACACACTATTATTAGATAGGGCATTCTCTACCTGGTAATGTTTAAAGTAATAAGGCTGTGCCTGCAATAGCCTGGCAGACAACAATAAAAAAAATAAGGTTAGAATTCTCAATTTGGTCTGATCGTTATTCCAAATATATTAATAATTATAAAGCTGAACCGATTTATAGCTAAACCTTTTCTAGCCGTATCAATAAAAAAATAGAGACAAAATGAAGAATTATTGATACAAACGTGTGCAACAACCAAAAGCTAAAAAACTAATATTTGATTGTGCCCGGATAAAATCACCTGACAATCCTGGTACACCTAACCAAATATAAATTCTTTATGGAAAAAACTCTACATGCTTATTGCAGAAGTGTGCGCTTAAAGCAATGTTTGCTTAAAGCTTTTAGCTTTTGTGTTTTCCTTCTTTTCTCCCTGACCAGTACCGCACAAACGAGCAACGTGAGCGGGACAGTCACGGACGAGAAAGGACAGACATTGATCGGTGTCACAGTGAAAATTAAAAACACGAAAATCGGCGGAATGTCTGATTCGAACGGGAAATTTAAACTGACTGTTCCGGATAAAAATGCTGTTTTGGTATTTGCTTACATCGGATACACGACGCAGGAAGTCCGTTTGAACGGACAAACTGAGCTCACCGTTAAACTGAAAGACTACGACAATGATCTTCAGGAAATTGTAGTGACAGGATACGGTTCGCAAAAAAGAGAATCGATTACCGGTGCAATTTCTTCTGTAACCAGCAAGGATATCGAGCGGGTACACGGAGGATCTACAGTGAGTACAGCATTGGCAGGAAAGATCCCCGGCGTTACCTTCCGGATGACAGACGGCCGGCCGGGAGCAAGTGCCAGTATACAAATCCGTAATATGGGACGTCCATTATATGTTATTGACGGGATCCAGCAGGACGAGGGGCAGTTTAACAACATTGCACCGAACGACATTGAAAGTATTTCAGTACTGAAAGATGCCTCTGCTGCTATTTATGGGGTGCGCGCAGCGAATGGAGTAGTTGTCGTGACCACTAAAAAAGGAACAACTGGTGAAAGCCGGATCAACGTCGATGCTTACCTGGGTGTGCAGAACTGGTCAAGGTTCCCTGATGTGGTACGTAACTCTTATGACTATATGCGTTATAAAGCAGATGCAGAAATAAATAAGAATGGGAGTACTAGCATTACACCGGCAGAACTGGAGAAATACAAACTCGGAACTGATCCTGCCTATAGAAGTTTTGACTGGCGGGATTACATCCTTAAAAGTAATAACAATGCCCCTCAGAATTCGATTAATGTGAACTTTACCGGGGGAACGGATAAAATGAGTTATTATGTTTCCGCAACAAATCTGTATCAGAATTCTGTATTGGGAAAAGAGTACGAATTTAAACGGACTAACATTCAATCTAACATTACGGCAACTGTAGCTAATGGCCTTAAAGTAGGGGTAAATATTAATGGGAGGATTGAAACCCGTGAAAATCCTGGTGTTCCTGGTACAGATGACTACTTGCTGGCACGTTTGGCAGTACTGCGAAATACTCCTTTGGAACGTCCTTACGCCAATGATAATCCAGATTATCTGAATGATATCGGGCATACAGAAACCAACTATGCCTTTTTAAATAAAAAACTTTCAGGGATATATCGTAATGACTGGCGTGTTTTACAAACCAACTTCAATGCTGAATACCAGATTCCGGGTGTAAAAGGGTTGGTTGCTAAAGCTGTATATTCTTATTATCTGGCAGATTATGTGCTCAACAATCATGAATATACTTATAACACCTACACCTACCGTCCTGCTACTGGTACTTACGACGTTACTGGTGGTAGTAATAATCCATACCGTGAACGTGAACAGAAAAAGGAATTTGCGACCACTTTTCAGAGTCAGTTAAATTATAACAATACTTTTGGTAAACATACCGTGGGTGCTACATTGGTTGCGGAAAGAATTAACCTGAGGCATCAGCGGAATTATATACACTCTTCACCAATTTCCAATAACCTGCCTTTAATCTACTTTCCAACTGCCGACAGGTATGATGATGTTGATGATAGCGAAGCACGTATCGGTTATATTGCCAGGTTAAATTATAGTTACAACAGTAAGTATTACCTGGAAGCTTCTGCAAGAAGGGATGCCTCTTATTTATTTGCACCAGATAAACGCGTAGGTTATTTTCCCGGTGTTTCTGCGGGATGGAGAATTACAGAGGAAGGATTCATGAAAAATATCCTGGGAGATAAAAATATCCTGGGTGATCTGAAATTCCGGGCTTCTTACGGTATACTCGGAGATGACAGGAATCCAAATGATCCTAATCAGCCTATTGTATCTCCATATGCTTATCTCCCAGGTTATAACTACAACCAGGGAACAGTGATTCTGGACGGAAACCCGGTGATTGTTTCCAGAGATAAAGGCATTCCTTTAAACCGGATATCATGGCTGAAAAGCAGGACTTTTGATGTAGGAGCAGACTTTAGTATGTTCAACAATAAGCTGACTGGTACGATAGATTATTTCTACAGAAAACGTACTGGATTACTGGGAGGAAGAAATGATATCATTGTTCCTGTTGAACTGGGCTATAGACTGCCGGATGAAAATGTAAACAGTGACGCACAATATGGTCAGGAGATCTCTTTAAATTATAGCAGTAAAATTGGACAGGTTAACTTTAACATCGGGGGTAATTTCTCTTATACACGATCTAAAAACCTGCAATCTTATAACCCGTTATTCTTTAATTCCTGGGATCAGTACCGCAACTCGTCCGAAAACAGGTATACCAATATAGATTGGGGTTATGTTGCTATTGGTCAATTTACTTCTCAGGAACAAATCAATAATTACCCGGTAAATATTGATGGTAAAGGAAACAGAACTCTTTTACCTGGTGATTTGATTTATCAGGATCAGAATGGCGACGGTAAAATTGACGGTTACGACAATCGGCCAATTGGCTTCGGTTATGGCAAGCAACCTAACATTAATTTCGGTCTAAGCTTTGGCGCAAGTTATAAATCTTTTGATTTTCATGCTGATTTTTCCGGAGGAGCAGGTTATACCTGGTTCCAGAATTATGAAACCAGGTGGGCTTTTCAGAACAATGGTAACCTGAATACGATTTTTGAAGACAGGTGGCACAGAGCTGATCCATTTGATTTAAACAGTGAATGGATTCCGGGTAAATATCCTGCAAACCGGTATAATGATGGCGGACATAGCAACAACTATAACTCTACCTTCTGGCTGCACAGTGTCAAATATTTACGGGCAAGAACGATAGAGTTTGGTTATTCTTTACCAGCTGCAATGCTGGCCAAAATAAAGATTAAACGGGCAAGATTTTATATAAATGGTTACAACCTGTTTTCTATTGATAATATGAGCCAATATAACGTTGACCCTGAAGTTGCAGACGATAATGGTCTTCAGTTTCCTCAGAGTAAAGTGGTTAACGTAGGTCTTAATTTAACTTTTTAATAACATGATGAAGAAGATATATACAGTATTCACCTTTACTGCCCTTTTATTTATGGGGGCTTGTAAAAAAGACAGTGCATTTTTAGATGTACCTCCTAAACAGATTATTCCCGAAGAAGTTGCGTTCTCGGATCCGGCTTTAGCGCTTTCTGTTTTAGGAGATTTGTATAACCGGCAGCTGGATTTTTCAAGTTTGGACGGGGATGGCTGGCGGTCATTCGTTGATTTTAGTGAAGCTTTTCCTTCCGAAAATGGAAGTTATAATATTGTTCAGCGCACAGGCTGGGGGTATGGAGAATGGGGGATCTGGGATTATGGATATATCCGTGACATGAATCTTTTTATAAAGCGGGCCACTGCGGCAACCAAGCTTACCGAAGCAGATAAAGCCAGGTTCATTGCAGAAGCACGTTTTCTCAGAGCTAATTTTTATTTTGAAATGGCAAAACGTATGGGGGGAATACCTTTGATTACAGAGCCAATGCAATATGATTATTCTGGTAATGTAACTAATTTACAGGTTCCAAGGTCAAAAGAATCAGAGGTTTATGATTTCGTTATCAGTGAAGCTGAAGCGATAAAAAATATATTACCAAAAGATGTGAACCAGAAATCAAGAGCATCTAAAGGGGCAGCACTGGCGATGGAAGCGCGTGCTGCCTTATATGCCGGATCTATTGCTAAATATGGTTTTAAAACTCCACAGGTTACTTTGCCGGGTGCAGAAGTGGGAATACCTGCTGGTTTGGCTGGCGGTTATTATCAAAAAGCCCTTGCAGCTGCACAAGAGATCATCAATGGGCAGGCTGGTGGTTATCAGCTGTACAAAGTTTTACCTGATCTTTCGGAGAATTTTGCGGCAGTTTTTCTGGATAAAAGCAGTGTTAATCAGGAATCAATTTTTATTGAAGATTTTAAGGTGAACTCTGCGAAGGTTCATGGTTTTACAACTAATAATCAGCCCTTTTCTATTTCTGATGAAGGCTTGGATGCCGGGCGTCTGAATCCTTCTTTAAACCTGGTACAAGCTTTTGAAAAACTGGACAATACTTATGCACCTATCGCTACAAAGGATGGACAAGGTAATCCTGTATATTACACCAATCAGCTCGATGCTTTTGCAGGTAGAGATGCCCGGTTAGCAGGAACAATTTTATTGCCTAATGGAGCTTTCAAAGGCAAGAATGTTGATGTCTGGGCTGGTTACCAGTTAGCTGATGGTAGTATTTTAACAAGTGACGATGCCAGTCATCTGGCTAAATTACCAGGAACTGACGTTGCTGTTCAGGTAGTGGGGAAAGACGGTCCGGTTAACGGACAGGAATTCAGGTCACAAACAGGATTTTATATCCGTAAATATTTAGATCCGCAGGTAGGTTCCGGAAGAAGGGGAAGACAGAGTGATGTCGCTTTTATCCGTTACCGTTATGCAGAAGTTTTATTGAATGCTGCCGAAGCTGCTTTTGAGCTGGGGATGGGTGGTATTGCCGATGGGTACATCAACCAGGTTCGCGCCAGAGCCGGCTTAACCAGAGCTATACAAGGGGTTACATTTGATCAGATTGTTCATGAGCGCCGGGTAGAACTGGTCTTTGAAGGACATACTTTATATGATATGAAAAGATGGCGTTTAGCGCATATCGTTTGGGATGGAAGTAAAATGTCGGTGAGTCAGTTGGTGAGTGATATTGGATTGTCTACTAAGAAAAATACTCAGCCTTATGGACTTTGGCCGTATAAGTACTACAATCCTGGAAATCCAAATCATGGCAAATGGCTCTTTAAAGAGGTACTGCCTACAGCAGTTACTGGAGCAAACATGTTCCAGATGGGGAATTATTATTCGACTATTGGAGATGATGTTTTATCTGCGAATCCAAAAATTGTTAAACAACCAAACCAGTAAGCCTGGCTTTTAAACAGTACAATTATGAAGTTAAAACCTATATATATCCTATTATTTTTCCTGCCGGTTTTCTCCTGTAAAAAGGATAATTACAAAGAGCTTTCCACCACTTTAAAAGGAAGGATCCTGTATAACAATGAAGAAATCGGATTGGAGTATGACCGTGTCCCTATGGAATTCTACCAAATGGGTTTTGGAAAAAAAGGTGCGATTACGGCAAGCTTTGCTCAGGATGGAAGTTATTCGGTGCTTTTTTCTGATGGTAATTATAAGGTGATTATCCCTAACGGACAAGGGCCTTTTAAATGGCATCAAAATGCAGCCGGAGTCAATGATACTTTAACATTGACGGTGAATGGAAGTCAGACGCTGGACTTGCAGGCAATCCCTTATTACCTGATCAGGAATGCCGTTTATAAAGTTTCGGGAGCTGACCTGACTGCCACATTCCGTGTGGATCAGATTATAACAGGGAATACTGCTAAAAAAATTGAGCGTGTTAATTTATACGTGAATAAAACTCAGTTTGTTTCCGGCGCAGACAATATTGCCAATTCAGAGTTATCAGGAGGAGCTATAACCGATCCCACTGCTTTAACGCTTAAAGTTAATGTTCCGGCTATTGTCCCGGTTCAGAATTATGTTTTCGCCCGTATAGGGGTAAAAATAGAAGGATTAGAAGACATGGTCTTTTCACCTCTTCAAAAAATCCAGTTGTAAAAAAGAGCTACCAGTTTTAAATACGAAATACCAATTGTAACCATAAATTAATAAGATGATGAAGAAAATTCTAACGGGAACAATGCTCTTACTATTAGGCTATTCTGCCAATGCACAGCAGGCAAAATGGACTTTAATTAAAGACAAGATTGTTTCTCCATGGGCCGAAAAGGTAAACCCAACAGCCCCTTTGCCGGAATATCCGAGGCCGCAGCTTGTGCGCAACAATAACTGGAAAAACCTGAATGGACTTTGGGAATATGCGATTATACCAAAAGACCAGCAAGAACCTGCTCAATATCAGGGCAATATTCTTGTACCATTTGCCGTAGAGTCTGCTTTATCCGGAGTCGGTAAAACGGTGGGTAAAGACAGTGTATTGTGGTATAAAAATACCATCACACTGCCTGCATCAGCGAGCAATAAAGATGTGCTGCTGCATTTTGGAGCAGTAGACTGGCAGGCAGAGATTTTTGTAAACGGCAAAAGCGCTGGTAAACATGAAGGCGGTTTTGACCCTTTTTCATTGAACATTACTTCCTTGCTTAAAAAAGGGAATAAGCAGGAAATTAAAGTACGGGTATGGGATCCGACCGATGAAGGGCCACAGCCAAGAGGAAAACAGGTGAGAAAGCCTGAAAGTATCTGGTATACACCAGTAACGGGTATCTGGCAAACGGTTTGGCTGGAAGCTGTCCCAAAATCTTATATTTTATCTACTAAACAGACACCGGATATCGATGCGCACCATATTTCGGTAAGTGCTGCGGTTCAAAATAATCAGCCAGGTGACCAATTGAAAATCAGTATATTAGATGGTAGTGTCGTCATTGCTGAAAAACAGGTAGCTGTAGATGCAACGGCAGAGATTTCAGTTGAAAATGAAAAATTATGGTCTCCGGAACATCCATTCTTATATGATCTGAAAATCACACTTCTGCGTAATGGGAAAGCCATAGATGAAATAAAAAGTTATTTCGCCATGCGTAAAATCTCTATGGAGCCGGATGCCAAAGGTATTCAACGGATGCTGCTGAACAACAAATTTGTATTTCAATATGGCCCGCTCGATCAGGGTTGGTGGCCAGATGGTTTATATACAGCACCTACAGAAGAGGCGATGGTATACGATATTGACGAACTTAAAAAAATGGGGTTCAATATGATTCGTAAGCATATTAAAGTGGAGCCCGCAAGATATTACAACTATTGTGACAAAGTTGGAATGTTGTTGTGGCAGGATATGCCAAGTGGTGATCTGGGCAATGGATGGGAAAACAATCCCGGCATACTTGACCGTGCTACAGACAAAAACAGGACTGCTGAATCTGAAGGATATTACCGTAAAGAATGGGACGCGATCATGAACAGCTTGCATAATTTCCCTTCTATTGTAGTTTGGGTACCTTTTAATGAGGCTTGGGGACAGTTTAAAACTGTTGAAATTACAGAATGGACGATGAAAAAAGATCCTTCCCGTTTGGTTAATAGTGCAAGCGGAGGTAATTTTTATATCACCGGACATATGGTTGACCTGCATAATTATCCGCATCCGGCAATGCCAAGACCAGATTTGTTTGGCCGGAGTCACATCCTTGTTTTAGGTGAGTTCGGCGGATTGGGATTACCGGTGGATGGACATACCTGGCAACAAAAAAATAACTGGGGCTATCAGTCTTTCAAAACTCCTGGTGACCTGTTTGCCAAATATGCAGCCTTCACTAAAAGGATAGAAGAATTAATACCCCTGGGCCTTTCGGCTGCGGTTTATACACAGACTACAGATGTAGAAGGTGAGGTCAATGGCTTTATGACCTACGATAGAAAGGTGATTAAAATGCCTGTAGAAGATCTAAAACGCGTTAACGATAAACTTTATTTAATACCAGCTCCTTAATAATACCAATAAAACATACATAGCATGAAACGATTATTTATCTCTTTAGCTTTAGCGGGTTTACTGTTGAAGTCTTCAGCTCAGCAGCGTATTGCTCCGGCATATCCGCTGCTTACACACGATCCTTATTTTAGTGTCTGGTCATTTACAGACGGATTAAATACCTCGGCTACCAAACATTGGACAGGTGCAAATCAATCGCTGACAGGTTTATTAAAAGTAGACGGCAAAGTTTACCGCTTTCTGGGTGGACAGGAGGAAAGCTTTCTAACGGTACTGCCTGCTTCGGATGAAAAAGCATATACGGCAAAATATGTGGAATCGGAGCCTGAGAAAGGTTGGAATCAAGCAGGTTTTGCGGAAACCAGCTGGAAAACCGGAACAGCTCCTTTCGGAGATGGCGCCGCAACCACTCAGTGGAGAACTAAAGACCTCTGGATGCGCCGGACGTTTAATTTGACGCAGACAGATTTCAAGGGTTTAAAACTTAAATTGATGAACGATGATGATGTTGAAGTTTATTTAAACGGAACCCGGATTTTTGCCTGTGAATGTTTCAATGGCAAGTTTATCTACGTGCCTGTAGACACTAAACTTTTGAAAAAGGGACAAAATCTATTGGCTGTGCATGTTAAAAATAATGTGGGTGGTCAATGGTTGGATGCAGGTCTCGTTTATGATAAACCTGTTGCGGGTAACCCAAATGTTTTACTGGCCAAACAGACTAAGGTTGGAATCACTGCCACTCAAACTTCTTATAGTTTTGACTGTGGAAATGTAAACCTGGATGTTGACTTCACCTCACCATTACTGATGAGTGATTTAAATCTATTGTCACGTCCGGTTTCTTACGTTTCTTTTAAAGTAAAAGCTAAAGACGGTAAAAAACACAATGCTGAAGTCTATTTTGGCGCAAGTACAGGCTTGGCTGTGAATACAGAGTTTCAGGAAGTGACTGCTAAACAGTATAAAGCGGGACAATTGTCTGTTTTGAAAGCAGGCACCAAAGAACAGCCAGTATTAAAAAAACAGGGTGATGATGTGCGTATCGATTGGGGTTATTTATATGTAGCTGCACCGGGTACGAGTGTGAGGCAATATGCCGGCCCTGCTGATGAAGCTTTAGCTGCATTTGCAACAGGTAAGGCTACAGGAAAGACCAGTGCAGAAGGAAAAAAATTAATACTATCTACAGAGTTGCCTTTTAATCAGGTTGGAACAGCACCAGTTGAAAAACATATTTTAATAGGATATGATGATTTGTATGCTGTACAGTATTTTGGCCAGAATTTAAGAGCCTGGTGGAATCGGAAAAATGACCAGACGATAGAAAAACAATTGGAACTTGCCAATGCTGAATATGCAGCTGTACTGAAAAAATGTACTGATTTTGATCAAAGGTTTCGTGCTGACAATGTCAAAGCAGGAGGAAAGAAATATGCTGATCTTTTAGATCTTTCTTATCGTCAGTCAATTGCTGCCCATAAACTGGTAGAGAGCCCGCAAGGGGAACTCCTTTTTCTTTCTAAAGAAAACTTCAGTAATGGATCTATCAATACAGTGGATATCACTTATCCTTCGGCACCGCTATATCTTGTTTATAATCCTGATTTACTAAAAGGGATGTTAAACGGTATCTTTTATTATAGTGAAAGCGGCAAATGGAAAAAGCCATTCCCTGCACACGATCTGGGAACTTACCCTTTAGCGAACGGACAAACTTACGGAGAAGATATGCCGGTTGAAGAAGCTGGGAATATGATTATCCTGACCGCGGCAATCGCTAAGGTAGAAGGCAATGCAGATTACGCTAAAAAACACTGGAAGACACTTTCTGTTTGGGCTGATTACTTAAGTAAAGAAGGATTTGATCCGGCTAATCAGCTTTGTACAGATGATTTTGCGGGACATATGGCGCGTAATGCAAACTTATCTGTTAAAGCAATTGTTGCTTTGGGTGGGTACGGAATGCTTGCGGATAAACTGGGAATGAAAGCTGAGGCGGTGAAATATATGACGATGGCTAAACAAATGGCGGTGAAATGGATGGAAATGGCCAATGATGGAGATCATTATGCGTTAACTTTTGATCAGAAAAATACATGGAGCCAGAAATATAACATGGTATGGGATAAAGTACTGGATATGGATATCTTCCCTAAAGACGTATTCAAAAAGGAATTTAAGTATTATCTGACCAAACAAAATGCTTTTGGTTTGCCGCTGGACAGCCGCCGCAGTTATACCAAATCGGATTGGATTATGTGGACAGCAACGCTGACGGATAACCGTGCAGACTTTGAAAAACTTATAGATCCGATATTTAAGTTTGCTACAGAAACACCAAGCAGAGTTCCATTAAGCGACTGGCATGAAACCACAGATGGTAAGCAGGTTGGCTTCCAGGCGCGAAGTGTGGTAGGAGGGTATGCGATTAAATTGCTGGATTATAAGTTACATGGTAAATAAAAGATAAATTTGGTTTGGTGGGTCTTGTCCTGATGGATTGTCAGGCGGGACCACCATTTAATTATAAAAGCATATGAAGGTTACTTACATCACTATTTTAGCAATCGCCGGAACAACTTTTGCTTCCTGTAATTCAGAAACCAAATCCACGCAGGTACCGGATACCATGCAAACGGTTAAGCTTTCGGCAGATTCTTTCAAAAGAACTACAGACGGTCAGGAAACAGGGCTTTATGTCTTAAAAAATGCGAACCATGCAGAAGCTATATTTACTAATTATGGGGGTAGACTGGTTAGTTTGCTGATTCCTGACAAGACTGGTAAATTAACGGATGTAGTAGTCGGTTTTAATAGTGTGAATGCATATGAGAAGTCTACAGAGCCTTATTTCGGCGCAACCATAGGACGTTATGGTAACCGGATTGCCAAAGGTAAATTCAGTTTGGATGGTAAACAGTATACTTTATTCACCAACAATGGTCAGAATACTTTGCACGGTGGTAAAAAGGGATATCAATATGTTGTCTGGGATGCAAAGCAACCTAATGAACATACGGTGGAATTTCATTATATATCAAAAGATATGGAGGAAGGTTTTCCTGGTAATTTGGCCGTTAAAGTCACTTATACTTTAACAGACGACAATGAGTTGAAAATGGACTATGAAGCTACAACGGACAAGCCTACTGTAGTAAATTTAACTAATCACGCATTTTTTAACCTGAATGGGGAAGGAAGTGGTAAAATTCTGGGGCATAAACTACAGATTTATGCAGATGGATATACCCCGGTTGATTCTACTTTAATCCCAACAGGTAAGATTGAAAAAGTAGCTGGAACTCCATTCGATTTCTCTAAACCATTTACTATAGGGGCCAGGATTGATGATAAAAATGAACAATTAACCTATGGGAAAGGTTATGACCACAACTTTGTATTGAATAAAACAAAAGGAATGGGCATGTTTCATGCGGCTACAGTTAAGGGTGATAAATCGGGTATTGTGATGGATGTTTATACCACTGAGCCAGGACTACAGTTTTACAGCGGTAATTTCATGCAGGGTAAAAATACTTTTAAAGGAGGTGCCAGAGATGACTTCAGAACGGCAATAGCACTGGAAACTCAGCATTTTCCGGATTCTCCGAATCAAACTGCTTTTCCTTCGACGGTACTTAAGCCAGGTCAGATTTATAAAACAAGTTCTGTTTATAAGTTCTCCAACCCTTAATTTAAAACATAAAATGCCCTCAACATGTTGAGGGCATTTTATGTTTTAAATTAAGGGTTGTTATTTATCTAAGCTCAACCGTAAATTAAGTTCAAAACTTCCATTGGTATAAGAACTCAGTGCAGAAGTTTGTGTAGTATAGGTTCCGCTGATCAGGTATTTGTTTTTCAAATCCATACCTAAGCCAAACGTTGCATTTTTTGTACTGTGGTACATTCCCAATAGAAAGACTTGTTTGCTGGCCATACTGATTTGTGCGCCCGCGTCCAGAATATTGTCATAACTTTTAACGCCGCGGTAAGCGATTTTAGGTTCTGCTTCGATTCCTTCTAAACCTCCGCTAACTTGTATTTTATAACTGATCGCAGTATAAAATGTAGCCACATCAGCGAGTTTGATCACATCCTTTTTTAAGATACTTTTTAAGTTTGGGAGCGATGCTTGCACGCTTAGTTTGCTGGAAGTATAGGCTATCCCGAAATCACCATCCAGATAAGTCCCGCGTTCATTATACTGACGAATGTCCGGATCGGCCGGGTTCCCGTAAATATCTGAATTCTCCAGATTTTGATTCATGAATCCGAAGGATACACCAAAGTGTAACTGACGGTTATCTGCATCTAAAGGCAGGTGATAGGCATAGCTACCAACTACTCTGGTTTGACGTTGTAAACCTGAGCTTTCCTTGTTGAAGGATAAACCCAAAGCTGCACGGCCAAAACCATAATCGGCTGTAATATTCTGGGTTAATGGAGATCCGGGTACATTGTTCCAAAGTTTGCGGTAAGCTAAATTTACTTTTAAGCCCCGATTTATTCCAGCATAGGCAGGATTAATCAGATACTGGTTTGTATAGTACTGGGCAGTTAATGGATTCAATTGTGCTTGTGCTGCGGTAACCGTCAGCGTAAAAACAACAACAAGTCTTAGTATTTTATATAATGTATTCATGGAATGAGGCTATTTAAGAGTGAACTGCAATTATTGTTGATTTCTGACAATGGTTATATATCCTTTAAAGACGCGTTTTTCAGGACCGAAATCAATGATATAGAAGTAGGTGCCTTCATTTAGTGGTACACCATTCAGTGTAGCATCCCAGCTGTTGTCGTATCCTTTTTTATTGTAAAGCAGACGTCCGGCTTTATCATAAATTTTTACTTCGTTGTTTGGATGAAAATCGATGTTGTCAATTATCCATTTATCATTAATACCATCACCATTAGGCGTCATGATATTGGTTGCTTTGATAGTAACCAGATCGTCCATTACGTTTACAGTATAACTTTGTGAATCCTGACAACCACTGATATTAGTAGCGGTAACGGTATACGTAGTCGTCTGAGCTGGTCTGACTGTTAGTACTGCACTGTTCTGGCCGCTTATAATTCCGGCACTGTTCGCCCAGCTATAACTTAGCCCGCCTGTTGCAGTTAATAAAGTAGTTTGACCTTTACTGAGCTGACCGGCTAAACTACTGGTGATGGTAATGACAGGCATTGGATTTACTGTGATGTTAAAAGTTCTGCTGTAAGTGTCTGTTCCACCATTTGCAGTCCCGCCATTGTCTCTCACCATGATTGTAACCATTGCAGTTCCGGAAGCGCCATTCTTCACTTTGTAGCTGATGGTTCCTGTAGATCTGCTACCATTTACGCTCAGGTTGCTGAACAGGCTGGCATTGTTACTGCTAATCGTTAAGCTCGTGTTTTGGTTAGTTTCAGGGCCAGAAGTAATGCCGGTAATACCAAATGATTGTGTAGCGCTGGTATAACAAATGGTTTGATCGGCAATGGCTGCGAGTGTTGGAGCTTCGTTAACGTCTGTTAAATTAACAACCAACTCTTTTTCAAGTGAAAGGTTATTTTGTGTGGTTGTTTTTACACGGATTTTATAAACAGATTTATTTTCATAATCCAAAGGCTGAGTTGTATTTAACTGGTTGCCGTTAATGGTGAAAAGGGAATTATCAGTACTGCCTGAACCTGTAACCAGCGTATATGTGAAAGTGGCTAATAGGTCATCAGAGGTACTGTTTAATGTACCTGCGTTTATACCGGCAGGACTGTTTTCATAAAGGGTTGCCTCAGTCAGTGTGATATTGGTAGGTATACCCGCTTTTACTTTAAGTACACCATCGATATAGCGTATCGAGTAGTTGAGTGCGAATGCATTGGCCGCAGTGATTGGATAGTTGCCTGCACTGCTGTTTAAGGTAGCGGTAGTACTGATTACTGGTTGTCTGTTTAATACCGCAGGTGTTTCATTGTTTACAAATCCTGCATAACTTACTGTTAAAGCCGGATTGGTGAAATTTTGGAAACGTTCCTTATCGTCTGCGGTAATGGTTAATGTTGCCGGTGTAACTGTTAAAATACCCGGGGCATAATTGACTGCATAGTTAGTAGATACAGCTCCATTTGCAGTGATTGCATATGGGCTACCTGCAACTGAAGAAGCCGCGGTAGCGGTAGTGCTTAAAACAGGCTGAGTGGTTAAGCTGGCGAAAGTATCACCATTGACAAAACCTGCTGCTGATGCAGTAAGTGTTGGCAATGCTGCCCCATATCCTTTAGTCTGGTTATCCGCAGTAATCGTTAACGCTGCCGGGTCAACTGTTAAATTACCCGGAGCATAATTGATTGCATAGTTCGCAGATACAGCTCCACTTGGAGTGATTACATATGGACTGCCAGCAACTAAAGAAGCCGCGGTAGCGGTAGTGCTTAAAACAGGCTGAGTGGTTAAGCTGGCGAAAGTATCACCATTGACAAAACCTGCTGCTGATGCAGTAAGTATTGGCAATGCTGCTCCATATCCTTTAGTCTGGTTATCTGCGGTGATGGTTAATGTTGCCGGTGTAACTGTTAAAACACCCGGGGCATAATTGACTGCATAGTTAGTAGATACAGCTCCATTTGCAGTGATTGCATATGGGCTACCTGCAACTGAAGAAGCCGCGGTAGCGGTAGTGCTTAAAACAGGCTGAGTGGTTAAGCTGGCGAAAGTATCACCATTGACAAAACCTGATGCTGATGCAGTAAGTATTGGCAATGCTGCCCCATATCCTTTAGTCTGGTTATCCGCAGTAATCGTTAAAGCTGCCGGGTCAACTGTTAAATTACCCGGGGCATAATTGACTGCATAGTTAGTAGATACAGCTCCACTTGCAGTGATTGCATATGGGCTACCTGCAACTGAAGAAGCCGCGGTAGCGGTAGTGCTTAAAACAGGCTGAGTGGTTAAGCTGGCGAAAGTATCACCATTGACAAAACCTGATGCTGATGCAGTAAGTATTGGCAATGCTGCCCCATATCCTTTAGTCTGGTTATCCGCAGTAATCGTTAACGCTGCCGGGTCAACTGTTAAATTACCCGGAACATAATTGATCGAATAATTAGCAGATACAGCTCCACTTGGAGTGATTACATATGGACTGCCAGCAACTGAAGAAGCCGCGGTAGCGGTAGTGCTTAAAACAGGTTGAGTGGTTAGGCTGGCGAAAGTATCACCATTGACAAAACCTGATGCTGATGCAGTAAGTATTGGCAATGCTGCCCCATATCCTTTAGTCTGGTTATCTGCGGTGATGGTTAACGCTGCCGGGTCAACTGTTAAATTACCCGGAACATAATTGATCGAATAATTAGCAGATACAGCTCCACTTGGAGTAATTACATATGGACTGCCAGCAACTGAAGAAGCCGCGGTAGCGGTAGTGCTTAAAACAGGCTGAGTGGTTAAGCTGGCGAAAGTATCACCATTGACAAAACCTGATGCTGATGCAGTAAGTATTGGCAATGCTGCCCCATATCCTTTAGTCTGGTTATCTGCGGTGATGGTTAATGCTGCCGGGTCAACTGTTAAATTACCCGGAACATAATTGATCAAATAATTAGTAGATACAGCTCCACTTGGAGTGATTACATATGGACTGCCAGCAACTGAAGAAGCCGCGGTAGCGGTAGTGCTTAAAACAGGCTGAGTGGTTAGGCTGGCGAAAGTATCACCATTGACAAAACCTGATGCCGATGTAGTAAGTGTTGGCAATGCTGCCCCATATCCTTTAGTCTGGTTATCCGCAGTAATGGTTAATGCTGCCGGGTCAACTGTTAAATTACCCGGAACATAATTGATTGCATAGTTCGCAGATACAGCTCCACTTGCAGTGATTGCATATGGGCTACCTGTAACTGAAGAAGCCGCGGTAGCGGTAGTGCTTAAAACAGGCTGAGTGGTTAGCCTGGCGAAAGTATCCCCGTTTACAAAACCTGTTGCCGAATAAGTAAGCGCAGGCAGTGCCGCGCCATATATTTTATTCTTGCTGCCTGCGGTAATCGTTAACGCTGCCGGGATAACTGTTAAATTGCCTGATACATAACTGATCGTATAGTTCGTAGCTATTGCCCCTCTTGGAGTGATTACATATGGACTGCCAGCAACAGAAGAAGCTGCGGTAGCGGTGGTGCTCAGCGTAAGCTGGGCAGTTAGACTCTCGAAAGTATCGTTGTTCACTACACCCCTCAGTGTAACGTTAAGTGCAGGCAGTGCCGCGCCATATAATTTACTCTTGTTGGTTGCGGTGATGATTAGTGCTGCCGGGGTAACTGTTAAATTACCAGGGATATAACTGATTGTGTAATTCGCAGCGACTGCTCCACCTGGTGTGATGGCATAAGGGCCTCCAGCAACTGAAGAACCTCTGACAGCAATAGTGGTCAGCGTAGGCTGGGTAGTTAGACTGGCGAAAGTATCTCCATTCACAAAACCCGTCATCGAATAAGTAAGCGCAGGCAGTGCCGCGCCATATATTTTGCTATAGCTGTCTGCTGTGATGGTCAATGGTGCTGGTAAAACGGTGAGTACCTGCTGAACCTGAGCAGCTGCGCTGAACGTTCCATTTCCCGGCTGGTTGGCATTGATAGTTACTATGCCAGCTTTTAAAATATGTATTTTGTTATTGATAATCGTTGCTATATTTAAATCACCTGAAGTATAAGTGACTGGTAAAAGACTAGTTGCAGTTGCTCCCGGATCAATATCGGCATTCCCGTATGTTGCAGTGGCCACTGTATTCATGGTAATAGTTTGTACGCCCGGATTGATGACAAATGAATAGGCTTTTGATCCGGTAAATGATGTTGCACTGGTTGCTGTTATCGTTATACTAAATGCTCCTGTTTCGGTTGGAGTACCGCTTAATAAACCGGATGCATGGAGTGTTAAGCCTGCTGGTAAGGTCCCGTTTGTGATGGCAAAAGAATAAGGAGCAGTATTACCTGTAGCAGAAAGGGTTTGATTATAAGTTGCTCCTGCACTGGCAGCAGGGAGTGTTGCAGGGCTGATTGAAATAGGAACGATAATGGTCAGCGTTTTAGTAGTGGAATTACTGTTAGCAGCACCATCGTTAACAAAAAAGGTAACTACCCGGTTTGATGTATTGATTGAGGTAGTGGAAAAAGTTATCGCCCTCAATACAGCCTGCCATTGTGCTATAGTTGCTGTATTCCCAGAGGATGCCAGGTTCATGCTCCTTGTAGGACCAATATAGTTACCAGTTATATTACCATAAAGTGTAGCATCGTTATTGATAAATGACAATACATCCTGTGGCTGACCTGTTAAAATTCTTATATTAGCTGATGCCAGCGTAGTATTATCTGCATCGCTTATCGTAATTCCATTATCTACAATCACGTTTGTTTGTACAAATACAGTAGTGCCGCTTGAAGCTGTTACTATTGGAGCATCGTTTACGGATACCACATTTAATACTTTATTTACGCCAGTAATAGTGTTTATTCCATCTGAAATTAGAAACGAGATTGTTCTGTTCCCAATACCTGGAGTTTCAGAAGAGTTAGTATAAGTTATACTGCGTATCGCAGCCAGCCATTCTGCTGATGTTGCAGTAGTCGATCTCAAGATGATTGTTCCTGTCGCAGTATTATAAGGGTCACTTACGATATTTCCCATAGTAACTCCATTGTTCACGAATGTTAAGATATCTTGTGTTGCATCCAGATTTGCTGCAATCTTTATTGTTGTTGAAATTAGCTGAACATTATCCGGATTATTCAGTGTCATTGCTGCATCAATAGCAACAGGTATGGAGATGGTGTTATTTCCTTCGGTAAATATAGTATTACCTGATGAGGCAGTTAATCTTGGAATGGCTTGTACTTTCCATGTATAAGTTGCAGGCGTAGGATCGATATTACCTGCTGCATCCACTGCTGCCACACTAAAGGTATGGTTGCCAGCAGGTAAGTTCCGCATCGGGTAGAAATTATTGCCCGATGCATAAACTGGAGAAATATCCTCTTTAGCCTGATAGGTTGCGGGAGATTCACTACTCGAATACATAAATGTAAAAGAGTTTGAAGTTGTGGCCGCTGGCGGGAAACTGGTAATCGTAGTCTCTGGTGGAGTTCTGTCAATGGTAAAAAGCTGACCGGTTGTATATCCGGTTGTAATCAGGTTGTTTGCTAAATCTTTAATGCCCGTTCCAGAAGAGTTTAAATCCAGTTTTAGCGTTCCGTCGCCTGTATTATTTACCGTAACTGTATAAGTTGTACCTGAACCCGTAATGCTGGCAATTGTACCTGAGGCAGAACCAGACGTTGTAAGTGCAAAATCATCAGCGGTTACTCCGGTTACACTTTCAGAAAATATTACCGTATAAATAACGCTACTAGCATTGGTTAGGGTTGTACCCACACGGTTAATTGAAGTTACAGTAGGCGGGGTGATATCCGGGGCAACAGGGGGAGCGACCTGTATGTTGTTTACGCTCATCCAGATACCTAAGTTGTTTTTGCCGTAGATTCTTACTTCATCTATACTTTGAAGTGCGGTGGAGCTTAATAAATCTGACTGCGTAAGTGTTTTGGCAACACCGTTTACGAAAGCGATTTCTACAGTTCCTTTCGATACACCACCATCGTATGCTTCTAATATAACAGGGGTATTGCCACCCCAATCATAAAGCTGTAAAGACTTTAATGAGAAATTGTTGGCCTGCGAACTGCTTTTTATGATTAATGCTTGATAACCCTCTGCTTCAATATCCGCTGAATTAGGCGTGATGCCAAAAAAAGAATTTGAACTGGCAAACCAGGCATTATTATGATACTCTACATTTTGATTCGGCAATAACGTACCATTCGCCTTCGTTCCTGCAAAAATCTGCAAATCTAAATCAGAGATATTTACTGACCCTCCTGAACCATCGGTAGCTATAGTCCCAATGACTGTAGCTTCTGTGGTGTTAAAAATTAAAGTGGGTGAGGTGGATAATGTTGTCTGCGCTTTTAAAGTCAAAAAAGCAAATAATAGCACAAGAACAGAGAGTAGTCTTTTTTTTTCAAAAAGACTTGACGAGCGTAGTCGTTTTTTCATACAGGTTAAGATAGATGAGCGTGATATCTTGATTTTGAGTTAGAATATTTAATGTAAAAAATGTGTCTTTGAAGCTATATTAAAGAGTGATTTAAAAGATTAACCTTTAAATAGGATCGTAATATTTCTATTTACATTTATAGCTTGTATTTTTTATTAAATTTAGAATAGTCAAAAATAGTTTTGTATACGTACGAATCATCAAATTATTGTTATTAAGTAATGCAAAATTATAATCCTGTACAATTCGTTTATGATTGACTAATAATATTTCTATTTTAGCGCCTCTCATTATGCCCACAAATAGCGCTCGTTCCATTAAGTCTTCTTATACAAGTTTACATGCTGTTATACAGCAGCTTGATCAGTTACATCTTTTAACTGACGCCTGCAAAAATGCGCTCACTGAGCACACTTTTGAACTGACAGTTTCTCAGGGGCAGTATTTAATGAAAAGAGGTGATTATTGTACGCATATCTATTTTATTATAGAGGGATTCTTTTCTGGCTGGGCTACTGGAAATGGACGATCAATAACTTCCTTTATCGCGATCCAGGGAGATTTTTTATCGGCTATAGAAGGGATGTATGGGATTACTGAATGCACAGAAGATGTTAAAGCAGAAGAAGATTCAGTACTGCTCGCCTTACCTGTTGAACATCTGATCCGATATTTTGACATTTATCCGGAAATGAATATTGTGATGCGTAAGGTGCTGGAAAATTATTACAAAATGGCACATCAGCGTTCTGTATTCTTCAGAATTGGTACAGCCTCCGATAAGTATCTTTATTTATTGAGCACCTATGGTGATTATGCCAGCCGGATTCCTTTACATGTGATTGCTTCATTCATTAATGTAAAGCTGAATACCCTGCAAAAAATCATTAAACAGTATGAGGGCAAATCTGCTCATGTTCAACTGTCTAAGGGTGATATTGTTACTTACATGGAGCAGGAAAGGCCTTTTCTTCAGAAAAAATTAAGCATCAACCAACTTTCTTTGAAACTGAAGATTACTCCTCATCTGCTTTCTTATTTATTGAATGTTTATTTCAAACAGAATTTTAATCATTTTGTAAATACTTATAGGATTCAATACGTACTGAACCAGTTTTTGATTAAAAACTCTATTAAACAATACAGTCTGGATGGATTAGGAAGCGAGTCCGGATTTTCTTCCAGAAGTTCATTTTTCAGTGAATTCAAAAAATACACAGGGGTAACCCCGCTTTTGTATCTTAAAATGAACTGTGCCAGCTAAACCAATATTTAGCATAAAGCCATGATCACTGACGTGATTTTAGTTCGGTGTTGAGCTGACTCCATCTGATTGCGGCTGGTAAGATGCCTAATAAAAAACAAGGAAGAATTGTCAGGAATTTAATGTTTTGACTTTTATCACTTGGGTATAAAATTATACCACATAGCACGACTATTAACACAGCAGCAGCAATTAAAATGTTCTTTATCGTGTTTTTTTGTTTATTCAATTCAATAATTGTTAATTCTGAGAGCTTATTGTTTTTCATAATCTACTGATGAATGTTTTTATATTATTTAATACGCATGTTAAATTATAATTTTTTTAGCTTATTATGAAATATTTTTCGATTTAAACTAGAATTTATATGTTTCTGTGAGCTTTGAAAATGTTTCCATAGCTGAAATAACTGTGCCTTCCATATGACCTGGGTAAGATGAATCAGTTTTAGTGCCAATAAAAGATTGTCTGTAATACCCTAAGATTGTAGATTTGATGAATATTAAGACAAGGTTGTTTTATGAAGGAAAGTAAAATCAGCGAATATCATCTGCATAAAGATTTGCCGGAAAAAAGACAGTTTGAAATTTTTTCATTGAAGGAGTATTTAGAAAAGAACACTCCTGATACGATCAGACCACACATTCATAGTTTCTACCAGGTACTTTGGTTTTATAAAGGGAATGGGGCACATTTTGTCGATTTTAAAAAGTATGAAGTTCATCCAGGTACTTTATTCTTTATCGGAAAAAATCAGGTGCATTATTTTGATGAGTATTCAGGTTATGAAGGGGTTATGATCCATTTCAATGAACGTTTCCTGATGCAAAATGAAAATGATGTCAACTTCTTTTTAAAGTATAGCCTTTTTAATGACCCTTATCAACAGCCATTTTGTAAGATTAGTGCGCATGCGGAAAAGGATTTAAAGGTTTTGATGTCACAAATAAATAGTGAGCTGGATAAAGAAGCCGGTGACTTTGGACAGTTGGAATTGCTCAGGTCTTATCTGAATGCTTTTTTAATATTTGCACAGCGGGAAAAGGGCAATATTAATATCAATAAGGAAAATAAGTTGTATGCCGCGGATGAGAAACATTTGCAGCTGCTCCGGTTTATTGATTTGGTGGAATCAAATTATCAAAACGGCCTTGCCATTTCAGCCTATGCTGCTTTGTTAAATATTTCCAGTAAAACATTAACCGATCTGACGAACAAGATTATTTTTAAAACCCCCTCCATGGTCATCCAGGAAAGGATTATGATTGAGGCGCAACGTCTTTTAGCACATTCGGGTTTAAATGTGAACCAGATTGGGTATAAGCTGGGATTTGAAGACCCATCTTACTTTGTGAAATATTTTAAGAAACATGCTAAATTTTCTCCAGGTGAGTTCAGAAAATCTATTTCCTGAATTTACCATTCATTCTCTTTTTTGTCCATTTTATAGATGTCTTTTCCTTCGGACATTTGTATTGTACAATAAACAAATGAATAATGAATCAACAAGCATTAATAATTGGTGGCACAACAGGGATGGGAAGAGCTACCGCAGAACAGCTGTTAAAACAAGGAATTGAAGTGATTATTGTTGGCAGACCAGATAAAAATCTTCAGCTCGCTGGAACTGAATTGTTAGCTTTAGGCCGTATCAGAACTATTGGCGTTGACCTTTCCGAAATGCGTCAGGTTACTCAATTTGCTTCTACTATAAAAAGCGAAATACCATATTTGAAATATCTGGTCAATGCTGCGGGATATTTCAGTCCAAAAGCATTTCTTGACCATTCGGAACAGGACTACGATATTTATCACAATTTCAATAAAGCTTTTTTCTTTATTACCCAGGCAGCAGCAAAAGTGATGAAAGAAAATGGCGGTGGTTCAATCGTAAATGTTGGTTCGATGTGGGCTAAGCAGGCGATCAAAGCTATACCTTCTTCTGCTTATTCGATGGCTAAAGCGGGGCTTCATAGTTTGACACAACATTTAGCAATGGAACTTGCTTTGGATCAGATCAGAGTTAATGCAGTTTCGCCTGCTGTAGTGGTTACGCCAATATATGGTTCTTTTATCGAAGCGGATAAAATTGAAGAAACACTACAAGGGTTTAATGATTTTCATCCAATAGGCAGAGTAGGCAGACCGCAAGATATCGCCAAAACAATTGCGTTCTTATTATCGGATGAAACGTCGTGGGTGACAGGCGCAATCTGGGATATAGATGGTGGAGTAATGGCAGGACGTAATTAATCAGGTGATGATAAACGGAATTAATTTAGAAGGATTGCAGGCCTATAAAAGTCTGATCACTGAAAAACCCAACAAAGACAATTTCTGCTTGATGAGCCTTCCGATCAGGACGTTCCTGTTGGTTTTGACCAGGTAGTGTTTAAGTATGAGGTTAAGGAAACTGGAATCCAGGATGATTATGATCAGATCATCAAAAACGTACGGGAGTTTTCTCCAAATTACAGAACTATTATTAATCCGGTTCAATTGGTAGTTCAAAAGGTTTAATGAAAGAACGGGAATATAGGTATGCCGGAGAAATGATTATTAATTGATTAATTTGTAAAATCAGACGAATAATAACATGACCGATACCGAAATTATTAAAGCATCACAGGCCATCTGTGATGCACTTTCAGCAGAAGAAGATGGGCTTAAAAGAGATGTCTTAGGTCATTTAGGCAATACCTGGTCACTTTTGATTATCCAGATGCTTGGCGTGAATGGTAAATTGCGTTTTTCCCGTTTGCAGGAACAGGTGACTGGAATAAGTCAGAAAATGCTGACTAAAAGTCTCCGTGAGCTCGAAAGAGATGGATTAATCACCAGAACTATGTTTATGGAGGTTCCACCAAGAGTAGAATATGAACTGACTGAATTGGGGCGTGGATTATTAATTCAGATCCTTCCTTTATGGACGTGGGTACTGGATCAGTCTGACAATTTTAAAACGGCACGTCATGCTTTTGATAGTAAAGCTCAAAAGTAATTGTAATCTAAATCTAATAATGAAAATTTAACTGATTCAATATCAATATTGTATCATCGTGGTTAGTAGGGAACCAGCATGTGCCTTATCTTTTTTCAATACTATACTTTATAGGTTTGAGAAAGATTTAAAAGCATATGTATATAGTTACAGGTTCAACCAGCAACACAGGAAGTGTTGTTGCACATCAATTATTAGACGCAGGAAAACAGGTTAGGGTAATTGGCCGGAGTTTGGAAAAACTGTCACCTTTCATCGACAGGGGAGCAGAGGCTTTCGTTGCCGAACCTACCGATGCGCAAGCCTTAACCGAAGCTTTTCAGGGAGCTAAAGCTGCCTGGATAATGCTTCAGCCAAATTACATTCCTGACAGTCCTGATTTTCCCGGATATCAGGCTCAGGTTACGGATGCTATTGCTCAGGCCATTGTAGCAAACCCTCTCGAATATGCCGTTACGCTAAGTAGCTGGGGTGCTGATCAGGAAAGCGGTTCAGGCCCTGTTCTCGGTTTACATCATATGGAACAAGTTATGAATACGCTGCCTATTGAAAATTTACTTCATTTAAGAGCTGGATATTTTATGGAAAATACCCTTTCTTATCTGCCGTCTATTCAGAAAAATGGAAAAGTTTTTGGACCTTTTGATCAGGATATGCTTTTGCCATTTATCGCGACCAAAGATATTGGTCATGCGGCTGCTCAGGCCTTGATTAACCTTAATTTTACAGGGAAGCTTGTGCAGGAATTGCATGGCCAGCGTGACCTGAGTATCCGGGAAGCAACGGCGATGATTGGAAATGCAATTGGAAAACCCGGATTGGTTTATCAGCAAAATACAATTCCGGAATTTAAATCAGATTTGATGGCTGCCGGGTTTTCGGCAAATGTTATTGCATTAATGGAAGAGGTCGTTATTGGCATGAATAGCAAGCACATCACTACTTCACAAATGCGCACAACGGCATCTACAACCTCAACTTCTTTTGAGAACTTCCTGGTGGAATCTTTTGTACCGGCGTACGATAGGATGCAGGAGTAATACTTGTTTGAAAAAACAGGCTGACGGAAAGTAAATTGGCAAGTATTCGGGAAAGTTATCCATTTTTTCAGGTGTTTATAACAGCGACTTTTGACATGTGAAAACAATAAACACACGCAAAATATGAGAACATTGAAATTTATGATACTTACGGTATCGATAGTTTTGGGAACTATAAGCGGTTATGCTCAGGGAGCAAAAACTACAAAACCTACTATAATTTTTGTTCATGGTATATGGGCAGATGGTTCTTCATGGACAAGCCAGATTAATGATTTACAAGCCAAAGGATACCCTGTTATCTCGGTTCAGAATCCGATTACTTCATTAAGTGATGATGTGGCAGCTACCAAAAGAGCGATTGACAGGGCAGAAGGTAATGTTATCCTGGTGGGCCATTCATGGGGTGGTTTTGTGATCACACAAGCAGGTAATGATCCTAAAGTTATTGGTCTGGTTTATGTTGCTGCTCTTGTTCCAGATTTAGGTGAAACCTTACCATCTTTATCTGCTAAAGGGCCGGCAGTTAATTTAAAGGACTATTTTGAACCTGTGGGTGGATTTGTGTATTTATCTAAAGAGGGGGTGAAAACTGTATTTGCACAAGATCTTACTGGCAAGCAGCAAAATTTGATCTATGCGACTCAAACCCCTGCATCTCAAACTGTATTCGGTGATCAGAGTGGCGAACCTGCCTGGAAGCAAAAACCAAGCTGGTATATTGTGGCCAAAAGCGACAAAGCTATACATCCGGACCTGGAGCGGTTTATGGCAAAAAGGAGCCATGCAAAAACTATAGAAATTGAGGCTAGTCATGTAGTGATGATCTCACATGCTAAGGAAGTGTTAGCTGTGATTGAAGAAGCAGCAAATTCGAAAAAATAAGAATATTATTAACTTTTTGATATGGACAAGTCTGAATAAGGCTTGTCTTTTTTTTGTTCGAATTGTTCATCTTTTGCTGATATAGCTGTCAGCTCTTTTTTATGCAGAATAAAACCTGATATTAGTTTCACGTTTAATCTCATACGCATGAAACCTTGTCTTTTATACAGAAAAATAGTTTAAGGTAAAAAGGCGAAAACACCTTAAATAATCAGGTATTTCTATCTCGTTATAACTCAATATTTTGAAATAATTTAGCCGTTCTCAATAGCAATAGGGCGTAAACTGAAAAGCCATAAAAGAGTAAGTATTTTAATCTAAATCAAATATTACAATGGGACAATTTGCCTCCATTATTTCCCTGACCAGGAAAGAAATTCTGACATTAACGGAAACACATATCACGGATATTCCAACCGCTATTAAGGATCTGAATTTAATTACTACTTCTCTCACTCCACGCAGGAAGGTTTCAGCTCCTCCACCTTTTCCTGATTCTGATTTGTCTGACTCCCTGCTTTCTAAGGCTATTGGTAAAGCAATTAATTCAGCATATCTGGAATCAAGATACCTATTTAAGGCTATTTTTCCATCAGTTGATCTGCCACTGGAAAATAATGATTTTGGTGTTGTACTTAATTATGGACCCGTGATGGGTGATTTTAAGAGCCTGACCAATCAACTTTCTCTTTTTTTGACGAACAGTAATTTACAACCCTTACTTGCTGGGGAATTAGCCAGACAACTACAACCACAGGTGATGGCAAGCGGAAATACACCATCTGCAACTTTTGGCAGGGTGGCAACACCTAATCTGGCGATCGTTGATCCGCTGATTACGGTAGAATATTTGTTTTGGGTTGCATCTTTTGGAATATTCCGTACTGAAGAAATAAATCCGTCCGGTGAATCCAATTATGCCGTGGTCTACAGTTGTAGTGCTGCCAATGGAACATTGCAAAGTATTATGAAATAACATCTTATTAAATAAATAAAGAAATCATGGAAAATTCGAATACCATTCAACCGCTAAAAGAAACACAAACAGCTATTACTGCTGATGTTCCTCCAACAATTCCGCTAAGTGTCGCCATAGCAAGGGCTACATCCTGGCGAAAAATGATCACCTCAATTCCTGATGAATCCAAATTGCCATATACAAATGCGGCATGTGATTCGGTTGCTCCATTAATACCTTCTCAATTAATTTTCAGAGCAATCAATATTAATATGAGAGATATAGATTTACTGAAGCAAGAACATCCGAACGCCAGTTCAGTTAGATTATACATGAGTATACCTGATCCGGATTTCCCATTTCAAATCTGTGGTATGCTTGTTCCGGTTGATGCGCAGAACAATGAAATGCTTACCAGGGCAGGTGATGCGAATACATCAAGGGAAGATTTGTTAAATAAGGAAGAATATTCTACCGTTTATGATTTTACTCAACCTTGTCCAACTTTATGCAGCACTATGAGTCCACTATTTGACAGTTTTAATAGCGTTGAACCTTATTTGCAGTATACCAAATAATGGCTCTTCCCGCCAGTTTGATCTATACAGGAATCATTGTTCCTGTAAGTGTTTTAATTCCTATTGGTATGGCTGCTTCCAAAAGAAAGTATGCTGATAGGTCACTGGAAATAATCTGGTATTATTTACTACTGGATTGTGTCGTAAATGTATTGGCTGTGGTACTTGCAAATCACAAGATTAACAATCTCCCGGTTTTACATGTTTTCACTATACTCGAATTTGTATTGATGAGCTACTTTTATCTGTCCGTTTTGAAAGAGGAAGCAGCTGGCAGGATTATTAAATATCTGTTGATTCTTTTCCCGGTGTTCTGCATTGTAAACTTCTTGTTTTTTCAAAGTATCTATCAATTTAATACCTATGCCAGGCCGGTTGAAGCATTAATTATAATGGGCTGTAGTCTTGCTTATTTTGCGCAAAGCAACGATGCAGAGACCAGGTGGTCATTAAATCCAATAAACTGGATTAATACCGGAATACTGTTATACTTTTCGGGCGCCCTGTTTATTTTCTCTTTCTCAAATTTAACGGTAAACGAGCTGAGTGAAAAGTATCATGCGATCAATATTTTAATGTGGAATATCCATGCCACACTTTTACTCATTATGTATCTTTTAATTGCCTTTGGGTTTAGTAAATGCAGGAAACAGTAGGGGATAATATTTTTCTGTTGATCATATTGTGTACTGGTGGTATTTTTCTGCTGGTCATCTCATTTGTGATTTTATTTATAAACAATCAGAAAAAATTATTAAGGAACAGACAGCAGATTCATGAAGCAGAAATGAGTTATCAAAAGGAATTGATGCGGGTAGTATTACAATCACAAGAGGAAGAAAGAAAGCGGATTGGTCAGGATTTACACGATGATGTTGGAGGTTCTTTGTCAAATTTGCGCATGTTAATTAACCGGGATGAACTTCCTGAAGAACAGGAGAACAAAGCTGTAATAGCTAATCATAAGTTGTTAATTGATAAGATTATACAAGATGTACGTAACATCTCACATAATTTATCACCACCTGCTTTAGCATTATTTGGTTTTACGGTGGCGCTGGAAGAATTAATTGATAGTATTAATGATGAAGATAATTCATTGATAACACTTATTAACGATGCAGAGGCTATTACAGATCAATTACCATATGACATGGCTTTGGCCTTAATCAGGGTATTACAAGAGCTCATTTCCAATACCATTAAGCATGGGGATGCAAAACGGATAGAGGTATCCATTTTCATGGAAAATGGGTTATTAGTCATTCAATATAGGGATGAGGGAGTGGGGTATGATCCTGGTAATCAGAAAAACAGAAAAGGAATGGGTATGCAAAATATAGAAAGCAGGTTGAATATGATCAATGCGACTTATACTATGAAAACTGCTCCGGGATCCGGATTCTCTATGTTTATAGTGTTGAACAGTTCTTTAGTTTAGATTTTAATTTATGTCAGACAAAATACGTATTGCTGTTGTTGATGACCAAAACTTGTTTCGGGAAGGACTGGTTAATCTTTTAAGTAGTAAAGCTGATTATCAGCTGGTGGCCCAGGCTGAGAATGGGAAGGTTTTTTTAGAACAGCTTGACAGGCTGGAAAGTCTTCCTGATGTGGCATTGATTGATATGAATATGCCAGAAATGAACGGGGTTGAACTGAATGCTGTTTTGCATAAAGATTATCCTTCGATAAAAGTGATCATACTTTCTGTGCATGGTGAAGAGCGTTATTTAAGTAAAATGATAGAGGCCGGGGCTTGCTGTTATCTGATCAAGAATTGTGAAACCAGCGAATTGTTTTCGGCTATTCATAATACCTATCATGTAGGTTTTCATTTTAATATCGAAACTTTAAATGCAATGCGGAATGCGGCCAAATACCGCAAACAAGGTTTGAAAAGTATGAGCAGTATTCCTATCAATCTTTCGGAGCGGGAAACTACCATCTTAAAGATGATCTGTGATGAATTGACTAATATTGAAATCTCGGAAAAGTTATTCATCAGCAGCCGTACTGTGGATGGGCACCGCACAAACCTGCTCACCAAAACCGGTTGTAAAAACACAGCGGGTTTAGTCATCTTTGCCATCAAATATGGCATCTTCGAAGTTAAATTCTAATCGAAAACCTCTTTATTCTTTCCTGAAACGTGGTGACCAGGTGTTTTTACCTGGTCACCACGTTAAAACACCTGTTTACCAAGCCGGGATATTCAACGCGGAAAAAAACCTTTATTCTGCCTTTACTTTGACATGTCAAACGATTAAAGCGCTTTAATTTAAATCTGACAAAGGCAGAAACCGAAAAGCCTTAACAGAGTAGGTAAAATTGAACCCTCAAAACTCTACGACCATGAATACCGAATTAACCGTTGAATCAGAAGCATCAGAAATTATCGATGCGCTGAAAGAGCAAGCATCAACACTTTTATCATCCGTATTAAAGGAGCCGCTAACAGATTTTGGCGTAACCAAGCTAGGAAATTTCCCTTATTACTACGTGAATCCTAATAACTTGCTGTTTAATGCGACAACTTATGAATGGATCAGTACTGCTTTAACTGCAGATGCGACTCCTGTGACACTTGACGAGCCATTTGTTAATATTTATACTCAAGCAATAGCCAGCGTAGGTTATAAGCTGTCGAATGCAGATCAAGCAGCGCTTAACGCAGCACAAAAATTGGCGACCAATCAGCAAATGGCACTCTTGACGCTTTGGACATCCATTTATGGTCCAGTAGTGGCAACTAGTAAACAACAGCCGATAGATATCATTATGAGTACGATTGCAACGACCTGGGCAAGTCCTGCTACCGATCTTTATACGATCCAGAGAGCTAAAAATTTAGCTAAACTATTAAACAAAACACCGGCAAGTGGTCAGCCCGTATTACCGGTTTTTGCCAATTATCTGAATGCGCTGGGCAACAGTATCTCCTTGCAAAATGCAACCACAATGAACACCGGTTATTTGAGCACAGTATTAGATAATGTACAGAATGCTGCTGCTGCTAACGGTGGAATGCTATTAGATAATAGTACTACCGTTTATAACCCTGCTTATGCAGTAAGTACGCCATTGTCTGATATCATTAATGGCTTAAGTGCAACTGATAATAAGATAGAGTTAAACATGACTGTTACCCGTTCCAGTGAAAGTGAGGTGAAAGTAAGTATTGAGGGTGGAGCAAGTTTCGAAATTCCTATTGCATCTTTTCTCACTTTATCGGTAGATGGAAGTGCGAGTTATTTTTCGGACACTATTGCGACCTCTTCGAATACAATTAGCGTGAGTATGACTTTTACTGGTGTTACCCTGGTTAATTATGGTCCTGTTTCATTTAATGTGGCTACTGGTTTAAACTGGTCATGGATGAAGCCAATCACTGATGCGATTAAAAATGGTTCTAAAGATGTTTCAGGTTTTGTATTTTCTCCGAAACCGAATATTGATTTTTCTGAGGGTGGCCCTTTCAGCTTTTTAACAGGAGTTGCGATTAGTAATTATCCATCTGTTGAAATCACTGTACACAGTGAATCTTATGAGAGCATTGAAAAAACTATTGAACAAACAGTTTCTTTAGGGATTTCATTCCTGGGCATACCTTTAGGTGGTGGATCGGAATCTACTTATTCACATACTGCCAGTTCAAGCAGTTCATCTTCAACAGTGACCATCACATTGAATCCTCCTGCTGATATGGTTGCTGGTACGAATGAAAGTTCAAGAGGATGGGTTCTTGGTGCAGAAACCAGTTACCCTGGTGCTGTTCAAAGTAATTTTCAAATTGCCAGTGGATTGGGATACCCGGCTTATCAGCTTTATCAGGATAACACGGGTACTACTTATTGCAGTTCTAAAAAACTAAAAAGTCATGCAGATGGTGCTGCGTTCGTGAAAGCTTGTCTTAAAGCACATTCAGGAACAAGTTGCAGTGGTAAACCATGGCTGAGCAACAGTCAAACTGGTACAATCTGGCCTTAAAATTTTATATAACGTCTCTCTTATAGCTGCCTCTGTCCGGGGCGGCTATTTTTTATAAATCCGGTCTGCCAGACTTAAATGCTGTTTTTTGATTTCACGTAACACGATTTCTGCAATTTTACGGGCACCCATTTCATTGAAATGTGTATTATCTGTTTTCCCTTCCGGATAATTTGGGTTTTCACCAGCTTTTAACTGATTAAAAAGCATTTTTGAGTTTTCCGGACCTAGTTCCTGAAATAATGTCCGGCTTTCTTTGTCCAGGTCAATTAATTGTACTTGTTGTTCTTGCGCAACTTCGCGTACCAGTGCTGAATAAATCAGGTGTGTTTCTTCAATTTGACCAGCAGTATTAAACTTACGGCGTGATACAGGAGTAATTAATATCGGAATTGCATTTTTCGCTTTGGTCTCTTTGATAAATAAACGCAGGTTGTTCTTGTAATCGGCTTCGGGAGTATAGCTGGATTTTGCCGGTGATTCATCATTGTGCCCAAATTGGATAAACACATAATCATCTGCTTTTAACTGATTTGAAATCTGTTTCCATAAACCCTCAGCGATAAAGGTTTTAGTGCTCCTGCCATTTTTAGCTATATTTTTTACGGTAACTGTAGAATCGAAAAATAAGGCAAAAGGCATGCCCCAACCAGTCTCAGGATAAGCTCTGATATTCTTATCAGACATGGTCGAATCTCCTGCAAGATAAATAGTGATGTGTTTAACTGGCAGGCAGAAAGACATAATCAGGATTAACGGCACAATGGCAGGCAGATAAATTAAATGATTTACTAATCTTTTCATATCGTTTAAGCTTTCAGTGATTTGGTTTCAAAGCTTTGAAATTACGATTAGAAGATGGGTTAATGAGAAAGATGCGCGGATTAAAATTGTGCAATCGTTGCCAGAAGGAGTTATTTAAAGGTTATCTGAGCGATAACCTTTAAGAATCAAATATAATAAAATAATAGATGGAAAAAAGCTGAAGCCAGCTCAGATGAGCTCGCTGCTGCTTAGACGTCATGAGTGGAATCGAACCACCATATAAGGTTTATGAAACCTCTGCCTTGCCACTCGGCCACATGACTATTTATGTTGTTTTAAGCTTAATGTTTAACAAACATAATTAAAGTATACTTAAATAGTAGTATTTATTTTGATTTTTATTTTAAATCAGTATGTTTACAGTGTTAAGCGTTGATTAGAAGGTTGTAATATATTTTTACGCCTTTAGATCAGGCACTTAGAATAGTTAACTTGAAAAACATACTAATACAAAAGAACCATGAGCAAATTCGCAAAATTGAAAGAAGTAATCGCTGCTACAGAAACAGACGTAGAAAAATTTTATAATTCAGGTAATGGCGCTGCCGGTACCAGATTACGTAAAGCTTTACAGGAAATTAAAGGTATTGCTCAGGAAATCCGTACGGAGATTACGGAGAAAAAAAATGCTGGAAAATAAGCAGGAGGTTGGGAATAGTTTAAAGCTATTCCCAATTTTAATCGTAGCTGATTCTAAAAGATTTTTATTTATAAATGATCTCCAGTTAATTTTTTGGGATCATTTTCATGAAGGATATATTTCTTAGCATATTTTCCTGTTGACACACTATCCTTCCATCCATACTCTTTTACTAGTGCTTTATAAAATATGAACAGCCGGATAAGACTGTCCTTACTATTTTCACTAATTATAGATTTAAGAGCCAGAATTATGGTAATACCGGTTATAAGTGCTCTCCTGGGTGAGAACTGCAAAAAGTATTGGAATCCTATATTGCTTTTATATTCAAAATTGCTGCTTCAAACTTATCAGGATGACTCGATTTATTCTTAATCCTTGTCCGGTAATTATAAATCGTATTTAAAGAGTATTCCAGTATACGGGCTAACTTATCCGGATCATTTACACCTAAACGAATAAGTGCAAATATTCTTAAATCTGTGTTTAATAATTGATGGGGGAGCAGTTTGACCTGATATTCAACCGGGAAAAGAGCATTAAATTCGGTAACGAAATTAGGAAAGAGTTGCAGGAATGCTTTATCAAAATTGCTGAAGAGTTCTTCGCGTTCTTTTTTCAGATTGATATTTCCTACCAATACCTTGATTTCATCAAACTTTTTAGTCGTGAGCCTTTGTGTAATGGAGCTTTTGATCTTTTCCAGTTTGTTCAGGTAATCAGAAATGATGTGAAGATAATATCCTATATACTCCTCTTTGATCTTTTCTGCTTCGTTTAGCTTTTCTATCGTATTTCTCAACCTGGCATTTGCCTCTAAAACCAGTTTATCAGCTGCCTTGATTCTTTTGAGTTGCTTACAAACGATGATGGCAAAAACAATAATTATGATCGACAGGATAGTCAGCAGTGTACAGTAAAAAAACAACATTTGTTTTTGCTCCTGCTCGTGTAAGATTCTGGCACTGGCAATAACTGGTAAAATAGCGCTTACCTGTACTTTGCGCTGCCTGGCACCATAGTAAACCGCATCGTCCATGGCTGCTCTGATCAAAAGATAAGCATCTTCTGTATAAGGTTTTTTATTCAGGAGCTGAGCCAGATTTAACATGGCTGCGGCTTCTTTTGTAGCTGATTTTATATCAGCGATTGAAGCATTGATCAGCAACCTGATAGCTACGTCTGGTTGATGGTACTGGATGTATATATCACTCAATGTAGAGGCGGTAATTGCATACTCATGTTCAGATAACTGCTTGCTACGGATCAGTGATTTGAGCTTGATAACAGCATGTTCAAGATCACCGGCTTTAATCAATTTCAAACCGCTATAATAAGCGTAATCAAAAGAGTGGATGTCGCAGAGTTTAAGTGCAGAGTCCACATACAGGCTGGCTTTAGTCTTGTAGATTTTGGTGTAATAATCATCCTGATCAAAATCTGCCAGGTCATAATAAGTTCTTGCGTTCAGCAAATAGTATTCTCTTTTAACTGAGTCTGGCAGGTGTTTGGTCTTTAAAGTACTCAGTGAATCAAAAGTCTCTTTAAACATACCTGAAGAAAGTAAGATAAAGCCTAGTTTTAGTTTAGCGTAGGCGATTTTGGCCGGGTCTTTCAGTTGATTGCTGATTCGTTGTAACTGATGTGCATAATAGAATGCTTTACCATATTGGAAAGATTTGTATTCATTATATAACTTCAGGCAGATGAGATATTCACCTTTTAAATCCAATTCCTTGTGCGTCAGTGAAGCTTTCAGAAAGTCGATACGCGCTTGTTTTTGCGCGTCTAATTGTGGTTTCTCCTTTAAAACAAGTTTAAGCTTTTCCAGATCTCTTGCCGGAGATTGGGCGGCACAGTAAAGGCAACCGATAAATAATAAGGTTAGATTAAGTACCAGGTGTTTCATGATATTTAAGCTACTCATTAAATTCTGGTTTATATTCTTTGCATAAGGATTTGTTCTTTTATTAGTTCAATCGGTTGTTTATTAGTCATTTGTGGATTTGTAATCCGGATTTGGGTTTATATTATTTCTCAGCGGGCCGGGATTGCTTTAATTACCTGAATATACTGCTGTCATTTGTAGAAATACCTGAAGCGTAATGCGTAAGGTAGATAACCAAATATTCTACTTATGAAAAACTTAACTATTTGCTTACTTATAGCCATGGCTTGCCTGGGTTGTAAGAAGTCAGTCACCCCACAGCAAGATGAGCCGGGTGCAGCTGCTAAATCGCTTCCTGTAGCGAATGCAATCTCAAAGTCAACCTCCAAGAAAATTTTCATGCACTGGATGCCCTGGTTCGAAACGCCGGATTCAAGAGGGGCATGGGGATACCATTGGAAAATGAACACGCAAAACCCGGATATAATCACAAACGGTAAACGCCAGATTGCAGCTTATGCTTATCCAAAAACAGGCCCATATGCCTCAGGAGATTCTGATATCATCGAATATCAGTTATTACTGATGAAATATTCGGGCGTTGACGGAGTAATGATTGACTGGCCGGGTACCAGAGCACGGTATGATTATCCCGATAACCTGGCAAATTCCAATGCGTTGATTTCCAAACTAAATGCACTTGGTTTACAGTTCAGTATTGTACAGGAAGACCGGAACTGGGATGCCGGACAAACCAGCGGCGCAAATGGTGATTTCGTTTACATGCAGAATAATTACTTTAATCAAAGTAATTACCTGAAAGTGAATAATGTGCCTGTAGTTTTAAACTTTGGCCCTATAACTTTTCATCAGCCCTCAGAATGGGATCAGATCCTGGCAGGTCTTAATCCAAAACCAAAAGTTATTCCATTGTACGGAAATACAAACCAGGTGGGATCAAATAATGCAGGAGGGGAGTTTCCGTGGATTTATCAGGATCATCCTACGGTGGTGAATAACTATTACGCACAAGCTTCTAATTTCCCGATCTCAATCGGTGTAGTTTATCCTGGCTTCAAGTCTTTCTACCAGGCTGGCGGAGCGGATGGGCCTACCTGGCAAATTGCCTATAATGGAACCAGCACTTTTTCAACTTTGCTGGACAAAGCATTAGCTTCCAGTGTAGGTATTATTCAGTTTGCAACCTGGAATGATTACGGAGAAGGTACAATGATTGAGCCTACTGCCGAGTTTGGCTATGGATTTCTGACTACCATGCAGCAAAAATTGGGAGTGTCTTATGGACAGCATGAACTGGAATTGATTTATCGTTTGTATCAATATCGCAAACAGTATAAAGGTAATTCTGGTGTTCAGCAGCAGCTAAATCAGGTGTTTGGTTACTTTGCCGCACAGCAGGTCAGCAATGCTGAAGGCTTGTTGAATAGTATTGGAGGCGGGACTACGGCACCACCGACAGGAACAGGCATCACTATCAAAAATAAATGGTTAAATACTTTTCTGTTTGAAGAAAACGGGCAGGTTAAATATGGCTCTTCCAATACTGACGCCCGTGCAAAATGGGTATTAGAACAAGTCAACGGGCATACCAGGATTAAAAACGTAAGCACAAGTCACTACCTGAATATTGAGCATTTGTATAGCTATGCAGAAAGTTCGGTAATCCCTGATACTTTTTATAGCAGTTATTGGGTCGTTGAAGATTACAATGGCTTTAAAAGGATTAAAAGTGAATGGAAAAACACTTATCTGAATTTAGAAAACCAAAGCGGACTTGCGCAGGCTACTACTATTAATGCTACCGCCGAGAGCAGTCAGTGGACATTAAATTAATATTTAAATAAATGCGTCAGATGCCTATCCATGATAGACTCTTGACGCATTTATTTTTCCATCTCTAATTTCAAGAACCTCAGCGATCAGCATATCTGGTTCTCCTGTCACTGATCTTATATATTCCATAAATACACGCTGTTCGTTTGCCGTAAATGAAGTTGGCTGATAACGTAAAGCAGGTAAGCGGTCAAAACAATCTTTCCACCATTCACGAAGTGCTGATTTGCCTTTGATCAGACCTTCAGTTTCAGGTTTCCTGACTTTTAGTTTTGGACTAAAATGTATGGCCTGTTCATCATATAATGCTAAGAGCTCTTCCAGGTTATGCGTATTAAAAGCAGCAAACCATTGTTGCGCAATATGCTCGAAAGCTGTGTTTTTCATAAGGGTTAAATTCAGGTTCGCAAATTAAATAAAATTCCTGTCACTGCTTTAAAGATCCTGTTCCTCGTTTAATGATAAATTTTCGTTTAGATATTCACAATTGTTGATTATTTCGTCAAAAATTTGATTTAAATCCATAAGCTAATGTATTACTATTAACCACGATAATATGTGGATTCGTGTAATAAAAAAATGATTATAGTTTTAAAAATTTATACTTGAAGATTATTAAAGTGTTTTTATGAGAAAACAATTGATTTTTAAAAATTTGATGATGCTATTCGTTGTTTCATGTGTTATTGCGTGTTTCATTTCGCGTAAAAAAGGTCAGCAAGCTGCTGAGAATAAAACGGTATATGTTAGTGTTCAGGAAACCAAAACCTGGATGGAGAATAACATCATTGTACCCTGTCCGGGTAAAAGTTGTTGAATCATCAAATATGATCATATACAACTGATAGCATATCAGTTCGTTGTATCGATGTAAGGCGTAATTGAAATTAAGCCTTAAAGAATTAAAATAACGCTCACTCTATTTTGCCAGATCCCGGCTGGCAGATAAAAATAAATATAATGACCTCTCTTCCTCAAAGCCCAAACTGTAAAAATGCGAATGTTTTTAACTATAAATTGATCTTTTTTAAGGTTAATCATAATCAATAGTTATCAATAAATTAATATTCACTATTTACTTTGGAGCAATCTATTAAAGCATTTGTGATAATTTAAAACTACTATGAAAACTGAAATTACAATTTAAGAATTGGATTTCCGCTGCTCATCTAAAACTACGTCCACAACCTTAAAAAACAATAATTATGTCACTGCATACTTTTCCGCTACACCCTGCACAACAAGATGTGTATATAGATCAATTGATCAATACAGAAGCTCCATATTACAATGTGGGAGGTTATATCAGATTAACCGGCTCCCTGGATAAAGAAAAATTTATCATAGCCGTTAATTCTGCCTTAGAAGTTTTTGATGCGCTGAAAATGAGATTTGATCTCAATGATCCGGTACCTGTTATTTACATAGATGACACCTACCAGAAATTTGAGTTACCTGAACTCATCTTTGAAGAAGGGGAAAATAAGCGGGTAGAAATTGAGCAGTGGATAAAAGAACGCATGGCTATACCTTTTGAAGTGAAAAAGGAAAATATCCTGACCGAACAATACCTGATCAGTATTACAGATCAGGAACATCTTTATTATTTTAAACTGCATCATCTGATTACTGATGGCTACGGCCTTTCAGGATTAAATCAGTATGTCGCTAAAAAATACAAGTCATTGATGACCGGTGAAGAAGTTGTTTTTAAACATCCTTCCTATATAGAAGAGGCAGCAAGGGCTTCTGCTTATTATAGTGCTGATGCCTATGCGGCTGAGGGTGACTACTGGAAAAACAAACTGGCGAAAAGACCTTCACATGTACTGAGCAGCAGGTATGCTACTGATGAGAAATGGAATACGAAATGTGATACCTTCATTATGGAGTTCACAGCAGCAGAAAGAAGCAAGCTGGAAGCATTACAGTTGAAAACCAAGGCTTCTATACAGCAGCTGACTCTTGCAGCATTGATGATCTATTTTAGCAGTATACAAGATCAGTCCGAATTTGTTTTTGGTATACCCTTACACCGCAGAAGAACGAAACAACTGCGCGTTATTCCTGGAATGTTTACTGGTGTAATCCCATTCTTGGGAAGCTGTGTTCCGGGAACGAAAGTTATAGATTTATTAAAATCAATTGCGGCTTCACAAAGAGAAGACTATCGCAATCAGAATTACCTGATAGGTGATCTGAGCAGACACTTTAAAATCAATTCGGTAGAAGATGCATTGATTGAAATTGTAGTGAATTATGCGCCAATGGATTTTCAGCTGGACTTTGGCGATGGCCTGACTGGTACAGCGAACAATGTGCCCAGCGGTCATTTACCTTTTCCAATGGAGATGTTCTGGTATGACTATGGTCAGCAGCAGCCACTGCAATTAAGAATGGACTTTCAGGTTCAGTATTTTGACAAAAAAGAGGTCGGATTATTGGCGGAGCGTATTCTTTTCATGTTAGATCAGTTTGATTATATGCTGGATAGCGATATTTCAGAGATCAATACGCTGCCGGGGAAAGAATTCGAATTACTGAAATCACTGAGTCATTCACCAGCATCTTCTTTTGCAGCTGATCCAAAAATGTTAACTGAATTGCTGGATGAACAGGCAACGCTCAGACCGGATGCGGTTGCAATTGTACTGGAAGGAACTGAATTAACTTATAAACAACTGCAAGAGCGTTCAAATCAGTTGTCTCATTATCTACATGGTCTTGGTATAAAAAGGGATACGATAATTCCAATTTGTATAGAACGTTCCATTGAGATGCTGATTGCGATCATAGGTATTATGAAAGCGGGCGCTGCTTATGTACCTGTTGATACCTCTTATCCGGCAGAAAGAATAAATTATATTCTGGAAGATACCTCTGCTGAACTGATGATTTGCAGCAAAGAAACAAAAGCGCAGATTACTGGTCAGATTCAGGTAATTACGATTGAAGAAGGTTCTTCAGTTTTTGCAGGGCAACCTGCGGATCATCCTGCGGTTATCCCTGAAGGCAAAGATTTATGTTATGTGATTTATACCTCCGGATCTACGGGTAAACCGAAAGGGGTAATGGTAGAGCATGCCGGAATGATCAATCACTTATTTGCTAAGATTGAGGATCTGCAAATGGACGCAGAAACGGTATTGGCTTTTACCGCATCTTATACATTTGATATTTCGGTATGGCAGATGTTTGCTGCGCTTTTATGTGGCGGGCGCACTGTAATTTATACGGATGAACTGATTTATAAACCATCGGCACTGATCGGTGCTGTAGCACACGACCAGATTACTATTCTGGAACTGGTGCCTTCTTATCTGGCTGCTGTATTGCAGGAAGACATGGATATCCCGCTGGAAAAACTGCGTTATCTGATGGTTACAGGAGAGGCTGTAAATCAGCATGTATTAAGCTTGTGGTTCAGCCATAAGTATTATGCAAATATCCCGGTAGTCAATGCTTATGGCCCTACAGAAGCATCGGATGATATCACGCACCATATCATGTATGATACTCCACTGAATATCAACGTCCCCCTGGGGAAACCAGTAAGGAACCTGCGGATTTACATTTTTGATGAAGCAATGCAGTTAACGCCAATGGGTATTCCCGGTGAAATCTGTGTAGCAGGTATTGGTGTTTCAAGAGGATATCTCGGCAGACCGGAATTGACAAATGAAAAATTTATTAAAGACCCATTTAGTACAGATCCTGCGCAGCGGATGTACCGTACTGGTGATTTAGGCCGCTGGTTGCCAGATGGTACGATTGAATACCTGGGACGTATAGATGATCAGGTTAAAATCAGGGGATACCGTATTGAACTTGGAGAAATTGAACATGCTTTACAGCAGTCAGGTTTGATCAGCCAGTCTGTAGTGATCGCAAAAGAAGAGGTGACCGGAAACAAACGTTTACTGGGATATATCGTGCCTGCGACTGGTTATGATAAAGATGCAGTACTCGATTACCTGAAGGAAAAGCTTCCTGCTTATATGATTCCTGCACTCGTAGAGCTGGAACAATTACCATTAAGTGCGAATGGAAAAATAGATAAAAAAGCATTACCTGATGCAACTGCCGAAGCGGTAATTACGACTGAATATGTTGCACCACGTGATCAAACGGAAGAATTTCTGGCGGCACAATGGCAGCAATTGTTACAAGTATCACCAATTGGTGTTTTTGATAGTTTCTTTGAGTTGGGTGGGCATTCGTTACTTGGGATGCGATTAATTGCAGCGATTACGAAGGAATTACAAGTGGTCATCACCATGAAAAAGTTATTCCTTTATCCAACTATTGCAGCGCTGGCCGCTCATATAGCACAGCAGGAAAAAGGAACACAGCTCACCATTACTCCGCAACCCCGGACTGCTGGCATGCCATTGTCCTTTAGCCAGGAAGGTTTATGGTTTATCGACCAATTGGAAGGAAGCAGTCATTACCATATCCCATTAGTCTTAAAATTAAAAGGTAAGCTGAATACCGAAGCTTTACAGCTTGCTTTAAAAGATATCGTAAGCCGTCATGAAATACTCAGAACCGTAATCGGTGAGCAGGACGGAACCGGCTATCAGCAGGTGCAATCTGCGGATTACTGGAAAACCGAAGACATTAAAGCAGAGGAAGATCTGCAAGCTGCAATCACAGCATTCATGTATCGTCCTTTTGATCTTTCTGCCGACTACATGCTGCGTGCAGGTATCATTCCGGTCGGAACAGACGAACATATATTAGCTATTACCATTCATCATATTGCTGCGGATGGCTGGTCTGCCCCAATTATAATCAGTGAATTGTCTGCCCTGTACAATCATCATGCAGGTCATCAAAACAGCCTTCTTCCTCAGCCTTCTTTGCAATATGCAGATTATGCGATCTGGCAAAGGAATTATATGACCGGAAGAGTTTTGCAGGCAGAGCAGGATTACTGGAGAAAGCAGCTTTCCGGAATAGAGCCACTAAACCTGGCTACAGATTTGATCAGGCCGCCTGTTCAAAGTAAAAAAGGAGCGATACTTGAAGTTGAAATCGGGAATGGTTTATTGCAAAAACTGAATCATTTCAATAAAGAACAGAACGTCACGTTGTTTATGACACTGATGTCTGTATGCCAGGCATTATTGTACCGGTATACCAATCAGGAAGATATCTGCGTAGGTACGCCGCTTGCCGGAAGAAAGCAACAGGAAGTGGAAAACATGATTGGCTTTTTTGTCAATACACTTGCGATACGTAATCAGGTTAACGGATCACTTTCTTTCACCGGATTATTGCAAATGGTGAAGGAGACATTGCTGGAAAGTTACGAGCATCAGGATCTGCCTTTTGATGAGGTGGTGAAAGTAGCAGGAGAAAACTGGGATATCAGCAGAAGCCCTGTTTTCCAGGTGATGTTCCTGTTACAGGATGCGATGGATCTGTCCAGTATCAAACTGGAAGGGATTACCGCAACGACAGAAAGTGTAGAGCATAGCATTGCTAAATTCGATCTTTCTTTCATCGTTACAGAAAAGAAAGACGGCTTGACATTAGGCATAGAATATTGTACAGATCTGTTTGAGCTTGATACGATTGCAAGAATGGCTGAACATTATATTCAGTTACTGGAAGCAGCTACCGGATCACCTGCCTTACCAATTGGTCAGCTTAAACTGCTGACTACGGAAGAGGAACATCAATTACTGCATCAATTTAATCAGCCGGTAAACAAGATAGCCAGAAACAGGACTATTCTGGATATTTTTACAGCAAATGTGAACGCAACACCAGATGCTGCTGCGATTTGGTATCAGCAAACACAGGTAAGTTACCTGGAGCTGGATAAATTATCCAATCAGCTCGGACATTATCTGAGGGATAAAGGCGTCAAAGAAGATTCACTGGTACCAATTTATCTGGACAGAGGTCTTGAAATGATTATCGGGATCATGGGTATATTGAAAGCAGGTGCTGCTTATGTACCAGTCGATACGCAATATCCGGCAGAAAGAGTGAAATTTATGCTGGAAGATATCAGCAGCAACTGGTGTTTGACTAATGCTGCATTTGCGGAAGCTTTGCAGGAAATTTCAGCAGAGAAACAACTTGATATTACTATACTTGACTATGCGGCTATTTCCGGTTTGCATAAAAAAAGCACAAAAATAAAAACTTCATTATGGCCGCATAACCTGGCCTATATGATTTATACTTCTGGTTCGACCGGAACTCCAAAGGGAGTACTTGTGGAACATGGCGGGGTCGTGAACCTGGCTTCAAGTCAGGCGAAGGCATTACGTTTAGCACCGGGTATGAGAACATTACAGTTTGCATCCTTCGGGTTTGATGCCTCTTGTTATGAACTTTTCAATACCCTGTTAACTGGTGGATGTTTAGTAATTCCGGAAAAGGAAGATATCTTGTCGGCGGATCGTTTCAGCAAATTTATGAACGATTACGGGGTTGAAGTAGTTACGCTGCCTCCATCTTATCTGAATGTCATTAAGGATAATATACCTGTTTCGGTTAAAACTATTGTATCGGCAGGAGAAGCACTGAATAGTGAAGCAGCACGTAAAATTCAGTCTTATGGTATCCGTTTAGTGAATGCTTACGGGCCAACAGAAAATACAGTTTGTGCAACTTTATCTGATGACCCGGTTAAGGAAAAAGGCAGAGTGGTTATTGGAAAACCGATAGCCAATGTCTCTATCCATATTTTAGATGAATCAGGACAACTGGTGCCAGTAGGTGTACCGGGAGAGTTACATATAGGTGGAGTTCAGGTAGCCAGAGGTTATTTTAACCGGACTGAGTTAACTGCTGAGAAATTCATTACTGATCCTTTTATGCAGCATGGCAGGCTTTACCGTAGTGGTGATCTGGCACGCTGGTTACCAGATGGGAATATTGAATACCTGGGAAGAACAGATGATCAGGTAAAAATCAGAGGTTACCGGATTGAATTAGGGGAAATTGCAGCCGTGATACAGCAAAGCAAACTGGTTAGAGAATCAGTAGTGCTGGCTAAAGTAAATGGTGACGGAAATAAGCAATTGGTAGGATATATTATTCCTGCCGAAAATTATGACAGAGAAGAGCTGACTGCTTATCTGAAGCAGATCCTTCCTGAATATATGATCCCATTAGTGGTAGAATTGGAAGTTTTTCCAATGTCAACCAGTGGAAAAGTAGATAGAAAAGCATTGCCAGATCCTGTAGGAGCGCTGCTTAGAAAGAAAGCGTACGTTGCACCGGGAAATCCAACTGAGCAAGTACTGGCGGTGATCTGGGAAGATTTACTGGCGATAGAAAGGGCAGGTGTAAATGATGATTTCTTTGAATTGGGAGGACATTCGCTGCTTGCTATCCGGTTAATTGCAGCTATTCGTAAACAATTGCAGGTAGAACTTGCGGTGAAGGATATTTTTATCCACCGGACTATTGCTGCATTAGCCGTACACATCCGGCAAAAGGAAAATAGCGTGTTATTACCAGCGCTTACTCCTCAGCTCAGACCTGCACATATTCCATTATCATTTAGTCAGGAACGTTTATGGTTTATTGACCGCCTGGAAGGAAGTACACATTATCACATTTCTACGGTACTTAATATCAAAGGAAAAGTAAACCGTGAAGCTTTACAATATGCATTACAAACGATTGTCAACAGACATGAGGTATTAAGAACTGTCATCAGAGAAGAAGAAGGAGTTGCTTATCAGCATATTTTAGCTGCTGATCAGTGGACGCTTAAGAGGGTGGATACCACTGACGGAATTCATGACTTAGCTCATCAGCCTTTCAACCTGGCTGAGGACCATTCGTTACGTGCAGGTTTAATTAACAATGCAAATGATGAATATACGCTGCTGATCACAATGCACCATATTGCTTCTGATGGTTGGTCGGTAGCTATTCTGGCCAGGGAACTATCCGGATTATATGGGGCTTATATAGAAAACAGGGCACATCAGTTACAGCCTTTACCTATACAATATGCTGATTATGCATTATGGCAAAAAGCATACGTAACTGGTGAGGTACTGAAACAGCAAAAACAATATTGGATCAATAAATTATCTGGATTATCACCACTTAATTTAGCAACGGATTATCCAAGGCCAGCTGTTCAAAGTACCAATGGTGCGTTATTAGGGTTCACTTTAGACAAAGAACTGACTGCTCAGCTGAATGCCTTAACTCAAGCGCAGGGTGCTACGCTGTTTATCACTATGATGGCTGCATTTAAGGTCTTGTTATACCGCTATAGTGGTCAGACAGATATCTGTGTAGGTACGCCACTGGCAGGAAGGAAACAGCAGGAAGAAGAAAACCTGATTGGATTCTTCGTCAATACATTAGCTGTAAGAAGCGATCTAAGTGACAATCCTGTGTTTACAGACTTATTACAGCAGGTCAAAGGGACATTGCTGGAAGGCTATGATTACCAGGATATGCCATTCGAAAAGATTGTGGAGGCAGTGGCCACAACCAGAGATCTGAGCAGACACCCCTTGTTCCAGGCCATGTTTGTATTACAAAATATGCCGGATGAGGTTGTATTCGAATTGGGAGATTTGTCTCTGACTACTACGGATCTGGAAGAAACCACAGCTAAATTTGATTTAGTCTTTACCGTCGTTCCAAAAGGAGAGGAGTTGTTATTAGGTATTGAATATGGTACAGATCTGTTTAGTGCAGCAACCATCCAAAAAATGGCTGGTCATTATAACCAGTTGTTAAAAGCCATCGTAGCTAATCCTGAACAAAGAACAGGAGGGCTGAATATCCTGACTGAACAGGAAGAAAAAGAGCTGGCGAGGATTTCCAGCGGCCAGCTTATTACGTATTCGGATGAGCTGACTTTTGTCCATGCTTTCCAGACGCAGGTGAAAAATACGCCCGATGCACCAGCATTAAGATTTGAAGAAGAAGTGCTGAGCTTTGCAGAATTAAATGCGCGCGCCAATCAGCTTGCACATTATTTAAGGACTAAAGGGGTGAAACGAGATAGTATGGTCCCTATTTGTATGCATAGAGGACTGGATATGATCGTTGCAGTTGTAGGCATTTGGAAAGCAGGAGGAGCCTATGTTCCGGTTGATCCAAAATATCCACAAGACAGGATCAGCTATATGCTGGCAGATTGTGAGGCAACTGTCGTGATTGCTGATCCTGTGAGCCAGGCCGTTTTACCTTCAGATTTGAAAGTTACCGTAATTGCATTGGCGCATGACCTTGAAATATTGCAAAGTCAGCCGGTGGATTCACCAGAAATCATTACCACTCCCGGAGATCTGGCTTATGTGTTATATACTTCAGGATCTACAGGAAAGCCAAAAGGTGTACTGGTTGAACATGCTGGTTTATTTAACCACTTGCTGGCCATGGTGGATGAGTTCACGATGAATGAAAAAACTATTCTGGCCTTTACCGCACCTTATACTTTTGATATTTCTGTATGGCAAATGGTGAATACACTGATTTGTGGCGGTTGCACGATTATTTATCCGGAAAGTCTGATTCTTCGTCCGGATGCGCTGATCAGAACAGTTGATCAGCAAGAGGTAACACTGCTTCAGTTAGTGCCTTCTTATTTGAATGCAGTATTGCAGGAAGAGACAGAGGTGACTTTAAGTGCATTACAATACCTGTTAGTTACCGGAGAGGCAGTGACACGTCAGTTATTGGCGTTATGGTTTGCACATCCACGTTTCAAATCTATACAGGTAGTCAATGCTTATGGCCCTACAGAGGCTTCTGATGATGTAAGTTTTTACTTCATGAGTGATACGCCGGATGCAGTAAATATTCCAGTGGGTGTACCGATACAAAATCTAAGGTTATATGTATTGGATAGTGCGGGGCAGCAATGTCCGATAGGCATACCGGGTGAAATCTGTGTAGCCGGTATCGGGGTAGCCCGTGGTTATCTGAAACGCCCTGACCTGACCGCAGAGAAATTTGTAGAAGACCCACTATATGCCGGTGAAAGAATGTACAAAACAGGTGACCTTGGAAGATGGTTACCTGATGGAAATATGGAATATCTGGGCCGTATGGATGACCAGGTGAAGATCCGTGGTTTCCGTATTGAGCTTGGAGAAATAGAAAGTGTATTGCAGGATCATCCTTTGGTAACGCAGGCGGTAGTAGTCGCTAAAGCAGACGAAAGCGGTATTAAGCGATTAATCGGATATGTTGTTCCGGAAGAAGGAGCTGACAGAGAAGAACTGGCTGAATACCTGAAAGAAAGATTACCGGAATACATGGTGCCGGTGATTTTTATGATGGAAGTATTTCCATTGACGGCCAATGGTAAAATTGATAAAAAAGCATTGCCTGATGTGGCTTCGTCTACCTTAAGAGAGTATGCAGCACCGCGTGATCAGAGCGAGCAGCAACTGGCTGAAATCTGGGAACGTTTGCTGGAGATACCACAGGCAGGTATTTACGATAACTTCTTTGAACGCGGCGGACACTCCTTATTAGTGATCAGGCTGATTGCAGCAATCAGGAAAGAAATGCAGACAGAACTGCTGGTTAAAGATGTGTTTATACGTCCAACGATCCATGAACTGGCTGCTTATATCAGGCAAAGAGAAGTGACTGAGTTGAATGCTGGCATCACCGTTCAGACCAGACCAGAACTTATCCCTTTATCTTATAGCCAGGAGCGTTTATGGTTTATCGATCAGCTGGAAGGAAGTGTGCATTATCATATTCCGGCTGTATTCAGGTTGAATGGGATCGTCAGCAAGCAGGCATTAAGTTATGCTTTGCAACAGATCATTAACCGCCATGAAGCGCTTAGAACTGTAATCAGACAAAAAGAAGGGGTTCCTTTCCAATATATTTTAGCACCCGATCAATGGCAACTGGAAGAGCTGACCATTAAAGGTGAGCTGCATAATCAGATCAGCGCATTTATTGACCGTCCATTTGTCTTGTCGGCAGATCATATGCTGCGGGCAGGATTGATTCAGCTTGGGAAAGAAGAACATATGTTGGTTGTAGCCATACATCATATTGCTTCAGATGGCTGGTCATCAGCTATCATAGTCCGTGAACTTTCTGCGCTGTACACTGCTTACCTTGAAAATACGACGGCAGCATTGACATTGCCCGAAGTACAATACGCTGATTATGCAATCTGGCAGCGTCAATATCTGAAAGGAGCGGTCCTGGAATCTTTACAACATTACTGGAAACAGCAGTTGTCTGGTCTTGAACCACTTGCTTTGCCTACAGATTTTATCAGACCAGTAGTACAAAGTACAAAAGGCGCGATGCTGACATTTAGCATAGACCCGGAATTAAGTAAAGCATTGAATGAATTAAGTCAGCAACAAGGTACTACTTTGTTTATGACGCTGATGTCTGTTTTACAAGTGTTATTATACCGTTATACCGGACAAGAAGATATTTGCGTAGGTACTCCTGTAGCAGGCAGAAGCCGCCAGGAAGTGGAGGAACTGGTTGGTTTCTTCATCAATACGATCGCGATACGTGCGGGTTTGAATGAAAACCTTTCTTTCACGGAATTATTGCAGCAGGTAAAAACTACGTTGCTGGAAGCTTACGAGCATCAGGAATTACCATTTGAAAAAGTAGTGGATACGGTAGTGAAAAGCAGGGATATGAGCATCAGCCCATTGTTCCAGGTAATGTTTGTTTTACAAAACGTACCGGATCATGCGGGTTGGGCTATGCCGGGCCTTACTTTATCAGAAGATGAAGTAGAGCTGACTACCGCAAAATTTGACCTGATCTTCAATATGGAAGAGGGCGAAGACGGGTTAATCCTCAACATTGAGTACTGTACAGATTTGTTCAGACCTGCAACCATCAGCAGAATGGCCGGGCATTTTGAACAATTGTTAAAGGCAGTGACCAGTACTCCTGCACAGCAGATCAGTGTATTACCTTTATTAACTGCACCAGAGAAATATACATTGCTGGAAACCTTTACAGGTGTACAGGCAGATTATCCTAAAGAAGAAACTATAATCTCACTTTTTGAAGCACAGGCGCTCCAAACGCCGGACGCCATTGCTGTAAGTTATGAAGCTGATCATTTGACTTACCGTCAGCTGCACGAACGTTCTAACCAGCTTGGACATTATCTGTCCAGTATAGGTGTGGTGAAAGAAACGCTGGTACCGCTTTGTATGAGCAACGGGTTGGATATGATCGTAGCCATCCTGGGTGTATTAAAAGCTGGTGGTGTTTATGTACCAATGGACCCTGCTTATCCAGAAGACCGTATTCAATATATGGTAGAAGATACCGCAGCAGCTATTGTGATCAGTAACAGCGTTGATAGTAATGTTTTAAAAACTATTGATGCAATTCGTGTACTGGTTGAAATGGATACTGATTTTGAAATGATCAGTAAATATTCAACTGAAAAGGTACCTGTAACAGTAAATGCAGAAAACCTGGCTTATGTAATTTATACTTCTGGTTCTACAGGCCGTCCTAAAGGGGTATTGATCGAGCACAGAAATGTGGTCAGATTATTTGAAACGGAAACGCCGCTATATGATTTCAATGCACAGGACGTATGGACAATGTTCCACTCGTTCTGCTTTGACTTCTCGGTTTGGGAAATGTATGGTGCGCTGTTTTATGGTGGCCGTTTAGTCATGGTACCTAAACATATTTCCCGTGATATTACCTTGTTTGCGGAATTACTGGTTAAAGAAAAAGTGACTGTGCTGAACCAGACTCCATCTTCATTTTATGTGTTGCAGGATTACCTGGTTACTTATACAGATACTATAGCAGTACGTTATGTGATTTTTGGCGGAGAAGCATTGAATCCGGGAAAACTCAGACCGTGGAAGGAAGCTTATCAGGACTGTTCACTGATTAATATGTATGGTATTACTGAAACAACAGTGCATGTTACTTATCAGTTGCTTGATGACCAGCACCTGAACAGCAGCGCGAGTATCATTGGTAAAACAATACCAACGTTAAGTGCCTATATTCTGGATGCAAAACAACATCCTGTACCAATTGGTGTTCCGGGAGAACTCTATATCAGTGGTGCTGGTGTGGCCAGAGGATATCTGAACAGGGAAGAATTATCTGCGGAAAGGTTTATTGCCAATCCATTTGAAGCAGGAGAAAGATTATACCGTACAGGAGATTTGGCAAGATGGTATCCGGATGGAAATATTGAATACCTGGGCCGTATTGATGACCAGGTGAAAATCCGTGGTTTCCGTATCGAGCTTGGAGAAATTGAAAGCTGTTTACAGGAAAGTGGTCTGGTGAGCAATAGCGTAGTCTTAGCAAGAACAGGTCATTCGGGCGATAAACAATTGGTAGGTTACGTGGTACCAGAAGCGGCATTTAGTAAAGAAGCGGTCCAGAACTGGCTGGGTACCCGTTTACCGGAATATATGGTGCCTGCTATCTGGGTAACGATGGAAGATATTCCGTTGACATCCAATGGAAAAGTGAACCGTAAAGCGTTACCAGAGCCGGAGGTGGATAAATCATTGAGCACTGTTTATGAGGCAGCACGCAATGAAACAGAAGAAAAACTAAGCTCAATCTGGCAGGAACTGCTGGGGGTAGAACGCATTGGTATTCATGATAATTTCTTTGAACTGGGTGGAGATTCAATCAGTATCATCAGGGTGGTTAGTAAGATCAAGCAACTATTTAATAAAGAAGTTAAGGTATTTGAAGTTTATAAAGCTGCTACGGTTGCACAACTGGGAACGGTTGTAGATAGCAAGTCTGCTTTATTAAACAGCGGGGTATTGTATGATCAGATTACAGCAGAAATAGCGGAATTGAAAAATACGATACTGCCGAAACTGAAAAATGCAGCAGAGATCGAAGATGTTTATCCGATGAGTGATATTGAACGCGGGATGATTTATGTTTCGCTGTTAAATCCGAAGGAAGCATTGTATCATGATCAGTTTGTATGTCCTGTTCCGGTAAATTTCGATGCAGGCATATTGAAAAGCGCGTATGAACTGTTAGCCGCGAAACATAGTATTTTAAGAACTGCTTTCAAACTGGATGCAGATGGAAATGATCTTCAGCTGGTCCATAAAACTATTGATGTAGTCATTCCATCATTTGACATCAAAGATTTAAAAGGCGACGCTGTAAAAAGTGCTGTGGAATTATATCTGGAAGAAGAAAGAGCTACTCCTTTTATTCCTGAAAAAGCACCTTTATGGAGAGCAGCTGTGTTTACTCAGCAAGATCAGAACATTCTTGCTTTCCAGTTTCACCATGCTATTCTGGATGGATGGAGCCTGGCTTCGCTGAATACAGAACTCTTCAATTTATGTAATCAACTGATCCGTGAGCCGGAGCAGGTTGTATTGCCCTTATTGAAATGTTCTTATAAGGATTTTATCATTGAAAGTCTGATCGCAAAAAATAGCGATGACCAGCTACAGTTCTGGAAAAATGAACTGGAAGACTACAAACGTCTTGATATTTTTACAGCAGAAAATGACTTCCAGGTCTTAAACCATCAGTTTGATGCAGATCTGGTTGCCTTATTGAAAGAAAGAACTAAACGGGACAATATCTCGCTGAAAGGTTTGGCAATGGGTGCTTATGCATATGCGCTGAACCTGCTTACTCAGGAAGATGAGCTTACTGTAGGTTTAGTGACCAATAACAGGCCGTTGGTTGAAGATGCGGATCAGCTATTGGGCTGTTTCCTGAATACGAACCCTTTCAGGTTAAAAATCTCTGCTGAAGAGTTGACGTGGAGCAGCTATTTTGAGGCTATAGAAGCGAAGTTGTTGTCGCTGAAAGAACGTGACAGAACCAGCCTTTTTGAGATTACAAAGGCTACCGGAGAACAGTCGTCTCATGATAATCCATTCTTTGATGCCTTATTCAATTATATCAACTTCCATGTTTACAATAAACTGGATGCGGGGATTGCAGAAACTATTGCGGAAGAGTCTACAGAAGAGGAGTTAGCTATTGCAGGTTATGAGCTCACCAATACTTACCTGGATTGTACAGTCAATACCACTGGAGATACGTTTAGTATTCAATATATTTTACGTAAAAAGCTGAAATCAGGTAAGAAACTGAGCGAACTACTTGAATATTTCAATAATATCATTCGGGCTTACCTGGATAATTATACAGGATTAGTGCGTGAAAGTGAAATCCTTCCAGTACAGGAATCTACTCAATTATTACAAGTTTTTACAGGTGTACCAGCAGGTTATCCTCAGGAAGAAACTATCATATCGCTTTTTGAAGCGCAGGCGATCAAAACGCCTGATGCGATTGCAGTAAGTTATGAAACCAGTCATTTGACTTACCGTCAATTGCAGGAACGCTCTAATCAGTTGGGACACTACTTATGTGAGATCGGTCTGACTAAAGAAATGCTGGTGCCGGTTTGCATGAGCAATGGACTGGACATGATCGTCGCTTTATTAGGGGTGTTAAAAGCAGGTGGTGCTTATGTACCAATGGACCCTGCTTATCCACAAGACCGTATTCAATATATGGTGGAAGATACGGCAGCAGCCATTGTGATCAGCAATAGTACGGATAGTGAAGCGCTAAAATCTATCAGCAGCATTCGTCAGCTGGTTCAAATGGACACCAATCAGGAGCTGATCAGCCAATATCCAGTTTCGCCGGTAATGGTTAAGGTGAATCCTGATAATCTGGCCTATGTAATTTATACATCTGGTTCTACAGGCCGTCCTAAAGGCGTGCTGATTGAACATGTGAATGTGGTCAGGTTATTTGAAACGGAATCACCGTTATATGATTTTAATGAATCGGATGTCTGGACCATGTTCCACTCGTTCTGCTTTGACTTCTCAGTTTGGGAGATGTATGGCGCACTGTTTTATGGTGGCCGTCTGGTCATTGTACCTAAGCATATATCCCGTGATACCACTTTGTTTGCGAAATTATTAGTCGAAGAAAAAGTGACTGTGCTGAACCAGACTCCATCTTCATTTTATGTGTTGCAGGATTACCTGACTAGTTATACCGATACAATCTCTGTACGTTATGTGATTTTTGGTGGAGAAGCATTGAATCCTGGAAAACTGAAACCATGGAGAGAGGCTTATACAGATTGCCTGCTGATTAATATGTACGGTATTACCGAAACAACGGTGCATGTTACCTATCAGTTACTTGATGAGGAGCATTTGAATAGCAGTGCGAGTATTATCGGTAAAACTATACCAACATTAAGCGCTTATATTCTGGACGGACAACAAAACCTTGTACCGATAGGTGTGCCGGGAGAACTCTATATCAGTGGTGCTGGTGTTGCCAGAGGATATCTGAACAGAGAAGAATTGACAGCGGAAAGATTTATCGCCAATCCATTTGCCGCGGGCGAAAGATTATACCGCACAGGTGACTTGGCAAGATGGTATCCGGATGGAAATATTGAATACCTGGGCCGTATTGATGACCAGGTGAAAATCCGTGGTTTCCGTATTGAGCTTGGAGAAATTGAAAGCGCTTTACAGCAGAGCGGATTGGTGAGCAATAGTGTGGTGCTGGCAAGAACTGGTCATTCGGGTGATAAACAACTGGTTGCTTATGTAGTACCAGAAAAAGGATTCGATAAAGAAGCTGTACAAAATTGGCTTGGTGATAGATTACCGGAATATATGGTACCTGCAATCTGGGTATTGATGGAAGAAATTCCGCTGACATCCAACGGAAAAGTAAACCGTAAAGAATTGCCGGACCCGCAGGCCGGTGCATTATCTGAACATGAATATATCGCACCGCGAACTGCTACCGAAGTGAAAATTGCAGCGATCTGGCAGCAATTGTTAGCAGTGCCGCGTATTGGTATCTATGATAACTTCTTTGAACTGGGAGGACATTCTCTGCTGGCTATCAGGTTATTGGGTGCGTTGCGCAGAGATCTGAAAGTAGAAATGCAGGTGAAAGAGCTGTTTGCTCATGCAACTATTGCAGCATTGGCGGCTTATGCAGACAAATCATCAGACCGGATTTTATTACCGGCAATCACCGTTCAGCCTAAGCCGGAACGTATACCGCTGTCCTTTGGACAGGAGCGTTTATGGTTCATTGATCAGCTGGAAGGTAGTACACATTACCATATTCCTGCGGTACTGAAAATGCAGGGCAAAGTGAATAAAGAAGCTTTACAAGATGCGATACAACAAGTAATTAACCGTCATGAGATCTTAAGAACAATAGTGCTGCAAGCTCCATATGGCGGAATGGTTGAGCAGCAGGTACTGCCTTCAGATTTATGGAGACTGGAAGAAATAGCAGAATCAGCGATTGTTGACTTTATTGACCGTCCTTTTAACCTGGCAGCCGATCATATGCTAAGAGCTGGATTAGCCACTTTAGCGGAGGATGAATATATGCTGGCGATAGTGATGCACCATATCTCTGCTGACGGCTGGTCTGTATCTCTGCTGGTGAATGAAATTACGGTATTTTACAATGCTTATATCACCAAACAAGTAGTTTCTTTATCTCCTTTACCCATACAATACGCGGATTATGCGCTATGGGAAAGAGCTTATCTGACCGGAGAAGTTTTAGCACAGCAACAAGCTTATTGGGAAAAACAGCTTGCAGGTTTGGAACCGCTGGAAATTCCGGCAGATTATCCAAGGCCAGCTGTTCAAAGTACAAATGGTGCTGTATTGCGTTTTGAAATAGGAGAAGAGCTAACAACCAGTTTGCATGCATTAGGTAATCAGCAGTCGGCTACTTTATTTATGACTTTGTTTGCTTCTTTCCAGGTTTTACTGCACCGCTATAGTGGTCAGGATAATATTTGTGTAGGTACTCCGGTAGCAGGCAGAAGACAACAGGAAGTCGAAGAACTGATCGGTTTCTTTGTCAATACCCTGGCGATCAATACTGATCTGAGTGGAAATCCTTCTTTTGCGAATTTGTTACAGCGCGTTAAAACAACATTGCTGGATGGATACGAACATCAGGATATGCCTTTCGAAAAAATAGTAGAGGCAGTAGTGAAAACCAGGGACTTAAGCAGAAGCCCACTGTTCCAGGTGCTCTTTGTAATGCAGGATACGGTTGCGGCCAGTGCTGATGGTTTCCATGAAATTGCTATTTCAGCGGTTGAAAATGAGCATGTAGTGGCGCAGTTCGATTTAACTTTTACCCTTGCAGAAGAAGCAGGCGTACTACAGTTAAGCATAGATTATTGCACAGACATTTTTGCAGAAGAGACGATTGCCCGCATGGGCAGACATTATCAGCAGTTGTTAAAGTCTGTGGTGGAAACACCATCACAGGATATTGCAGCACTGGTGATGCTGACGCAGGAAGAAGAAAATACATTACAACAAATAGGGCAGGGGCCATTGGTTGCTTATCCTCAGGATGAAACATTTGTAAGCCTGTTTGAGAAACAAGCAGCAAATACACCTGATGCGGTTGCACTGGTGTATGAAAATGATACTATAACTTATCAGCAGCTGAATGAGCAGGCGAATCAGCTGGCTTATCATTTGATAACTTTAGGAGCTAAACCAGATATCCTGGTGCCGGTATGCATTACCCGTTCACCAGAAATGATTATTTCTATTCTGGGGGTCATGAAAGCAGGTGCAGCTTATATTCCTGTGGACACTAATTATCCGCCGCACAGGATCAGTTATTTGCTGGAAGATGCGAAGGCAACGATTGTGATCAGTAACAGTACGGTGAGTAATGTGATACCGGCTACTACTGCTACATTAATTTTAATGGATGTGGACAGGGGAATGCTGAAACAATACCCGGTTACTAATCTGGCAACAATCGCAGCACCGCAAGATTTATCTTATGTGATTTATACTTCCGGATCTACAGGTACACCTAAAGGGGTACTGGTAGAACATGATGGTATGCTGAATCACTTATTTGCCAAAGTAAATGACTTGCAGTTAAATGCAGCATCTGTGCTGGCTTATACTGCATCTTATACTTTTGATATTTCTGTATGGCAGATGTTCGCCGCGCTATTGTGTGGCGGACGCACTGTTATCTATGATGATGTACTGATTTTACAACCGGTTTCTTTCATTGAGCAGGTTGCTGAAGATGAAATTACCATTCTTGAATTGGTGCCTTCTTACCTGAGGGCATTATTGCAGGAAGAGCTGGAAGTGAAACTGGAAAAACTACAGTATTTACTGGTCACTGGTGAAGCAGTGAACCAACCTTTGCTGGAGCAATGGTTCAGCCATCCTCTTTATGGAAATATTCCGGTCGTGAATGCTTACGGGCCAACGGAAGCGTCAGATGATATTACGCATTTTGTAATGCATGAAACACCAGTGGGTAACAGCGTGCCTTTAGGTAAGCCGGTACAGAACCTGCATATTTCCATATTGGATAAATCCGGACGCTTATGTGCACTGGGAATTCCCGGAGAAATTTGTGTAACCGGGGTAGGAGTATCCCGTGGTTATCTGAACCGTGCAGAGCTGACCGCAGAGAAGTTTGTGACTAATCTACAGGGTGAGAGAATGTACAAAACAGGAGATCTTGGACGCTGGCTGGCAGACGGAACTATTGAATACTTAGGACGTATTGATGACCAGGTGAAAATCCGCGGTTATCGTATCGAGCTGGGAGAAATAGAAAAAGTATTGCTACAGCATGAGCAGGTGACAGCGGCAGTTGTGGTTGTGAAATCAGGAAATCTGATTGGCTATATCACAGGCGCGGCTGCGGATAAGGATTTAATACGTCAATATCTGCTGCAAAAACTACCTGAATACATGGTACCTGTACTGGTAGAATTGGAGCAGCTGCCATTAACAGCGAATGGAAAAGTGGACCGGAAATTATTGCCTGATCCATCTGCCGCGTTATTAGTGAATAATTTATATGCAGCTCCGCGCAATGAAACAGAACAAACACTGGTTACGATCTGGGAAGAGCTTTTGGAAACCACAGAGGTTGGTATCCATGATAATTTCTTTGAGCGTGGCGGGCATTCACTGCTGGCAATCAGGTTACTTGCGCTGATCCGCAGCAGGCTGAAAGCAGAACTGGTTGTGAAAGATATATTTGTTTATCCGACTATTGCTGGTCAGGCAGATTTTCTATTGGCACAGCACCCTGCTGATTTATTACCACCAGTAACTGCACAGATACGTCCGCAGCATATTCCGCTTTCCTTTAGTCAGGAACGTTTATGGTTCATTGACAGGTTGGAAGGTACCGTTCATTACCACATACCGGGTGTATTTAAATTACAGGGCGAATTGAACAGAGAAAGTCTGCAATATGCTATTCAGCAAATTGTGAACAGACATGAAGTATTAAGAAGTGTAATCCACTGGTCTGAAGAAGATAATAGTGCTTATCAATTGATACTGGAACAGGATCAGTGGCAGTTGTCTGCGATTGAGCCGGAATCCGGAGATTTCACTACGGCTATTCAATCGTTTATACAGGCTCCTTTTGATTTGTCTGCGGACCATATGTTGAGAGCAGGATTGGTTACGCGCAGTGAAACCGATCATTTGTTAGTCCTTGTGACGCACCATATTGCATCTGATGGCTGGTCTGAAGGCATTCTTGTCAAAGAACTGACTGAATTATATAATGCGCATGTAGCAAAACGTGAAACGCCATTGTTGCCAATGCCACTGCAATACGCGGATTATGCGATGTGGCAGCGCAATTATTTACAGGGCACTGTCTTGACCAAACAACTGGATTACTGGACTACACAATTGGCTGATACCACTGTATTGGATCTGCCAGTTGATTTCACCAGGCCAGCTGTACAAAGTACAAATGGTGCAATGGCCGACTTTAAACTGGATACTGAATTAAGCAAGCAATTGTTACAGTTCAGCCAGCAGCAGGGCACGACTTTGTTTATGACTTTACTGGCTGCATTTAAAGTATTGCTGTACAGATATAGTGGTCAGGACGATATCGCTGTGGGTATACCTGTAGCAGGCAGAAAGCAGGAAGAGGTGGAAGGACTGATTGGGTTCTTTATCAATACCCTTGCTATACGTACCAATTTAAGTGGAGAACCTGCATTTAATGATTTGTTGAAACAGGTTAAAGAAACCCTTTTAGAAGGATATACTTACCAGGATACACCTTTTGAAAAGGTGGTAGATGCGGTAGTTGAAAACAGGGATATCAGCAGGACACCAGTATTCCAGGTGATGTTTGTATTGCAGAATACACCGGAAGAAGCTGAAGTGAAATTGGGGGATATGGTCTTATCCGTAGAAGAAACTGAACATACTTCTTCAAAATTTGAGCTCACTTTTGTACTGAAAGAAAACGAAGATGGGCTTGACCTGAGTATAGAATATTGTACGGACTTGTTCCATGCAACTACTATCGCCCGGATGGCAGGACATTATGAGCAGTTATTGCAAGCAATTCTAACTGAACCTAAACAGCAGATTAATGGCATTAACTTCCTGACTGCAATAGAAACGCAGCAAGTATTAGCAGACTTTGCAACTGCACCGGTCAATTATCCGGTTGAAACAACTGAATCATTAGTATCTCTTTTCAAAAAACAAGCATTAAATAATCCTGATGCAATCGCATTGGTAGCTGAAAATATCGGCCTGACTTATGGAGAACTGGACAGAAAATCTGACCAGCTGGCACAGAACCTGAAAGATAAAGGAGTTCATGCAGAACAGCTGATCCCGGTTTGTCTGGACAGAAGTCCGGAGCTGATTATCAGTATTCTGAGTATTCTGAAAGCAGGAGGTGCTTATGTACCTGTTGATGCCGGTTATCCGCAGGATCGTATTGCTTATATGTTAGCAGATTGTAACAGCAGCCTGGTCATCACGAATCATAAATACGCAGCGTTATGCTATAAAGAAGATGCAAAACTGCTGCTGATTGAGGAACTGGATGCGATCTGGAATACGAATGAGGTAGTGTCCAATCTGGAAATTCTTCCAAATCAGCTTGCCTATGTAATTTATACTTCGGGATCAACCGGTCGTCCCAAAGGAGTAATGGTAGAACATCAGGGTGTGGTGAATCTGGTGAACTGGCATATCGGCGCTTATGAAGTCACTGCTGAAAGTAAAGCGACTGCCATGGCAAGTATCGGATTTGATGCTTTTGGCTGGGAAATATGGCCTTATTTGTGTGCCGGAAGTACTATACACCTTTTAGATGATGACTTGCGCCTGTCTCCGGAAGAAGTTGCCAAACATTATAGTTCAGCTGGTATCACGCATAGTTTTGTGGCCACAGGTCTGGTCAAAGAAATAGTTGATGCCTTGCAGCAGCAAAATAATGCACTGCAATATCTGCTCACAGGAGGAGACCGTTTACCACCTGTAGATGTAACCCATTTATCGTATGCACTGGTCAATAACTACGGGCCAACAGAAAATACAGTAGTCGCTACTAATTATACTTTATCGGCAGCTATAAATGATACGCTGCCATTTATCGGTAAACCTATATCAAATACCAAAGCTTATATCCTTGATGCTAATCTGGCACCTGTTGCTATAGGGACACCGGGTGAACTTTGTATCAGCGGTACACAGCTGGCAAGAGGTTATCTGAATTTACCAGAATTGACGAAAGAAAAGTTTGTTGCGCATCCGTTTATAGCCGGAGAAAGATTATACCGTACCGGAGATTTGACACGCTGGTTGCCAGATGGAAATATTGAATACCTGGGAAGAACGGATGAACAGGTGAAAATCAGAGGTTACCGTATCGAACTGGGAGAAATAGAAACGGTGTTACTGCAAAACGAACTGGTTAATCAGGTGGTAGTGATCGTGAATCCGGATGATCATGGTCATAAACGTTTAGTGGCCTATATTGTACCATCAGGTGTGTTTGACAGGCAGCTTTTAGAAGAATACCTGAAATCGCGTTTACCAGTTTATATGGTACCTGCATTATGGGTGGAATTAGCAGCTATTCCACTGACAGCGAACGGAAAAGTAAACCGTAAAGCTTTGCCTCAGCCTGTTGCTGATGGCGAAATTGATACAACATCTTATGTTGCCCCACGTAATGAAACCGAAGCCGGATTAGCAGGTATCTGGCAGGAATTGCTGGGCATTGGCAAAGTAGGTATACATGATAATTTCTTTAGACTGGGTGGTGACTCTATTATCACCATACAGGTGGTGAGCCGTGCTAAATGGATAGGGTGCAACCTGAAACCTAAAGACGTATTTATGCATCAGACTATCGCGGAGCTGGCAACTGTTGCTATTGCGCGTAAAAATACAGCAGGGCTGGTTAAAGGGGAACAAGGGCAACTTGAAGGAACAGCAGGCCTTGCACCGATCCAGCAATGGTTCTTTGAAGAAGATCTGGTCGATAAGAATGCGATCAATCATTTCAATCAGAGTGTATTACTGAACCTGGACAAACGTATTGATCAGGAAATGCTAGCCGATATTCTGAAGCAATTACAGGAACATCATGATGCGCTCAGGTTCTCTTACCATAAGAATGAAAATGAATGGGTTCAAACTTACAGCGATGAATATGTACAGCTGAGTTATGAGGATCTGACTGTAGTAGCTCAATCAGCATTGGAAGAAACCATTACTGAAAACTGTGAAAATTATCAGGCTTCCTTAAATATTACTAACGGCCCGCTGATCCAGTTTGTCTGGATGGAAACCCCTGATTTCGAATCTTATAACCGATTACTTTTTGTCGTGCACCACCTTGCGGTAGATGGCGTGTCGTGGCGTGTTTTACTGGAAGATATGGAACGCTTACTTGAAGCCGGGTTGAAAAAAGAAAGTATCAGCCTGGGTGAAAAAAGCAGCTCTTACAGACAATGGCATAACCAGTTGGTACAGTATGGAAAATCTTCAGTGCTGCGCTCCCAATTGCCATACTGGAAAGAGGTGGCCCGCTCAGCTACTTATTTGCCAACGGATAAAACTCCTGAAACCATGGTTACGTTAAAAGACGCAGGTTCGTTCGCTATACAGTTGGATACGGTGTTCACCCAGCAGTTATTACAAGAAGTTTCAACGGTTTACAATACGGGAATAAATGACTTGTTATTAACAGCGCTGGCGCTGACGATCAACGGTTGGAGTGGTGAAAAACAGGTAGTCATCGGACTGGAAGGCCACGGAAGGGAAGAGTTGGGAATTGATATGGATACGAGCCGTACAGTAGGATGGTTCACTAATCTTTACCCGGTATTATTGGCTACTGATGAAAGTGAAAGTAATGATACTGGTAATCTGATTAAAAGTATCAAAGAACAACTTCGCCAGGTTCCTGATAAAGGTATTGGTTATGGCGTGCTGAAATATATCAACAGAGAACCTGCGCTTCAGCATGCTGCGCCATGGAATATCATCTTTAATTACCTCGGTCAGTTTGATAATATCACCAGTGCAGAGGGCGTGTTTAGTTATGCAGAAGAATCTGCTGGTCAGGAAATCAGTGCCAGTTATCCGATGCGTGAATTGCTGTCTGTAACCGGACTGGTACAAAACGGACAGCTTTCTCTGAACTGGAGTTACAGCAACTGGCATTTTGAAAGTTCTACCATTGAATCAATTGCTGTGCTTTATATGGTCCGTCTAAAAGAGCTGATTACACATTGTATCACGCAAGCCGGAAATCCTCAGTCATTAACACCTTCTGACTATGGATTAACAGGAGAAGTAAGTTATCAGCAAATGGACAAGTTTTTAAATAGCGACGAGGGAGATCTCGAAGACATCATTAGTTTTTAAAATTATTACATGGAAATCAAAGAATTCATAGCGGAACTATATAGCAGACATTTCTCTTTAAACGTACAAGATGGTAAACTCACTTTAAGAGGAGATAAGAACAAATTGACAAATGAACAGATCGCTGCAATCAGAAGTGATACTGAAGTTATCAATTATATTAAAAATAATAAACAAGAACTGATAGCCTATCTGGAGCATGCAGATGCTCCTGAAACCAGGAAACGTCATGAAGGCATATCGGCCATTTACCGGTTGAGCGGTTTGCAGGAAGGGATGCTGTTTCATGGTTTATACGATGGCGAAGTCGCTGCTTATATGGAACAATTTACCTGTGATTTATCACAGGTAAATACTGGATTGCTTCAGGAAAGCTGGAAGTTGTTGTTACAACGCCATACTATTCTGCGCAGCAGCTTTGATTATGAATCTCTGGGCATGCCGGTACAATGTGTACATGAAGAAGTGGTCCTGCCTTTTCAGGTAGTGGATTTACGGCAGCATAGCCCGGAAATCCAGCAGGAGGAAATTGCTTTATTCATAGCAGAAGATCTGAAAAAAGGAATCGACTTTAAAAAGCCACCGTTAATGCGTATCAGTTTATTGCAAACGGGTGAAGATACTTTTTTCATGGTATGGACTTATCACCATATCCTGCTGGACGGCTGGTCTATGTCAGTTTTAATGGAAGAATTATTAGCGTATTATGAGTTGCTGGCCAATGGTCAGGAAGTGAAAATAACAGAACAGGATAAATATGAAGACTATATCCGCTATATAGAAAGCAGAGGTTTAGGGGCGCAGGAAGAATACTGGCGTACTTATATGGATGGTGTAGAATCGGGAAGCTTATTGCCATTTATTCAAACACCGGAAGGCAGTACAAGAGGAGCAGGGATCTTTAAGGAAGAACTGCTTGTGCTGGATCAGCAAATAAAAGAAAAGGCTGATGCTTACATAAAAGTTGCTGGTTTGACCTTGAATACGCTGATTCAGGGGGTATGGGCTTTTATTCTGCACAATTATACGGGTAAAACGGATGTGACTTATGGGGTTACTGTATCCGGACGGCCTGAGGAGCTATCCAATATGGAAACCAGGGTAGGGATGTATATCAATACCCTCCCTTTACATACCGCAGTAAAACATGATACAGCGATTGCTGAATGGTTAGCTGCGATTCAGGATGGACAGATTATGTCCAGAGAATATGGGTATACTGCGTTAAGCACAATCCAGAAATGGACTGGGGTAACCGGAGATTTATTTGATAGTATCCTGGTCTTTGAAAACTATCCGGTTGGCAAAAGCGGTTCATCCGGCCCGGGGAAACTGGTGGTAGACAATGTGGTTATCAAAGAACACAATAACTATCCGCTGTCTATCATTGTTGCGGTAACGGACGAGATTAATATTTTATTCATGTACAATGAAGAAATATTAGGCGGCGTATATGTGCAGCAGCTAAAAAGACATTTTGAACAAGTATTGTCTCAAATTATATCACTTGAAAAAGATAAAACAGGTGATTTGTTATTGGTTGAAGGAGACGATAAAGAGCAGTTATTACATCATTTTAATGACACTCATGCTGTATATGAACAGGAAGATTCTATCGTTTCATTATTCAGCAAGCAGGTTGAACAGACGCCTTCGGCAATAGGTCTGGTATTTCTGGAAGGGAAACTTACCTATGCTAAACTTGATGAACGTAGTAACCAACTAGCTAATTATCTGGTTGAACAGGGGGTAACTACAGGAATGCTGGTCCCGCTTTGTATGGACAGAAGCCTGGAAGTCATGATCGCTATTCTGGCGATATTGAAGGCAGGGGCTGCCTATATGCCAATCGATCCTGGATATCCTGAACAGCGGATCCGTTTGATGTTGTCAGAAAGCAGCAGCCCGGTAGTGGTGACTACCTCAGATTACGCAGATCTGCTGGAAACGTTGGGTGAGGGGATTGAACCTGTGATTTTAGATAAGCTGGCTTATAAACTACATCAAAAACCTGTCACACCAACAGGTATTGTCCTGTCTGAACAAGATCTGGCTTATGTGATTTATACTTCAGGTTCTACAGGCCAGCCTAAAGGCGTGAAAGTAACGCATGGAAATGTGGTGAGTTTAGTCCGGGGAGTTAACTATGTTTCTTTGGGTACGGATGATGTTTTGTTATCAACCGGAGCACCTTCTTTTGATGCAACAACTTTTGAATATTGGGGCATGTTGCTCAATGGAGGCCGCCTGGTTTTATGCGAAGAGCAGACTTTGCTTGATCCTGTTTTGTTGAAAAATGAAATACAGGAGCAGCAGGTTACTCAAATGTGGTTTACCGCAGGCTGGTTTAATCAGTTGGTGGAAACAGCTATTGATGTGTTTGAAACCCTGTCCGTTATTTTAGTGGGCGGGGAAAAATTATCAGCGAAACATGTACGTAAATTACTTGAAGCCTATCCTGCTATTAATATCATTAATGGTTATGGCCCTACAGAAAACACTACTTTTTCATTAACCTATCCGATTAAGCCCGGGTTTGACAATAATATCCCTATAGGTTTTCCATTAAGTAACCGTACCGTTTATGTTTTAAATGAGCAGCAGCAATTGTTGCCAATTGGTGTAGTTGGTGAAATTTATCTGGGTGGTGCTGGTTTATCTGCGGGTTATCTGAACCGGCCGGAACTGACTGAGGAGAAATTTATTCCACATCCTTTCCCTGTAAAAGCGGGGGAACGTTTGTATAGAACAGGCGATTTGGGCAAATGGCTTCCCGATGGCAGTATTGCTTATGAAGGCCGGATAGATGAGCAGGTGAAAATCCGCGGTTTCCGTATTGAGCTTGGGGAAATAGAAAGTGTACTGCAAAAATGCGAAGGCGTAAGCCAGGCGGTAGTAACCGTTTTAACTGACGAAGAAGGTGGTAAACGTTTGATTGGTTATATAGTTCCCAATGGTACTTATGATCAGGAAAATATCATGGAGTTTTTGCAGCAGAAACTGCCTGATTATATGATGCCATCTCTATTAGTTGAGTTGGAATCCCTGCCGCTGACAACGAATGGTAAAGTCAATAAAAAAGAGTTACCTGCCCCTGAAGGCGGATCTCTGGCAGAACAGACTTATGTTGCCCCAAGAAATGAAACGGAACAAGCGCTGGTATCAATCTGGCAGAAGATCTTGAAAATTGAACAAATAGGGGTATATGAAGATTTCTTTAAGCTTGGCGGACATTCTCTGCTGGCGATCAGACTGATCGGAACGATAAGAGATCAGATGAAATTGGAAGTTACCGTTAAAGCGATGTTCGAAAATACGACAATCGCAGCGTTAGCTGAATATTTGCTGGTTAGCGGGAACAAAACATTACTTCCGCCTATCACCGTATTATCAAGACCGGAGTTTATTCCTTTATCTTTTAGTCAGGAGCGGTTATGGTTTATAGACCAGCTGGAAGGAAGTGTACATTACCATATGCCTTCAGTCCTGAAATTAAAAGGGAAGCTGAATCAGGATGCGCTTGAGCACGCATTGCAAAGTATTGTCCGCAGACACGAAGTACTCCGGTCAGCCATCAAATCTACAGAAGGTGTTCCTTATCAGGAAATCAGATCTGCTGACCAATGGAAACTTGCTGAAATTGAAATCAAGGATGATTTGACTGCTACTATCAATGCGCTTATCCTTCACCCTTTTGAATTGTCTGCTGATTACATGCTAAGAGCAGGATTAATCAAATTGCAGGAAGAAGAACATTTACTGGTCATAACAATGCACCATATTGCATGTGATGGCTGGTCAATCAATATCCTGGTTGATGAGCTAACTGCGAATTACCAGGCTGCGCTACAAAATACAAAGGCCCAATTACCTGATCTGGCTATTCAATATGCTGATTACGCAATCTGGCAGCGCACTTATTTAGCCGGAGAAGTATTGAAGTCACAGCAGGATTACTGGTTAGCAAAATTAGGTGATGCGGCTTCATTGGAGCTTCCACTGGATTATGAAAGGCCTGCTATACAAAGTACACGTGGTGCTTTGATGAGCTTCCACATTGACCGTTCACTAACTGATCAGCTGAATACGTTCAGTCAGCAGCAGGACGTTACCTTATTTATTACTTTGCTGTCTTCATTTTATGTGCTCTTGTCGCGTTACAGCAGACAGAACGATATTACGGTAGGGACTCCGATTGCCGGAAGAAGACAAAAAGAATCAGAAGCGCTGATCGGATTTTTCATCAATACGCTGGCATTGCGTTGTGATCTTAGCGCTGCACCAACTTTTCTGGAATTAGTGAAGCAGGTCAAAACAACCTCCCTGGAGGGTTATGACAATCAGGATATCCCTTTTGAGAAAATTGTAGAAGCGGTAGTCAAAGACAGAGACCGGAGCAAAAGCCCTTTATTCCAGGTGATGCTGGTGTTGCAGAATACCCCAGAAGAACCAGAACTGGTATTAGGTGATTTGACGTTGAGTGGCGAAGAAGTAGACCATACTTCTGCGAAGTTTGATCTTAACTTTATGATCGGGGAAACAGCCGGAGGCCTGGACCTGACTATTGTGTATTGTACAGATTTGTTCAAAGAGGCAACTGTCGCCAGAATGGCCAAACATTATAAGCAGTTGTTAAAAGCTGCGGTAACCGATCCTTCACAAGCTGTTAAAACCATGAAACTGCTTTCTCCACAAGAAGAAAATGAGATTGTTCACGGCTTTAATGAAAGAAAGACTGAATATGCGCAGGATAAAACTATTGTAGATCTGTTCCTGGAACAAGTAAATAATAATCCTGATGCAATAGCAGTAGAATATGAAGGAAAACAACTAACTTACCGGGAGCTGGACCGACGCACAGACGAGCTGGGAAGATATCTTCAAACACAAGGTGTAAAAGAAGAGAGCCTGGTTTCGGTCTGTATCAACAGAAGTCTGGAAATGATCGTATCCATTATTGGGATATTGAAGGCCGGAGGCGCGTATGTCCCTATCGATCTGGCATTTCCTGAAGAGCGTATCCGTTTCATCCTGAAAGACACCGGTTCCCGGATTTGTATTACTGATGGAAGTTTACAAGACAAGATAACCATTCATCCTGATGACCCTGTAACTTACCTGAATATTCAGGAAGACTGGTCTGCTATTGTCAGTGAAATCCCTCAGAAAGGCCCTGTAAATGCTGGTAAACCGGCTAACCTGGTTTATGTAATTTATACTTCCGGTTCTACGGGCAACCCTAAAGGGGTAATGATCACGCATGCTAACCTGGTAGATTATGTTTATGGTTTACAGCAAAAATGTGCGGTCAATACCTGCGGTTCATTTGCATTAGTACCTGCTATAGCGACTGATCTTGGAAATACGATTCTGTTCGGTGCTTTAGCTGCGGGTGGTACGCTTCATATTATTGCTGAGGCTTTAACCACAGATGCGCTGTCACTTTACAATTATTTTGAAACTCATTCTATTGATTGTCTGAAGATCGTCCCTTCACACTGGAAAGCATTGTGTATCGACGGGAAGTTATTACTACCTGCTAAACTGCTGATTTTTGGCGGGGAAGCTTTGCAGGATGATATTGTGAAGCAACTCAGGTTGTCTGAAACCAGTTGTGAGGTTTTTAATCACTACGGGCCTACGGAAACTACGATTGGAAAGTGTATGTATCAACTGGATCTCCAGCAAGATTATACAGGTGTACCAATCGGAAACGCTTTCTCTGATACGACTTTATATATTCTGGATACTGAAGGTGGAATTGTACCGGTAGGAGCAGGTGGGGAGTTATGCATAGGTGGACGTGGAGTGGCCAGAGGTTATCTCAACCTGCCTGAACTGACGACAGAGAAATTTGTACGTAATCCATATAGTGAAGATGCTGATTCCCGGATTTATAAAACGGGTGATCTGGCCTGCTGGTTACCTGACGGCAATATCAGGTACATGGGGCGGATAGATGATCAGGTGAAAATCAGAGGTTACCGGATAGAACCGGGAGAAATAGAACGCGTATTGCAACAGAGTGGTTTGGTTAGTCATGCAGTAGTGCTGGCTAAAACTGACAGTGCGGGAAATAAATACCTGGCAGGATATGTAGTTCCAAAAGATGAGTTTAACAAGGAGCAGTTTATCTCATTTTTGCAAGGCTGTTTACCAGCTTATATGGTACCTGCCATATGGGTCCCTTTAACAGAAATGCCACTTACTGTGAACGGAAAGATCAATAGAAAGGCACTTCCTGAACCGGATACCCATAAATTAACAACCGCAGATTATGTTGGGCCGCGTTATACGCTGGAAAGGAAACTGGCAGGTATCTGGCAGGAACTGCTGGGACTTGAAAAGATAGGTGTTTATGATAACTTCTTCGAATTGGGGGGCCATTCTCTGATTACCGTACGGTTATTGGCGCAGATCAGAAAAATGGGGTATGCGATTCAATTGAATGCATTGATGGTCAATAAAACTATTGAAACACAGGCTGCATTGCTGAACGGGCTCTCTGCATTAAAAGATGGGGATTTTAATGAACATCTGATCTTATTAAGCAAGAGCGAAGGGACTCAGAACTTATTTATTCTGCCCGGCGGTGATGGTAATCCAGACTGGTACGATCAGCTTGCAGGAGAAATTCATCAGGAAGGCCCGGTATATGGGCTTAAAATGATCGGTTTACTGGAAGGTGAAATTCCACTGGATACTGTGGAAGAAATTGCCGCGCAAAATATCAGGTGGATCAAAGAGGTGCAACCAGAAGGGCCTTACCGTTTAGCAGGTCATTCTTTTGGCGGATATGTCTTATATGAAATGATCCGTCAATTCGAAAATATGGACGAACAGGTAGAACAGGCAATTTTGCTGGATATACCAGTCAGAGCAAATATTTATCCGGTCCCTGTCGATTCACTGGTCAATGATGCGCTTATTTATCTCGAAGAAAACAAGTTTATCACACAACCTTATCCCGCCTGGATAGCGGAAATGAAAGCAGCTATTGAACAGTTGCCTGTCCATGAGCGCCGCGCATTTATGCTGGACTATGTGAAAGCTCAATGTCTTGGAAAAGGTGTACTCACAGACCTTTTGGCAAGGATGGTTTACCTGATGATCTGTAATTCAACTATGGAATATTACATTTCGGGTAAGGTGAATGCTACGCTGACTGTAGTTCGCGCGCTTGAACAACAATGGGAACAGCTGGGCTTTGATGAGAACCTGGGGTGGGCACCGCATGCGGATGAAATCCAGCCAGTAGGGGCATCGGGCGATCACGTGACCATGCTGAAAAATGAAAATGCTAAAACATTGGCGGCTCACCTGAAACAATATCCGGTTCAGGCACAAATAACTAACCAAACGGAAGTCTGACCGGCTTCCGTATAAAAAACTAATTATCTAACTATTAATTTATTAATTCTCTAATTTTTATTATTATGTCTACACAAGTTTTTGAAACTCTTGAATCCAATGTACGCAGCTATTCCAGAAGTTTTCCCCAGGTATTTCAGAAAGCAAAAGGTTCTTTCTTATACGGATCAAACGGGGAAGAATATATTGATTTTCTGATGGGTGCTGGTGCGCTTAATTATGGTCATAACAATGATTATATTAAAGCACAGCTCCTGGAATATATGGCAGGAGATAATATTATGCAGGGGCTTGACATGTTTACTGTGGCCAAGAGTGACTTTATCACCACTTTTAACGAGCTGTTGTTAAAACCAAAAGGACTGGAATACAAGTTTCAATTTTGCGGGCCAACGGGTACCAATGCCATTGAAGCTGCACTTAAATTAGCCAGAAATTATACCAAACGTTCTAATGTAATTGCATTTATGGGCGCATATCATGGTTTGTCGCAGGGTAGTCTTGCATTGACCAGTAATCAATATCATCGTGATGTAGCTGGAGTCGGACTGCACAATGTTACTTTTCTTCCTTTCGAGAACTGTGGCCCTGAAGGTTTTGACAGTCTTGCTTATTTTGAAATGATCCTGGAAGATACCCACTCAGGAATTGAAAAACCAGCAGCTGTTATATTGGAAACAGTACAGGCAGAAGGCGGGATTCATGTAGCCTCTCCGGAATGGTTGTTTAAATTGAAAAAATTATGCGAAAAACATAGCATCCTTTTTATCTGTGATGATATCCAGATTGGCTGTGGAAGATCTGGTGACTTTTTCTCTTTTGAAAGAGCACATATTGCACCAGACATCGTAGTCCTATCAAAATCGTTGAGTGGTTATGGTTTGCCAATGGCTATTTTATTAATTAAGCCTGAACTTGATATCTGGCAGCCGGGTGAACACAATGGAACTTTCCGTGGTTATCAGCTGGCATTTATTGGCGGAAGAGCTGCCCTTGAATTCCGGGAAAAAACTGGTCTGGAAGAAGCTGTAAAAGAAAAAGCCGCTTTTATCGAGAGCATTCTTCACGAAGAAATAGCAGCTGAGGATGAGCGTATCGCAATCAGAGGTCTTGGTATGATGTGGGGTATAGATTTATCTAAATTCAGTGATCCATTGCTGGCGAAGAAAATTGCAAAAGACTGTTTTGAAAAGCACAATTTAATCGTAGAATGTGTGGGCCGTCATGATAAGGTGATTAAAATGCTTCCGCCATTAACTATAGAAAAAGAAGTGCTGGAAAGAGCACTGGGAATCTTGCACGATACCATAAATTTACATGTTAACCAAAAAGTGGAAGTACTTTCTTAACCATTTTTGGAGTTAATACCTTTTACCAATGAAGAATAATGCCGCATTGCGGCAGAATATGTTTAAATTGCCGAAAATAGAAACGGGATGTCTAATTCAAGACTGAACAAATAGTAAATTGAAATCATGAGTAAAGCAGTAAAAACACAGGATAAAGTTGTAAAAGGTGGTGATGTAGTACGTATCCCACGTAAATTGAAAAAACTAAACAAAAAGAATTTTGGTATTGTTTCTTTTGATGAAAAAGAAGCTTAAGAACTTTAAAGCCTCTCACTAAAATGAGGGGCTTTTTTTTTAACACTATAATTTAAGGGTACCCACATCTATCCTTCTTCTCCTTTCTCACGTTTCCGGACGCTGAACTGCTGCCTTATAAGCGCTATAAATCCCCAAACCCTCCTTGATAACCTGCTGTTTCAAACGTTTGAATTGAACAGAAAACGCAGTTTCCTTTTGTTTTATTTTTTCTTCTAAATCATTCTTTGTCAAATATTTATATTGCGTTAAAGTTCATATGCTTTGATAATTTATCAGCGTCTGGATAAGCCAAATATTTATTTACACTATAAACTTCCCTCTTGTATGAAGATCCCTTCACACAAATACAATTATGATTAAACGTTTTTTACCTGAAAAACCGATCGTCGTCCTGCAACCAACCAAACCAAATATTAATCACATGAAGAAAAAAATCAGCTTATTAACTGTGTTTCTATTCGCAGGTTTACTTGCCGCTACCGCTCAGGATATGCAGGTAAATGGAACTGTTAAAGATGCACAAGGAGAACCATTGCCAGGGGTTTCTGTCAAATTACAAGGCACAACAAAAGCCACCAGTACCACTGCCAAGGGTACTTTTACAATCTCAACTCCAGCTAACGGTACTTTGATTTTCAGGAGTATCGGCTTTATAACCAAAGAACAGGCCGTAAACAACCGTCAGCAAATTAATGTTACGCTCGAAGCTGACAATAACAATCTCGATGAGCTTGTAGTGGTAGGTTATGGTGCTGTTAAAAAAAGTGACCTTACCGGATCAGTTGCCTCGATCAGTTCTAAAGAGATCAAAGCTACCCCGGTCGCTTCTTTAACACAAGCCATTCAGGGTAGAGCTGCCGGAGTGCGGGTTTCACAATCCTCAAATGCTCCCGGTGGTGGAATGAACATCCGTATTCGTGGTGGTAACTCGATTCAAGGTGGTAATGAACCACTCTATGTAATTGATGGCTATCCACTTTACAACGAAAACGGGCCGGGAATTAATCCAAATGATGTGGAATCTATGGAGATTTTGAAAGATGCTTCAGCAGCAGCAATCTATGGCTCCAGGGGTGCAAATGGGGTAATTATTATCACGACAAAAAGAGGTAAAGAAGGGGCTAACCGTATCCAGTTCGAAAGCTATTATGGGGTTCAGACTATAAGGAAAAAACTGGATCTTCTGGACGCATCTCAGCTGGCAACACTGGTTAATGATGGAATCGCCAACGTGAACGGGGATAATATCGGTAAACCTGGTTATCCTAAACCTTTAACTTATACCGATGCTCAAATCGCTGCGCTTGGTAAAGGAACCGACTGGCAGGATGAAATATTCAGGTCAGCACCTATTCAAAATTATCAATTGACATTTTCTGGTGGAAACGACAAAACGCAGTATGCCGTAGCGGGGAATTATTTTAGCCAGGGAGGGATTGTTGCTAACTCTGACTTTAACCGCGGATCTGTGCGTGTAAATCTGGATCAGCAGTTGTCCAGTAAATTTAAGTTCAGTAACAGCCTGACAGTAACCAATAGCAAGAGCAATTCTGTAGCCACAGATGGAGATGGTGGTGGTAATGGCGGTGTGGTATATGGCGCGTTATTTTTCTCTCCAACTGTTCCTGTTTATGATGCACAGGGAGATTATAGTATGAACAACAGACCGGGCGGGCTTTTAATCAGTAACCCGCTGGCATTAGCCAAAGAACGTACCAATATAGAGCTGAAAACCAGATTATTGGGTAATACTTCGCTGGAATACAAAATTGCTGAAGGCTTGACTTTAAAGACCATGTTTGGTGCAAATATGGCTTTCAATAAAACCAACTTTTACCTGCCAAGAACAGTTTACTCTGGTCTGGCTACTAATGGGAGAGCAGAAATTACAACTTCAAGATACTTTGAGTGGCTGAATGAGAATACTTTAACTTATAAAAAGGTAATCTCTAAAATTCATAGTTTTAATTTCCTGGTCGGTTATACTTTCCAGAACGCTAATTATGAGGATGTAAAAGCAAGTGCACAGAATTTTGCCAGCGATATTCAGAAGTACAACAATATGGGGGCGGCCCAGCAAACCAATCCGAATACTTCTAATGCTTATGACTGGAGTTTACGCTCTTATTTAGGCCGTATAAACTATGACCTGGACAGCAAATATCTTTTCACTTTATCAGGAAGGTATGATGGTTCTTCAAGGTTTGGAGATGGCAAAAAATACTCTTTTTTTCCATCAGGATCTGCGGCATGGAGATTATCGAGCGAACCTTTTATGCGCAGGCTAACTGCGGTCAGTGATTTAAAATTCAGAGCGAGTTACGGTCTCACCGGTAATCAGGAAATAGGTCAATACCAATCATTGGGAGCCTTGCAGACTGATGGTTATAATTTTGGAAATGTAATTGTTATCGGTTATGCACCAAATCGTATTGCCAATCCTAATCTGAAATGGGAGACTACCGCCCAGTTAAATTTCGGACTGGACCTGGGTTTGTTCAAAAACAGGATTACCATCACTACAGACTGGTATCAAAAGAAAACCAAAGATCTGTTATACAACGTTTCGCTGCCAATTACTTCGGGATTTTCTACTTCCTTGCAGAATATAGGAAAGGTTAAAAATGAAGGATTTGAATTTGCTGTAAATACGGTGAACCTGAACGGTGCTTTTCAGTGGAACACGAACTTTAATATTTCCTTCAACAAGAACAAAATCCTTGACCTTGGGGCCGTTACAGATGATATCCCATCGGGAGGGGCAAGTGGTCACTTACAATTAGGAAGTTCAGGAATATTACGTGTGGGGCAACCTATCGGTGTTTTTTACGGATTAGTTACGGACGGGATCTTTCAGAATGCGGCAGAAGTTGCAGCATCCGGACAAAAAAATGCGAAACCGGGAGAACGCAGATATAAAGACGTGAATGGTGATGGGGTAGTCAACTCTTCAGACCGTGTGATATTGGGACATGCACAGCCGGATTACACTTTCGGTTTTACCAATAATTTCTCTTATAAAGGATTTGACCTTTCCATATTTATTCAGGGGGTACAAGGGAATAGCATTTTCAACTTAAACAGGTATGAGATGGAATCCATGACAGGAGTGAGTAACCAGTCTGTTTCTGTGCTTGACCGATGGACTCCCTCAAATCCCAGCAATGATATGCCGCGTGCAAGCTCGGCAGGTTCTCCTTACCAGGTAACGAGCCACCAAATAGAAGACGGCTCTTACATTCGTTTGAAGAATGTGCAGCTGGGCTATAATTTTAGTCCTGCGCTTTTGAAGAAGGTCAGGTTATCCAATGTTAAAATATATATCAGCGGACAGAATCTTTTAACTAAAACCAAATATTCAGGTTATGATCCGGAAGTGAGCCGGTTTGGACAGGACAATTTAAGCCAGGGGACAGATTATGGAAGTTATCCGTCGTCAAAAATATTCCTGGCAGGTATTAATATCGGACTGTAAAAATCAATAACCATTAAAAATAAGCATATGAAAATCTTAAAATATATATTACTGCTGAGTGTGGTATGGATGTCATCCTGTAAAAAATTAGATGAAAACCCGCAATCCTTCATTTCACCCGTTAATTTCTATAAAACTAAAAATGATGCGCTTTCAGCCATCACAGCGGTATATGCACCGGTTCGTTTAAATGGATTTGTAACCCGAAACTACGTGATACTTGGTGAAATTACTACGGACAACATGTTTCCCTTAAATAATAGTGCACCAAGGATTGAACTCAATACCTATGTGCATACTTCTCAGAATGGTATTTTACGCGAAACCTGGGATAACTTTTATATTGGCATAACCAGGGCGAATGCTTCCATTAATAAAATACCAGGGATCAATATGGAAGAAGCATTACGTACCAGGTTAGTTGCTGAGGCTAAATTTTTAAGAGCATTTTACTACTATCATCTGGTTAGGTTATTCGGAGATTTGCCTGTTGTTACTTCGGAGGTCAGTTCATTAGATCAGCTGACTTATCCTAAACGTGACCCCAGAGCTGATGTTTACAAGCAGATTATTGCAGACCTTACTGCTGTAGAAAATGTATTACCTGCCTCTTATAGTGGTGCAGATCGCGGCAGGGCAACCAGTGGCGCAGCAAAATCTTTTCTGGCCAGTGTATACTTAACCTTAAAACAATATCAGCAGGCTGCTGACAAAGCAAACGAAGTAATGACTTTGGCTGGTGCAGGTTATGGGTTATGGGATACTTATACGGATGTCTTTGACATTAAGAACGAATTTGGAAAAGAGGCCATTTTTGATGCACAATTTGTAAGTGGCCCGGGTGGACAAGGAGGGAATCTTATTGCCTTTTTCGCCCAGGAAAATAATAGTGTAGGTGGGAGAGGTTTCGGATCATTCCAGCCAACCACAGATATTTATGATAGTTATACAGCCGCCGATAAACGTAAAGCTGTTTTTTTTATCAAAGGTACTGACGGTAAATATTACGTGAATAAATGGATAGATGCTGATGCAACAACGGAAAACCAAAGTGATAATAACTTTCCATTAATGCGTTATGCAGAAGTTGTGCTCACTTATGCAGAAGCCTATAATGAATTGAATAGTCCTGCTAACGGTAACCCGGCTTATAAAGCCGTCAATAGCATCAGAAAAAGAGCTGGTCTGCCTGATCTCGAAAACTTGACGCAAGACGGTCTTCGGACTGCAATTCTGCAAGAGCGCAGATTAGAACTTGCTTTTGAAGGTAGCAGGTGGTTTGATCTGGTTCGTACTGGTAAACTTGTATCCACGCTAACTGCCAAAGGAACGACCAATGTGAGGGAGTATCATAACTTATTTCCTGTACCACAGTTTCCTTTGGGTGTAAATCCAAATCTGGCGCCTCAGAATCCAGGTTATACGCAATAAAAATAAAATCTCCCCTTGAATACGATTTAAGGGGAGATTTTACAGAATAGCTTTACTTCATCGCTTTATTCAATGCGATAATAGCCATTTTAAAATGTTCAGGTGCAATCAGGAACTGAATGTTTACTTTTCTTAATGCAAAACCTGCACTTTTGATATTTATATTGTTTTCGGTCAATGCATTTGCACTTTTGGCCAATAAACCAGGCTGATCCATATTGGTACCCAGCAAACAAACCATCGCAACTTTCTCTATCGTCACTTTCTCAAAATCATCCTCCAGTTTGCTGATCAGTTTTTTATTAAAATCGCGCGCCCATATCACAATAGAGATACTGTTTGCACTGGTCGCTTTAAAAGTATAACTCACTTTATGATCATAGAACGCCTGCATGATCTGTAAATCACTACCTACATTGCCAACCATCGAAGGGTCATATACATCTATCATCAATAGCTTATCAGTTCCGGTAATAACCTCTACGCGTTTATGTTCGCAAACAAATTCGCGTGTAATCAAAGTGCCCGGATGTGACGGTTCAAATGTATTTTTAATCCTCAGATTGATACCGCTTACCTCCAATGGTTTTGAAGCCTTGGGATGGATTGCTTCCATACCTACATCTGCCAGCTGATCGGCAATATCGTAATTGGTATAACCGATCGGGGTACAATTTTCCAGTCCTACCAAAGCAGGATCAGCAGTAGACAAATGATATTCTTTATGGATAATAGCTTCAGCCGGTCTTAGAAATTCTGCAATTTTACTGAAGGTAACCTCAGAATAACCTCTGTCAAACTCACGCATAATTCCTTCAGTACCTTTCGCATAACCTGTCACAATACACAGTGTCTTTTTGAGCTCTATATTTTTAAAAGCATTTTTTATGCGCTGATCTATTGTAAAAGCACGGTGATCATCAAACCCACTCAAATCAACGAGTGCAGTATTGATGTTCATGTTCTGCAAAATATTGGTGAAATTAAAAGCCGAATGACTTTCACCAATTGAAGCTAATATTTCACGTGCCGCTTGCAATATCCCTTCTTTGCTCACGTAACCGGAAGCTAAAATATTAGCTAAATTTTCCAGATATTTCTGAGCCTGATTTACGTGGTTCTCAATAAACTGATCCGCAACAGCAAGATCCAATCCCAGGTCAACGTATTTTTTATTGATAGCTTTTAATTTGACAATCAAATCTTTAAGCGGGCGATGAAAATTCTGGTGTTTAGCGATACGGTGATAGACACCCGGAGCACCCGTTTTCTTGTTTTCAAGTAACAGATCGGTCACACCCGAGAATGCTGATACTACGAATATCCTGTTATATAACTGATCGCCTGTACGTTCAAATAGAACAATATTTTTAATGACATCCTGCAAGGCACTCATAGAAGTGCCGCCAATTTTTTCTACTGTTAACATCTAATATAATTTATTATACCAGGATTTTGCTGGTTCTTTTGTTTAGTTTTCCGCCTAAAATACAGGATTATTTTGATAGTTTTTCTACTCCCAGTTCAACTGAATCAAGGAAATTGATCTGTCTGCCTTTATTGCTTTCAAAAATGAAATCTTTGATGCTTTGACCCGGAAATCTGATGAATTCCCCAACGATGACCAACCTTACTCTATAGTTGGAAAACTTTTGAAGAATTTCTCCTGCAATACCTGTTTTCAGGTCAAAGAAATCAGGTGTGATATTTTTCTCGTGGATGATAATTTTATCGAAATCCTGGTAATAAAGATCAACTAATAATTGAAGGCCTTCTCCGGGGTTGTGAACCAAAATTTCTTCTGCTCTTATTTCTGCTATTTTATGGTCACCAATCTGGTGTATTTCTATATTCATGGTTTTTTAAGTCAAAATATTATTCCGCTATCAACCGATAAACAGAAAGAGGTAAGATAAAAAAAATCTGATGAATAAGGTCTTGCGAAAAAATTGATAAATTAGTTTATCTAAGAATTAACAGACCAAATATGTCCGGTTCAAAAACATTGTTGTATTTATTGTTTCCTTGTTTTGCATTTTTGTTCAGTTGTAAAAGTAAAAATCAGCTACCGGATCACAGGGATATAACCCTGCTCAGAAATAAGGGCTATAATTTGCGATTTACAGATACCACAAAATCCTTAGCTTATCAGCAAACTGCGCTGATCATCGCAAAAAAAGAAAATAAAGCAGAAGAAATTTCGATTAGTTATGCGCTGCTATCCCTTTTTTACAAAAAGAAGTTTCAAACCAATAAAGCACAACTTTATGCTGATAGTTCTTATTACTTAGCGGCGCAGCTAAAATCTTCCCGCGCTATGGGTTATGCTTATATGGCTACAGGATTGTTGAATTCTTTTTTTAGCGAAACAGATCAGGCTATAAATCAATTGATATTAGCTTATCAAAATTTCAGACAGCCCGGCGACTATGCAAATATGGCCAGGGTAGCAAGTGAGATTTCGAATCTTTATGCTGATAAAGATGCAGTAAAACAAAAGAAGTATGTGACATTAGCTTTGAATGCAGCTGCGAAGACTAATTCAGAAGATGAAAAACTTTATGTCCGTCTTTCTTATGGGAATTTTCTCATTGCTGAAAAGAGAAAAAATCCATTTTTATCGGCAGATACTGCTGTCAATTATTTCAAAGAGACGATCCGTCAAATAGAAAAGCATCCTGATCAGATTTACACGAAATCAAATATGGCAGTTCCCTACCTTAACCTGGCTGTGCTCTATTTTGAGAATCCATTTCCAGGAAGTGAACCCTTATTCCTGCAACAACTGGATCAGGCACTAGTTATTGCCAGGCAATATAATATCCGTAATGTATATCGTAATTCTTTGGGGCTTAAGGGAGAATATTATATCCAAAAAAAGGACTATACAACTGCTGGCAGATTATTTAAGGAAGGGATTGCTTATCAGGAAGCTATGCCTTACCATGACTATTATACGTTATCTCAGTTTTATGCTGCAATGAAGAAACTGGCCATACTTCAGCAAGATTATAAAAGTTATGAGCTATATGACAGAGGATTTATGAAATACAATGCTTTTGAATATAACGAAGCAACCGCAAAGGCGTTACAAAATGCGGATGTTCGTTTTGAGTCTTCCCAAAAAGCAAAAATGATTAAGACTTTAGAGAAAGAAAATAAGCTGCAACGCAGTAATAAATGGTTTGGCTATGGTACAGCTTTTCTGCTGGCTATTGGTTTATTATTTATGTTTCGTTCCTATTACTTCAGGCAAAAATATTATATACAAAACGAAACGATTTTCAGAGATCAACAGAAGAATGCTGAACTGCGATTACAATTAGAAAAGCTGCAAACAGCTGCTGCCACATCCGAAAAACTTTCCATAGAACGCAGATTGTTGCAATCACAAATAAACCCGCATTTTGTATTTAATGCGCTGGGCAATATTCAAAGCTTCATTTTACAGAACGACACCCGGAATGCTGTTCTTTATTTAGCAAAATTCTCTAAATTGATGCGTCAGATCTTAGAATTCACTACCAGGGAATTTATTCCGTTGAAAGATGAAATAGATAGTTTGAGAAACTATATTGAATTGCAGCAACTCCGTTTAAATAATAGTTTTGATTATACAATTATTGATCAGGGAATAGAAGCCGGTATTTCCATTCCTCCGATGCTGATACAACCATTTGTAGAAAATGCAATTGAACATGGTTTAAAGCCATTGCCAGCAACGAAAAGAGGAGATCTTCAGCTTGCATTTTCTCTGACTGAGAATAACACGTATATTTCATGTACGCTAACTGATAATGGGGTGGGGATTAACTTTTCGATGTCAAATAAGGTGAAAAATAAGCTTGAATATCAGCACAGATCAATGGGGACTTTAATTACAAAAGAAAGATTGACTAGTGAAGGTAGTATTTATGGCTTTAGCATTGATGAAATGAAGAATGATCAGGGACAAATATCAGGAACAACTGCGGTAATTAAGATTCCTTTTATCAAGGTATAATATTTATATAAACCATTATCATAAGTGTATAAAGCAATACTAATAGAAGATGAACATAAGCTGCGGGAAGCCTTATTTTTAATGCTGCAAATGGTTGCTCCCGAAAAAGTAAATGTAATTGCAGTCGCAGAAAGTGTTTCTACAGCGGTTGAGTTAATTGATGAATTGCAGCCTGATCTGGTTTTTATGGATATCCAGTTAAAAGATGGCAGTGGCTTTGACGTTTTAGAGCAATGCGTATTTAAAAAGTTCCATATCATATTTACTACTGCCTATCATAATTATGCTATCCGTGCTTTTAAATGCAGTGCTATTGATTATTTACTTAAGCCAGTAGATCCATCAGAACTAAGGGCAGCTATAGAAAAAATCGGTCTTCTGGAACAGAAGTTTTTAAGCAACATACAGTTAACTGCTTTACAGAATAGCCTTGGTAAATCATCAACTGGCAGGATTTCACTGGCTACACAAGAAGGCCTGCACCTGGTTTCACTAAATGATATTATTTACTGTCAGACTTCGGGTTCTTATACCACATTTAATTTGTGTGATGGAAGAGCAATAATTGTATCCAAACCATTAAAGAATTACGAAGAACAGCTAACGCTTCCGGATTTCTTTAGAATACATCAATCTTACCTGGTTAACCTGTCTTTCGTAGACACCTATTTAAAAGACGGCATAGTTATTCTGAAAGACAAAACAGAGCTCCCTGTAGCACAGCGTAAAAAAGATGAATTTCTCAGGCTGATCAGATTGTAGTCATAAATCATCGGATACAAGGCCAATCCCTGCGTATACAAATCCGCGGATAAAAGTATTGATTATCGTTTTACATTCATCTTAAATCTGTTTTATTAGTTATAAACTCCTGAAAGATGAAACTTCCTTTTATAGAGATCATAGCATCTGTTACCCCGGATCCAAACTTGCTGATGTGGAAATTTCCAGATGCAGATCAGGAGATTAAGAACGGCGCAGCGCTCATTGTAAGAGAAAGCCAATCTGCAATTTTACTTCATGAAGGGCAGGTTGCAGACACTTTTACTGCTGGAAAATATAACCTGAAGACAGAAAACATTCCCATACTCACAAGGCTTAAAGGTTGGAAATATGGTTTTGAAAGTCCCTTTAAAGCTGATGTCTATTTCTTTAATACCCATCAATTCGTTAATCTTAAGTGGGGCACACCTGCACCCGTACTGATGAGAGATCCGGGGTTTGGGCAGGTGAGGATCCGTTCCTTTGGTACCTATAACATCCGGATTGCGGATGTCGCAAAATTCTTTAAGGAATATGCCGGCACTTACCCCCGGCTGACCATTGCCGAACTGGAATTGCAGCTACGTGATTTTATTGCACCCAAATTTGCGGAGGTACTTGCAAAGGCTGATATAGCTGTATTGGATGCCGCAGGAAATATTTCTGAATTAAACCAGAAAATACAGCCAGTTATTCAGTTATACTTTACCGATCTGGGATTGGAGGCCACTCAATTTACAATTACCAGTGTTACTTTACCCGAAGAGGTGCTGAAACATTATGACCAGATTACTGGTATGAATATGGTGACGGATATGAATAAATATGCTCAGTTTAGTGTGGCAAGTGCAATGGATAAAGAAAATTCCGCCATGGGAGAAGCTGCCCGGAATGCGGTAGCCATGGGGATGATTATCAATCAGACAAACCCCGCAGTTCCACAGCCGGCAGAAGACATACCGTCCAGGCTCAAAAAACTAAAAGATCTTTTTGAAGCACAGTTAATTACAGAGGCAGAGTATTCGGCTAAAAAAGAAGAATTACTCAATTTATTATAAGGAATTGCAGAGATGGGAGAAGACGAAAAAAAAAGGACATTATCCTACCTCGGGAAGTTGAAACAGCGGGCAGTCAATCAAGAGAATTATGGCGGGGAGTTCAAAATGGAAGAGGCTAAGATGGAGACGCGTGATTGTCCGGAATGTGGTGCGGGCCGTGCTTTTCAAAAGGGGCTTACGATCTGCGCTTATTGCGGTTTTAAGTTTATGGATATCAAGCTCACTAATGGTATGTATATCAAAAAAGAAAATAACTCATAGCTCATGTTTGGTCTGTTCGATAAAAAATATAATAACCCGGAGCTGCTTGAAACTATCAGTCAAACACAGGAAAAATGGTTCGCTTTTCTGGATAAGCTGGAACAGCGGATGGATGAATTATGCAGTTCAGCATTGCCAGAGATCCGCGAGGTTTTTAACCAGGATAAAGATCCCTATAAGCGTGCACATGGTCATATGCTGCTAGGCATTCGCGGACAAATCAGTCAGATGCGCAACAAGGCCAACGCGGTAAGAGAAGAGAAAATAACTCATTTTATCGACGTGGTTAAAGCCGGACTTCCGGATTTCATTTCTTTCTCTGGACGGGAATATCATGATAAGCTGATGGTTTTCAGAATAAACTGCATTAACAGGCATCAGATTTTTGAAGATAAAATAGCGCGTTATAATACTTTACTAGAGCAAGCCACGGGCGGACAGGATCTGGAAACTGCCTATCAGCAAGAACTTGAAGCATTTGAAAATATCCGGAATAAGTTTAGCTGTAAACAATGCGGTGGCCAGCTCACTATTTCAAAGATATTTTTCATTGCGGCTTATATCACTTGTCCATATTGCCAGACGCAGAATACTTTCACGCCTTCTACTGGCGCACAAATGGTATTACATCGGGCACGGAGCCTTGCAGAGCAGCGTACCGCGCATCTGCTTAAGTTTTACGAAGAAAGCAAACCTGAAAATAAGTCTTTGTACCGGCAATATCTGCGTGCGATGTTCAATGAATGGAACAAAATTGTGCCAGATATGACCGAAGAAAATGAGAAGTTTTATCAACGAATGTTACAAGATCATTTGAATTCAATTCATCATTATTAAATAAAAATCATATGTCAGAAAATCCATTATTAGCACCTGTTCACGGTATTACTTTAGAAGATTACAGTGCAGCGTGCGCGAAAATAGGAAGCGGTTTAAGTGAAACTGCTATCGCAAAAGCTTTAGGAGTAGAATTACCTGTATGGGAGGAAGCCAATTTGCTTTGGCCGGAAAGGATGAAGCAAGATGCTACCTATCATATTATAACGCTGTTTGGCCAGTACTTTGGTGATGCTGATCAGCACCCAAAGCTTGGAAACTTAAAACCAGAACTTTCTGCCGGAGGATCCGGGAATATAGAAAAGATTAAAGCTGATAAAGACTTTTATCAGGAACTGGAAGTTGCCAGGCAAGTAGCTTATGATTATGGGCACGATGGGGCACAGTGGATCGCTGATCAGTATGGTATTTCGATTGGAGATTTTCAGATTGCTGCCGCGAAATGGAGTGAGCAGGTTCATCAGGATATTCAGACCGATTATGAAGAATATAATCAAACACAGGCAGCCTACAGGAAAAAATATGAACAACAATTTGCTGATGCCCAGGGAGGGAATGTAGCCGACGATATTGATTTCTAAATGAGTTGGATAACTCTGTTTTATTTAAGATGTTCAGCTGGTTTTATAGCTTTATAATGTATTTAAAGAATGATTTGAATGCTCATTCTTTAAATACATTATAATTATTTTCATAAATTTACAAACTCAATTAAACCGCTGTCAGATGAAAAAGAATACAATTTTACTTGTTTTACTATTTGCATTCACTACTACGTTTGCACAGGTAAAAACACAATATTTTGATGCAGACTGGAAGCCAGTTGCTAAAGAAGATATGGTCTATTACAGACCTGAGCCTGCTGCTGTAAATGGTAAATATCTCTTTAAAGATTATTATAAATCAGGTAAGCCTCAATTTGTAGGTTACTCTTTATCTAAAACTGAAGAGAAATTTGATGGGGAAGTTAAATATTATGGAGAGAATGGTAAAATCAGCGGAACATCTGTATTCAGAAACGGAGTTTTAAATGGTTCTGTGAAAACATTCTTTGAAGATGGAAGATTGAGACAAGATGCCACTTATAAAGATGGTGAGGAAGAAACTGCTACACTTTATACCTACAAAGGGACTGAAATAGAAGGTGTTCCATCTGTCTATGATCTGATTACCATATTTGAGAAAGATGAGCGTGTGAAGCAGATTATTTATGATGGTAATCCAAAAGGTATGCGCCAGGAGTCGTTTTTAAACGAAGGTAAAGCAAAGTATTACGGCGCTGATGGAAAGCTTCTGGGAGAGCTGATTTTCGATTTATATGGGAACCCTAATAATGGGACCATGATCGAATTTGATTTTAATCCAATGAAAGTTTCTGCTACACGTTTTTTCGTGGATGGTCAGGAACAGGAAAATAAGCAAATCTGATTTATTAAATAAATTAAGTTTAAACGGTTAAACAAATAATTCAAAAAATTAGCCAATTGCACCCTATTGTATTGAAAATACGGTAGGGTGTTTTAGTATAGGTAGATTTATATAATCAGGTTAAAATACTTGTCTATTGTGTAATAAAGGTCGATAAATGACCTGTAGCTATTCATATGATACGTTGATTTAATAAAAATATATGTTAAATAATTTGTGATTTAAACGTTTAAATAGAATATTAGCATTCCGAAACTTTGTATGCGCTATGAAAAAGAACATTTCAATGAAAGATATTGCCCGGCAACTGGGCGTTTCCACAGCATTGGTATCCTATGTTCTGAATGGCCAGCTGGAAGACAGAATCAATAAAGATACTGCACAGAAGATTAAAAAATTAGCTGATGAACTCGGCTACCGGCCTAATCATGTAGCTAAAAGTTTAAAGATTAATAAGACATTGACGATCGGTTTGATCCTGGCTGATATTTCAAACCCTTTCTCTGCAAGTCTGGCCAGAATTGTGGAAGACGAAGCAAAGAAACATAAGTACACCGTGATTTTTGGCAGTGCCGATGAAAGCGCTGCTAAATCAGAAGACCTGATCCGTACTTTTATGAGCAGACGTGTTGACGGCTTTATTATCGCGGCACCCGAAGGATCAGAAGAGCTGTTAATTTCCCTCAAAAAACAAGCTATTCCATTTGTTCTGGTCGATCGCTATTTTCCGGATCTAAACGTGAATACAGTAACCATTAATAATTTTCAGGCTTCCATGGAAGCGACTAATCATTTACTGGAACAAGGTTTCAGTGAAATTGGAATGATCAATTTAAAAGCAGATCTTTTCCATTTGACAGAACGCTCCAGAGGATATAAAACAGCACTCTCTAAAGCTGGCCAGCAAAATGAAGGTAAAAACCTGAAAGTAGTAGAAGAGAAGAATATGATTGAAGAAGTTCATCAGGCTATCAATGAACTTTTAAATCAGGCAGAGCCTATTCAGGCGATTTTTTTCGGTAACAATAACTTAGCGATTGAAGGATTGATTCACATCCGGAATTTAAATATCCGTATTCCCGAAGATTTGGCGATCGTATGTTTTGATGAATCTAACGCTTATAACTTATTTTATTGCCCGGTTTCTTATATCAGGCAGCCATTGGACAAATTAGGGCAGGCTGCGGTTAAACTACTGCTGGAAAACATAGGAAACGAGGAGCGGGGTACAAATAATATGACACTCGAAGCAGAACTGATTATCCAGAAATCATCACAAAAGTATAATTAATAATAGGTTGATAACCTGTTGTTTAAAAATAGTTTAATTTTATTTAATCGATTAAACTAATTATAGATAAAAGAGTAAGTAAAACTGATGCTAACCAAATAAACCCCATATGAAAATCAAAGAGTTTAAACATGTACTGCCCCTCATTTTTGCCCTGAGCATGTTGTTCCTGACCAGCTGTAATCCTGAGCAAAAAGCGAATACAAAATTACAACCCGCATTGGTAAGCAAGAAAGATCTGTCTGAGGTTAAAGCAGGCTATTGTTCCCCTTCACTGAATGCTTCATTTTATGTTGCTTTATCAAAAGCCGTTCAAAGTAATGTGGAAGCGTATGGAATGAAATTTATTGCGGTAGATGGACAAGGAGATATTACCAAACAGATAACCGGAATAGAAGATATGGTTGCCAAAGGCGTTAAAGTTTTAATTATCAATCCGATTGATCCTAAAGCATTGGTGTCTACGATCAATGCTGCAACGCAAGCTGGAGTCGCCGTATTTATCCTGGACAGCTACATAGATCCCTCAGCGCATTATGTGTCTTCAGTCTTCGCTAATAATACTTTAAACGGCGAATTGGTTGGAGAATGGGTGGTAGCTCAAATGGGCAGTCAAAAGATCAATGCGGCCATTATCAGTGGTAATCAGGGGAACCAGGCTGGTAAAGAAAAACGTATGGGCTTTATGAGTGGTCTTGCTGAAGGGCAGCTGAGAACCAAAGGAAAAACAGATTTCACGATTACAGCTCAGGGATGGGGTGGATGGGAGAATAATGAAGGTCTGAAAGCAATGGAGGATATACTTTCTGCGCATCCTGAAATTAATGTGCTCATGGCAGAAAACGATGCAATGGCTATTGGTGCTTTAAGAGCAGTTGAAGAACTGGGTAAGAAAACCAATATTATGGTAGCCAGTTTTGATGGACAAAAGGAAGCACTCAAACTGATTAAACAGGGTAAATATGGCGTCTCTGCTTTGAATAGCCCGAACAGACTGGGAAAACTGGTCGTTGAATCTGCTGTACGTTATTTAAACGGAGACCGGTACCTGGATAAGGTCATGTATACACAATCCTTATTAATTGATAAAAATAATGTGGCTCAGTTTTACGATCCAAAAGCAAACTTTTAATGGAAAATATAAGTTTAGTAAACCGCGTTGAGTTAAGAAACATAGCGAAATCTTTTGGTGGTATTTCTGCATTAAAAGATGTAACTCTTAAAGCGATGCCCGGAGAAATTCATGCATTAATGGGTGAAAACGGAGCTGGTAAATCAACATTGATGAAGATTCTTTCTGGTGTTCATCAAAAGGATAAAGGACAGATTTTTATAGATGGGGAAGAAGCCCATATCAAGAATACTTATGATAGTAAACAACTGGGAATTGGTATCATTTACCAGGAATTCTCTTTGGTACCCGAACTCTCGGTAGCTGAAAATATATTCCTGAACAGACTAGGTGAAAATGGTTCCTGGCTGAAGTTTGATAAACTGAAAAAAGATGCAGGTCAGCTGATTGAAAGTATTGGTTTTAACATTGATCCGGCTGTAAAAGTAAGCAGTTTAAGTATCGCACAGCAACAAGTGGTCGAAATAGCAAAAGCCCTTTCTGAAAATGTGAAAGTTCTGATTCTGGATGAACCCTCTGCTGTATTGGGCCCCACAGAAGTACAGAAATTATTTGATACTTTATTTAAATTAAAAAGTGAAGGTGTAGCCATTATCTTCATTTCCCACCATTTAAGTGAAATCTTTCAGATTGCTGACCGGGTGACTGTGATTAAAGACGGTGCTTCCAGTGAAACATTGGATGTAGCCAGTACCAATAAGGATGCGATTATCAAAATGATGCTTGGCAGAACTTTAAATGCCATGTTTCCACCAAGGGCAACCGTAATTGGTCAGGAAGTATTAAGGGTAGAAGAGATTAGCATTGCCAATAAAGTAAAAGGAGTTTCTTTTGCTGTGAAAGAAGGGGAAGTTCTTGGAATTGCAGGTTTGGTTGGCAGCGGGAGAACAGAAACAATCAGAGCAGTTTTTGCCGCAGATCAGCGTTCTGGTGGTGATATTTTTATGTATGGAAAGAAAATGAACTTTCATTCTCCAAGCGATGCCGTTAAACACGGAATCGGAATGGTACCTGAAGACCGGAAATTGCAGGGCGTGATTCTTTCTCTGCCAATTAAACAAAACATCAGCCTGACTAATTTTAAAGATATCTCGAATGTTTCGGGTTTTATCAATGCTGATAAAGAAACAGATCAAACCGATGATCTGATAAAAAAGCTGGTGATCAAAGCACTTAGCGGAAATCTGGCAGCGGGAAAATTAAGCGGAGGAAACCAGCAGAAAGTTGTTTTGGCAAAATGGTTGAATACCAACTGTAAGGTAATGATCATTGATGAGCCGACAAGAGGTGTGGATGTGGGCGCTAAAGTAGAAATCTATACGCTCATTAACGAACTGTCCAGACAAGGGGTAGCTACCATTGTCATTTCTTCTGAAACCGCAGAACTGATGGGGATCTGTGACCGCATCCTGGTGATGCGGGAAGGGAAAGTACATGGAGAGCTGGACAAAACAGAATTTACAGAAGAAAATATTCTGAGGCTTTCTATCGGCGCACAATAACCCTTAAAGAAATCACCTGATTAATCTCAAAAAAACTATGGAAACAACTTTAAAAAATCCTGTTCAATTTATAATTAAACACAATACAATTGTTATTTTTCTACTGATGTTATTGGTGTCGGCCATGGTATCAGATGCCTTTTTTACAGCCAATAACCTTTCCAATTTAATCAGGCAATTAGCCCCGGTTGGGATTGTAAGTATGGGGATGTTGCTCGTTATTTTAACGGGAGGGATAGACCTTTCTGTAGGCTCAGTAGTGGCCATGACAGGCGTATTAATCGCTTTGTTTTCACAATCGATGCCCCTTCCAATTGCCATTGCAGCCGCTCTTGCTGCGGGTATTCTGGCTGGAGGAATTTCAGGTTACCTGGTTTCTTATCAAAAAATGGCTCCTTTTATTGCTACACTAGCCTTAATGACTATGGTTAGAGGCTGCGGGTTTATCTTCTCCAAAGGTGCCCCGGTTATGGTAGACGATCATGCGGCCGCTTTAACCGATTTTGGAAGCGGACATTTATCAGGCATTCCAAACCCGGCGATTGTATTGTTTATTGTATTTGCCATTACCTCTATTTTACTCAAATACAATGTGTTTGGAAGGATATTGATTGCGATAGGAAGTAATGAAGAAGCGGTACACTTATCAGGGATCAGAGTCCCACTCTACAAATTCAGTGTTTATGCCATAACAGGTGGCCTGGCTGCATTGGCTGGTATTATCAGTACGGCAAGAACCTCTGTGGGCTCACCAAATTTAGGAGTAGGCATGGAGCTGGATGTTATTGCGGCCGTTGTGATTGGCGGTACCAGTTTAAAAGGGGGTAAGGGGTCTGCTGTCAATACATTTCTGGGGGTATTGATTTTAGGAATGATGGGGAACGTTATGAACTTACTGGACATCACCTCTTACTCTCAGCAAATCATTAAAGGACTAATTATTATTTTGGCAGTATTGCTGCAAAGATTTCAGGACAAATAAATTATGGAACAAAAAGCTATAAAATTAAACGCTAAAAACTTATCCTCACTGCCTAAAGAAGTGAGCGTTCCCGCTTATGACAGAAGTAAGGTGAAAACAGGAATTGTGCACGTCGGCATTGGTGGTTTTCACAGAGCGCATCAGGCCTTTTATACCGATCAGTTATTGGCGGAGCATGGGGTAACAGACTGGGGGATTTGTGGTATCGCTTTGCTGGATCACGATAAACGAATTTATGATACATTGGTTGATCAGGATGGGTTATATAACCTGATGATTACAGCAGCTGACGGAACAACACATACAAAGGTAATCGGTTCTATCGTCGAATATCTGTTTGCGCCAGAAAACCCGGATGCAGTAATAGAGAAAATGGCACATCCTGATGTAAAGATTATTACCTTGACTATTACAGAAGGTGGCTATAATTTTAACCCTGCTACGGGTAAGTTTATGCCAGAGAACCCTGCCATCCAGGCTGATATTGTAAATCCGGAAAAACCGGATACTATATTCGGATACCTTACACAGGCGATCAAACGAAGAAAAGAACGTGGTCTGAAGGGTATAACGATACAATCCTGCGATAATATTCAGCAAAATGGAGTGGTGGCTAAAGAGATGCTTCAGGCTTACATTACCTTGGCGGCGCCCGGATTATTAAACTGGGTTAAAGAAAATATTTCTTTCCCCAATGCCATGGTAGACAGGATTACACCGGTAACTTCGCAAGAAGCAATCGATTTATTAGACACACAATTTGGCATAGCTGATGCATGGCCAGTAGTTTGTGAACCCTTTTGCCAATGGATTATTGAGGATGATTTTATCAATGGCCGGCCAGACTGGAACCTGGTGGGCGCGCAATTTGTGAAAGATGTGCATCCTTACGAGAAAATGAAGATCCGGTTAGTGAATGGAGGGCATGTAGCTTTAGGGTTTACAGGATATCTGAACGGTTATACTTTTGTCTATGAAACCATGGCTGACCCTGTGTTTTTTAACTTCGTCAAGGATTTTCTGGATGAGGAAGCGACGCCAATTCTGGATGAAGTGCCGGGCATAGACGTTGAAGAATACAAGAAAACCCTGATGCAGCGCTTCTCAAATCCTTATATCAAAGATCAGCTGACCCGGATTTTCTCTGAGAGTTCAGCAAAAATCCCTAAGTTTTTAATGCCAACTATCAATGATCAGTTAGTTAAAGGTGTATCTTTAAAGAGAGCAGCCTTGATTCTGGCCGCATGGTGCCATTATTTAGAAAAGACTGCAATTAAAGAAGTTCAGGATGAAATGAAACAACTGCTGATCAAAGAAGCAACTGAATCTATTAAGGGTGATCCGCTGGCTTTTTTGAAAATAGCCTCCATTTTTGGTGACATAGCGGAAAAAGAAGAATTCGCCTTTCAATATCTGCTCTTTTTAAATGGCGTCCGCAAAGAAGGTGTGGCAAAAGTAATCAATACAATTGACCAATATTAACGAGATATGAACAGGAAAAATAGTCTTCAGGTAGTATGTTTTGGCGAGGTATTGTGGGACAACTTTCCATCTGGTAAAAAGCCCGGTGGTGCGGTCATGAATGTGGCCTATCACTTAAAAAACCTTGGCGTAAACAGTCATTTAATCAGCAGGGTGGGTTCTGACCAGAATGGGACAGAACTTATGCAGGTGATGAAAGATTCGGGTGTAGACACCACATTTGTCCAGTTGGATCAGGTACATAAAACCTCTACAGTGGAGGTCACAACGGATCAGGATAATGAAGTTCGTTATGAGATTGTCAAGCCTGTGGCCTGGGATTATATCACCTTTGAAAATCCGCATATCCGTTTAGTGGCACAAGCCGATGCAATTGTTTACGGAAGTTTATCCGGTCGCTGCGAAACGAGCAGGGAGACGCTGGCACAATTGTTAGCGCTGGCCTCCTATAAAGTGATGGACGTTAATCTGCGTGCTCCTGATTATGAACCCGAATATATTGCTGCCCTGCTGCACCAAACGGATTTGCTTAAATTAAATCTGGAAGAACTCACGATTATCAGTGACTGGTTCAGTAAGGATTGTCAAACAGAAACAGCGCGTATAGAACTCCTTAGAAACAAATTTGATATTCCTGAGATTGTGGTCACAAAAGGCAGTAAAGGAGCCTCTTACTATGGAGATCAGACCGAACATCACTGGTCGGCTTATGCGATTCAGGTAGCGGATACTGTAGGTAGCGGCGACTCCTTTTTAGCAGGGTTACTGGCTATGAAACTATCAAATGAATATATTAATGATACTTTAGATTTTGCAGTCGGGCTCAGCGCTTTTATCACTACCAAAGCAGGAGCATGCCCGCCTTACAAAATAGCAGACGTAAACAAATTTATCAGGACTTATAAAAAAGAATGGAGTGTGGATCGCTGGCCGAATCCTGCGCTATAAAAATTTCTTTCAGTTTTGACATAAAAAAAGCAGCCCGATAAGCTGCTTTTTTTTAAAGAATATAATAAACCATCAGGATGGTTATTTTACACGTTCAACGTATTCACCCGTACGTGTGTCTATTTTTACTTTATCACCTTCGTTCACAAATAAAGGAACTTTGATTTCAAAACCAATTTCTGTAGTTGCATATTTTAATGCACCAGAAGAAGTATCTCCTTTAACAGCTGGTTCAGCATAAGTAATCGCTAATTCCACAAAGTTTGGTGCCTGAGCCATAATAGGTTCTTCACTTTCAAAAGAAACGATAACATCCATTCCTTCTTTGATAAACTTCGCAGCCGGGCCGAATAAGGCTTTAGCAACGCTGAACTGCTCAAAAGTAACGTTATCCATAACTACAAAGTAGTCACCTTCTTCATATAAATATTGGAAATCACTGGTCTCTACACGGCAAATTTCAACCTGCTCGTCAGTTGCTAAACGGGCCTCTACAATTTTCCCGGTTTTAATATTACGAAACTTTCCTAAGTAGAAAGCTCCACCTTTACCTGGTGTACGATGCAGGATTTCTGTAACTGTTACCAATTCGCCGTTGAAACGTAAAATATTTCCTACTTTGATTTCGGATGCCTTTGCCATAAAATATAGTTGTAAAATTTGAGTTCAAATATATGTGCTTTTTTTGTGTATTTATAGTTCAATTCATAACATCTTATCGTTTCTTACTCACAAAACCATCATTCAATAGTATATTTTAATTTAAAACATTTCATAAAACGGTTTGTTCTGGTTGCAAATTAGCTAAAAAGAGCCTGCCTCTTATAGCTAACCACCAACGTTAAAACGTCGAATTATGAAAAAACCAGTAGTATCTCCTTCGGAGGCAATTTCAAAGAATGAAGACCTTCAAACCAATAAGGAAGATGGGTCAGGTCAATTGCTGACCACTAATCAGGGATTAAAAATTAATGATGATCAGAATTCACTAAAAGCAGGGGAGCGTGGGGCGACGCTGCTGGAAGATTTTATCCTCAGAGAAAAGATCACTCACTTTGACCATGAAAGGATTCCTGAACGTATTGTACACGCCAGAGGGTCGGGCGCACATGGTGTATTTGAATTGTATAAATCTCAGGCTGAATATACAAAAGCCGGGTTCTTAAATGATACCACGATTAAGACTCCTGTTTTTGTCAGATTTTCGACGGTTGCCGGTTCCAGAGGCTCTACAGATCTGGCCAGGGACGTCAGAGGTTTCTCTGTTAAATTCTATACCCAGGAAGGTATTTATGATTTTGTAGGTAATAATATGCCTGTTTTCTTTATTCAGGATGCGATCAAATTTCCAGACCTTATCCATGCTGTAAAACCAGAGCCGCATCATGAAATGCCTCAGGCCGCATCTGCTCATGATACCTTTTGGGATTTTATTTCACTGATGCCAGAATCTTCACATATGATTATGTGGCTCATGTCAGATCGTGCAATTCCCCGCAGTTATAGAATGATGGAAGGATTTGGTGTACATACTTTCCGGTTGATTAATGAAGAAGGAAAATCACACTTTGTTAAATTCCACTGGAAGCCACTACTCGGCGTACATTCAGTAGTCTGGAATGAAGCTTTAAAAATTTCAGGGAATGATCCTGATTTCCATAGACGTGATCTTTGGGAAGCGATTGAAGCAGGTGCGTTTCCAGAATGGGAACTAGGGATTCAGGTGATTCCGGAAGAAGATGAGCATAAATTCGAGTTTGATTTACTTGATCCAACCAAGTTAGTTCCAGAAGAGCTGGTACCTGTTCAAAGAATTGGAAAAATGACACTAAACAGGAATCCGGATAACTTTTTTGCGGAAACTGAGCAAGTGGCTTTCCACCCTGGTCACCTGGTTCCGGGTATTGATTTTACCAATGACCCACTTTTACAAGGACGTCTGTTTTCTTATACTGATACACAGCTTTCAAGATTAGGAGGGCCAAACTTTCATGAGATTCCAATTAACAGGCCTATCTCACCGGTCCATAATAATCAAAGAGACGGGCATATGCGTCAAACTATTAATAAAGGCCGCACCAGTTATCAGCCAAATAGTATCAATGATAACTCACCATTGCAGGCTAAAGTTTCAGAAGGTGGTTTTAGTTCTTACCAGGAACGGATTGATGCTAAAAAAATCAGAGCACGCAGTGATAGTTTCTTTGATCATTTTTCTCAGGCTACACTTTTTTATAACAGTCAGTCAGAGCCAGAGAAAAATCACCTGGTAGATGCATTAAAGTTTGAACTGGGAAAGGTAGAAATCGAAGACATCAGAAAACGTGTGCTTGGTATTTTAACACAAGTAGACCTTACATTAGCCAAACGTGTGGCAGAAGGCTTAGGTCTGGATGTACCGTCCGGGCCTGAAAAACCAGTTAACCATGGTGTGCCGGCAGATGGCGATCAGGACAAATATGAACCGAAAATCGTGAAAAGTACGTTGAAATCGAGCGCGGCACTCAGTATGAAAGATACGCCTAAAGACACGATTAAAACGAGGAAAATAGCCATTCTGGCTACTGACGGCGTGAATGGAAGTCAACTGGATGCGTATAAAAAAGTACTGGAAGCAGCCGGGGCAGTTACAAAAATTGTGGCTACTCACGACGGACATATTAAAGATGATTCAGGGAAATTAATCAAAGTAGATTTTACTTTTCTGACTACGGCATCTGTTTTATTTGATGCGGTATATGTACCAGGTGGTAAAAAATCAGTTGAAGCCTTAACCGCAGAAGCTGATGCTATTCATTTTGTTGAAGAAGCTTTCAGACATTGTAAAGCTATTGCAGCAAACGCAGAAGGAGTGGATTTTATTCTGCTTTCTAATATTCCAGTTAAAGATGAAAAAGAATCGGTTGATGGGTTATTGCTAAACAAAACTGCTAAAGATTTTGAGAAGGCCATACAACAACACCGTTTTTGGGAACGGGAGAAAAAAGGAAAAATACCAGCTTAATCTGTGCTGCGAAATAACAATAAAGGCTATATCATTTGATATAGCCTTTATTGTTATTTAATTTGCTTGTTCCAGCAATGCAATTCCTGCTTCATTTCCCTGCTGCGCTGCCAAATCAAAAACTGATAATCCACGGGAATCTAATATTGTTTTGTCGGCACCGTAACTTAGCAATAAGCGAACCAGTTCATTCCTTCCGAACATAGCTGCAAACATCAAAGCAGTTCCGCCATTTCCATGCTGAAGGTTCAGGTCGGCACCATTACTGATCAGCAGCTCAGCAATGTCAGGATAACCTTTAAAAGAGACCCCCATCAACGCCGTATTCCCACCAAAATCCTGTGCATTGACATCGGCACCCGCATCTACTAATAATTTTACAGCTTCATACCGATTATTATAAGCTGCAATAATAAGTGGAGAATATCCCTTTTCATCCTGACCGTTTAAATCGGGATTGCCTGCCAGTAATGTCTTTAATTGATCAACGTCTCCCGTTCTTGAAGCATTGATGAGCGCATAAGTTTGATTATCCATTTGTTGATCTGATTAATTTCCGTATTGATGAGTAATATGAACACCAGAATCCTGAAATGGTTTATTAAAAGCTCAAAAACCGTTTAAGATTCGGTTATTGTACCTCTTCGCCGGAAAAATTATTATTTTTGAAGGTCACCAGAAAAACAAGATATGACATTGAATGAATACATTGCTGAAATGCTGAGTACAAATGAGACTTTGCCATTTCCTACTGTTACCGCAGCGTATTCCAAAAAATCTGTCATTACCAGTATAGGACAGGTCGAAAGAAATATCTATTTCCTTAAAGAAGGCATCATAGAAATCGGGATGGAAACTGAAATCGGGAACAAAATCATTGACTTCTGCTTTTCCAACGATATGGTTTCTTCTTATACTTCCTTTCTGGCACAAGAAACATCAGATGTATATCTTTACTGCTTAACAGATTGTATTGTAGAAATTGTTCCCTACGCCCAACTGAATGAAGCCTATAAAACCTCTTTGCTCGCAAATCAATTTGGCAGACTGGCTACAGAAGGACTTTATATGAAAAGAGTGCGCAAAGAAAAAGATACACTTACCAAAAATGCAGAACAAAGATATCTGGAACTCATTAAATACAGGCCCGAAATGATCAAAGAAATTCCTGTTCACCGCATTGCAAGATACCTTGGCATCCACCCGGAAAGCCTGAGCAGACTTCGTAAATCAATTTCCTAACATAGGTCAGTATATAAAAAAACGTGATCTGTTACCTTTGTCCCTATAAATAATCCGTAGAGATCATGGTACATTTTCAGAAAAAATTAGCATTACGCTGGGCCGATTTAGATCCCAACTTTCACCTCAGACATAGCAGCTATTACGATCTGGCTGCCCAATCCCGGTTAGAAATTTTAGGTGAACTCGGCCTGACGATGAACGTAATGCAAGAACAGCACTTTGGCCCTGTCATCTTCAAAGAATCCTGTACATTTATCAGGGAAATCAAATCAGAAGACCAGATCAGCATCAATATTAGAGTGGAGAAGATGAGTGCCGACGGAGCAAAATGGTCTATTGTGCAAGAATTTACTGATCACGAAAATAAAGTAAGAGCTATTCTTACAGTCGAAGGTTCATGGATAGATACCAAATTACGTAAACTGGCCAGGCCAGTACCTCAGGTTGCACAGGATGCTTTTAACCTGTTACCGAAAATAGAAAAAACATTAAACGATAGTTTTTAGTTTAAACTAGTATAAACGCAGTATTCGCTGAATAAAATGTAAATTAGAATAATTGCGGGAAATTCATTGCCCTATGAGAAACTATTACCCAAACAGACTGGTATTTATTGGTGTGCTGTCTATTTCGCTTTTGCGGATAAGCCAGGTTCAAGCTCAGCAAGTACCAGATTTACCAACGTTAATGCAACGTGCCGTCAATAAAGACGCAGAGCTGGCCAATAAACAACTCGACGTAGAACAAAGCAAAGATTCAAGGCAGGCTTTATCAGATGCCTATTTGCCACGTGTAAGCAGTATGGCAAGTTATGCTTATTTAAACAGCAGTGTCAATGCGAGTTTGCCATCCTCTACTTTTCCGATTTTGAATATTCCAATTCCAGCTTTGGATGGAAGCTTTAACATGCACAATAATACGTGGCTGGCCAATGTAAGTGTAAAAGCATTGCTGTTTGACGGATTTAAAATTGGCAATTATAAAAAAGCAATTACCGAAAAGATGAAAGCCCAAACCGTTATTTTAGAGAATGACAGGCAGATAATTATCGGTAAAGTCAGTGAAACCTATGATATGCTCGCGCTGCTTAAACAAAGTAAGGTAGTACTGGACAATAGCGGTAAACAATTGGAGGCGCAGTCAAAAATTGCTGATAAAGCACTTGCTTACGGTTTGATCACTAAATATGAACACAAAAAGATTGAAGTGGCCCGTGCACAACTGGAAGCAAAACTGGTAGAGTATGACGGAAAAAGAAATTTAGTCCTTAAACGTTTAGAACAGCTGACTGGAATTGGCACAGACACACTCAAATTAATTGATAACAGCCTGGTACCTTACCTGAATGTAATTCCGAACCAGGATGTCAATAACCGCCCGGAATTTGCAGCATTGGAAGCTCAGGATAAAGCTTATAACTATCAGCTGAAAGCTAAAAGAAATCATTTGATACCTACGGCTGCCGCTTTTGGCTCTGTTTCTTATATGAGCTTAAACAATCTTGTTTTTCAAAATAAAGCAGGAACACTTGGCCCTAATACCGGTGATGTCAAACTTCAGATGAACAAGCTGGAACTATTCCCTACGTTTATTGCCGGTGTAGGTGTAAAATGGGACATATTCGATGGATTTGAAAGTAAACACGAAATCAGGAAAATAAAGATTGAATTACAACAGGTCAGGAATAAAAAAGAAGAAGCAAAAGAACTGCTGTCACTCGGCTTAATTAAAGCGAATACCGATTACAGTATTGCTACAGCGCAGATTGGTGCAAAGGAGAAAGAAAAAGAAGTATCACTTGACGCGCTTCAAATCGCTACTAAAGAATTCAGAACCGGGCTGATCAAACCAGCCGATCTGATCACTGCCATAACAGATAGCGAAAAAGCTGAATTAAGTTATTTAGAAACCGTATTCAATCAAAGAAGAGCCGCCGACGAAGCACATAAAGCTGCCGGAAACCTGACTATAGACAAATTCAAATCAAAGAATTAAATATTCTACCAAGATGAAGCATACAAAAATATTATTGCCTTTAATTATGATTTTCTTTGGTGTTACTTCTTGTAGCCAGAAAAAATTAGAGAACGCATTTGAAGGAAAAATAAAAAGAGAGACCATTGCCTTTACCACTAAAGTAGCAGGGCGTATCCTGAAAATATATGTAAAAGAAGGAGACCTGGTGCATCGTGGCGATACGCTCGCTATGTTGAACTTACCAGAAGTTACAGCCAAAGTGGCCCAGGCACATGGTGTGGTTAAAGCAGCCTCTGCGCAACATACCATGGCCGACAATGGGGCTACTTCAAATCAGCTGAAGCAAATCCAGGCCAAATATAAAGCCAGTTCAGAACAATTCTCTTTTGCGCAAAAATCTTTTAAACGTGCCAGCGCAATGTATGCCGATAGTATGATGGCTCCCCAGGCTTATGATGAAGCATTTGCTAAATATCAAGGTGCAAAAGCACAGCTTGAAGCTACAACAGCAGAGCTGAACGAAGCGAAAAAAGGCCCGCGTGCAGAAACAAAAGAAGCAGCAATGGGGCAGCAGCAGCAAGCAGAAGGCGTACTGCAAGAAGCAGAAGTTGCTTACTCTGAAAGGTATATTATTGCTACCAATGATATGGCCGTAGAAACTATTACTTTACACGAAGGAGAGCTGGCCACACCCGGTTATGCGATATTCAGCGGTTATATTCCAAGCAGTACCTGGTTTCGTTTCACTATTCCCGAAAGTCAGATTTCTGAGCTTAAACAAGGAGGTGAGGTCACCGTAAAAGTTCCTTATAACCAGGAAACCTTTACCGGAAAAATAGCGACGATAAAGCAGATGCCTAAATATGCAGATATCACGACAGCTTATCCGGATTACAAAATGGATGAAGCCGTTTATGAAATCAAAGTAACCCCAACCGATATTAAAAAAACTGAGGTATTACTTTTTAACGCTGCTGTTTTACTACCAAGACCCGTTGTCAATGCCAAATAAACCTGTTTTCTTCTATTTGGTGAAACGAGAGTTTGGCCTGTTTTGGAGCAACAAAATTTTTGTGGTTGCCTTTCTGATCATGCCCGTTATTCTTGCCTTTTTATTAGGCAATGTTTATATGGACGGTGCAGTGAAACACCTGAAAATTGTGGTGGTGGACAAAGACAATACATCGATGAGCACTAAGCTTATTGATATGTTTTCCGATCATCCAACCCTGCATGTTCTGGAAGTAAAACATGAAACGATAGATTTAGATCAAACGATGCTGGATACGCGTGCGATTGCAATTGTCGTGATACCTGAAAGGTTTGAAGCCGATGTGTTGAATAAACGCAATCCTGAAGTCAATACTTATCTGAATATGAGCAATACCGTTGCTGCTGGGGCAGTCGGAACTGCAATTGCACAATGTAATGGAACCCTGAACGCAGGAATAGGGATAGAAGCTATGAAGAAATCTGGTTTGCCTGCAAGCGTTGCTGCACAAAGAATCCAGCCTTTCCAGCTCAACCTGTTCCAGCTGTACAATCCCGGTCAAAGTTACCTGGTGTTCCTATGGCCTGCACTTATTTTCTCTATCCTGCACCAATTACTTTTATTAGCCATGGCTGTTAGTTTTTCGCAGGAAATAGAAAATAATACCTTTAACAAAGCAGGTCTTTTAGGTCTGACCACTTCGGCCTTTCAATTGATTATTATCAAGATGGTCCCATATTTGATCTTATCAATGATTACCCTGCTGGTCTTTTATTTATTCAGCCTGCACTTTAAACTGCCAAATCCTGTGCATCCGGAGGTCTTATTTTTATCACAAATTCTAATGGTGATCAGCACTTGTCTGCTGGGTGGTTTGTACAGCCTTATTTTTCCATCTCAATTGAAAGCGACAGAACTGCTTCTGTGTATTGCTTCACCAGCATTTACTGTATCAGGATTTACATGGCCAGCAGATCAGACCCCGGTCATCTTAGAAGCCTTTGGTAAAATTATCCCATTGACGCCGTATTTAAGGAGCTTAAGAGCTTTGCTGCTTGAAGGGGCGAATATCCATGATGTGATGCCTTTTATCCAGCATCAGCTTATTTTAATAGCTGTGTTTTTTTTATTAAGTTTTATACTGCTGAAGTTAAGAATCAGAAAAAGCCTTCGGGTTTCAAAGGAAGTTAACGCGGAAGAGGAATAACCATGAACAGACTTAAAACATTTTTATCATTAACCGGCAGGGAATTCAGGTTGTTTAAAAACAACCCGATTATGGTGATGCTGTTTATAGGCGGGCCAATCCTGTACGGGGTCATATTTGGCGCAGTCTATCAAAAAGGTAAATTTACCGATTTGCCTGTAATGGTTGTCGACAAAGATAACTCCGCAATGAGCGCCAGATTTATTGATATGCTCGATGATATGGATGTGTTGAAAGTTGTGAACGTGAAACACGAAAGTATAAACATGAAAACTGTTTTGATGAATGACAAAGCTTTGGCAGCTGTAGTTATACCTGATGGATTTGAAGCTGATCTGTTACAGAACAGACATCCTGAAATTAATGCTTACGTGAATAACGCGAATCTAATGACTTCCAGTTATGTATCCCGTGCTTTACTGACCGCTGGCGGAACACTAAATGCGGGTATAAAAATAGGGGCGATGCAAAAGCAGGGGTTGCCGGCAGCGGTAGCCGCGAACCAATATGAAGCCTTTCATTCCAACACTTTTCGTTTATATAACCCGGCTTCCAATTATATGATTTATTCCTGGCCATCTTACCTGGCTATCATTTTGCAAACCGTAACTATTGTAGTCATGGCTTTGAGTTTTACCTCAGAATATGAAGCCAATACTTTTAAAGAGTTGTGTCAGAAAAGTAAAACTGTATCCATGATGATGGCGATAAAAGTCGTTCCTTACTGGATTATATCTATTGGTTTAGCAGGTATTCTGGCCTGTTTTTATGTGATTTTCAGAGAACCTTTTCCTAAACATATACTGGATGCAGCCCTCATCTTTTTGCTGTTTATAGCTGCTGCTACTTTTATGGGAATGGTTGCAAGTATCCTATTTAAAACGCAATTACGAGCTGTGCAATTTTTAATGGTGCTCTCCATGACCGTATATATTGTATCCGGGTACAGCTGGCCTTTTGACCAGACCGGATGGGCAGCACGTGTATTTGCTTATATTTTTCCGATGATGCCTTTTGTGAACGGATACCGGATTTTATTATTTCAAAGTGGTACATTGAATGATATCAGCGACTATACGACTATTTTAGTTATTCAACTCTGTTTCTACATTTTACTGTCTTACATTCTTTTGAAAATAAAGACCCGCAAGGAAATGAAAAGGAATAAGAATTAACCTGATCGCTGAGGAAGGGAAACTTTTTGACAGACTTGCTGTTCTCCTGTTGTTATTAAACAAATAAAGAAATGGCATTACATCAAACCAGCAAGGCACAGACCATAGGTCGTATTATATTAGGTCTGATCCTGTTAACCGCAGGGATTGGCCACCTGAGTTGGGCAAGAGTAGAATTCCTTGCGCAAGTGCCGGACTGGGTTCCATTAAACGGAGATCTTGTTGTTATTCTTTCCGGAATTGTGGAGATTTCTATGGGACTTTCTTTAATCTTCTGGAGCAACCAGCGTGTCAGAGTTGGTTGGATTGTGGCCCTGTTTTTTGTGCTGGTTTTCCCTGGTAATGTTTCTCAATTGATTACGCACACCAACGCTTTTGGCCTGAACTCAGATTTACTTCGTGGCATCAGGTTATTGTTCCAGCCAGTGCTTGTAATCTGGGCATTGTGGAGTACTGGAGCATGGGCTGCCTGGCGGAAAAAATAAACCGGAAAGATCATATATTAGTCTTAAGGCTATTGTTTAGCATGATAAGCCGCTTTGATCTCTTTGATATTTCCCGCCGTTTGATTAAAAAAAGTAATAATTCTTGGATAAAAGCTTTTGAATGTTGGATACCGATCTCTGGAAGACTCGTATTCCCCTAATAGCATAACTAGTTCTTTTGTCCAGAGAAAACCCTTTTTTTGCTGTTCCAGAATCTCAGCCTGTACAACCTTATCCTCATTTTTGTGATCAATCAGATATCTGACTACACAAGCTCTGACTAAAGACTCATTGATTAAACTTTGCCAATCCTCATAAGCTTCGCGCTTCATTTCTATCCGCTGTGAATCCAGCAGAATTCCGCCACTGGCTTCCAGTAATTTCCCGTTGCCATCTTCTTCCAGAATATGGTTCACAAACGAATGGTTAAACTCATGAATTAAGGTAGGCAGATAGTCATTAGCGGAGAATAAGGGCTGACTCGTTTCATCGAAAGTCCAGGAACCCATAATCGCATAGACAATCTTTTTCTGTCCGGCAGGAAATACACTTGGACCATAATTAGCTCCACCATTTGCAAGGCCAACAACAGTTTTGTAGTCTACACTATGGTCACCATAATAAGCTGGATACCAATTGGGATCGAAGCTCGCTGATGCCTGATTAAACCGGGTTGTAGCGACGTTGTAAATAGACTGGTGATTTTTATAAAACACTTCAAATGAAGAGGTTTTATAGAAGTCATTTAACAGTTTAACGAATTTCAGGGCATCTTCCATTTCCCATTTTCCTGCCAGGCTGCTCTTTGAAACCTTAATCAGGGAAAACTGATCACCTTTAAATTCAAGATTTGCAGCAAGGAACATTACTCTTGAAAAACCTATTCCTTTTTCTTCACTCAGCTTCTTTGCAAAACTGATTATTGGCTGATCCTTATATTTTCCAAAATAAGCATTGATGTCTTTCACGTACTGCTTTGCAAAATTCATATTGTACTCAGGATTTCCTGCAAGCCTGAATACAATACTTAACAACTCTACCCGCCGGTCTACTGTTGATGCGACAGCCTGTGTTTTATTAAATACAGGAACCGGTCTGCTAAAAACAGGGGGCTTCGCAAAAGAGAAAGTATTGATCAATACCAGCAGAAAAGTAATAGTTAATTTCATTTGATGGGCGTTAAAATCTGAATAACCGAAATAAATAAATGCTTTTCCACCAATGTAAGCTATTCGCGTTAAAGATTATCCTGATGCGTAAAAAATGTCCGCAATTGTCCGCAGCTGTCTGCAATTGTCCGCAGTTGTCCGTGGGTTAGTCAAAGGGGAAATTATAATTTCAATAATCTTCAACTAGTTATGGTTTGGTTGTGCCTGAGTGGTGGTCGGGGTGACACCAGGTTGAGAACAGCCTTTAAGCATACTTACTCTAAGTCATTTCAACTAGTTGTTTTGACTTGGACTTGCCATGGACTCACGTTACTTTAGCATTGCTCTTACCCTAACGAGTACCCGGACAGTACCCGGGCAGTACCCGGCCGATATTGAGTTATTATTTAGCTATTTTGAATTTATTTACTAACAGCCCGGCCTTGTTTCGGCTGGGCCATCCTTGACAGCAAAGACTTTCTGTTGAGCGTGTCAAAAATTTATGCTTAAAAAAGAGCCTGCTCCACAAGTTTATGAATTGATCCAAAAAATAAAACAGAACATAATTACCGTTTTAAGCGTTATAATGATTTAAAATCTATAAAAACAATAATGAAGCATACATCTTATCAGGAAGCGATCGAAGAATACGAATTAAAAGAAAATGAACAGGCCTTATTGCTTTACGCACATTATGGCAGGGCGATTTATATGGGGCAGGTTTTAGAACAGCAGACTATCAATATGTTAGCTATAGATGATATCGTTAAAACCAAACCTGATTCACAAGATGCCTATGAAGCTATCTGGGCTAAATATGACCACAGTAAAATGATGGTAGGTGTGATGACCACTTTATTACAAGAAGCTTATCAGATCAGTGATATTGATATGGAAGAATTCAGAGAAGTATTGCTGTTAAGAAATAACTTAGCACACAGATACTTTAGATTTAATGACGTATTATTCTCGTCGCATGGCGGACGTAAACGGATGATCAAAGACTTTGTAGATTTCACCAATAGTATCAAAGCAATTGAAGAAAAGTTAGCTGTTTATATTGCTGATTATAATAGTGCAGCTGGTTTAAGCGCAGAAAGAATTGCTGAATTACTGGCAGAAAGAAAAGAAGAGTGGAAAGACAAAGTAATTGATGATACTTATGATAGTTCACTAAAGTATAACTAACCTTTTACACAGATTAACCCATTATTTCTATAATTTGATCATATTTACGGATCTGGTACTAAATCCTTAAAATGATCAAATCGATTTCTATTCATGACTTTATCAATTTACCTGAATCCGTTCCTCTGATTGATGTCAGAACTCCTTTAGAATTTCAGCAAGGTAGAATTCCTGGCGCATTTAATGTGCCGGTTTTCACCAATGAAGAACGTGTTCAGGTAGGTACGACTTACAAACAAGTTGGAAGAGAACAGGCAATTTTACTGGGCTTTGATCTGACAGGTAATAAATGGTCGTCTTTTATCAGGGAAGCTTTAGTAATATCACCCGGAAAAAAGATTGCTGTTCATTGCTGGCGCGGAGGAATGAGAAGTGGTGCAATGGCCTGGGCGCTTGATCTGTACGGCTTTGAGGTCTACCTTATTGAAGGCGGTTATAAGAATTACCGCAGGTGGTCTGCTGCGCAATTTGAAAAAGCTTATCAGTTAACTATAGTAGGAGGAATGACAGGTTCTGGTAAGACCAAACTGCTTCATCAGCTCCGGACTATGGGTGAACAAATCATAGATCTGGAAGAATTGGCACAACATCAGGGTTCCTCTTACGGCACAATGAATAAAATGGTGCAGCCTACACAAGAGCAATTTGAAAACAACTTTGCTTTTCAACTGAACAAACTCGACAGGCAAAGCCGGATATGGATAGAAGATGAAAGTCTGACCATTGGCAAAAGATGTATACCGAATCCTTTTTGGTATCAAATGAGAACCTCTTTAGTATTAAATATAGCAGTTCCTGATGAACATCGCGTAGAACTGCTGGCCGCAGAATACGGAGCTTTAGATCCTGAATTTTTAATAGAATGTACACAGCGTATCTGGAAAAGACTTGGCCCGGAGCAAACTAAAAATGCTATTCTGGCTATTCAGGAAGACCGTATGTCAGACTTTATCAGGATTGTACTGGTTTATTATGATAAAACATATAAAACAGGACTTCATAAACGCGATCCGGAGAAAATCAAAACAATAGCTATTGATAGCAAAGATATCAAAGTGAATGCAGCTAAAATGCTGTTGACCATACAGGAATTACATTCCACTCAACAATTATAACTCAGAAAATGGAATCAACCCCTATAAAACTTACCCAATACTCACATGGTGCCGGATGTGGCTGTAAAATCAGCCCTGCCGTACTTGACAAAATTTTACATACTACAGTTCCTGCCACAGCTGATCCTCGTCTCTTAGTTGGAAATGATAAAAGGGACGATGCCGCAGTATTTGATTTAGGCAATGGAACTGCCTTAATTTCAACTACAGATTTTTTTATGCCTATTGTAGATGATCCCTATGACTTTGGCAGGATTGCTTCTGCAAATGCGATCAGCGACGTCTATGCCATGGGAGGAAAACCGGTAATGGCGATTGCGATTTTGGGCTGGCCAATTGAAAAGCTTGCACCAGAAGTCGCGCAGAAGGTTTTAGAAGGAGCAAGGGCTATTTGTGCCGAAGCTGGGATCACGCTGGCTGGCGGACACAGTATTGATTGCCCTGAGCCTGTTTTCGGCTTATCAGTAAATGGGTTGGTTAATATTCCTCAGCTCAAACAAAACTCTACCGCTACTGCTGGTTGCCGGTTATATTTAACAAAAGCATTAGGTGTAGGGATTTTGTCTACTGCGCAAAAGAAAGGTGTTTTGCTTCCCGAGGATGCAGCAATTGCACTTAAAAGCATGACTACACTCAATAAAATGGGAGAGCTATTTGGTCAGTTACCCAGCATAAAAGCGATGACAGATGTAACAGGTTTTGGTTTGCTGGGACATTTGGCTGAAATGTGTGACGGAAGTGGTTTGTCTGCAACCATTGAATTTGATAAAGTTCCGGTAATTTCATCTTTGCCTTACTATCTTGACCTGAACTGCTATCCGGGCGGTACACAAAGAAACTGGAATAGTTATGGACACAAGATCAGTACATTAACAGATCATCAGAAGTTTATTCTGGCAGATCCTCAAACCAGCGGAGGTTTATTGGTCGCTGTGGAAGCTGAAGGAGTGGAAGAATTCGAAGCGCTTTTAAAAAACCAGGGATTAACTGATGCGCATCTCATTTCTTTTGGCTGGCTGGAAAATACAGTAAATGAACCCTTGATTAAAGTAATTTAAAACCTGATATAGACAAACTATGCTTAAGAACATTTTATTAAAAGTATCATTTACTGCATTGTTATTTACAGCGATGACAGCTGTTAGTTATGCGCAAGTTTCAAAACCTCGTTTCCAAAGCAATCCCTGGGAAGAAGATCAGTTGATTTCACCTGCTGTACTGGCAAATATGATCAGTAAAAAAGAAGATGTTAAAATTTACAATATCGGTGTTGTTCAAAATATAAAAGGAGCAACGAACCTGGGCACTGCAAGTGAAGCCGGGAATCTGAATAAATTGAAGGAAATCCTGAAGACCACCCCTAAAAATAAAGCGATTGTAATTTATTGCGGATGTTGCCCGATGGATAGATGTCCGAATATCAGACCCGCATTTAAGGCTTTTACGGATCAGAAATTTACAAATGTGCGGTTATTAGAACTTCCCACAAATATCAAAACAGACTGGATTGATCATGGATATCCCGTAGACTAAAAATTACTATCATCGGATAGTTCATGATAATCAACGGATTCCCCATTCTATTTATAACAGTTCACTAATAGCTTTGTTCAGATGAGAAAAATATCATTATACCTGACTATTATCTGTTGTCTTTTCCATTCCAAAACTTCTGCTCAATCCAATCAGGAAAGTAGTCTGGCCTTAACACCGCCAATGGGATGGATGACATGGAATTATTTCGCAGATCAGATCACCGAAAAAGATATCATGGAAATGGCCGATGCAATGGTTAGCAGTGGTATGCTAAAAGCAGGCTATAATTACGTACTCATTGACGACGGATGGCAGGGGGGAAGAGATCATAAAAATAACATCATTGCTGACCCGAAGAAATTCCCTTCAGGAATTAAAGCACTTGCTGATTATGTTCATGGTAAAGGCTTGAAACTGGGGATATATTCCGACGCTTCATTACTAACCTGTGCAGGCTATACTGCGAGCCTTCATTTTGAAGAACAGGACGCAAAAACATTTGCTTCCTGGGGAATAGATTATCTGAAATATGACTATTGTGGTGCTCCTGAAGACGTCGAAACTGCAAAAAGCAGGTATAAAACAATGGCAGATGCGCTACGCAATAGTGGAAGAACTATTGTATTTGGTATTTGTGAATGGGGAGGCCGTAAACCCTGGTTATGGGCACCTGAATCCGGCGGGCAATTATGGCGGACTACCAATGATATCAGAGACAAATGGAAACGCAGATCGGCAAAAGAAGGGGGAGAGGGTATATTAGATATTATTGACCTGAATGCTCCGCTGGCTGAATTTGCCGGCCCCGGACACTGGAATGATATGGATATGCTGGTGGTTGGGCTGAATGGTAAAAAAGGCCCTTCTGGTGATTTAGGTGGAACCGGATGTACACAAGCGGAATACCAGAGCCAGATGAGTTTATGGTGTATGCTGGCATCGCCGCTGGCAGCTACGAATGATATCCGGAATATGAGTGAAGAAGTTAAGCGGATTCTATTAAATCCTGAAGTGATTCTGCTCAATCAGGATACCTTAGGAAAACAGGCTGTCCGGAAATTAAACAATGAAACCTGGACTGTTTTTCTAAAACCACTGGCCAATGGTGACTATGCATTGGCTATCTTAAACCGGAGTAATCAAACTCAGCAAATCACCTATGATTTTGGATTAACCGGAAGTTATCAAATCAAGGATTTATGGCAGCATAAAGTTATCAGAACAGGGAAAAACTGGAAGGGTAGTGTTAATTCCCATGAAACCAGGTTATTCCGTCTGATCAAAAAATAAAAATCTCCAAATAATTTGCGCAATTGATCGGTTGCATGTATATTTGCAACTGATCAATTGCGTAAATTATCAGGAAATGAGAAGAGATGTATTTCAGGCTATTGCCGATCCTACCCGCAGAGCTATCCTGGCTTTATTAGCCCTTCATGCGATGACCCCGAATGCTATTGCTGAACATTTTGAAAGCAGCAGGCAAGCGATATCCAAACATATTAAAATACTTACTGAATGCCAGCTCGTTAATCAGGAGCAATCCGGTCGTGAAATACACTATCATTTTAACCCTCAAAAGATGAAAGAAGTGGATACCTGGGTAGCACAATTCCGTGCACAATGGGAAAGCCGCTTTGACCAATTGGATGAACTATTGAAAAACCAAAACCATAAACAATCATGACAAAAAGAGAAGCAGTCTTTTCAAAGGACATGGAAAACAAAAAAGTTAGCGTAGTCAGGTTATTTGACGCCCCATTGGAGCAGGTATGGAAAGCCTGGACAACGGCAGAAATTCTTGATTTGTGGTGGGCTCCCAAACCCTACAAAGCGGAAACCGGGCTTATGGATTTTCGCGAAGGCGGACAATGGCTTTACTGTATGGTAAGCCCTGAAGGTGCAAAAACATGGTGCAGGGTAGATTATCATACCATTGATTCCCAAAAGAGCATCACCAGTGTAGTTGTATTTTGCGATGAACAGGGCAATGAAAATCCGGACTTTCCAAAAGTATACTGGAAAAAACAATTCAGTCAGCCAGACAGCAGCACTACGCAGGTAGACGTCGAAATCAGTTTTGATCAAACAGCTGATATGGAAATGCTCCTGAAAATGGGCTTCGAAGGTGGATTTACAGCAGGCTTGAATAATCTTGATGAATACCTTGAAAATTTATAATTGAGTACATTAAATGGATGAATTTATCAGCCGTTTTATCGTAACCAGGTGAGCAAGTAGTACGCCCGGAACTATACAGCAGGGAAGCCAGACAAAAGGGAAGTAAAGCAAGGCCACATTAGGTTGGTCGAATGCGAACTGCTGAATAGGAAAAGGTGCAGATAAAACGGCTGTACTCACAATATTAGCAAGAGACAGTAAACAAAGGATATTCCATGCAATTAATACTTTGCTGTTCAGCACTTTTTTGATATAGCCAAAATAATAGACTATTGGTGCCGTCAGCCCGCATAGTATATCAAAATTACGGCCTTCAAAAGTCATAATTTCAGGAACGACGCGGTGCAGATATAACCCATATAAGCCTAACTCTACCGGGATTCTAACCAGATGAAGTAACGTCAATGTTTTAAGGCTAAAACCATCCAGTATATTCCTTCCTTTTCTGGTAAAAAAACTGACCGCAATCAGTATTACCGGTGGAAAAACCAATAATGCGAATCGGGGTGGGAAGGTGGAGGTTACCGTATAAAATCCAGATAAACTAACGACAGCCTGTAAGGCCAGCCAGGAAAGTATAATCAGAATTATTGATTTTGAATAATTGCCCGCTTTATAGAGCATCAATACACTGAAAATTGTACTGAGTATAAAGATGAGTTTGATATAAAAAGGTAAGTGTTCCATAGCTTTATTTGTTTATACAAAGGAAGCATTGTGAACACAGGCAATTCTTGCCATATGACAAGAAATAAGGTTATCTTTTCTTTGCCAGCTCTTTTCGTATCCTGCTTAAAGAAGTATCCGTAACGCCAAGATAAGAAGCGATGTTTTTCAAAGGCGCATGCTGGAATATTTCTGGATTTGTTGCCAACAGCTGCTCATATCTTTCTTCTGCGGTTTCAGTAATCATAGCTAATGTTCTGATTTTTAATGCTGCAAACCCTTTAACCAAAACTGATCTGCCGAATTCCCTGAATTCCGGGAGCGTATGAAAAAGATCATTCAGCTGCTCATAGTTGATAGCCCAGCCTTCACAATCTGTTAATGCCTGGATATTTTCCTGAGATCTGGTGCGGTTAAAAAAGGAAGAAACTTCAAATATCAGTTGTCCTTGTGTATAAAAATTTGTTGTTACTTCATTGCCTTCCGTATCATGCGCAAATGCGCGCATATATCCTTTTTCGAGGAATAAATATTCATCACATATTTTACCGGCTGTAAGCTGTAATTGATTTTTAGAGATGGTTTTTCTGGTAAAGTGAGCTGCAATTTCAACAGCGGCAGCAGCAGAAACCAGGTTCGTGTTTTTGAAGAAGCTGATCAGATTTTCCTGAAGCATAAGTTTACCGGTGATTTAAAAAACAAGATAGGGTTTTGAGTTTACAACTTACGCAAAAAACGCTTGGAAAGCTGATATCCAGCACCAATTACCATTAAATAAATGGAAGTGCATAACAATACAATTGTCCAGCTGAAGAGACCAAAATAGGTAAATAGCCTGGCAGATCCCGGTTCGTTGGGGTCATATGCAAATGTAGCCTTTTCTCCAACTTTCCAGTTTGCTGGTGAACTGGATGAGGTATGTTTATAAATAAAGACCCCGTTGTTTTTGGTTTTGATAGCAAATATTGGTCTGTAGGAATCTCCATCAGAATCGCGTAACAATTCTAATGTTGTTACTGTTCCGGTTGCCCGCTCACTATTTTTCAGGAACGTTATAGAGTCACTTAAAATAAATAAGGATGCAAAGCATAAAATAATGCCAAAGATTAAAGCTATACGGTAGTACATTTAGCTATCAATTTATTATAAAATAAATATAATAAATTGGTAGCTAAATAATGTCACAAGCAAAGTAAAAACAGGAAATACCCTGCACCTAATACAATTAATGGCAATGCAATTGATAGTAATCTGACCGGCCAATTGAAAATACTGGAATAGGAAAGGAATCTTGCAGTTTCCGGATGACCAGCATCATATGCGAATTTAATCTGATCACCAACAGCCCAGCCTGGGCGGGAACTTGATACAGGATGGGTATAGGTATATTCCTTATTGTCTTTTATCCTGAATGTAAATATTGGCCTGTAGGTATCCCCGTCACTATCGCTCAACTGTTCAAGTTCTGTGACTGTACCAATTGTCTGCACACTGTTTTTTACAAACGTTATGGATTCTTTCAGCGCATTTAATGCATAAACTAACAAAATAATTCCGATGATTAAAGCAATACCATATATCATATCGATCTATTTAAAGCGAGTGCTGCTTATAAATATAACTAATTATCATATGATTTTCTTTTCTGTCTCCTCAAAACTCAATTATAGCTGTCAACTTCAATAACAGCATCAGCAAATGCCTGAGGGGCTTCCTGTGGTAGATTATGTCCTGCGCCTTTGATAATTTTGTGCGTACGTTTACCAGAGAATTTTTTAGCATAAGCTGTGCCATCTGTGGCCGGGGCAACTCCATCAGCATCACCATCAAGCGTAATTGCGGGTACGGAAATTACCGGTCCTTCAGCAAGTCTTTTTTCCAGTATATCGAACTGCGGATCACCATCAGCAAGACTTAATCTCCAGCGATAATTATGGATGACAATTGCAATGTAATCCGGATTATTAAATGCTGCTGCAGTACGTTCGAATGTAGCCTCGTCAAAATTCCATTTCGGAGAAACATTTTTCCAGATCAGTTTGGCGAAATCATTCCGGTTTGCCTCATAACCAGCCCGGCCACGTTCGGTTGCAAAATAATATTGATACCACCAGCCCCATTCGGCCTTTGGCGGCAATGGTAATTTGTTGCGTTCTAAATTGTTAATCAGGTAGCCATTCACTGACACGATTGCCTTACAACGTTCTGGCCAGAGTGCAGCAATAATACAAGCTGTTCTTGCTCCCCAATCATAACCAGCCAGGATTGCCTGATTAATTTTAAGTGCATCCATAAAGGAAATAATATCCTGGGCAACTACAGACTGCTGACCATTCCTGAACGTTTTTTTATCCAGAAAACTTGTTGTGCCATGACCACGTAAATACGGGACGATCACCCGGTAACCTTTTGCCGCGAGTAAAGGAGCAACAGCTTCGAAACTGTGAATATCATATGGCCAGCCATGCAGCAGGATGACAGGCTGACCTTCTTTAGGGCCTGCTTCTGCATATCCAACATTCAGCACACCGGCGTTGATCTGCTTTATTTCGCCAAATGAATTATTTGTTCCGCTGGTCGTGATCTGGAAATCTGCTGCTGATTGAACAGCTTGTGCTGTTGCTGCGCCACTAAGCATAACGAGCGGACCGGCTGCGATAGTGATCGCGGCCGCACTTAAGAAACGGCGACGATCATATTTAAGTTGTTCTGACATATTATCTTTTTTAAGGTTGGTTCAAAAATAGTACTGCACCAACTGCTGTTCTATCTATAAATGGTTTAAATAGGCTAATTTGATACTGGATAAGGCATTTTTGAACTTGAAATTTTTTGGCTGAATCCTGCGTTATTATGTGCAGTTGAATCGGGGATTTCCAGGGCGGGAAAAGACTGACTCGCCAGGAGTTATGCCGGATTCAACTGGTTTCCTGTAAAAGACGCGTTGATTTTGAAATAATTTTGAGGAACAAATCAAAGAAAATATGAAAACTTCAGCAATGACAATCTGCTTCATGATCACCATTCTATCTCTTACTGCATGTGGTCAGCATAAAGGAGCTGCTAAAAATGACATCGTAAAAACTGATGGAAAAGGTTTTGCCGTATTAGAGTTATTCACATCCGAAGGCTGTTCAAGTTGTCCGCCTGCCGATGAGCTTCTGGCGAAAATACAAAAAGAAGTAAAGGATAAACCTGTTTACTTACTAGCTTATCACGTTGATTATTGGGACAGACAAGGATGGAAAGATATTTTTAGTAATGCTGATTATTCTAAAAGACAGGTACAATATGGAAATTGGTTGAATAACCCGCAAATTTATACTCCGCAAGCAATTATAAACGGGAAGTCTGAATTTGTAGGGTCTGAAGAATCCCAGATCCGCCTTGCAATTTTAAAACAACTGGCTATCAATTCAGAGACTACATTGACCCTTCAGGCAAAGCAGTCAGAAAAGGAAGTTCAGGTAAATTATCAGACTACAGGCGCACCAAAAGGAAGTGTTTTGGCTCTTGCTATCCTGCAAAAGAATGCACAAAGTAAAGTAGTACGGGGCGAGAATGCGGGACGTGAACTTTCACACGTACAAATCGTTCGCAAATTGCAAAGCAATTCTTTAAGTGCTACAGGAAATGGAATAGTCACTATAGCATTGCCAAAAGATTTTAATGCGCAGGATTTTGAAATATTAGGGTTGATTCAGGATAAAGATAAGGGTGGGATTTTGGGCGCAGCTAAAGCCTCTTTAGTTCGTAATCATGATTAATTATTTTTCCATAAAAAGAGATCTAAAATTGTTTAGATCTCTTTTTATGATGTTTTATCTCTCTAAATAAGTTCAAGACTTTGACGTACTGCGCTCATTGCACTCCAGAATCCGGCGAATCCTCCGCCTATTATTACTAACTTTTTTCTCATGATCTGCTGGTTATTTTGTCAATTGTAGTGTGTACATTTTTAATGGATTGTTCAAATAGATCGCCGCCAAAAGCCTCTCCATTAAGGAAGTCTCCTGAATATCATCAACCCCCATAATGTTAAAGACTGTTTTCAGATAAGGTTTGCGCCGTAAAACGATCATGGCTGCTTATAATGACCTGATCGCAGAGGACTGGGTTGAAAGTGAGGAAAGAAAAGGATATCGGGTTCCTTCGCGGTTACCATTTGATCAGCTCGACCATATACCGGCATTACCAAAAATATCACCAGGATATCAATTAATTGTAGATGATGGTTTTCCTGAGACTGATATTTTTCCTATTGAAAAGATATTAAAAGAATACCGGAAACTTTTGGGATTTAACATACTTAAAAAATCTGCGTCCGTTGGGATATAGGGGGAAGCAATAGGTTTAAAGAAGCATTGCATTCCTTTTTAAATGAGACCAGGGGGCTGAATATAACGACAGAGAATTTAATTATTACCCGTGGTGCGCAGATGGCTATCTATATAGCGGCATCACTGATAGTGAGGGAATGGATATCGATGCGGTAGAAAATGCATTAAAGAATCAAAAAATAAAGTTACTATATATCATTCCGCATCATCATCATCCTACTACCGTTACTTTAAGTTCTGCACGCAGAACAAAATTGCTGGAATTGATCAGGACTTATCAGTTACCTGTTATTGAAGATGATTACGATTATGATTTTCAATATCAATATAGTCGGTATTTACCTTTGGCGAGTGGTGAACATGATGGAAACGTTATTTATATTGGTTCATTAACTAAGGTACTGGGGGCTCCGTTCAGGTTAGGTTATATGATTTCAACAGGTGATTTTTTACGGAGTGCGATGAAATTTAAATCATTGATTGATTTAAGAAGCGATGTTCTGATGGAAGGGGCAATCGCATCATTAATGAGCAGTGGCGAATTTTCCAGGCATATCAAAAAAGCGAATAAGTTGTATGGATTTCGCTGTGATTATAGTGCTGATTTAATCAAGAGTGAATTAAGTGAAATGATTGAATTTACAAAGCCGCAAGGAGGAATGGCGCTTTGGTTAAGGTTCAAAAAAAGGAATTTCCGGTTTCACAGGTAATTAATAAGGCTTCGTCAATGGGGTTGCAGCTTTTAGGAAGTAGTTATTCCAGAGGGAAAGAGTTAAAGCATAAGGGGATCAGGTTTGGTTTTGCTTCTGTGAATGAGTCAGATATTGACTTTGCAGTGGAAGTTTTGAAGAAAATAAGTTTGAAATGATTGCATATGCCTGTTAAGAGCCTTTTTTTGACTTAAGCTTGTATAAGTATATACTTTTATTTCCCGTTTTGTCTTCTTTAGATAAAACTCCTGAATCCGTTAACCTGTTTAGTTGTCTTGAGATTTCTTTGCTGCTGAAATCTCGTTTATATTCTTTTTTTATATATTTTCTGACATAATTAACTTCTCTCTGTTCAGCAAAGAACATCGTTGGAATTAATTCCTTTTTTATAAAATAAGCTATACTTTCTTCTCCTTGTCTGGCGACGAAGAATTGAGGATTGTTGACATTTTCTTCGTAGAAATTTTTGATGGTCTCTATAGTTTCCCATTTTTTGAGTTTAAAAAGTTTGGCTGAGAAGATCACATCAATTTCTACTCCGAAGAAGTCTGCTATCTTTCCGGCGGTTTTACTTGAAATAGAGGCTTTTCCATTTTTTATTGTGCGAAGATGGTTAACAGATATATCAGTTGCAATTGCCAATCCTGTAACGTTGATGCCCGTTTGGTCTAGTAAAGAAGTAAGCTGATTTCCAACTAGTTCAGCCCTCTGATATTCATTTTCTTCCATAATAAATCAAAAAGAGATATAAATCTGTCCTCATTATTAATGAAATAGTTGTTATTATGGATTCAGAATTATATCTTTACACTATGATTTAATAGATATCTCGAACAGAGAAATATTGTATGATGATTTTCTTTATCATACGCTTATTAAACAGAGGCTTATTCCTATATTTTAAGATTATTTATCCTTCCTTCCGACAAAAGTCGTGATGCATCCTGCATGCACAAAAAACCTAAAACTATAACCTAAATCCTTTTTGAATGCCGGTCAATCCATTCTGACAAGAATTGGTATTGATCATTAATTTTTAATGATAACTAACCGATAAACATGAAAAAAACGATCTCAATAATCGCTATGGCCACGCTTTGCCTTTTTTTAAGTGTAACAGCTCAGGCTCAGGTAACGAAACAAACTTATAAACCTGTTAAAATAGGGGACAGAATCCCTGATGTAACATTGACTAATATTTATAACTATAAGACTACAAAAACTAATCTTTCTGATTTTAAGGCTAAACTGATTATTCTTGATTTCTGGGCAACTTATTGTACTTCTTGTGCATCTGATTTTCCGAAAACAGAAGAGCTGCAAAAAAAATATGGAGTAGAAGTTCAATTTATTAAAGTGACTAATCAGACAAGGGCAGAGGCATTACCTTTCCTAGAGAAATTTTATAAAGATAAACCATCAATTATTCCATCAATTACTGACGACAAGGTATTTCATAAACTATTTCCTCATCACTCTATCCCACACTATGTGTGGCTGGATCAAAGTGGAAAAGTAGTCGCTGCTACTACTGGTAATCAAATCAAAGAGAAGTATATTGATCGGTTTCTAAATACTGATACAATTGGAAATATGCGTGTCAAAATCGACATAGATACAAAAAAACCACTGTTCATTGCCAGTGACCTATTAAAAAACAACCAATTAAAATATTATTCTATTTTTTTTCGGGGCAGATATTATGGGATGAATCCTGGGTTTAGACGTATAAATAACGACTCGGGTGTTCAAACAGGGGTGGCTATGACTAATTTGTCACTATCAATCATGTATAGCCTGATTATGTCTAACCTCTTTGAGCAAAAGGGACAACAATATCAGGAAAGCAGAAGTATTATTCTGGTAAAGAATCCCGCTTTGTTAATAGATAATGATGAGGTTGAAGATGATGATCTGGATGAACGCTATACTTACGGATGTAATGCACCTGATCTGAAAAATGTTCCTTTGTATCAATATATATTGGAGGATCTGAACCGATATACTAATTACCTGGGAAGTATAGAGAAAACTAAAGTTAAATGTTTGTTATTGAGACGTAAAGGTAGTGCTGATAAGATAAAAACTAAAGGTGGTGTTTCTCAGAATACTCTTTTTTCTGATACAGAGTCTAAAATAACTAATTATTCTCTTAAATATTTCATGATCAGTCTTACTGGTTTGCCTTTTATTAAAGCTCCTTTATTCGATGAAACAGGGTACAATTTCAATGTTGATATTTCTTTATCTAAGCAGACAAGTCTGTCGGGTTTAAGAAAAGAGCTTAAAGCTTATAACCTGGAGTTGGTTGAAGGAGTCAGATACCTTGATATGTTCGTATTAAGGGATAAGAAATAACGAAAAGAAGATGAGGAACTTAATCATAATCATAGTGTTGATCATTTTCACACTTAGTGTTAACGGCCAGCAAAAAAATAATGGAAAGGTGATATCTGCTGAGACTGGTGAACCATTAAACCGGGTGACTATCAAAAGCGGCAGCACAAAAAATATGATTTATACAGATGAAAATGGCTTGTTCGTGCTCTTGCTAAATTCTGAAAAGGATACACTTGAATGCACGCGTGTAGGCTATAGAAAAAAAAGAATGCTTGTCCATCAGGGTGAATCTTTACTTATTAAAATGGAACCTCTTGAACAAATTCTGGAAGAAGTTAGTATTGTTTCATCTGGTTACCAGAAGTTAGCTAAAGAGAGAGTTACTGGTTCTTTTAGTTTTATTGGGCAAAAAATTTTCAATCAGCAGGTAGGGACAACAGTTTTAAGCAGGTTAGAAGCGATAACTAACGGTGTATTTGTGGATAGAAGTACAGTGGGTGGCAGAGGTAATCTGGTTGTAAGGGGACTGAGTACAATTCGCGGAGCTAAAGGTGCTTTGATTATACTTGATAATTTTCCTTATGAAGGCAATCTGGATAACCTGAATCCAAATGATATTGCAAATATCACTGTGCTAAAAGATGCGGCAGCAACTTCCATCTGGGGGGCAAGAGCCGGAAATGGAGTCATTGTGATTACGACTAAAAGAGGGAAATTTAATCAGCCTTTAACTATAGATTTCAATGTAAATAGTACAATTATTACTAAACCTGATTTTGGCTACCTGAACCAAATGTCTTCCGCTGATTTTATAGCAGTAGAAGAATTATTATATACAAAAGGAAGATATAAAGATGATATCACTTCTATCAATAGAATAGGGCTTACCCCGATTGTAGAGTTGTTAATCAGGAAAGATAAGGGGGAAATATCCAACGATTTTTATAACGCTGCAAAAGCTGATTTGGGTAGGGTTGACATAAGAGACCAGTATGCCAGATATATTTATCAGCAAGGTTTAAACCAGCAGTATGCGCTAAGTTTAAATGGAGGTTCAGCCCGCCAAAATTGGAGCTTAGCGACCGGGTATGATCACAATTCTTCTGAATTGGATGAAAAGTATAACCGATTTAATATGCGTTTCCAAAACACATTACGCCTTGTTAAAAATTTAGAGTTAACAGCGTCAATGTTTTATACACAAAGTAAAAGTAGTTCTGGTAGACCAGCGTATGGGATGATCAGGTCTGGTACAGACCTGTATCCCTATGCGCGTTTTGCTGATGATCAGGGTAACTCGCTGCCTATCATGAAGGACAATCGTATGGGATATATTGATACAGTTGGTAAGGGAAGATTGTTGGATTGGAAATATTATCCATTGGAAGATTATAAGCATTTAGTAAATACAGTGTCGGTCAGTGACCTGCTGATTAGTACTGGTTTGAATTACAGGCTGATCAATGGGTTATTTCTGGATGTAAAATATCAATTTGAAAGACAGCAAACAAACGGGAGAAATCTGAGCGATAAGGATAGCTATTTTGCGAGGAATCTGGTGAATACTTACACGCAGCTTCCTACTGCAAAAGAGATAATTTATAAGGTTCCAAAGGGCGGTGTGTTGGATTTAGCTAATAATGTACTACAGTCTCATAATTTGAGGGGGCAGTTAAATTATAGTAATAACTGGAATAAACACGAGGTCAATATTATTGCTGGCGGTGAACGCAGAGATTCAAAAACTTTGTTTGATCAGAGCCGTGTTTATGGGTATGATGACCTCTTGATGAATTATGGGAATGTAGATTATCTCACTTCTTTTCCAGAGTTTAAAACAGGTACACGAAGCTATATTTCCGATAACAGAAGTCTGGATGAAAACGTAAACCGTTTTGTTTCTGCTTATGCAAATGGTTCGTATACTTATGATGGTAAGTATACAGTATCTATGAGTGCAAGAAGTGATGCTTCGAATTTGTTTGGGTTAAAGGCCAACGATAGGTGGAATCCTTTATGGTCTGCGGGTGCTTCGTGGGAGGTTAGTAAAGAAAATTTTTATCATTTGACATTGCTGCCTTATTTAAGATTGAGGTCGACTTATGGTGTGAGTGGAAATGTAGATCCCTACATGACTGCTGTAACTACCATTGCTTATATGAGAAATTCCAAATACACACCTTCGCCAGCGGCACAGTTTCGCAATTTCTTTAATCCGGATTTGACCTGGGAACGATCGGCAATGTTTAATCTGGCACTGGATTTTAGATTTAAAGGGAACAGATTTTCTGGTAGTATTGAATATTTTAATAAAAGGGGAACAAATCTTTTTGGCAACGAACTAATTGATTATACCGGTGGAATTGGTTCTATAGTACTGAAAAATGCAGCAAGTACAAAAGGAAACGGTATGGATATAGAAGTAAATACTTTAAATATAGTTGCAGGTGATTTTAGCTGGGCCAGTAATCTGAATACCAGTTTTTATAAAGATCAGGTGATCGATTATTATTTACCTGATATGCAGGCTAACAATTTTATCAGATCAATGCCTTCAATATCTGGTATTACTGGTAAACCTGTTTTTGCAATCTATTCTTATAAATCCGCTGGCCTTGATCCTTTAAATGGTAATCCTAGAGGATATGTAAACGGAACTGTTAGTGATGATTATCTATTGCTAACAGGGAATACCGTCAAATTGAAAGACTTGAATTATCATGGTTCTGCTCTACCTGTATTTTATGGATCTCTTGGCAATACTTTTACTTATAAAGGGATTAGTCTCGCTGTGAGGTTTACTTATAAACTGGGATACTATTTCAGGAAATCTTCAATCAATTATGGAAGCCTTATTAGTGAAGGAATAGGGCATGCTGACTATGGGGCACGCTGGCAGAAGCCTGGAGATGAATCGTCCACTAAAATTCCTTCATTAGTTTATCCAAATAATGCTTCAAGGGATGTCTTTTATATGGGTTCTGAAGTGCTTGTAGACAGAGCAGATCATATTCGCTTACAGTTTGTAAATCTTTCTTATGATTTGCATCAGGATAAGATGAAATTTTTGCCTTTTAAAAGTATGTCTATCTATATAAATGCAGCCAACCTGGGCTTGATATGGACAGCCAATAAAGACAATCTTGACCCTGATTACCAGATGCCAAATGTACTTAAACCTTCAAAGACTTTTTCTCTTGGAATCCGTGCTAACTTAAACTAAACAGATGATGAATAGATTATATAAAATTATAACAGCTGTTCTGGTAATTTGCTGTTTGATAAACCTGATAGGGTGTGAAAAATTTCTGGATGAAAAAACCAGTAGAAAGCTGGCTGTTCCTACTACGTTAGGAGACTTCCAGGCTTTGCTTGATAATGTACCTAAGATAAACCAAAACTCACCCAGTGCGGGGGAAATAAGCTCAGATAATTACTATCTAACTGATGAAAAATGGGAGTCTCTCGCAGACGAAAATGAACGCAGGAAGTATACCTGGGAAAAAGATCATCTATTCGCTAATAGTTTTAATGAATGGGACGATATTTATCAGGCAATTTATTTTTGTAACACCGTTTTATCAGGCGTAGATAAAGTAAAAAGAACCGGATCAAATGCTACTGAATGGGATAATGTAAAAGGTCAGGCACTTTATTGCAGAGGAAATAATTATCTGGACGCCACAGTGATCTGGAGTGAGGCTTATGATAAGGAAAGTGCACCATCTGATTTGGGTTTGCCATTGCGTTTGAATACAGATTTTAATGAAGTTTCTATAAGATCAAGTGTTCAGCAGACCTATGCACAGATTATTCAGGACGTGAAAGGCTCAATAGCTTTATTGCCTCTGGTGCCACTATCAAAATTCCGGCCTTCAAAATCAGCTGCTTACGGACTGTTAGCCAGAGCATATTTATCAATGCGGGATTATGAAAATGCTTATAAATATGCAGATTCTTGCTTGTCTTTAAATTCTAATCTATTGGATTACAATACGATTGATTATGGAGGGATTTATCCTTTTACAGTAGCGAATAATACGGAGGTGATCTATTTTAGATTTATGAGTTCGACAGATATCATTTATGATACGACGCCTATTATAATTCCTGAAATATATGATTCTTATGCACTAAATGACTTGAGAAAACAGGCGTTTTTTGAGAAGAATGATGAAGATGAGACTTATTATTTTAAGGGTGGTTATGGAGGAGGAATAAGCTTGTTTTGTGGAATTGCTACGAATGAGATTTTTTTGATAAAAGCAGAGTGTCTTGCCAGGATGGGGAAGGCCAGTGAGAGTATTGATTTGCTGAATTCTTTAGTAGTTAAACGTCGGGATAAGACTAAAGTTTATGTCCCTTATACTGCTGCTAATGCTAATGAAGCACTTCATCTTGTTTTAAAAGAACGAAGAAAGGAATTACTGATGACTGGACTAAGATGGATGGATATTAAACGGTTAAATAAAGAGGGAGCGAATATAATGCTGACCAGAACTTTGCATGGACAAACGTATAATCTTCAGCCTAATGATTTAAGATTTGCTTTACCTATTCCAGAAGATGTGATTGCTACATCTGGAATAAGTCAGAATAAAAGATAATAGTAAGAACTCCATGGATAAGGCCTTAACAAAGAATTACCCATGGAGTTTTAATTATGGTTTAACTGCTCTTTTTGAAACAGAATTATTAATAATCTGTTGAGGGGTATGGTTAAGCAGGTAGCTATCTAATGTTTGACCTGCTGGGACTATAAGCTCACAAGGTGTTTTTGTAATTCTTTCACATTCATATTTATTATTTAATTGCACATTCCATGCCGCTGGTGAAGTTAGCATGTTGTTATCGACACCATTGAAAAAATAGGAGGTGTCAAACCGGTTCGGATTTGCACTTTTAAAAGCACTCTGCGTAAATATTAACCCACCTGCTATCACTACTACCGTTAATCCGAATGTATTTACATTCTTAAAGAATTTATTCATAATATAAGTATTGCGACAGATCATTTATAATGCCCTGTCTTCATTACCGTCCAGAAACCTGGAAGCTCCATTCCTTCGGGCTAAATATTAATTCATCATATTACAGCTGAGCTTGTTCGCTGTTCCTGATATTCCTTCAAATTTTGGCGGCTCTCCTTTCTTTTTTACTGTTAAACACTCTGTTAATTAAGAAACATGACTATTTGTTGATCAGTATTCTTTCCAGAAAGATGCCCGTTAGAGCGAGTAAAAGGAAAAAGATATTAAAAATCAGATGTAAACTGTAACTCATGTGTTTGAGTATACCGCCACAACTGCAAGGGATTCTGCCGAATACACCTGTCATCGTAATCGCAATATAAATAGTAAATAAGGCGAGCAAAATAAGAGAAGCGTAAAATCCTGTTAACCTTAATGGCTTATAGAGTAAGAGTGCTACGACAAACAATTCCAAAACAGGTATAGCCCATACCAAAATCATTGCAATAGATCCAGGGAATACCTGGTTGAGCATTTCTGATTTACTCCGGGTAAAGTCGGTCAGCTTGCTTAAAGCCGCATAACAGAATAACAGGGCAATTGCAGTCGCAATTCCTTGCAATATGATTTCTTTTCTCATCCTGACTGATCTCCTTTTGGAAACTCAGATTAAATGTCGGGAGGATTGAATGTTATTGCGGTTGCTTTTTGGTGGATTCGTATACACCAAATGTTACATTCGTAATATTCATTTGGTGAGTTGAACTGATCAATTGTCTTTTCTAAATCTTGATAAGGAATTGGGACTTATTCCCAGGAAGTAGGCAATATCCTTCATTTTGGCATTATTAAACAAAGAGGGATGTGCTTTGAACAATTGGAGATACTTTTGCTTACCACTTAAATGAAGTCTGTTGCGCTGGTATTCTTGTCTCACAGCATCATAGTGATCTCTGATTTTTTTAAACAGGAAGTCCATTTCTTTTTCCAATCTTAAATAATCTTCTACATTCATATAGATTAAATGGCTGTCTTCTAAAAGCTCAATAGAACTTGGCGCTGCGGTCTCGCTAAAAAAGCCTGGAATGGTATAAAGTAAATCTCCATTAAATGAAAACCATAGGGTTTGTTCCTGAACCTCAGCATTTTTATCTTCTTTAAATTCTCTTGCCGAACCATCAAAGATGAACCATAATCTCTTCTGTATCTCTCTCTGATTAAGAATCCGGGTTCCTTTTTTACTAACCTCTTCAAATACCATATCTATCAGCATCACTTTAACCACAGAAGAAAGTGGCATTAGTTTTTCTAACATTAGAATCAACTGCTGAAATGCGTGAGGACTTATGGCCATTATCTTTGTTTAGTACACATAATAGGACTAATCATGAAGTTTAAGATCCGGCTACAGTAACAGGAGAGGGAGGTGAGCGCTTCAGGTAGTTATTTGCTAATATAACTAATTTGTTATTAAGTTTAATATTTGTGTTAATAAGTTTATTTTTTTAATTTATTATGCAATGATACTTTTTTATTTCAATTTTAACTTCATTCCCTCATGGCTACTTACAAAACCTATTTTCTCATAAAACCGGATTGCATCAGGTCTTCTTTTGTCAGAAGTCAGTTGTACCATATGGCAACCCTTTTCTTTTGCCCGATGAATTGCATAGTCAAACACCTTAGTTCCAATTCCCTGACCACGATATTCCGAACTCGTCCTTACCGCTTCAATCTGCGCTCTTAATCCACCTTCATAAGTCAGATACTGAAGAAATGTGAGTTGAAAAGTAGCAACTTTATCCCCATTGATTTCAGCTATGGTAAGTTCCTGATTCGGATCATTACAAATCTTTTCAAATGCTTCTATATACTTATCCGAAAGCACATTGTTTTCTCTTTCAGCTCCGAGCGTATCATCAGCTAACATTTCTAAAATGTCCGGAAGATCCTGTTTCGTGGCTAATCTGAATGCGCTCATATCTCTTTTATCTTTACAATTACACTTGTTCTGCCCGTATTTACTTCCGGATTAAACCCAATATTCATTAGGAAATCGCCCGAAAAAACAACATCTTTTTTTAACGTAGATTGTGTACCAGGATAGAGGTTAATCTCTTCCAGTTTATACTTCTTTTTCGGATCAAGCCCTTTTAATCTGATCGGTGCTTTACTACTTTCCCCATACCTGTAATTAACCAGGTAATTAAACATCACTGCTGTTGATTTCGCAGCATCCACATACATCAGAGCAGCCATATTCTGCTCATGCGGATTTACCAGGCGATACTGATCACCCTGCCAGATAACCTGCTTTAATCCATCATAACCCTTCACCGCATCCTGACAAAACTTTAAATCATTTTCCTTCAACTCACTCACTACAATATCAAATCCAAGTTTCCCCATCATCGCCACATCAGTCCTGAATTTAATAGGTTGTTTGCCCCAATCTGTAACATGGTTCGAGCTTGCAATAGCAGGATAGAAGTAAGAATAATCCCACTGTATAAATATGCGTTCTAATGGATCAGTATTATCACTAGGCCAGAATTCTGTGAAATACTTCAACGCACCGTAATCTACCCGGCCACCGCCACCTGAACATAACATCATTGGTACAACCGGATACTTAGCCCTGATCCTTTCCAGTACTTTATACAATCCACGCACATACTCCACATAAAATTGTGACTGGTTATTTTTCAGATGAGCAGAATAAGCGTTGTAAATAACCGCATTACAATCCCATTTAATATAAGCCAGCTCGGGCGCTTTAATAAACAAAGAATCTACAATATTGTAAACGAAATCCTGCACTTTAGGATTACTCAGGTCCAGCACCAGCTGATTTCTGAAATAATGTTCATCTCTGCCTGGTTGTTTGACTACCCAGTCCGGATGTTTACTATATAAATCACTTTTAGGATTTACCATTTCCGGCTCAATCCAGATACCAAATTTTACGCCATTGGCACTTGCATCCTTAACCAGAGAACTGATACCATTCGGTAATTTTTTACGATTTTCCTGCCAGTCACCTAACCCGGCATGGTCATCATTTCTAGGGTGATTATTTCCAAACCAACCATCATCCAATAAGAATAAATCTACACCCAGATTTTTAGTCTGCTTTAATAATCCACTCAACTTCTGCTCATTGAAATCAAAATAGGTAGCTTCCCAATTGTTTAACAAAGTAAGCCTGTTTCCTTTACCATCAAGCAGCTTATAGTTCCTTGCCCAGCTTTGTAATTTTCTGCTTGCTTGGCCTTTTCCCTGGTCAGAAAACGTATATAAAAATGCAGGAGTCGCAAACTCCTCATTCGGTTTTAATTGATAAGCAGATGCATAATTATTTATACCAGCGATAATTCTCAGGTTATCCTGAAAGTCTACTTCGAAGTCAATTTTAAAATTCCCGCTCCATTCCAATGCACCGTACAATACATTTCCTTCATCTTCGCCCGCTGGCTTATCTAATGATATCATAAATACCGAAGGCATAAACAAGTTTGCACGTGTTCCTAATTTAGTATCCAGTGTTTTTATACCATGCGTTAACTGCGATTCTTCCGGCTGCATTTCTTTAGCCCAGTCCCCATGAAACTGCTTCAGCCAGTAGCTTTTAGCTTTAAGATACAAATTTGCCGACGCAAACTTCTGCAACGTAATATTACCTTTTTCATGGTGTTTAATTACGCTCCACTGCTCAATTACATCCTCCTTATAATAAGATTTATAATATAAAGTAACTTCAAAATTATAAACAGGATCTTTCAGCAACACCGTCAACAACGAAACATTATCATTTAACCGGGTTTGCTGATGACTCACATATCTTAAATCTAAAGACAGATTACCATCTGTATGAATTACTGAAATAGCAGGTTCTACCAGGTTTTTTGATCCTGATGGGGTATAGGCAGAATTCAATAAACCACTATAATCTTCTGTCTGCTTATAAACGCTTTTAATAAAATCATATTCTTGAGCATCGGCCAGTTTTTTACCTAAAAAGATGCTCTTTAAATTTTTGCTTTCATCGGCCTGTAAAACCATTGCATTATGCGCTGTTTCTATAGGGATGGTAATGTTTTGTGCCTGGCTTTGATTGGCAGATGCGATCGTAAACAAGGAAATAAAAAAGGATTGCGATAAAACGGATTTGAATAGTTTGTTCATTGAATTAAAATCTTGTTTAGAATACGATTAGCTAATCAGCCTATAAGTTATTATTTATTCACTATAAATTTATACGATCAGGTTTCAGCGTGAGCTAAATGTTACACACCAGCGGCTATAACTTCTTTAAGCTGTCCGTTAATTTTCACTTTAACCTTACGCGGTTTTGCAGATGTAATGCGATAACTAGTCACTTTTCCATTTTTCCAGTCAAAATCTACTGTAAAGTTGCCGCGGGCTTTCATGCCTTTCATACTGCCCGATGATTTCCAGCTATCCGGAATAGCCGGTAGAAGTTCTATAAAACCTGCATGACTTTGCAACAGCATTTCGGCAATCCCGGCTGCGGTGCCAAAATTTCCATCGATCTGAAAAGGAGGGCCGGCAGATAACAGGTTAGGATAAATCCCACCTCCTGCGCCATAATTTATATCAGTTTTATAAGTAGGTTTCATAATCTCTTTAAAGAGTTTATAAGCCCGGTTACCATCATGAAGCCTTGCCCAGAAAAGTTGTTTATAAGCAATTGACCAGCTCGGCCCGTCATCTCCGCGCACATCCAGTGTTTTCTTACAAGCTTCGGCTAAATCAGGTGTAGCTTCCGGAGTAATCAATGAAGCCGGATACAAGCCATACAGATGAGAAATATGGCGGTGATGTATATCGTCTTCTTTGTAATCCTGCAACCACTCCATCAATCTGCCATCTTTACTAATCTGACCTGCCGGAGGTAAGTCTTTCAGTTTTGCAGTCAGAGAATCACGAAATGACTGATCCATTCCTAATAATTTAGAAGCAGTAATCACATTATTGAAAAGCTCTCTGATAATTTGGTTATCAATAGTTGGCCCTTCAGTAATACTCGCCTTTTTGCCATTGGGCAAATAAAAATCATTTTCCGGTGATGAAGACGGGGAGGTAACTAACCAGCCTGTTTTGCTATCTTTTAATAACATACTGCTATAGAACTTTGCAGAACCTTTTAATACCGGGTAAATGGAACGTAAATAGTCTGTGTCTTCTGTAAAAGCATAATGCTCCCATAAATTGTTACATAACCATCCGGAACCGGATTTGGTTATCCCCCACGAGGCGCTTTCTCCCGGCTCTGTGAATCCCCAGATATTGGTGATCACATGTGCTACCCAGCCTTCAGCATTGTAATAAGCTTTTGCAGTTCTTTCTCCCGGTTTTACCATTCCTTTAACCAGTTCTGCCAGCGGTAAATTGAGTTCTGAAAGATTAGAAACTTCTACTGGCCAGTGGTTCATCTGAACATTCACGTCCAGGTGATAATCCCCGTTCCATGGGGTTTGGATCTGGTTAGCCCATAGCCCTTGTAAATTGGGAGGTAATAAACCCACCCGGGTGCTGCTTATCGTTAAATATCTTCCAAATTGATAAAAGAGTACAGGCAGTTCAGTATCTGCATCCGGATTTTGATGAAAGCTTGATAATCTTAAATCTGTAGGTTCTGTGTTGGCTTTGGTATTTCCTATGTTTAAGCTTACTCTGTTAAATAGCTTTTGATAATTAGCAATGTGTTGCGCCTTTTGTAGCGCATAAGTCTTTTTCATGGCCAGTTTCAGCTCATTAGCAACCTTCTGCTCATAATCAGGGTTTTTAAAATCAGTTGCTGCGGAAACATAAATGATAAGTTCTGATGCATTTTTTATAGTAATTGTGTTTCCTGTAGTACTGATTTTTCCATCTGCTGTCTGCGCTTTAACTTTCGCCAGATATTTCATTCCGGGAGCATCATTGCCGCTATTTAAGGTACCAAACAACTGAAGCTCATTTTCCTGTGCTGTAGTTACAGCTCTCTCCGGTCTGCTGATCGAAATTGTACAATTGATCTGATGTGCTTTATCGGCGGTAATCCGAATGATATTAATATCATCTCCAAAGCTGGTGAAATACTCTCTTTTATAATTTACACCGCCTACTGAATAAGTGCAATCAGCGATTGCATTATTTAAAGATAGTTCTCTTTGATAATTATCGAAGGATGGATTTTTCGAAGTATTTCCAGCGTAAGTAAAGTCCACACTTAAATCTCCTAATACCTGGTATTTACCAAATGGTTCACCTCCTGATCCGACACCTTTACAAATGAAATCTTTGTCGATCAAGGCTTGGGCCTCGTCATTTTTTCCTTCGGAAAGAAGCTTTCTGATCTGTGGTAAACTTTTATAAGCCTCATAATTATTGGCATCCTGAGGGGCACCTGACCATAAGGTAATATCGTTGAGTACAATGTGTTCCTTTCCGATACCTCCATCTGGCATCATGCCTAAACGGCCATTACCAAGAGGTAATGTTTCTTCCCACTGCCGGGCTGGTTTAGTGTACCATAATTTTAAAGGAGCTTGCTGAGTCTTTAGCATAGCTTGCTTTGATTTTAAAGTGACTTGCTGCGCTCCGGCCTGATAAGATAATAAAGCGATAATAATACTGATATAAAGTCTATTCATAATTTAATTCTTTAAGAAATATACTATCCGGCATGCATTGCCTTTACTGTTGACATTCCTGGTTTGATCAATTGATATATTTAAAACGTGATTACCTTTTTTCAGGCCGCTGCCTAATAACAAATACCACGGTAAATGCAGTGAATTGCTCCAGGGAGTAAATAAGTCCATCTGTTTTTGCTTTTCCCCATCTATGGAATAGCTGATTACTCCTGCATCCGGGCCGGAAATAACGGCGATACCAATTGCATCTCCAGTGAAACGAAGGGAAAGAGCAGCTCCGGGATGATTAGTACTTAATACAGGAACGTTGACAAAACCTGCTCTTGTACCGGCACTATCCGAAGGTGTCCAGTTTTGATCGATCTTCCAGTTTGCATCGTGCTTTGCATTTGTTATCGCATCATAACGGCCACTGGAAAAATTGTATTTGTCTATTTCCTTTGGTAAGGATGCTGAACTGTTTGTTTTGTAAGGGGCACCTGCCCATTGATTAAAACAAGAATTCAAAAAGCTTTTAATGGTTGCGAAATATAATTCCTGTCCATAATAGGAGGGATGTAAATCTTTAAAATCATCTTCCCAGCTAAACTCTTTATTGTTGATCTTATCATAGACCTCTCTGGCCAGATTTATTGATGATAAATTGTAGTGCGCTGCAATGCGTTCATGATTGGCAATTTCAACAGGTACCAGTCGTTGGGCATAATCCCGGTTTTTATCCGGATCTGCAAATTCCATCAGCAAAATATCTATCGAAGGATTACTCTTTTTAGCCTGTCTTACTATACCCTCTAAAGCTCTTACCTGGGTTAAACTATCCGTACTATTTGCGCGGTCATTCACAGCGGCTTCAACAAATAACAAATCTACTTTCCCCGAATCAAGCACATTCTGCTGAAAGCGGAAAGTATGTGGTAAACTACCCAGTGAAGGGATACCTGCTGCAATAAAATGGAACTCGGTTCCGGGAAAACGTTCCTTCAAATAAGCAGTTACTTTCTGTCTCCATCCAGGATTATAAGTAATCGATCCACCCAAAAAAGCTACAGTCGCCTTCTTGGTTTGAGTGATTGTACGGTAGAAATTATTCAACCCATTTCTGATTTTAAAGTAATCACTATAGGGTAAAACTTTTTTTACCGGATAGCTATTGGAAACTATAAAATCTGCATACTTAGCTGCATCGTTAATCGGAATATGATGTCCATTCATCTCCTGAGGGCCGTCTGTGATTGGATAAACCAATGCAGGGCCACCCAGATAAGTATATCTATGTACAAAGATATCTAGATTCTCTTCCCTTGGTGCTAACTGATCATTGATACCGATTACGTTTAAAACCGGTATTTTAAAAGCTGCTAATCCTTCCAGATGATCAATTGGGTTATCATTAAAAGCAATAGCTTGTTCTTGCGTAAAATGATAAGCTTCTTTCAGCTGTTTCCAGGAATCCGCATCTCCCTTACTCTTCCCTTTGGCACCGGGCCAGCTTTTAAAATCATAAACCGGTGTTTCTGCATAAATACAGCTAACCTTATCAGGATTACGTTTAGCCCAGCCTATCGCATATAAAGCGCCTCTGCTCACAGCCTCTAAAGCTGGCTTTGAAGATAGCTTCAGGGAGTCTGTAGCATAACTGTAAAACTGATCCCAGATCTGTAAATCGTCAGGACTTCCATAGGCATCAGCTGCATCCACAAAAGCAATGTAAAACCCCCTGACTAATAACAAACTATCCATTTCCGTATGCCAGTCCGGAAAGGAAGACCTCCAAACCCATGGATTGCCCGGCAATGCTTTTGCTGGTTTCACCGTATAAGCTGAATGTTTGTTGATAGTTGTAAAAGTGCGTTCAAATCCTTTCCACTTATCTTTTTTGGAAGGAGGTAAAGTCTGGCTTATCACTTGAACACTGCACAAGATCAGCAGGAAAAATAACTTATAACTTAATTTCAATTGCTTAATAATTTGGGTTCTGAACTAATATACCACCACTTTTATCAATTTCGGTTTGAGGCAATGGCCATTTGTAAAATTTATCCTCAAAGCGATAAGCGAACAGCCCGTCTTTCACATTATTTAAGACTTGTCCGGCGATATGCCATCTGATCAGATCATAATGACGCAGCCCTTCAAATGCTAATTCTACTCTTCGCTCATGGCGGATTCTCTCTCTCATTTGCTCTTTTGATAAGCCAGCAGGGAATGGAGGCATGTTTACCCGCGCGCGAAGATCTGTCATGGCCTGATAAACTGTTCCATCGGGGCCTGATAATTCATTTTGTGCTTCAGCATACATCAATAAGACTTCGCCAAAGCGTAAGATTACCGCATCCTGCTGACTCAATGTAGAGAAGCCGTAAGGAATATTATTAGGCTCTAAAAACTTAATCACCCCGTAACCAGTAGGTCTTGGATTAGATGGATGATGTACCTTACCATTCCCAAAATCTACGAAATCTTTGTAAACCGTTTTTGTTAATCTTGGATCACGATCCGTAAATGGAGCTGCGGTATTGGTGAGCGGAGAAGTACCATAAGGTAAACCATCCGTACATTCATAGGTATTCACCAGGTTAGACAATGGAGCAGCTGCATCCCAATCCCCATAATACAAATCCCAGGCTGCTGTATTGTTAGGAGCGAGGAAGTTCACCGTAAATATAATTTCCGGATTACCTTTTTGTGTCGCATCTCTGAATATATCTTCAAAATTCTTACTTAACTTATATTGCGACATCAATTGCTTGCAAAGGTCTGTAACCTGCTGCATGATAGCCAGATCTGGCGTTCCATTATTTCCATAAGCGGCAAACATTAACACACGTGCTTTTAAGGCCTTAGCTGAAGAAGAAACAGCATGTCCATAATTCTGGAAGTACGGATCTGTTTTCAGATTAGCGATACTAAAATCAAGATCAGTAGTAATTTGCGTCAGGATTTTATCTGCGCCAACTTTTGGCTGGTTCTGTGTTTGCAAAGTTAACGGCTCTAATACCAGCGGTACATCACCATAAATGGTATACAATTGATAGTAATAAAATCCCCGGATGAACCTGACTTCTGCTTCAAATTGTTTGCGGTCATCAGCGGTAATATCTGCTCCTGTATAAGCAGTAAGTTGTTGCAGAAAAATATTGATCCTTGCTATTCCGGAATAACTATTATTGTATATACTGGTTTCAAAACCACCGGTAGATGGGTTTAGATTTCCGGAAGCAATATCATTGGAACTACCGGAGTTAAACTGGCAATACCCATTGTCTGTCAGACAATCTCTGAAGCCCATACCTACAGTGAAATCTTCTTTTTGCATAGAAGCATAAACTGCTGCAAGCCCTTTATTAAAATCCTCTTTTGATTTCCAGAAGGTTGCTGTAGAGATTTGATCCAATGGATTTAAATCCAATGCTTTTTTACAGGCACTCAGACAAATGACTGCGGTAAATATCGTGGTGAGTAAGATTTTCGTTTTCATATATCAGACAGCTTAAAAAGTAACATTCAGACCAAAAGAATAAATCTTGTTTTGCGGATATTGCACCAGATCTCCGCTTCCTCCGCGCTCAGGGTCAAGTCCCTTGAACTTGGTGCTGGTAAATAAATTGTCGCCAGAAAAATAAACTCTTAATCTTTCCAGGCCAATAGTCTTCACGATCTTTGTTGGAATAGTATAACCGAAAACCAGGTTCTTAAGTCTTAAATAAGAACCATCCTGTAAAAAGAAAGTAGAGGCACGGGTAATTTTTTGTGGTGCATTTCCTCCCCAGTACATCCTTGGCATTGTGGTAGAAGGATTTTCCGGAGTCCAGCGATCCAGCCAGTCTGTAGTAGGAGGGGCGCCTTGTACAAACGGTATAGTACCCCATCCGGTCACAAAATATTTAACGCCATAAACACCTTGCAACATCGCTGAAATGTCGAACCCTTTCCAGCTGGCCGATAAGTTAAAAGCATAGTTTAATTTTGGAAATACGCCGGGTATAATTGTACGGTCATTATCGTCGATTTTCCCATCCCCGTTCACATCTTTATATTTCAGATCACCTGCCAAAGTATTATCATTATACTGTTTTGGTGAATTTTGAACTTCGGCAGCAGATTGAAAAATCCCTTCTACCTGCAAAAGATAAAAAGAGTTCCACGGTTGTCCGTTCTGATTAATGGACGAGCCGCCAATTTCGCGCTGCCCAAACTTAACCAGCTTATTGCTATTGTGGTCAAGATTAACCCCTGCGCTATAGGTTAAGCCAGTAAACAGGCCACTCTTGATCGTATTGTTATAAGTCAGACCAAACTCAACTCCTGTATTTTCAACTATGCCATCATTGATAATCGGCGCTCCCAATCCTACCAATGCGGTTACCTGTGATTGTCTTAAAATATCAGTTGTTCTTTTTTTATACCAGTCTGCGGTCAGGTTAAAGTTTTTGAAAATAGTCAGGTCTAATCCTACGTCCGTCATGGTTGTAGTTTCCCACTGGATTAAAGGGTTATTTAAATCAGCCTGCGCAACTCCGGTTGTTAATGAACTGTTATCAAATGAGTAATTTCCGGTCAGTTGCAGCAACGCCTGGTAAGGATAATTGATGCCATAACCATTCACAACTATGTTTTGATTACCCAGCTTACCCCATGAACCTCTTACTTTCAGGTTATCCACCCAGCCCAGTTCCAATGCTTTGAAAAAAGGTTCTTCTGTTACTCTCCATCCGGCCGAGAAAGAAGGGAAGACTCCCCACCGGTTACCCGTATTGAATTTTGAACTACCATCATAACGTACATTTCCTTCTACTAAATAACGCTCCTTGTAATTATAATTCAGACGTCCGAAATAAGACATTAAACCCCATTGATTACCTGTTCCGTTGGTAGATTGTATCGAAGGGCTTCCGGCATTTAATTCTCTTAAATCCTGGTTTGGAAATTCCTTGCGATAACCCGAAAGGTACTGGTAATGGTTTTGTTCTATACTGTAACCAGCTTGTGCTTTAAGACTATGACCATTAAAGTTATGGCTATAATTAAGGTAACTGTATAAGTTGGTATAAATAGTCTGCTGATCCTGAACAGTTAACCCGCTGCCCAGATCGAGCGTGGTAGCCAGTAAATTGGTGCGGAAATTATATTCAGGCACTGGTGTACGGAAGTCTTTATACTTATCAAAAGTAGCATTGATAGCCCCTTTTGTATACCACGAAAAATCTTTGTTGAACTGAACTTCAACCCATGCCTGAGCATTGAGTGTATAGTCGTTGGTATTATGGGTGATGTTGTTATTTAATACCCCGAACGGGTTTTTGTTATTGTATTCAAAATCATAGGCTTTATAAGTTAAGCGTCCGCTGCCATCGGTTAAATACGGGCCATAAGTAGGCGCCTGTGACATGGCCGACAGAAACATATCTCCCGATCCGAATGGTGTAGACTCCAATGTTCCGGATTTTAACAACACATTAGTTCCGAATTTGATATGCTCGTTGATTTTTGAAGTCAGGTTGATACGTGCGTTATACTTTTTATAATTAAACCCCCTCATAATCCCATTCTGATTGACATAACCTAAAGAAACATTATAGGTAGTTTTATCATTTCCTCCATTAAAAGTCAGGTTATGGGTTTGAGTAGGCGCTGTTTTAAAGATAAGGCTCAGCCAGTCTGTATTCGGATATTTTACACGGTCAGTACTGTTTCTGTATAAATCGATCTGATCTTGCGGATAAAGAAGGGAAGGGTCTGTTAAACCGGAGTTGATCCGTGCCTCATTATACAAATCCATATATTGTGCTGAATTTGTGACCAGATCAAATAATTTAGTGGGTTTATAAATGCCCACATTCGCATCATACTGGATGGACATTTTGCCAGACTGACCTTGTTTGGTGGTAACCAATACAACACCGTTGGCTGCTCTTGATCCATACATAGCTGCGGAGGCTGCATCCTTTAGTACAGATACATTGTCTATATTGTTGGGGTTCACATCACTGAGATTTCCGGGGACTCCGTCAATAAGTACTAAAGGATCAGATCCTGCACCACTAAATGTACCGTTTCCTCTAATACGGATAGAGACCCCTTCATTACCTGGTTCTCCTTTGCTTTGGATCACCTGAACCCCTGGCATCGTGCCCTGAAGCATTGCAGCAGGGTTAACAACCGGTCTTTTGATCAGGTCATTACCGCTGACAGTTGCGACTGATCCGGTCAGATTTACCTTTTTCTGCGTTCCGTAACCGACCACTACAACTTCGTCCAGAGCTCTTGATTCGGATACTAAAGTAATGTCAATTGTAGTCCTGTTGTTGATCTGGACAGTCTGGGATTTATAACCGACCGAAGTGAAGGTTAACGAAGTATTTCCAGCTGCTTTGATCGTATATCTGCCCTGGGCATTGGTACTGGTGACCTGGGTGGTTCCTTCTGCCCTTACCGCTATGCCTGGTAAAGGGCCGGTTGCATCAGTTATTTTTCCTTGCACGGTAATCTCTTGTGCAAAGGATTTTAACGTGAATAAATGAAGGAGAAGCAAGACTAAAATTGCGGCTTTTTTATTCTTTGTTGTTTTAAATTTTTCAGGGTTATTAATTTTTAAAGCAGCGCGAAAAAAAGCACAAGTCCGGATGGACTGATCAATAAACTCTTTCATACATTATATTTTTGGTGTGGTAAAAGTAGAGGACTGGATTTTACATGAAAATGGATTAAGCCATAAAGTAGATGGACTATCCTATGATCATTCCGTTAATTTCTGGCTATCTGAAAATCCAGAACAAAGCGCACATCACGACGAATAAAATGAAAGAAAGCAGTTTATAATTTCCCAAACCGTTCCATCCTTTGCTGGACAAAGATTCTAAAGGTGATTTCCAGTATAAACGTGCACTTTCAGCAGTATGCTGTACAGGGAAGAGCAAAGAAAAGGTGACTTGTAAAAAGACACAGCAACAAAACAGGTAGAAAGCCATCATCATAAAAGGGATCTGACCCATAAAACTTTCAGGGTATACTTTGCCAATAATGAAGACAATGACACCGGTTGCTGAGCCAATATAAAGTGTAAGTTTAGCAGATACTGCGGAAGCCTTACCCCAAAAAATCCCTAATAAAAATACACAGGTAATAGGAGGGGCTATGTGTGCAATAATATCATTAAGCCCGTTAAAGATACTTTCATAACTATTCAATAAGGGTAATAGCAATAAAGAAAATATCAAAGATAAACCAGCGGCAATTTTTCCTGCTTTGACCAGTTTTTGATCACTTGCTCCGGGACGGTATCGCTGATAAATATCATAGCTGGCCATCGTGGAAATGGAGTTAAGAGCGCCAGAAATCTGGCTCATTAGCCCCGAGAGAAGTGCGGCAACTAAAATACCTGCCAATCCTTTGGGAATAAGTTGTAAAATCATCAATGTATAAATTCCCTTGCTATTGATTACTTCTTTACCACCACTTATCGTTTTTAATGCAGTGACATCCAACTGTCCGGTTTGTACCAGGGCATAAGCGAACAGGCCAGGTACTACAAAAATAAACACTGGAAGGATTTTGATAAAGCCACAGAACAACGGGCCAATGCGGGCATGGTTTTCATCTTTAGCCCCTAATACCCTTTGCACAATAGTCTGGTCCGCACACCAATACCAGATGCCCAGAATTGGATAACCTAAAAAGACAGCATACCAGGGTAATCCGCTGCTATCGCCATGCGGTCTCATCATAGATAACTTTTCTAATTGATGCTGCTGCTCTAGAACATTCACCATCGGCTGCCAGCCCCCCATTTTGTGATAAGCCGCAAAGGTCATAATGATTGCACCACTCAATAAAACTACGGTCTGAATGGATTCTGTAACCACAACAGCTCTCAAACCACCTACAATTGTATAAATAGAAGTGATCACTGCGATCACAATCACACTGGTATACAGATCTACTCCAAAAAGTGTTTGTAATACAATGCCACCTGCAAGCAGAGAGAAGGAGATATGGATTACAATAGCTGAAACTACAGAAACAATGGCCAGCCAGTCTCTGCTGGCACGGTCGTACCGCTTTTCCAAAAAATCGGGTAAGGTAGTTACACCCGATCTGATATAAAACGGGACGAAAAATAAAGATAACAGGATCAGTGTAAATGCGGCCATCCACTCGAAATTTCCATTCAGCAAACCACTGTCAAATCCACTTTGTGCCAAACTGACTAAATGAACGCAGGAGATATTGGTTGCGAATAATGCCAGGCCTATCATTGGCCACCGTAATGTTTTACCCGCTAAAAAGTATTCACTGGCCTCATTCTGCTGGCCAGTTTTATACTTGTGTTTTATACCCGCCCATAATCCGATAGCAAAAATGAATACGATATATAAAATACTGATAGTGGTATCTAGTGGATGGATCATTTCGGCTTAAGTATTATATTTTGATATACTGTATTATTTAATCAGGTTAAACTTTTTAATTCGCAACTGCTACCAGCCTCTTGCGGGGTCACATAAGAACCATTTACAATTTGGGCCGGATGTAAAAAGTGCGGTTTCAAATGCGGGATATGTTCCAGAAACAAAGCTTCATGACCAACGGTAATATGGTTGAATAAAACTAAATGCTGGTGTAGTTGTCCCATGTCGCCAACATGAGGGACTACTGGTATTCCAAATTTTTTGCACAATAAACTTACAGTAATAAATTCACTTACACCACCAACACGTACGGCATCTACCTGAATAAATGAAGCAGCACCAGTTTGCAGATAGTTTTTGAAAACCACTTTATTTGGAACATGTTCGCCGATTGCAAGTTTGATTGGGCTGATCGCTTTCGCAAGTATTTGATGCGCAAGTACATCATCAGGGTGGGTCGGTTCTTCTATCCAGTAAGGATTCATTTCTTTGAGCCGGTCGCAAATTTGAATAGCCTGCGGTAAATTCCACTGCTGGTTTGCATCCAGCATTACTTTGACTGCGTCTCCGGCTACTTCTCTTACTATATTTGCTCTGCGGATATCTCTTTCAAAATCTGGTGAGCCTACTTTTAGCTTCATTGCTTTAAAGCCTTCAGCAATTGCTTTATGGCAGTTTGCCCTGACCATTTCATCCGAATAATTAAACCAGCCGATAGAAGTATCATATCCCGGGTATCCGGCAGTGAGGATAGGAGTTCTGGTTGATTTTGTTTTTTGCTGCTCCAATAGCATTTGTAATGCCTGTTCTTTGGTCAGTTCATCTTCCAGATAAGAAAAATCAAGCGTATTGATGATTTCCTGAGGGGACAAATCAATTAATAACTTCCACAATGGAAGACCTCTTTTTTTTGCCCACAGATCGTAGCAAGCATTGGTCACAGAGGCTAAAGCTAAATGTACAATACCTTTATGCGGGCCAAGCCAGCGGAATTGCTGATCATCTGATAGTTTTTTGAAGAATGCCCCGAAATCAGACATGAGTTCTTCGATATCTTTTCCTTGCAATTGTTTTGCATAATACTGCGCTGCTTTGCATACAAGTTCATTGCCTTGACCTAAAGTGAAAGCAAGGCCGTATCCAATATTCCCGCTGTCATCAAATAATTGGGTGACAGCATAAGAATAAACAGGGTTTTGATGAATCGCATCACTGCCGGCATTCCCGCCTAATTGATAACGGGCATCGGAAACTTCAATTCTTTTTATCATTTAATATAGTTTAGGAATGATGATCCATGATCTTTCTGTAACCAAGTTCTGCTCCGCCGGAAACAGGGAGTATACAACCTGTGATGAACCGGGCTTGTTCGGAGATCAGGAATAAACAAGCATCTGCAATGACATCTCCTTCCGGGCAATAGCCTAAAGGATGGATCGCGTCCAGGTAATTTTTAATAGAGACAGTGTCTGATTGTTGTGCACTCCAGGTTCTGAGCATCGGAGTCCATACACCAGCCGGGGCTACTGAATTTACACGGATACCAAATGGGGCATAATCCAGAGCCATAGACTTGGTCAGTGCATTTACAGCTCCTTTTGTGGCTGAATATCCGGCATGAACAGGCTGCCCGATTTCACCGACGATACTGCTTGTATTCAATATATTCCCCCTGGTTTTTTTAAGTTCAGTTATGCCAAACTTTGTAGTATGATAAATACCTTTCACATTCGTGTCAAAAAGCTGCTGCCATTCTTCATCAGAAGTTTCACAAATCGTTTTTGAGGGATTGGAGATCCCTGCATTATTGTGTATGCTATCTATTTTTCCAAATTTGCTGATCGTAGTTGCGATGGCAGATTGAACTTCCTTTGCAGAGGAAATATCTGCCAGGATATAATGGATATTGTCGTTATTAAATTCATTTTGGGCTTTTTCCAGGCTTTCCTGGTCATTGGTGAGAATGCTGATCCTGGCTCCGGCCCGGTGGTAAACTTTAGCACATTCAAAGCCTATACCCGCTGTGCCCCCGGTCAAAAAAATAACTTTATCTTTCAGTAACTGCATATCATACGATTATAAATGGTTCTTTAACTAATTTAAAAACTATAAATAGTTAATCTTAATGTAATCAAATGTATAGGGTGGTAATTAATCCTATAATGGGCTATCCATTTATTTTAATGGATAATTCTATTTAAAAATAAGTTTTAAGCTTAAGCTTGCTTTAATTGAAAATGGAGTATATCTTGTGTAAGATTTCATGGTAACAAAACCGTTTTATGTTTTGATACAATGGAGTCTGACCAAAATATAGACCTTATGAATAATGTGTACAAAAGACGGGACGGCTTTGACGGGGAAAAGATCATTCACATCCCGTCAAAAATCCTGAAGAATTATTTAAAGAAGCATCCTGCTTTATTTAATATTTACATTGCCCATATTGGTTATTTCCCTAAAGCCTGGTCTCATTACAGGGAGTGGAGAAAGGGATGCGAGGATAATATTTTTATTTACTGTTTGACGGGTAAAGGTTATTATGTCATAGATAATAAAAGATTTGAGGTTACGCCTAATCAATTTTTCGTTATACCTGCTACAGATAAATGTATAAAATATTGGTCTGATACAGATGATCCATGGACTATCTACTGGGTTCATTATACCGGAAGCATTATTGATAATTTCAATACCTCATTAAACATAGATTTCTTTAAAGGGCCTGTGCCAATTCCTTTTAATAGCAAAGCAATTGAAATATGGAAGAATATCTTTCAATGTCTGGAAATGGGATACAGTATGGAGAATTTATGTAATGCTAATTTTCGTTTGTATCATTTTATTGCTTCCTTTCTTTTTCCTGATAAAAATGTATCAGTTGATGCCAGTGGTCATGGAGATATTATTAACAGTACAATTCTGGAAATGAAGAATAATATTGATAAAAAACTGGTAGTGGAAGAAATGGCCAGCCTCCATAAATTATCTGGTTCTCACTTCTCCAGTTTATTTAGAAAAGCGACAGGAATGCCTCCGATTGATTATTTTATCCACTTAAAAATGCAAAAGGCTTGCCAGCTTTTATGTATAAATAAAGCTAAAATCAAAGAGGTGGCCATGGATCTTGGTTATGAAGATCCATACTACTTTTCCCGGTTATTCAAAAAGTATATGGGGTTATCACCAGAGCAGTATAAACTGACAACGATCAGTCCGCTGACTTTAAAAACAGCAGTAGCTGTATAGCCGATTTACAGCGGCAGATCAGCGGCCTGTTTATTCAGGCCATATGCCATTTTTGAACAACTGGAACCACTTTTCGATAGTTGGTTCACTGTATATTCTATTTATTGTCTATATTTACGTAAACTTTTACGTAAATATAGACAATGATAGCAAACATTATTAATGAATCGGGTTCTTTTGCCATTGGGGCCAGGCTGCGCAGATTATATGATTCACTCACCAATGACATGACCCTGATTTATCAGGAGCAGGGTTTACCACTGGAAACAAAAGATTTTATTCTTTATTATTTAGTGAGTAAACGCAGTAGTATAAGTATCTCAGAGATTGCCAAAGAACTGAACCTCACACATCCCGCAGTGATTCATATTGCAAAGAGTTTAGAGAAAACAGGATACATCGAATCTGAAAAATCAGCTAGTGACAGCAGGAAACGTCTCTTGAAACTAACAAAAAAAGGACAGAAAGATTTAGCAAAGTACCGTGTACTCTGGGATGATATTATGGCACTGAACCAGCAGCTATTTGAACAGGAAGTACAGCTTTTACAGAGTATTCAAAAGCTGGAAGAACTGCTCAAAGAACGGACCTATTATCAAAGATATCATGGTTTACAAGCTTCAAAAAAAACAGATTAAATATAAAATTATAATAAACTATGAAAAAGGACTTGACAGTATTGGATAATCCGATATGGAATGCGCTGGATACAGTTCATCAGGGTTTTTCAACCGGTAATCGGGTAATTAAAAGATATAGCGCGGGCACCATCCCTTTTATGGGAATGGCCAGTCCGGATGGTGAACTGTTAAGACAAATAGCACCATATTTTACAGCGAATGAAGAAGTCTTTTTGAAAGATGAGCTGGACTTCATCCCTGAAGAGTGGGAGGTACTGAATAAATTAAACTGTTTGCAGATGGTTTATGTACCTACGCTGAGTACAGAGGTCAATATGGACGCAATAATTAAGCTTTCCGCAAATGATGCCGGTGAGTTATCACGACTGGTCAATTTAGTACAGCCTGGTTTTTTTAAAGAAAGAACTTCTTCGCTCGGAGATTATTATGGAATTAAAAAAGACGGTAAACTGGTTGCCGCGGCAGGAGAAAGATTCAATTTAAACGGCTTTACAGAATTAAGTGCAGTTTGTACGCATCCTGATCATACTGGTAACGGCTATGCACAACGTTTATTAAATGTATTGTGCAACAAAAACCTGGAACAGGGAAATACCCCCTTTCTGCATGTGGTGGACACGAATACAAGGGCTATTCAAATTTATGAGCATTTACACTTTGAAACCAGGATAAATTTCCCGCTGCTCAAATTGAAATACATGGGCAGTAAATTAGTGTAAAAAGAGTATTACCCGGTGTTGTTCGCTGAATGAAATATAATATATTTAAGGATGAATAAAATTAACGCAATCAACCCTCTCTTTCTAATACGTTTAGCTGTAGCTGTTATTTTCCTGACCCATAGTTTACACGGCGTATTTAACCAAACAGTAAATGCATTTGGAGAATCCTATCTGAATGCCGTAGGATTTGCACCTTTTGGTGTTATCATTGCCTGGGCGATGATATCATTTGAGATCGTCGGATCAGTATTGTTAATCTTTGGGAAATTTCTTCGTTTTATCATACCTGCTTTCTGTTTAATTTTAATCACAGGCATTGTATTGGTTCATTATCCGGACGGATGGTTTGTGGTTGGCCCGGGAAGAAACGGAGTAGAGTTCAGTTTTGTTCTGCTCGTTTCTTTGATTGCTATTGCGCTGCCTGTCTGGAAAGTAAAAGACTAATCAGCATTAAATTTTACAATTATAACAGCAGGGCATAATAGCGATATTATGCCCTTTTTATATTCTATTTAGTGGAAATTGAGTAAAGCTACCCCCGCTCTGTATCCGCAATCAGCGAATAGTTCATGTAAATCGATGAATTCCCCATTCTTTTTGTATTGCCCAGCCTATAGATTTGTTTAAATCGATTCAACAAAAACTGGTGTAGTATTTCTTTAAAGAGGCTGCCCTACAGTTGTTTAATTGATTAACCAAATTAAACCAAACGAGCGTATGAACAAACCTTTACAAAAACTTTGTAGAAGTTCCTGTTGCCTTTTTTTTCTGTTGATTTGTTTGAATTGCGAAAACGCATTTTCTCAAACAAAGAAAACAATCACAGGTAAAGTTACAGATACATTGGGCCTGCCACTTCCAGCTGTGGTAGTGGCCGCAGTAAACAAGCCTAATCAAGGTACACAAACCGATAACAACGGAAAATATGTGCTGGATGTACCACCCGGTACGCTGCTAAGATTTTCTTACGTCGGGTATAAAGAACAACGTGTCACCGTTAGCGAATCTGCCAATATCATTAACATCCGGCTGCTGGAGAATAACATTCAGGCAGATGAAGTTGTGATTACCGCCTTAGGACAAAAACAGCGAAAAGAAGCGATCGTAGGCTCTGTCACTACAGTTAAAGTAGCTAACTTAAAAATACCGTCAAGTAACCTGACCAATGCCTTATCAGGACAGATAGCAGGGGTAATCGGATATCAGCGCAGCGGGCAGCCCGGACAGGATAATTCACAGTTTTTTATCAGAGGAGTAACCACTTTTGGTTATAAACAAGACCCGCTGATCTTAATCGATAACGTGGAATTAACAAGTTCAGACCTGGCACGTTTACAAGTCGATGATATTGAAAGTTTTTCCATTTTGAAAGACGCAAGTGCTACTGCGCTTTATGGTGCAAGAGGTGCTAATGGCGTAATCCTGGTGAGTACTAAAGAAGGAAAAGAAGGGAAATCTAAAATCAGCTTTCGCCTGGAGAATTCTATTTCACAATCTACCCAGACCTTGCAGCTCGCAGATCCGGTTACTTATATGAACTTATATAATGAAGCGGCCATAGGCAGAGATCCGCAAGCAGGGCCTAAGTTCAGTCAAAACCAGATTATCAATACGCAGGCTACTGTAAATAAATCACCAGGCTATAATGAATATGTATACCCGGCGGTAGATTGGCTGGGTTTATTGTTCAAGAAAAGAACGACCACACAAAGAGCAAACCTGAGCGTGAGTGGCGGTGGTGGAGTAGCCCGTTATTACGTTGCAGGATCTTATAACCGTGACAACGGGGTTTTAAATCAGGACATTAAGAACAACAGCGATAACAATGTAAAATACAGCAACTATCAGCTGCGTTCCAATGTCAACATCGACGTAAGCAAAACTACACAACTGATTGTCCGTCTTTCGGGTAATTTTAGTGAATATGCAGGCCCGCTGGCTACCGATGGCGGCTTCTCCACTGACCTTTATAACGTTGCAGTCCATACCAGTCCGGTACTTTTTCCAGCCTTTTTTCCAGCAGATGCTGCTAATCAGAATGTTCAGCATATTTTATTCGGTAATGAAGGAGGGACAACTCAGAACAGCATTTTATATAACAACCCATACGCTGCTTTACTCAGAGGACATAAAAATTCATCCGAATCCAGGATGTCTGCCCAGTTTGAAGTCAATCAAAATCTGGATTTCCTGACCGAAGGGCTTTCTTTTAAAACTATATTCAGTACAAACAGGTATTCTTACTTTGATTCGCAGCTGGCCTATTCCCCATTTTATTATAGTGCAGAGAATTATGACCGCCTGACCAATCAGTATTCCTTAAAATGGATCAATTCCGGAGTAGAAAATAACCCGCCTAATGTAGCGCAGGAATATCTTTCTTATTACCCCGGTGAACCCAATATCAGTACGTTTTTATACGGGCAGGCTTCTTTAAATTATAACCGGACATTCAGTGCTGACCATACCGTAAGCGGCACACTGATCGGGACTGGTCAGCAAACTACCTATAGCAATGCGAAAGACCCTAAAACTGACAAGAGAACTCTGCAATATTCGCTGCCATACAGAAACTTAGGTCTGGCCGGGCGTTTAACCTATGCCTTTAAGAACAAATATTTTATCGAATCAAATTTTGGCTATAATGGATCAGAACGTTTTTCAGCAGATCACCGGTTTGGCTTTTTTCCAACTATTGGAGCAGGCTGGCTGGTTTCCAATGAGAAGTTTTGGGACAAATTTTCCAGTGTAGTGACCCGCTTAAAATTGAGAGGAAGTTATGGACTGGTTGGGAATGATGCGATCGGAGATCAGCGCTTTTTCTATCAGTCTGATGTAAATTTAAGTGGCGGAGGGAATTATGCACAGTTTGGCTATAACGGCGCATCTTCACGCTCTGGTGTTTATATCAATAGCTATGAAAATCCTTCCATTACCTGGGAAACTTCCAGGCAAACGAATCTTGCGCTGGAAATGACGCTTTTTAAAAACATGAATATCATAGCCGAGGTGTACAACAACTACCGGTATAATATTTATATGCAACGTAAAAACCTGCCTTCTACCTTAGGCTTGGAGGCTGTTGACAACAATAACAATCCTAATGTAGGTGCCAATATTGGGATCGCAAGGTCAAGGGGGATTGATTTATCTATGGATTATAAGCTCAATATCAATGAGTTTTCTTTTGCGATCAGGTCTAATCTGACATTTGCGAAAAACAAGTATATCAACTTCGAAGAGCCGCAATGGGCTGAGCCCTGGAGATATACTACCGGGCAGGCGATCAACAGAAACTATGGTTTTATCGCAGAAAGGTTATTTGTGGATGATAAGGAAGTCCTCAATTCACCAGTGCAGAAATTCGGGAATAAACTGCCAAGAGGTGGTGATATTAAATACAGGGATTTAAATGGCGATGGGAAAATTGATGATGCAGATAAAGCTTTCATCGGTTACCCGCAGTCGCCTGAAATTGTATATGGCTTTGGTTTCAGCTCTTCTTATAAAGGGTTTGACCTGTCAGCATTTTTTACCGGACAAGGAAGAGTGAGTTTCTTTATTGACCCTAAAAAAGTCAGCCCTTTTGTGCCTAGTGAAGAGAAATATATTTATGGAAATACGCAGTTATTGAAAGATTTTGCAGACAACCACTGGTCACCAGAAAATCAAAATCTATATGCTTTATATCCAAGGCTTTCAATTACCGGAGATGACCTGGCTAATAACGCACAAACGAGTACCTGGTGGATGCGCAACGGGAGTATGCTCAGGCTAAAATCTGTGGAATTTGGCTATACCTTACCTTCCAGGATTTCTAAGAGCATAAGGCTTTCTTCTTGCCGGATTTACTTTAATGGATTGAACCTGATCACCTGGAGCCCCTTTAAAATGTGGGACCCCGAGCAAGGGGGAAATGGCTTTGCTTATCCGATTCAAAAGGTATTTAATGTCGGGGTTAACGTGAACTTATAAAGAACCTATGAAAAAATATTATAAATATATATGCCTTGGATTTTTGGCAATCTCCAGCCTGTCCTGTAAGAAATATCTGGATATTACGCCCGATAATTTAGGTACACTGGATTATGCATTCAGGAACAGAAATGAAGCAGAGAACTATCTGTATTCCTGTTATGCCTATATGCAGCGCATGACAGATGTGGCAAGTAATCCCGGATTTACAACTTCCGGAGAACTCATTTATTCTAATGATCTGGATAATTACCTCGGCTTTAACCGGAGTGGTTTTAATATGCTTCGGGGTACTCAAACCTCCAATGATCCCAGTCTGAATGCCTGGGATGGCTCAAACGGAAGTTACAGTATGTTCAGGTCTATCAGGATTTGTAATATCATGCTTGAAAATATTGATAAGCCTATTGACTTGTCAGCTTCGGAAAAGAAAAGATGGATTGCAGAAACCAAGTTTTTAAAAGCATACTATCATTATACTTTATTCAGGATGTACGGCCCTATACCACTGATTAAAGATAACCTGGCTATTACCAGTACAACCGATGAAGTGCGGGTCAAAAGGTCGACTGTGGACGAGTCTGTAAATTATATTGTTTCCTTATTGGATGAGGCTATTCCAGATTTGCCAGCTGTAATCAGTAACCAGGCACTTGAATTAGGAAGAGTAACCAATCTGATTGCACTAGCAGTTAAAGCCGAGGTTCTGACTACCGCAGCCAGCCCGTTGTTCAATGGCAATCCAGATTATGCGGGGTTAATTGATAAGGATGGAAAGGCACTTTTTCCGGCTGCTTTTGATCCTTCAAAATGGCAAAAGGCAGCGGAGGCAGCTAAAGCAGCAATTGTTGCCAGTGAAGCCCAGGGTGTCCGGTTATACACTTATTCTGCACCTGCTACAATTGGCAAACTTTCTGATTCTTTGAAAAAAGAACTCGATATACAAAATTCTGTAACTGAAAAATGGGAATTAAATCCGGAAATCATCTGGGCTTCTAACCCCGCATTCGGTTATCAGGGATATTCAACGCCAAGGCTGACCCCAAAATCGGCTATTAGCAGTTTCTCGAATCCTTCTACTTTTTCTGCGCCAATTTCAACACAAGAACTTTTTTATACCGTCAACGGGGTTCCCATCAATGAAGATAAAGACTGGGATTATGCAGGTAGAAATACGCTCAAAACCGGAGATGGAGCAAGTCGTTATTACATCAAAGAAGGCTATGAAACAATTAAAGGTCATTTTGCCAGAGAATCACGGTTTTATGCAGATCTGGCCTTTGATGGAGGAATCTGGTTTGGCAATGGGAGGATTAATCAGGATGACGCTAAAAATCCGCTTTATAGTGTACAGGCCAGAGGAAGTGAAGGTCTTGCCGGGCCAAAAGACAGGATCAGGCTGAATATAACCGGATACTGGCCTAAAAAACTGGTCAACTATCTTTCTATTTATGATGATGGTTTTCAGCCGGCCGACTTTCGCTTACCACTCATCAGACTTGCAGGTTTATATCTGCTATATGCTGAGACGCTGAATGAGGCAAATGGGCCTACAGCAGAGGCTTTTAATTATATTGACAAAGTCAGAACAAGAGCAGGTTTACAAGGTGTTCAGGCAGCATGGGCTGCACATTCCAGAAATCCCGGAAAATATAGCAGTAAAGAAGGATTGAGACAGATTATTCACCAGGAAAGAAGGATTGAATTGTGTTTTGAGGCGCAAAGCGGATGGGATCTCCGCCGCTGGAAAGAGCTGCAAAGCGTGCTGAGTACACCGATGCAGGGCTGGAACATTTATGATACAGAGGCCATCAACTATTACCGTCCAACCACACAGTTTATCCCTGTATTTGGCTTAAAAGATTATTTATGGCCAATCAGAAGCTATGATCTTGTCGTTAATCCAAACCTTGTTCAGAATCCATACTGGTAATCATTTAATAAATTATAATCCAATGAAAACTATAAATAATTACTTGCTATATATCTGCTTAATTATCCCCGTTTTATTCTTGCTCGGTGCCTGTCAGAAAACGGAAGGTTATAATACCCCGGCATCTTCAGACCTGACCAAACCGGATATGGTCACTAATATTAAAGTTGATAATTTTAATGGCGGGGCAAACATTACCTATACGCTGCCAAATTCCAGTAATTTGTTGTACGTCATGGCACAGTATAAAATAAATGATAAAGTAGCCAGGGAAACCAAATCCAGCTATTATTCCGATACCATTACAGTAGAAGGCTTCGCTAAAAAGGCAGCATATGAGGTCACTTTATATGCGGTAAGCAGGGCTAATGTAAAATCAGATCCGGTCATCGTTAAAGTGAACCCGGATACACCTCCCTATCTATTACTTAAACCAACGGTCAACGTACAAGCTTCTTTTGGCGGACTGAAGGTTCTCGGGAATAATCCATTGAAAAAATCGCTTGGAATCGTGATGCTGAAGGTAGATCAGACTAATTTTTCTGACATCGTGGATCAGTACTATTCCAATAAAGATAGTATTAGTTATTCTTTAAGAGGTTTCCCGCCCGTAGCCCAGAAATTTGGCTATTACGTAACCGATTCTTATGGAAATATTTCAGATACCACTTATCTGTCTGCTACTCCATTTTTTGAAACGGTACTGGATAAAAATAAATTCTTCGTTTACAACCTGCCAACAGACAGTCGTATTGGCTATGGATGGGATCTCCCTAATCTCTGGAACGGAAAAACAGATGGAAACGGCTGGCATAGCAGTCCCGATGGAAGTTTGCCCGTAATTGCCACATTTGGTTTGGGTATAACAGCTAAGCTGAGCCGCTTTGTGATGTGGGAAAGGCCTGATGGCGATGACCGCTTCGCTTTTGGGCATGGTAATCCTAAACTCTTTTCTTTATGGGGATCAGATAAAGCACAACCGGCGGATGTTCAGTTGCCAAGGACTGCACCGGCAGGTACTGTTTTAGGAGACTGGACGAACCTTGGTAATTTTAATTTTCCAGATCCGCCTTCTGGTCTGAAGCCCGCTGCACATAATGCTTCTGATAATGATTTTGTAAAAGCAGGAGTGAATTTCGATGTGCCATTAGCCAGTCCCAAAGTCCGGTACCTGCGCTTATCTGTAGGAACAACGTGGTCAAACGGAAGTTTTGCACACGTGATGGAAATGACCTTTTACGGGGATACGAGATAATTTTTATTAATAATAAAGACAAACGATATGAAATATATTTACGGCATCTATTGCTTTTTGTTGTGCTGTCTGGTTTTACAGGGTTGTACAAAGGACGATACTGAATTCAAAAGCTATCTTAAAGATGGTGAAATTGTTTATCCAGGCCGGACTTCGGCAGTACTCAATAAACCAGGGAATCTCCGGACTGCACTTTGGTGGAATCCCAGTACGGACCCAACAATTACGAAATATGTAGTTTACTGGAATAATAAAACGGACTCTGTTGTGGTGAAAGCGACCAGTCACAGCCCGCTGGATACTGTGAAAGTGATCATCCCGGATCTAAAGGAGTATACCTATTCTTTTGTGATTTATTCCTATGATGCACTGGGGCGTAAATCCGTACCAGTAGAAGCTAATAATGTCAGGGTTTTTGGAACACTTTATCAGTCTGGCTTATTAAACAGGCCATATAATGGGACTACCCCTTATACTTTGAATGATAACGGGTCGTTGTTGTTAAATTTTAATACACCGGATACGATTAACATTAATACCGTAATTAAATACACGAATGCTGCGGGAGTTGTTGTTGAAAAGATCCTGAAGCCCGACAGTGCGACTGTGTTGTTGCCAAATTATAAACCAGGAAGTAATATTCAGTACAGGTCTTCTTATATTCCCGGAAAAGGGGCATTAGATACTTTCACAGTAGCAGCGTATTCAACTTTTCCAAGAATTTATAGTTACGTGCTTTGTGACAGGTTGTTATTTAAAGAAGTTCATCTGGCTCATGATGCCAATACCTATGAATCCGGAACCAGCATCAGTAAACTTTGGGATGGGAGCGTGGGGCCACAGGGCCATCCTAATATATTTCATAGCAGTGGAAATAGCGGGATGCCACATACCATTACTTTTGATTTGGGAAAGGTTTATGATAATTTATCCAGAATTGAAGAAACCGGCAGGGATTGCTGTAATAATCCGGATGATTTTGAAGTATGGGGAATTGCTGACCTGAGCGGAGCAGATACGAACCTTAATGCAGACAATTCAGGGTGGAAAGATGAATCAATTGCTAAAGGATGGGTTTTACTGAAAGAAGTAATCCGGACAGATGATGGTAAGAATGCAGTAAGTTCGGAACTGAATAACAATGGAAAGCCAATTCGTTATATCCGGATCAGAATTAAACACGTAACTACCGGCGACGGTAATTACAGTAATATGAGTGAAATCCGGTTTTGGAATAAACAATAAGGTGGTAACATGGTTGTTTTTGTAGTTTCTTTTAAATTAAAATTAACAAGTGTTTGTTATTTAATTGAAAATAAACTGATGTTCATTTTTCCTATAAATATGGGTTTAAACGCTGATTTTTGAATAAACTTTAATTATGTGTAATTATAATTTGTTTTTGTGATTTTTCGTTCTGAAATTGTATTTATCGATTATCTATTATAAATATAAATAATGTAAATATATCCGCTTTTGAGGATGTATGAATGGTTTTGTTATTCATTTAGTGCATAAATATAAATAAATGTCATATAGTTTGTCTTAAAGTAAAATTAACTAACAATTAACCTACCAATGAAAAACACTGAAGTATATCTTAAACCCAATTTAGTCATGGAGCCATTAGTCGATAAATGGTATGCATGGAGCCATCTCATATCTCCGGCAACGGCCGCGATGAATATTGTCGGGCGGCACATGACCATCATGGAATCCTATTTAATGGCACCGGAGCTTCACGCAGAGGCTGTCCTGAATCCAAAATTGAGGGGAGGGCCCTTTATGGATATACCCGTAGAAAGAGCTGATGAAGTCAAAGCTATTTATGAAGATACCCTGTTAAAGCAACAACCTGTACTGGAATTTTCAAAAGCCGTCAATAAATTAGATAAGTTGCTGAAAACTGATGCAAAAGGTTTTGCAATGGAAGAAATGTATGCGCGCGTACCTGAAGAACTTAAAGGTTATGTAGAACTCTATTATGACCGGAACAATAATGGAGGGTTCAGGTTCTTTGAGCCACTTTTATATGAGAGTTCCTATTACAATAAAAACTCTCAAAGCCTGGCCCTGTGGATTACTGACAACGACCACAGGCCTTTCTGTCTGAGCACACCAAAGCTGAATGATAAAAATACGCTGCATTTAGACATTCCTTTTGATCATCCTGGAATTGACGAGCTGGCCAGAATGAAAAGAGTTCCTCAGACCATTGATTATATCAAAGGGAAACTAGGTATTACTGACGATCAATCGGGACTTTTTGAAACATTTTTCACGACAGATGTTCCTCCTGTTTATGAAAAATATGCAGGGGATAAAATCCGTATGCGCTATTTCGGCCATGCCTGTATCCTGATTGAAACAAAAGATATCAGCATATTGGTTGATCCGCTGATCAGTTATTATGGTTACGCCTCAGAGGTAGACCATTTTTCAGATGTAGATCTTCCTGATACTATTGATTATGTTTTGATCACTCATAATCATCAGGATCATATTTTATTTGAAACCTTACTGCCATTACGCCATAAAATCAAAAATATTATCGTTCCCAATACTTGCAGCGGTAAACTTCAGGACCCTGATTTAAAGCTCATGTTCAACCATATTGGCTTTGATAATGTGATCTCTATTAATGAAATGGAATCGGTAAAATTTGCGGATGCAATTATTACCGGGGTGCCATTTACCGGAGAGCACAGTGATCTGAATATATTAACAAAGTCTTGCTATTTTGTACAGATAGGAGATTTTAAACTGGCATTTTTTGCAGATTCAAGAATAATGGAGCCAGAATTATATGCACATATCCAAAGAAAAATAGGGAATGTCGATGTTGTTTTTCTGGGAATGGAATGTGATGGCGCACCATTATCCTGGCTATATGGACAATTACTTCCTCAAAAACTACCAAGAGAGCAGGATAATAGCCGAAGACTATCGGGGTCTGACTGTAGAAAAGGGATGTCCTTAGTAGATATCTTCCACCCTAAAGAAGTTTACGTTTATGCTATGGGACAAGAACCATGGGTTGAATTTATCAGCAGTATCAAATACACTGATGAATCAAATCCTATTGTTCAATCCAACAGGTTAATAGAAGAGTGCAGAGCAAAGGGAATTGTCGCAGAACGATTATTCGGTGAAAGAGAAATACTCTATAACAAATAACTGATTCAAATTAACAATCATCTTATAGATTTCTTACCGCTACTACTATAGTCACCCTATAGTAGTAGCTAATTTAACCCTGCATGAAACTCTCATTCAACACCTTTGCTATGCATCCTGCTCAGCAGGATATCTTTATTGATCAGCTGATTAATATCAACAGCCCCCACTATAATATCAATAACTATTTTAAGATTACAGGGCCACTGGACATTGATAAATTCGTCAGTGCTATCGTTTCTTCTGCTGCTGTTTTTGATGTTTTTAAAATGGCGATTGCGGCAGATGATTTTAACCCCGGTTACCAGCTGGCTGAGCAGGAACGCCAGCTTTCTGTTCAGCTCATAGACTTCAGAAGTTACGACCATCCTGTAGAAATGATTCTCCAGTGGATAGAAGATCAGAATGACAGGCCGCTCGCATTAGAAAAATCAAGGTTACCAGTGGAGCAGTATATCCTTAAAGCAGCTGACAATGAACATTATTATTATTTTAAGTTTCATCACCTGATTTTTGATGGGTATAGCGTCAGGGTCTGGACAAATTATATTTCCGGTAAATATAAAAGCCTGTTAAATAATGAGCAGGAAGTTCTTGTTTCACCATCTTATTTACAGGAGGTGGAAAAAGCAGCAGCAAATTATGGATCTGATGCCTATCAGGCTAGTGCTGCCTATTGGAAAGCAAAAATAAAAGCTAAGCCAGCATCTGTTTTTCAGCCAGTTTATAAAGCATTGAATGAGGCGGGGAAAGAAAGTAAATGTTATACACGCATTTTGGAAAAGCAGGAGCAAGTACAGTTAGCTCAATTGGCCATGAACAGTCAGGCGCGTTTGCAACATTTAACTATTGCTGCAATGGTAATTTACCTGGGTAAAATGTACGGACTGGAGCACTCTCTTTTTGGAACAGCTGCCCATAAGCGAAATCAAAAAGAACAGCGGGAGATATTAGGAATGTTTTCCGGAGTTGCCCCATTTGAAGGGAATTATCAGCCAGAGGCCAGGCTAATTGATTTCATTCAGGATATTGCCCGTTCTCAAAAAGAAGACTACAAACATCTTGATTACATCGCCGGAGATCTGAGCCGGCATTTTAAACATGATCCTTTAGCAGGGCCTTTCTTTGATTTCGTGATTAACCATATCGTTTTTGATTTATCACTCAATTTAGGCACTAACATTCAAACGGCTCATGAAGTGAAGTTTAGCAGGCATCAGCAAACTCCGCTGGAAATTATGTGGCTGGACCACGGAGAAGATCAACCCTTACAGCTGGTCATTGGATTCCGTCATGAATACTTCCGGGAAACAGAAATCGCACAGTTTGCGGAAGCGCTATTAACTATTCTGAAACAATTCACGCAAACTCTTCAGCTTAAAGTTGAAGAAATTCAGGTTGATGCTAAAGCTGGAATACCTGCATTTATAAAAGAGAACAGGAATGTAGTGGTCACCACAGCGGAATTGGCAAAGCTAAAAACATTCAATGCTACAGCAGCAGCTTATCCTTTAGATAAGAACCTCATGGAGCTATTTGTTATGCGGGCAAATCAGCATCCTGATGCCATTGCAGTGATTGAGCAGGATCAGACTTTAACTTATAGCGAGCTGGATCAAAAGAGTAATCAGCTTGCACATTACTTACGTCATGCAGGGGTGAGAGAAGAGACATTGGTGCCAATTTGTATAGACCGTTCCATAGAGATGGTGATTGGCATACTGGGTATTTTGAAAGCGGGCGGGGCTTATGTTCCAATTGATCCGGAGTATCCTCAGGAAAGAGTCAGTTTTCTGCTGACAGATACCGGGGCTACTATTGTGGTGAGCAGTAAAGCACACTACAAACTATTTGAAAATCAGGCTGGTATTCGTGTAATTTCAGTAGATGCAGACTGGGGTGAAATTGCTCAGGAATCAATTTTAACAGTTGTAAATGAGCTGCGTCCAGCCCACTTATGTTATGTGATTTATACTTCCGGGTCTACCGGACAACCTAAGGGTGTAATGGTAGAACACAGAAATGTTGTGAATTTAGTTTATGATCGCCAGGAGCTTTTAAAGCTTAATCAGCAGGATCGGGTAGCAGCATTTACAAGTTACACTTTTGACCCTTTTGTGGAGCAGTTGTTTATGGCCTTGCTGAATGGCGCAGGACTGGTCTTGATTTCAAAAGAAGTACAGCTGGATACGCAGGCGCTTGTTGCTGTATTGCATAAGGAACAGGTTACTTATATCCTGAATACACCTGGCTTTTTAAGAAATGTACCTTTTGAAAATGCCCCCCGGAGTTTAAAAACTGTGATGGTTGGAGGCGAGCGTTGCACAACTTTACTAGCACAACAATGGACACGGCAACACCCTGAACTGCGGTTTTATGTAGCTTACGGGCCTACTGAGTGTACCGTAACTTCTACTATTTATGCATATGATCAAACTCAGCAGGAAGGAGAATACCTTCCTATAGGTAAGCCGGCACGAAATCAACAAATACATATAGTGGATACCAATGGTAATTTACTGCCTCTGGGTGAGCCGGGAGAAATCTGTATAGGTGGCGCTGGTGTAGCCCGCGGATATCTGAACCGTGAAGAATTGACGGCGAAGCAGTTTGTACCGGATACTTTCGGGAACAAGGCCGGTGGCCGTTTATATAAAACGGGTGATATCGGAAAGTGGCTCCCGGATGGAAATATTGAATTTATTGGCCGTAAAGATGATCAGGTTAAGGTACGTGGTTACCGGATTGAACTGGGAGAAATTGAAAATGCCATTCAGCAAAGCGGCCTGGTCAGTCAGGCTGTTGTACTGGCTGTGGAAGAATCAGGCAACAATCAGCTGGTTTGTTATGTAGTTCCTGAAGAGACTTTTGACCAGCAAGGTTTAATCTCTTACCTGGAAACTCAGTTACCAGAATATATGGTACCCCGTATTTTTGTAGAGCTGACTGCTTTTCCATTAACTGCTCATGGTAAACTGGATAAAAAAGCATTGCCCTTAGCAGATCTTAAAAAGCAGCGGAGTAAGGGTTATGTTGCTGCGGGGAATGAATTAGAGTCTGCATTGATCAGTATCTGGGAAGACCTGCTTCAGGTAAGCCCGATTGGTATTCATGATAGCTTTTTTGAGCTTGGCGGGCATTCTCTGTTAGCGATGCGGGTTAGTGGTTACATCTATAAGGAACTTGGGGTAAATGTTCCGGTAAAAAGCATATTTCAACATAAAAACATAGAGAAACTTGCGGCCTATATCACCGGACATACAACCAGTGACTCAGCTCATTCAGCTATTCCGGTGAACCAACAGCTTACAGCTGTTCCATTATCTTACGGTCAGGAAGGACTTTGGCGGATAGATCAGCTTAGTGGAAGTGTGCAGTATCATATGCCCATGTATTTCCGTTTGTCGGGAACAATACGTACCGATGCACTTGAACAGGCAATCAATGAGGTAGTTAACCGTCACGAAATTTTAAGGACAGTCATTCATCAGGATGCTGACGGACAGCCTTTCCAGTTTGTTTTAGAAAAAGATACCTGGTCACTGGATAGAATAAGACATGTTCGTGGTGGAGAAAGCGGGCTGGATGATTTGCTAACGGAGCTTTCATCAGCAGTTATAGATCTTCGTACAGACCATATGCTGCGGGCACATCTGATCCGGATTTCTGAGCAGGAACAAATATTGGTCATTATCCTTCACCATATCGCGGCAGATGGCTGGTCAATTTCGGTACTGATCCGTGAACTTATTTCCTGTTATCAGCTGAATACAAATGGTTTAACAGCAGCGCTTCCTGCCCTTCCACTACAATATGGAGATTATTCAATCTGGCAGCGTGCACAGGAAAAATTCTGGTCTAAAAGTGGTATCACCTATTGGAAAACGCGGCTGGAAGGTACCAGTCAGCTGGAACTGCCCACAGATTATCCCCGTCCTTTAATACAAAGTACAAAAGGTGCAGTTGCTGTATTTACATTGAATGCAGAGTTATCGGCCGGATTGCAATTGTTAGCGCGGGAGCAGGATGCTACTTTACATATGACCCTGTTATCAGCCTTCAAGATTTTGCTTCACCGGTATAGTGGTCAGGATGACATTTGTGTGGGAAGTGTGATTGCAGGACGGACGCGTCAGGAACTCGAAGGATTGATTGGCTTTTTTGCTAATACATTGGCTTTGAGGAGTAACCTTGGCGGAAATCCTTCTTTTGTAGATTTTCTACAGCAGGTAAAGGAAACTGCGATGGGTGCATATGAGCACCAGGATGTCCCTTTTGAACGTGTCGTTGAGGCCGTTGGCCAGGAAAGAGATAAGAGCCGTAATCCTTTATACCAGGTGATTTTTACGGTACAGAATATTCCGGAAGTACCTGAGTTCCGTTTAGGAGAAGCAGTTCTTACGCAGCAAAAAACAGGCCGTACCACCAGTCAGTTTGATCTGAATGTAGCCGTAGTAGAACAAGTGACAGGACTTGAAATCAGTGTCGAATATTGTACTGATTTGTTTAATGCCGGAACGATAGAACGGATGTTTGGTAATTATCAGGAATTACTTCAAGCTATTTTACACACGCCTTTACAGCAAATAGATCAGTTGCCAATTTTGCGTAAAGCCGAACAGCAAGAATTGCTTTATGACTTCAATAATACAGCTGTTGCTTATCCTCATGAACAGACTGTGGTAGACTTGTTTAGCAGGCAGGCCATGCTGACCCCGGATGCAATTGCACTCGTTTACCAGGATCAGTCTTTAACCTATAAAGAACTTGATGAGCAAAGTAATCAGCTCGGGCATTATCTGCGCAGTGCAGGAGTAAAAGAAGACACGCTGGTTCCGATCTGTATTACGCGTTCTGTAGAGATGATGATTGGAATATTGGGTATTTTGAAATCTGGTGGTGCGTATGTGCCCATTGATGCAGCATATCCGAAGGAGCGTATTCATTATATTTTGTCAGATACCCAGGCAGGTATAGTGGTCAGTAGTGAAGCGAACAAGCCGTTGCTGCTGAGCCATTCTACTGATATCCGCGTGATTTCATTAGACGGAGAACATGAAGTTATTGCAGAGGAGCCGGTATCTGCCGTGCCTGCAATACTTCGTCCTGATCATTTATGTTATGTCATGTATACTTCAGGTTCAACCGGGCAGCCGAAAGGTGTACTTGTTACCCATAGCAACGTAACAAGCCTGATCTCTGGTGCAAATTATATTCAGCTGAGTTCCAGCGACGCCTTATTATCTGCGGGTTCTGCATCTTTTGATGCGACAACATTTGAGTATTGGAGCATGTTGCTCAATGGCGGACGCCTGGTATTCTGTCCGGCCGGCAGTTTGCTGGATAATAGTTTGTTCAAAGCAGTATTGCAAGTGAATAAAATCACGGTGATGTGGTTTACAGCAGGCTGGTTTAATCTGCTGGTAGATGTGGATATAGATTTATTTGAAGGTCTGTCTGTAGTTATGGTTGGAGGAGAAAAGTTATCGGCCGCGCATATCAACCGTTTCCGTGAATGTTATCCTGATAAAACTATTATCAATGGTTATGGGCCTACTGAAAATACAACTTTCTCTGTTTGTTACCCTATTCAGGAACTGGAATCCTCAGGGAATATTCCTCTTGGGCGACCGCTGAATAACCGGCAGGCTTATGTGCTGGATAATTTTGGACAGCCAGTACCTATTGGTGTAGCCGGGGAGATTTATGTAGGTGGAGCTGGTGTAGCACGCGGGTACCTAAATCAGGAAGAGCTGACCGCAGCCAGATTTATCAACGATCCTTTTGAGACAGGTAATCGTTTATATAAAACCGGTGACATTGGCAGATGGCTTGCGAATGGGAATTTAGAGTTTATTGGCCGGATGGATGATCAGGTTAAAATCCGGGGTTACCGTATTGAATTGGGAGAGATTGAGACTGCTATTCAGCAAAGTGGTTTCGCTGAACAATGCGTGGTGCTTGCACCTGCCGATGAATCCGGACAGAAACGCCTGGTGGGTTATGTGATTGCTGGTGAACAAGGATTTGACAGAGATGCGCTTGTGAGTTATCTGAACACACGTTTACCGGATTACATGGTGCCGAATGTGTTCATCGCACTGGAAGCTTTTCCGCTGACTGCTAATGGTAAGCTGGATAAAAAAGGACTGCCTGATGCGAATAATACTCAACTGATCAGCACAGATACAGCCGGTTTGCTGACAGAGACCGAGCAAAAAGTAAAAGAGATCTGGGCATTATCACTTGATATAGAAGAGCTGGGCATTCATGATGATTTCTTTAAACTTGGAGGTGATTCTATTATTGCCATTGGAGTCATCAGCCGTTTGCGTAAAGCATTTAATGATCGTATCCGTTTATATGATTTGTATGAATCTTCAACGATCAGCCGTTTATCAGCGTTAATTGATTCCGGGCATGCAGTAGTTGCTGAAGATAAAGGGCATACAGTTCGCGATGCAGTAATTGCTGAACTGGAATCTCTGCGCTCGCGTTTGCTTCCTGATTTTGAAGATGAGTCAGAGATCGAAGATGTTTACCCGATGAGCGATATCCAGAGCGGGATGGTTTATGCTTCTCAATTGAACCCTGAGGAAGCAATTTATCATGATCAGCTGACATTTAAAATGCCATTATCATTGAACAGAGCTGTTTTTGAACAGGCTTTAAAATTGCTGGTGGCCAAACACTCCATTTTGCGGACCAGATTTGATCTGGATATACATGTTGGAGATGTACAGGTTGTTTATAAACAGGGAGATCCTGAATTGATATTCCGCGATATCCGTTCGGCTACTAAAAATGGTTCAGGTGCTTATTTAAATAATTACCTGGCAGAAGAACGCGCCATTCCTTTTGTCGTTCACCAGGGTAAATTGTGGAGGATCAGTTTATTGCAGACTATGTTAGATTATATCCTGGTCTTTCAGTTTCATCATGCGATGTTTGATGGCTGGAGCGTCGCTTCTTTTACTACAGAATTGAATAATCTGTATTTAGCTATCCTGGCCAATGGGGAACAGGTGCAAATAACTCCATTAAAAGCGAGTTATCGTGATTTTGTGATCGAGAGTATTGCTGAAAAACGCAATCAGGAAAACCGGACATTCTGGGCGGAGTCGTTAACCGACTATAAGCGATTAGACATGTTTACAGAAACGGTCGCAGATGATAATTGGGCAAAGGCTTATGATTTGAGCTACCTGCAAAGGTTAAAAGACAAGACAAAAGCAGATGGATTGAGTTTGAAAGGAGTATTTCTTGGTGCTTATCAATATATGCTGAGCAGGCTGACTGCCGAACAGGAAGTAACCCTGGGTGTGGTAACTAATGGTCGTCCGCTTACAGAAGATGGCGATAAAGTACTGGGTTGTTTTTTAAATACAATTCCTTTCCGGTTTATTGGTGGCGATATTGATGCACTAAGCTGGAAGGCTTATTTTGAACGTATTGAGCAGCAACTGACCTCATTAAAAGAACGGGACAGAATGCCTTTAATGGAAATTGCACAGCTCACAGGAGAGCAGTCATCCAACGGCAATCCATTTTTCGACACTATTTTCAATTATATTAATTTCCATGTGTATAATCATATGGATGCCGAAGAAGGATTATTTGCAAAGCAAGGACATGTTCAGCTCGAAGAGGAAGAAGAAAAGAATGCATCCGGAGGTTATGAAGCTACAAATACCTATCTCGATTGTTCAGTTAGCGTGACCGGAGATATTCTGGTCGTGAGTTATCACCTGACAAGAACACTTAAAAGTGATAAAACACTGGCTGATATTCATGCTTATTTTGATCTTGTACTAGCAGCTTATTTGGAACATGATGAACAGCGTATTGCTGATATGCCTGTATTGCCTGCACAGGAGCTGGAATTATTACAGGCTTTCAATTCGACAACGGCTGCTTATCCGCAAGACCAGACGCTGGTTGATTTGTTTATAACCCAGGCAGCCGGGTCTCCGGATGCAGTTGCACTGCTTACGCAGGACGGGCATTTAACTTACAAAGAACTTGATTTGCAGAGTAATCAGCTGGCACATTATCTACGTTCGGCCGGGGTTCAGGAAGATACACTGGTACCTATCTGTATAGGGCGTTCAGCAGATATGATTATTGGTATACTGGGGATTTTGAAAGCAGGAGGGGCTTATGTACCCATAGATCCGGAATATCCTCAGGAACGGATTAATTATATGCTTTCGGATACCGGAGCACGTATCGTGGTCAGTAATGCACACTATCGGGAGTTACTGGACGAGGAAGGAATTCTGGTGATTTCGCTGGATGAGGAACTGGAATTAATTCAAAAGGAATCTTCTGTGGCGGTAAAGACTGAGCTGCGGCCGGCTAATTTATGTTATGTAATTTATACTTCAGGGTCTACCGGGCAGCCCAAAGGCGTATTGATAGAACACCAAGGTGTAGTTAACTTAATCTGTGACCGATTGCGGGTATTCAAATTCAGTACTGGTGACCGGTTACTTTTATTCTCAAATTATACATTTGATCCTTTTGTGGAGCAGCTTTTTACGGCCCTGTTAAGTGGTGCCGGATTAGTTATCATCTCAAAAGAAGTACAATTGGATGCGAACCAGCTGATGGAAGTTGTGGCAGCCGAAAAGATTACCTATCTGGATGTAACCCCTAGTTTTTTAAATGGATTAGTTCAAAATGAGGAATTAAAAGATTTGAAGCAGGTTATTGCAGGCGGGGAACGTTGCGCTGCATCGTTAGCACAGCGCTGGACATCAAACAGTGCAGTAAACTTTTACAATGCTTACGGGCCAACTGAGTGTACAATCACTGCTACAGTTTATCCTTATGATAAGAACAGGCAGCATGGAGAATACCTGTCTATTGGTAAGCCAGTTGGAAATGTGCAAATCCACATCGTAGATAACAGGGGCAATCAGTTACCAGCAGGTGTAGCAGGAGAAATTTGTATTGCTGGTGCAGGGGTAGCCCGCGGTTATCTGAACCGGGAAGAGTTAACTGCCGCACGTTTTATCAAAAATCCTTTTGGTACTGGCCGTTTGTATAAAACCGGTGATACCGGCAGGTGGCTTCCCGACGGAAACATTGAATTTATTGGCCGTATTGATGATCAGGTTAAGGTGCGTGGGTACCGTATTGAATTAGGGGAGATTGAAAGTGTCATTCAGCAGAGTGGATTAATTTCTCAGTGTATTGTGATAGCACAAGCAGATGATGCCGGGAATAACCAGCTGATTTGTTATGTGGTTCCTTCCGGAGTTTTTGCCCGGGAAAATCTGGTTACTTACCTGGAAACCAGGTTGCCGGAGTATATGGTACCTCGTGTATTTGTAGAAATGGAATTTATTCCGCTCACTTCTCATGGAAAACTTGATAAAAAGGCATTGCCATCTGCGGATACAAAAGGACAGCTGAGTAAAAATTATGTGCCTGCGGCAAGTGACCTGGAATCTACGCTGGTTGGGATCTGGGAAGAGTTACTTCAGGTATCGCCCATAGGAATCCATGACAGTTTCTTTGAATTAGGAGGACATTCCCTGCTGGCTATGCGGGTGAGCAGCAGTATACAAAAAGAACTGGAAGTGAATGTTCCGGTGAAAAGTATATTTCAGTGCAAAAGCATAGATAAACTTGCAGCCTATATAGAAGAGCTCCAAATTAAAACTGTTCGGCTAGGGGTAAACGTCATTAGTCTTTAAATCAATATAACCTAAATAAATAGCTATGAATACGGACTTTAACCAGGTTGTCAATGTGTTGAAAAAGGCAAGAAATAATGGTGTATCTATTTTTCTTGAACAGGATAACCTTAAACTTGATTTAGGTGAGCAGACTCAGATTGATCCTGAGCTGCTGGCAGAAATCAAGAAATATAAACAAGAGCTCACTAATTTTTTACGTAATGAACTGTCTTCTGGTGATGATTTTGATCATTTGCCAATTCCGCTCAGGGGGTGGAAAGATGAGATCCCATTGTCTTATGGCCAAAAAGGGCTGTGGATGATTGATCAGCTTAACGGGAGTACACATTATCACATGCCAATGTACTTCCGTTTATCGGGGAAATTTAATGCTGATGCGCTGGAACTGGCCATCAAAGAAGTAGTGAACCGTCACGAAATTTTACGAACAGTAATCCGCCAGAATGCCGCCGGTCAGCCACTTCAGGTTGTTTTAGAAAAGAACCGCTGGTATTTAAATAAGATAACTGATTACCAGGGAGGAGAAGCAGGGCTGGCTAAATTGCTCGCTTCCATTACATCGGCCAGTATAGATCTTCGTACAGATCATATGCTGCGGGGACACCTGATCCGGATTTCGGAGCAGGAGCATGTACTGGTGATTTTGCTGCATCATATTGCAGCCGATGGCTGGTCACTTTCTATACTGATCCGGGAGCTCGTTTCTTTATATGAAATGAATATGGGAGATTTAAAAGTGAAGCTTCCTGCACCTGAGTTACAGTATGGAGACTATTCTATTTGGCAGCGTACACAGGAAGAGTCACATTGGGGACGCCGCATAGCTTATTGGAAGGACCGCCTGGTGGGTACCAGTCCACTGGAATTACCTATAGATTATCCGCGGCCGGCGATACAAAGTACAAGAGGTGCAATGGCTGTTTTCCCACTTGGTGCAAAACTTTCTGCGGGGTTGCAAGCATTGTCACGTCAGCATGGAGCTACGCTGCATATGGTCATGCTATCCGCTATCAAAGTCTTATTTTACCGTTATAGTGGTCAGGATGATATTTGTGTGGGAAGTGTGATTGCAGGTCGGACGCGTCAGGAGCTGGAAGGATTAATCGGATTTTTCGCCAATACATTAGCCCTCAGAAGTAACCTGAGTGGTAATCCTTCTTTTGAAGATTTTCTTCAGCAGGTAAAAGAGACCACTTTAGGTGCATATGAGCATCAGGATGTACCATTTGAACGTGTGGTTGAGGCAGTTGGACAAGAAAGAGATAAAAGTCGTAACCCTTTATACCAGGTGATTTTTACAGTACAGAATATTCCGGAAGTGCCCGTGTTCCGCTTAGGAGAAGCTGTTTTAACGGAACAGAAAACCGGGCATACAACAAGCCAGTTTGATTTGAATATTTCTGCAATAGAAGGGCCTGGCGGAATTGAAGTTGGGGTAGAATATTGTACAGATTTGTTTAAAGCAGAAACGATAGAACGCATGTTCCGGAATTACCTGGTATTGCTTCAAGGTATCGTGTCGGCTCCATCGCAAAATATAGATCAGTTACCGCTACTGCGTAAATCTGAGGAGGAAGAGGTCTTAAATACATTTAATGCGCGTGTTTCAGCTTATCCACAGGAGCAGACTCTGGCAGGCTTGTTTAGTTTGCAGGCCGCTAAAACTCCCGATGCCATTGCGCTGGTTTATCTGGATCAGGCTTTAACTTACAAAGAGCTTGATGAAAAGAGTAATCAGCTTGGACATTATCTGCGCTCGGCAGGTGTCCAGGAAGATACACTGGTCCCAATCTGTATTACCCGTTCTGTGGATATGATGATCGGAATATTAGGGATTCTAAAAGCTGGCGGTGCTTATGTACCTATTGATTCGGAGTATCCGCACGAACGGATCAGTTATATCCTGTCAGATACCAGTGCAGATGTAGTGGTGAGCAGTGAAGCAAACAGGATGCTCCTGAACGCTTTCGATGATATTTGTGTGATTTCTCTGGATGGCGAACGGGAGATTATTGAGCAGGAACCAGTTTCTGCTGTACCTACAGATCTTCGCTCAGCTCATTTATGTTATGTCATGTATACTTCTGGTTCTACAGGTCAGCCTAAAGGTGTTTTGGTAGAACATGGTAATGTGATCAGTCTGATTTTGGGTGCAAATTATATCAAACTGAATTCCCGTGATGCCTTGTTATCCGCAGGTTCCCCGTCATTTGATGCGACAACATTTGAATATTGGGGAATGTGGCTTAACGGCGGACGGCTGGTCTTATGCCCGGCCAGCAGCTTACTGGATAATAATTTACTGAAAACGGTACTGCAAGTGAATAAAATCACAGTCATGTGGTTTACTTCTGGCTGGTTTAACCAGCTGATTGATGTGGATATAGAGCTGTTTGAAGGACTGTCATCAATTATGGTTGGCGGTGAGAAATTGTCGGTTGCACATGTGAACCGTTTCCGTCAGCTTTATCCGGATAAGATTTTAATCAATGGTTATGGGCCAACTGAAAACACAACTTTTTCACTGACTTATCAATTAACAGGCGGTTTATATGAAGGGAACATTCCTATTGGCCGGCCACTAAGAAACCGGCAGGCTTATGTGCTGGATAGTTATAGACAGCCGGTACCAATTGGCGTAGCCGGAGAAATTTACGTGGGCGGGGCTGGAGTAGCCCGGGGTTACCTGAATCAGGGAGCATTGACTGCTGAACGGTTTATACCTGATGTTTTTGGAAAGGCAGCAGGCTGCCGTTTATATCAGACAGGGGATATCGGAAGATGGCTTGCTGACGGAAATATTGAATTTATTGGCCGCAGAGATGATCAGGTGAAAATCCGTGGTTACCGTATCGAGCTGGGGGAGATCGAAAATAGTATTCAGCAAAGTGGTTTTGTGAGCCAGTGTGTGGTGCTGGCACCTGCTGATGAATCGGGACAGAAACGTCTGGTGGGTTACGTTATTGCCGGAGGACAGCAGTTTGACCGGGATGGCCTGATCTCTTATCTGGAATCACGGCTGCCTGATTATATGGTGCCGCATGTATTTATAGAAATGGAAGCTTTTCCGCTGACTGCCAATGGTAAACTGGATAAAAAAGGATTGCCGGATGCGGGCAGTGTCCAGCTGATCAGAACTGAGATAGAGGAGGAAGGGTTTTTGACAGAAACTGAACAAAAAGTAAAAGAAATCTGGGCGTTATCACTGGGTATGGAAGAACTGGGGATTCATGAAGATTTCTTCAAGCTTGGCGGTGATTCAATTGTTGCTATCGGGGTGATCAGCAGATTGCGTAAAGCATTCAATGATACAATCCGCTTGTATGATTTATATGAATGTTCAACCGTCAGCAGTTTAGCCGCTTTGATTGATTCGGGGAATGTAGCAGACACCAGTATTCCAGCGGTGACGCCGGTTCGTGAAGTGATCATTGCCGAACTGGAAACGTTGCGGGCACAATTACTTCCACAACTGGAAAAGCCGATTACCGGGAAACATGCTGAATTGGAAATAGAAGACGTTTATCCCATGAGTGATATTCAAAGTGGAATGGTCTATACTTCTCAGTTAAATCCAGAAATGGCTATATATCATGATCAGATCACCTTTAAACTACCACAAATATTGGATAGAGAGGTGTTTGAACAAGCCTTGAAAAGATTGGTTTCCAAACATTCTATTTTGCGGACCAGGTTTGACCTTCATCTGCATACACAAGGGGTACAGGTTGTTTATAAACAGGGGGATATTCATGTGGAGTATCATGATCTGCGCATGTTGAAAGAGACAGAAATTGGTTCTTATCTGGGCACTTATCTGGCAGCGCAACGGACTCTTCCTTTTGAGGTACATCAGGGAAGCTTATGGCGGATGGATGTATTTCAAACCTTAAATGAACATATTCTGCTGTTTCAATTTCACCATGCTATGCTAGATGGCTGGAGTGTGGCCTCCTTTACCACAGAATTGAATAATCTTTATGTGGCACAAACCGAGAGTAAAGCAGAGGTGGAATTACCGCTGTTGAAGGCAGACTACCGTGACTTTGTTATCGAAAGTATTTCAGAGAAACGCAATGAAGAGAACCGTGAATTCTGGGTGCAGTCATTAGCTGATTATAAGCGTCTGGATATTTTTACAGATACAGTGACCGATGGCAATTTGTTAAAGGTCTATGAGACAGCTTATCTGGATCGCCTGAAAGCTAAAACACAAGCAGACGGACTGAGCTTGAAAGGCCTATTTCTTGGTGCCTATCAGTATATGCTGAGTATGCTGACTGTAGAACAGGAAGTTACTGTGGGCGTGGTGACTAATGGCCGTCCACTCACCGAAGATGGAGATAAAGTTTTGGGCTGTTTCTTAAATACAATCCCTTTCCGTTTTATTAGCAACGGGCCGCAGCTTACCTGGAAGGCTTATTTTGAGTTGATAGAACAACAATTGATTTCACTGAAAGAAAGAGATCGTGTGCCTTTATCAGAAATTGCCCGCTTGATTGGAGAGCAGGCATCGAGTGGTAATCCCTTTTTCGATACGATTTTTAATTATATTAATTTCCATGTATTTGATAAAATGGATGGTATAGCGGGGCTGTTTGTACAGCAGGATTACCTGAATGGAGAAGCAGACGATTTACAACTGGAGAGTTCAGAAGTGACCAATACACATCTGGATTGTACAGTGAGTACTACGGGTAATGTGCTGGCAGTAAATTACAGATTAGGTAAGGAACTTAAAAGCGGCAAAACACTCGACGATATCCATGTCTATTTTGATGCAGTGCTGGATGCCTATCTGGATCATGATACGCGGAGGATTGCCGATGTTCCAATATTACCAGCGCACGAGCTGGCGCAGTTATCTGCCTTCAATGCCACTACAGCGCCTTATCCGGTTGAACTGACGCTGGTAGATTTGTTTGCAGTACAAGTTGCTGAGAGTCCGGACGCTATCGCACTGATTTACCTGGATCAGGCTTTAACTTACAAAGAGCTTGATCAGCAGAGCAATCAACTGGGACATTATCTGCGTTCCATGGGGGTGAAGGAAGATGTACTGGTGCCTATTTGTATAGACCGTTCGCTGGATATGATTATTGGCATACTGGGTATTTTGAAAGCGGGGGGTGCTTATGTTCCTGTAGATCCGGATTATCCTCAGGAGAGAATTAGCTATCTGCTTGCAGATACAGCGGCAGGTATTGTAGTCAGTAATGCCTATAACCGGGCTTTGCTGGGTAAAGACGTGCGTATTGTTTCTCTGGATGAGGATTGGGCAGCAATAAACCAGGAATCCTCAGCACCGGTCTCCACTGCGCTCCGGTCTGCTCATTTATGTTACGTGATTTATACTTCGGGTTCTACCGGACAGCCCAAAGGGGTATTGGTAGAACACAGAAGTGTACACAATATGGTGTTTGGATGGCAAAAGAAACTCACGCTGGGCAATGATGACCGGGTATTGTTGTTTTCAAACTATACTTTTGATGCTGCTGTAGAACAAATGTTCATGGCCTTATTGAATGGGGCGGGACTGGTTTTAATACCAAAAGAGGTGCAGATGGATGCAGATGCAGTGATATCGGTCATGAATGCAGAAAAAGTTACTTATATGCTGGCAACTCCTGGTTTTTTAAGGAACATACCAGCAGACCAGGTCCCATCAAGTTTAAGACATATTACTGCCGGTGGAGAGCGTTGTGGAATACCTTTGGCACAAAGCTGGACGGAGTATGCTTCACTTGATTTTTACAATGCTTATGGACCAACTGAGTGTACCGTATTTGCAACTACTTATCAGTTTGAAAAAGGTTGGAATGAGGCAGACTATCTGCCAATCGGTAAACCGGTAGAGAATGTACAGATTTATCTGCTGGATTCGGGAGGTAATTTATTGCCTGCTGGGGTACCGGGAGAGATTTGTATTGGTGGTTCGTGTGTAGCAAGAGGTTACCTGAACCAGCAGCCTTTAACTGCTGCGCGTTTTGTCGCTGATCCTTTTGGAAATACGGCTGGCGGCCGCTTATATAGAACAGGTGATATTGGCAGGTGGCTTCCTGATGGAAATATTGAGTTTATCGGACGGATGGACGATCAGGTTAAGGTACGGGGTTACCGGATTGAGTTAGGGGAAATTGAGAATGCTGTGCAGCAGAGTGATTTTGTCAGCCAGTCTGTTGTACTGACCCGTGCAGATGAATCAGGGAGTAATCATTTGGTTTGTTATGTAGTTCCGGAAGGCTCTTTTGCGAAGGACAACCTGGTATCCTATCTGGAAACCCAATTACCGGAATACATGGTGCCGCGTGTATTTGTGGAAATGGAAACAATGCCATTGACTTCACACGGTAAGCTGGATAAAAAAGCATTACCGTCAGCTGGTGCTTCAGTTCATCAGCGTCAGGGTTATGTGCCGGCCAGGAATGAACTGGAAGCAAAACTGGTTACAATCTGGGAAGAGTTGCTTCATCTGTCCCCTATAGGAATACATGATAGCTTCTTTGACCTTGGCGGACATTCTTTATTGGCTATGCGGGTAATGAACCCGATCAGAAAGTTGGGATACAAGGTGCAAATGCAGGATTTACTGGTTAATACGACAATTAATACCCTGTCTGGTATGTTGCAAAGACAAATTGATCACATCCATAATGAACATCTTGTTTTATTGAATTCCGGGCGGCTGGATGAACCTGTTTTTATCATACCAGGTTCGGATGGAATTTGCGATGGTTACGATGAACTGGCGAAAGGATTAGAGGATAGTGGTGCAGTATACGGTCTGCAAATGATGGGCTTATTTAAAGGTGAAAAACCTCTGGATACGATCACAGCAATTGCAACGGTGAATATAGAATGGATCAGGTCAGTGCAGCCACAGGGGCCTTATCGTTTAATAGGTCATTCTTTTGGCGGACAGGTAGTTTATGAGATGGCTTTGCAGTTGGAACGTGAAGGGGAACAGGTCGATTTAGTGGCTATTCTGGACGCAGCGGCTATTTTAAAACGAAATTGTCGGCCTGCTGAAAATCCGGCAGACATACTGCTTAATCTCCTTAACTATTATCATTTGATAAAGGCACCTTATCCAGCCTGGACAGACGAGTTTTTAACTGCTGTAGCAGATGTTCCTGAACAAGGGCTGAAAGGTTTTATAGCTGATTTTCTGACCCATCAAACGGATGTTAAAGAAGACGATGCCGCTTTTATTTTGAGATTGCTTGATTTGCAATTTACAAATGTACAGCTGGATTATGCTGTGGATGATGAAATTAAAGCCTTAACTATCATTGTCAAAGCAAAGGAGGAGGATTGGACAGGTTATACACAGGGATTAGGCTGGGAAAAGCATGCTGCTAATTCTGTAATCTACACTGTTCAGGGAAATCATTTTAGTATGGTGAAAAACAAAGAAGCGCTCACATTGGCTGCTTGTTTAAAAACGCATCTTATTTGTTATACTGATTTGTAACCGCTTTTTTGGCTAAACAACTATATTGCATTAATCCGGTTGCAGGTTTTTCTGTAACCGGGTTTTTTATAAACTAATGGAATGGAAGATAAGTCCCTTATTGAAAAATTAAAGCTGATCAGATCAGGGGAAATATGAAGAAGCATTTGTTTTTTTGAAAAAAGCTGAATCTATTGGATCAGCAGATCGCAATTTATATCTGAATATAGCGATTGCAATGCTGAACATTTCAGCTCAGACCAGGGCAAATGCTAAAGTCTGGTTTAAGAAGGCAGAAGGTCTTGAAGCGGATGAATTAAGTCTGGTCGCTTATTTCGATCCGCAGGGATATTAGTTTGATGAAGCTATTTTTATGTTCGTTTGCGTACAAGAGGTGTTCAATGTTGAACACCTATTTATTTCTAGTGTATTGTTATTGAGTAGATTAGCGGGCTTTGTTTGATTGGCATGGTTATGCAGTACGTATTGGCAAAAACCAATTCTTATGATAAATCTTAAAGTCCTTCTTATTTTCCTGACTACCTTATTTCAATTTCCAAATTACACGAAAAACTGGCAGGGCAGTGATATACCCGGTCATTGTTATGCAACCTTTGATGATTTTAATGGGAAGCAGGATTTTAAAATTAAGCTTTTGAAAAAAGAGGGTTTTAATTTTAAATATTCTACTACTTTAACAAAAGGTACACTTCAGCTGACCATAAAATCTGGTTCAAAAACCATATATGAAAAGGAGTTGAAGGGCTCAGTATCCGATGAGGTTAAAATTGAGAATTCAAAAGGTGGAAAGTTTAAATTTATCTTTATGGCTAAACATGCAAAGGGTAGTTTTGATGTCCGGTATTAAACCATCTTCTCCATGATAATGAACTCTATCGGTTGCTTGATCTCGCCAAAAAGCCCATCGCCCTCAAATGGTTGTATTTCTCCTGTAAAAGTGTAACCCCGGCGTTCATACCATTCAATAAGTTCCGTCCGGTTACGGATCACAGACATAGTGATTTTATCACAATTCAATTTTTTGGCGTGTATTTCTGCTGCTGCAAGTAATGCTTTACCAATTCCTTTACCTTGCAGGACGGGGGATACACTGAACATGCCTAAATATAATTCAGGGCCTTTAACTTCCAGGTAAACAGAACCCAGAATCTGCTCATTTTCATCGGTGTATTTGAGAATGTCAATTGCTTCATTGCTGAAGTATTTGGTTAACGTTTCTTCATTTATCCGGATACCGCCTAAAAGATCTGCTTCTGTTGTCCAGCCTTTTTTTGACTCTTCACCACGATAAGCGCTGTTTACTAATACATTTAATTGAGGTACATCTGCAACTGTGGCACTGGTTATTGGCATATGATTTATTTAGCAGATCAAATTTAATAATTTCAGCTATTGCAACCAAAACGGAGTTATAATAATTTAAAATCCTCCCGTACCGGATCAAATATATCTATCAGTTTACAATCCGTAATCGCTTTACCTCCATGAATAATATTCGGTGGAACTATAGCAAATGAACCTGTATCCAGTACTTTTGATACCCCATCAACAGTCAGTTCAAATTGACCTTCAATTACAAATACACATTGATGATTGATATGCTGGTGCATTGCAGATACACTCCCTGCTTTTACCTCCAGAAAGTTGATCGTATTATTTTCAGTATGAATTATTTTTGATAGATAACCTGGTGATAACTCTTTTGTCTCTATATCCGAAAAATGATTAAAAATAGGATTGCTCATCATTTGTTTTTGCTATTGTGATTTTTTAATGAAATAAACATAAACTTCTTTTTTGATTAAAAATCCTAAATCTTCATAAACTTTAATCGCGCGTTCATTAGCTCTTAAAATTTACTTAATTATGGAGTTTTAGTTTCTGACACCGCTTATATTTGCTTCCGGCTGATTTTTACCGGCCCCGATGCATTATGGAAAAACTTACGCTGAAACAACCACAACTTCATCCTTCCAATTTTGATTTTTTAAATAAGCTGGGGCAAAATAATGATAGAGAATGGTTTCATGCACATAAAGATGAATTTCAAAAAGAGCAGGGACAGATAGAAAGTTTTGCCGATGCGTTATTACAAGAACTCAATACCCATGATGTAATTGAAACCCCTTCTGGAAAAAAGAGCTTGTATCGTATTTACAGAGATACCCGTTTTTCAAAAGATAAAACTCCTTATAAGACACATTGGAGCGGTAGTTTCAGCCGTGCAGGAAAATTCCGCAGAGGAGGTTATCATTTTCACCTACAGGAAGGAAACACTTATATTGCAGGTGGTTTTTTCGGGCCATCTACCGAAGACCTGAAAAGGATCAGACAAGAAATTTCTTTTGATGCTGCGCCACTCAGGAAAATATTAAGCAGTACCTCCTTTATTTCGACGTTTGAAACCTTAAAAGGCGAGCAACTCAAAACCACACCAAAAGGTTTTGATGCAAACGATGAAGCCATAGATCTTTTACGTTACAAACAATTTCTGCTGATCAGGAAGTTTTCGGATCAGGAACTGCTCAGTGAAGACTTTTTACAGCAAGCCGGACAGACTTTCAAAAACATGCGTCCGTTTTTTGATTATATGAGTGAAATACTGACAACTGATATCAACGGATTATAAACTTAAAGCCCTGATACCGCGTATTTTTTGATAAGGATTATCTCAGAATAATATATATTTAGATATAATCTGAGATACGATGCTGCACGAAAACCTTATTTTAATCCTTGTCCTGTTATTAGGCGTCACCATTTTAGTTATGGTGGGGCATAAATTGAAAATTTCTTATCCCATATTTCTAGTCTTAGCTGGTTTAATTATAGGATTTATCCCCGGGATCCCGCACCTGACCGTTGATCCTGATATTATCTTTTTACTTTTCCTGCCCCCCTTATTATATGAGGCTGCCTGGACTACTTCGTGGAAAGATTTCAAGGAATATAGAGGAGCAATCTTTTTACTGGCTGTAGGCCTGGTGCTGATCACTTCGGTAGCCGTAGCCTATGCTTCAGTTGCTTTTATCCCGGGTTTCACTTTGGCACTTGGGTTTTTACTTGGGGGGATAATTTCACCGCCCGATGCAATTGCAGCTTCCTCTGTTTTGAAAGGGATCAAAATCCCTAAAACTATAAATTCCCTGTTAGAAGGGGAGAGCCTGGTCAATGATGCTTCCAGTTTAATCGTCTTTAAATTTGCGCTTGCTGCTGTGGTTACAGGAAATTTTGTGTTACAGGATGCTGCTGTGAACTTTGTTTTTGTTGCTGGTTTTGGAATTCTGACCGGCCTGGCAATTGGCTGTATATTCTACGCACTTCACCGCTGGCTGCCAACTAACGAAAACATTGATACTGCTTTAACCTTGCTGACCCCTTATTTCATGTATATCGTAGCGGAACATTTTAAGGTTTCCGGTGTCATGGCAGTGGTATCCGGCGGACTGTTTTTGTGTAGTCAATCTCATGTGATCCTCACCCCAAATTCCAGAGTTAAGGTCAATTCCGTCTGGTCTGCGATCACTTTTATGATGAATGGAGTGGTTTTTATTTTAATTGGCCTGGCCTTACCAGATATTGTTGCGGGTTTGGGGTCAGAATATCCATTAAAAACGGCGATATTTTATGGAGTGGGAATTAGCCTGCTCGCTTTATTTGTCAGGTTCTTCTGGCTGTTTTCAACGAGCAGGCTGACCAGTCTGGTGAATAAGAGAACAAAGGTTCGTTATCAGGGCATGACCTGGCATTCTTCTGTGGTTATTGTCTGGGCCGGGATGCGTGGAGTAGTATCCCTGGCAGCTGCACTTTCTATACCATTAATGTTAAATGCTCAAACGCCCTTTCCGCTGCGGAACTTAATTCTGTTTATCACTTTTGTGGTTATCCTCGTCACGCTTGTTATTCAGGGGCTATCCTTACCTTATGTGATCAAACTATTAAAAATACCAGTCAATACTTATAAAATACCAGAGCAGGAGCAAAGCGCGCAGATCAAACTGCGGTTAATTGATAAGTCACTGGTCAGGATACAGCAAAACTATCAGTTCCAGTGTATTCACAACGAGTTGATGGCTAACTTTAAGACTGAACTTGAAAACTCATTAACTGGTAAAAGAAATAACCTGGAGGCATTCAGAGCCGGAAAAATTGATAAACAAGAATTGAAAGTTTATCGTGAAATTATGCTGGATCTGATTCATGTGCAGCGCCATGAACTGCATCTTCTTAAAAATGATAGAAATTATGATGATGATATTATCAGGGAAGAAGAAAAACGGTTGGATCTGGAAGAATTAAGCGCTACAGGTAATCTTTTTTAAAATCATAACAACAAGTGTAAATTCACAATAAGCTATCCCAATTATAAAATGCTCAAACGTTTCTCCACTAAGCTAAATCTTCAAAAACTGGTATTATTAACTTTATTTGGCTTGCTGATCAGTAGTGCTTACAGTTCTGCTGCTACGCTAACAATTGTAAGCAAGGCTAATGATACTGCAAACCGGGGAATCACTATTCTTTCCAATCAGGTTGCTTATAACCTCAACGGGCCTAAGTCAGCAATGATTAAACACCATCAAGCTTTACCGGGAGGCTTGAAATTTGAAATCCTGGATGCGGTGACCATGAAAACAGTTTTCTCTGCTAAGCTTGGAAAAGCAGCACAGGTAACAGACTGGGATTTGGAAAATTGGTACAGCCCTGCTGATTTTACAGCTTTTCATCAACCCGGAGTTTACAAAATACAGCTGACTGTTCGCGGCAAAAAGTATCAATCTTATGATTTTAATATTGAAGACCGGGCCATCGGTAAAATAGTGATTCCGGCCATGGTGAACTTCTTTAACCATCAGCGTGCTAATTCTAAAGAAGAACTGGCGGCCGATAAACAGGTCAGGCTTTTTGGAAGTGATCAAACTGTGGATCTCCAGGGAGGATGGTGTGATGCATCGGGTGATATCAGTAAATACTTTTCGCACCTTGCTTACACAAATTACATGCTGCCACAACAGATCCCTATGGTAGACTGGTCGATGATTAACACTGTCGAACAAGTTCCGGCTTTACTGGAAGAAGTGAACATTAAAGACAAGCTTCAGGAGGAAGCCCTTTATGGCGCTGATTATATCATGCGTTCTTTATCACCCGAAGGATATTTTTATATGACCGTCTTTAGTTATTTTGATAAAGACCCAAATGCCAGGCGCGTGGTTGGCTTATTGGCAGACAGTAAAACAACCAGTGACTATCAATGTGCCTACCGGGAGGGCGGTGGTATGGCTATAGCGGCTTTAGCGCGGATTTCAAAATGGAACAGAAATGGCACATTTTCTTCTGCACAATACCTCGCAGCCGCAGAACGGGCTTTTTCACACCTGCAAAAATTCAGTACAAAATATGCTGATGATGGAAAAGACAATATTATAGATGACTATTGTGCTTTAATGGCGGCCACAGAATTGTGGATAGCGACCGGGAAACCTGAATACCGCGACCAGGCCCGTCAAAGAGCTTTGAATTTAAAAAACAGGTTATCACCTGAAGGTTATTTTATAGCAAATGATACCAACAGACCTTTCTGGCACGCAGCCGATGCAGGCCTGCCGGTTATTGCACTGGTTAGGTATCTGGATATTGAAAAAGAAGAGCCGCAGCGTAAAATGGCATTACAGGCAATTAAAACTTCACTGGATTATAACCTGAAAGTAACAAAACAGGTAACTAATCCTTTTGGTTATGCCAGGCAACATTTCCTTTACCGCGGAAAGGTTAAAGGCGGCTTCTTTATTCCGCATGAAAATGAGAGCGGCTGGTGGTGGCAGGGAGAAGATGCTCGCTTAGGCTCATTAGCAGCGGCAGCAATAGTTGGAGGACGGTTGGTTTATCCGGACAAAGGGCCTTTAGGCGTAAAACAGGAACTTGCCGTTTATGCCACTGACCTGGTATCCTGGATTTTAGGAAATAATCCATATAACATGTGCATGCTCTATGGCTACGGAAAAAATAACGTGCCTTATATGAGCTCTATGTATGGTCATGGCTCCGGTAAAGGTGGTATTTCTAATGGGATTACCGGAAAGGATGGAAACGGAGATGGCTCTGGTATTGATTTTAAAGTAGAAGATCATGGCAACGAATGGCGTTGGAGTGAACAGTGGATTCCGCATACCAGCTGGTTTTTACAAGCAGTTACGGCTATGTCAGCGAATTAAAAATCAGTAAAACAGAAATGATTAATCCATATAATATAAAGAAGATGAGGTATTTTAAACTGATCAGCATAATCATGGTATTCATGACGCTGTCCATTGGAGGTTTTGCTAAAGAACCTGCCTTCAAGGCGCTTGTACTAACCGAAAGGGGAGGCCTGCATGAAGGATTTGTCGTTGCTGCACTAGACTGGCTCCAAGGCTTTGCAGCAAAGAATAACTTTGAAATTACTGTAATCAATGATACTAAAGCTATAAACGAAACTTACCTCTCCAACTATAAATTGTTTATTCAATTGAATTATCCGCCCTATACCTGGACAGATCAGGCGAAGTCTGCTTTTGAAAAATATATTGAACAAGGCCGCGGCGGCTGGGTAGGTTTTCATCATGCTACTTTACTCGGAGAATTTGATGGTTACCCCATGTGGGATTGGTTTTCAGGTTTTATGGGAGGAATACGTTTCAAAAGTTATATCGCCGGGCTTGCGTCGGGCAAAGTTGTGGTAGAAGCTAAAAAACACCCGGTCATGAAAGGCCTGCCTGCCTCATTTATTATTACTGATGATGAATGGTATACTTTTGATAAAAATCCAAGAACGCAGGTAAAAGTAATCGCTAACGTAGATGAATCGAGTTATCAACCTGCCTCCTCCATAAAAATGGGAGACCACCCGGTTATCTGGAGCAATGAAAAAATGAAAGCCAGGAATGTCTATTTTCTGATCGGGCATCACGCAAACCTGCTGAAATCCAATGAATTTAAAACGATGTTTGGGAATGCAATTCTCTGGGCATCTGGTAAATAAGGTTGTAAAGGGCTGTACTCAACTTTACAGCCCTTTAACTTAACTAGCTATTCTGTTCCAGGTTAAATCATCATAATAGATCAAACCATCTGATGTTGAAGCCCAGTAATCCTGGCTTCCACCTCTGAAAGTATGAAATGTGATTACTTTGATTAAACGCTTAGAAGTATCAGTTGTCCAGCGGATATCATTCTTGGTCAATAAATCAACTCCATCAACGGAATAAGAAATTTGTCCATCGAAATTTGAACCAGTATTGCTCTTTACCCTGATTTTGATAGTATACCAGGTGTTTTTAGCCAATTGCTTGCTCTGCTTTCCGAAGTTATTTCCACAATCCTCCGGCATATCTTTATAATAGACATAAGGTCTGAAATAAGGTTTATCTGTACCACTGTTATCTTTTTGATTGGTTGGATTGTACCACATAATTCTTGCACTTCCACCTGTTCCGCTATCTGCCTTATTACAGCCAGTAAAACCATCACCAATCAGAAATCCGAATCCGGTTTTCCCGCCTCTGCTCCATTGAAAATTAGAATCGAAACGTATTTTAAAACTTAATTCATATTCAGAACCATCCGGAACATCGATCTGAACCGTATTTCCGCTGCCGGCGCTTGCCGGAACCGAAGAAATAGAATTGGCCGGAATCCTGACACTCACCTGGTTACTGGAAATATTAACATTGCCAGCCTGCCAGTTGCCGATAATATCTCCCATGTCGGCAGCTGCTGTGGCTTTGCTGTAAGCACCATCGCTATGTGTGAAGTTTACGGTACGACTTGCATAAACAGCTCTGGCCGTCGTTGTTGCATCCTCGTCGATAATCTCATTGGGCTGCACATCTTTCTTGCACCCTGCAATTGCAAGCGTAATTCCCAATGCGGCAAGGAGGAAATTTGATTGTTTAAAAATGGTTTTCATAGTTTTAGGTTTATATTTTGATTGATTGTTGAGCTGGTTGAGAAGCGTGTGATTACCCGGGATCCTGATCCGTAGTTCTTTCTTTTATATATTGTTCCATTCCAAAAGCATAGCCCATTTGATTTTGATTCAGCAATGGTCTTGATTTTTCGATTGCAATCATCGCGTTGGCGTAGGCTTTACTCTTGATATATAAAGCTGCCATATTCAGATAAGGTTCCGCTGATTTTGGAAATATTGACGCAGAAAACCCATATAATTTCAGTGCAGCAGGCTGATTGTCCAAATGCTTAAATAAGATATCTCCAAATGAATTTAAGGCAGTAATATTCAACTCATATTTTGTGTTTTTTGTCTTGCTCAACAACTGGTAAAGACGGAGTGCAGAATCTATACTTCCGGTTTCCTGAAATTTTTTGCCCATAACCAGGCTCACAGGGATTTTCACTACAGGCAGATGTCCTCCTTTAAGCCAGTTCGTGATATTCCTGATAATCTCTGCGCTGATTGGCCGGGCGGAGATATTACTCAAAAAGGCAATTCCAATTTCTTGTTCCGGCATCAAAAGAATCTGATTCTGGAAATTGGTAATATTGCTCGTTTTCGTCAATGATTCCTGACCATCTTCCTTATGGAGTTCCCAGCCCAGGGTGATACCCGATTGTTTGCCCGTCATATACCTGACAGAGAAAAAATCATCAAAGGTAGCCCTGCGCACAAAGACACCCTGCCGTGTTTTTCCCTTATTTAAAAGCATTTCCATCCAGACAGAAAGATCTGCTGAAGTTGTATGTAAACCATTGCTGCCACTATTTTCACGGTTGTAAGGATAGATACTGTCTGGTTTTGAAATAAAAGTAAGCCAGTTAGTAATGCTGAATGGCTGTATTGTTAATGCTGGTTTTAAAAAGCTGGAAGATTTCATTCCCAGTTTTTTGAAAACCTGCTCGTCTATATAGTTCTCAAATGGTTTGCTGGTCACTTTTCCAATCAGGTCGGCAAGGATATCGTAATTATAGGGTGATCTGACCACGCGGGTGCCGGGAAAAGGGAATTTTAACTGTTGAGAGGCAATACTGCGGGTTGTTGTTTCTAACGCCTTAACCGAGGTATCTGGTGTATCCCATAACAAGGGATAATGTTGTATACCAGAAGTATGCGATAACAAATGTCTGATCGTTATCTTTTTATTTATTTTGTCCGCTGTTTTAAAATAAGGCAAATACTGCTGTACCGGATCATCCAGTTTGATCAGGCCTGAATCCAGCAGTTTCAGGATTGCTGTGGCAACTAATGGCTCAGAAATACTGCCCGCAGAAAAAGGCATTAAAGAATCTATCTGCTGCTTTTTATCTGCTGCAATCCCAATCGTCCTGTTAAAAACGGAATCCTGATGTATAATACCAACAGCTAAGTCAGGGATGGAGTAAGCCTGGCTAACCTGATTCAGGTACTTATTCAGCTCTTTAATTCTGTTACTCGAAAAAGGTTGCTTTGAAGGTGCTTGTTGTGCCCTGTTGCAACTGAATAAAGTCAATATTAATAAATGGAGGAATAGGAATGAAATTCTGTTTTTCATAGGGAGATGTTTGGCGACATTGTATTTGGTTAGTAGTCAGTGGGGTAGGTAAGATGCAGGGCTGGTGGACAGGAATGGTTAAGACGTACCAATCCCTCCTCCTTTAAGGAGCTTTTTCATCATGTTTATACTGGTTTATGTGGAATGAATTTAAGAAAATAGGGAAGAAGAAAATCGTTTGAATTTCCCCTGACGTATGGAAAACGTCATTAAAGGAAGATTCAAACGATTGAAATAATTCTTAAATGCTTAAGATTGACCTGAATTTTTTATTCGTAGCGAAAGGGAGCAGCGTTTATTTTAATAATTTTCTCAGATATGTTAAAAGTTCAAGGCCTAATGCTGATTTGAGTACTGGAATTAAAACTTCTTCCAATTTCAGCTGTTCAACTTTATACATTTCAAACTTTCGGTCATTACCATGGATGATACTAAACTCAACATTTGAAATTCTGTCCGCGAGTTTTACGATAATAGCCTCTTCATTTTTAGCTATCTTTTTATAGAAGTTGATTTTTCTTTCTTCCCTGCTGGCTCCCTGATCATCACTTAAAGTATAAACGATTTCCGTAACTACGGTTCCGAATTTCTCTTCCAGTTCGGCCTTGGTCACTGCCGTATCTTCCAGTACATCATGCAGCCAGGCCGCAATTAATAGGTTCAGATTATAGGGGTTACTCAGGTCAACATTAAACTTCATCAGCACACTGATTACATTTCCAAGGTGTATCTCATAAGGAGAGACACCGTATTTCTGGTCACCATGTGACTTTACTGCAAATGCACGGGCTTCGTTAAATAATCTTTTATAATCCGTTGTTTTTATTTCTTTCCCAACCATTGTATTTAATTATAAGATGCTGTTATAAACTAAGCTCCATTCTTTTAACAAAAGCAGGATTAAGCTGTTTCTTCAAGTCCTTGTAAGGAACAGATACTACAATTTGTCCTTGCGCAAAACTGGCGACTTCATAAGGATTATATAAAAATGCAATTCCGTTGGTATCAAAAAAGAAATTCTTATTTGCCGCCAGGTGGTCATCGAACAATTGAGTCGTTAATGCCTCACCAGGTTTTACCTTGTATTGTATTCTGAAATTCTTTTCTACTAGTTTTTGTAAAGAAACGGAATCGATGTTGACGAGGTCAGTCAGTGCTAACTGTTTTTGATTTTTCACATCAAAACAATAGAGTGTTGTGGCGTAGTTATTATGTGCACCACCAGAATAACTATCCAATAAATGTTTGACAATAGCAAAGCCACTACCATTATACTGTATATAAAGATTCTGGGTTTTGGAATAGTTTGCAGTAGCGCCCAGTCCACCTTCTTCATCTTTCATCCCTGTTATTTCGGTTCTGTAAGCACTCAGGTAACTCTTTGCATCAGCTTTTATACCCGCAATCCAGGAAGGTGCATTTGGTATTTCCATGATTTTCTTCAACTGCTTGTCAAGCCATAATACCTCTGGCGCTTTTCCTGCCGGCATTAAATATTCGTAACTGATCACTGCTTGTGGTGAACCTTTTCTTTTCGGAAGCGCTTGAATTGAATCCTGATAACTGGCAATGTTAAAAGTATAACTTCCTTCAGGATAAGTTTCCTCCAGACGAATACTTGATTTCTCTTTACCTTCCACTCTTAGCCCGCTTAAGACAGTTCCTGTCCACTTTAAATGTAATTTTGGCCCGGCAGTAATGTCGTCTGAATACCGGTCACCGAGACCACTTTCAGTAAGAATTATACTATCCTGATTAATAACTGTATCAGTTATCAAATTCACCTGCGTACCATTATAATCATACGTCCCTGTAAAATTGTTCCCGGTCCTGCTTAAGTTGACCACTACATTCCGCTCTCCGATAATTCCCTGGAATCTTTTGTAAAAGCTTTTCGGAAGATGCTCCTGAACTGCTACCCGGCGGGATACTGCTTCATTTGCAGTCGTATCCTGAGTTGATGTTTTTTTTTCTGTTGAATGGCAGCCGGCAATGAATGCCGACAGGCAAAAAGTATAAAATAATGCTTTCATAGATGTTTATAGCTGTAACTTGTGAAAATAAACAAATTTCAGCATTTAAAACGCTTCATTTAATCCCAAAAAGAATCCTCTTGAACCGTAATTTCCGAAGGCGTAATCAAGACATAGGTTTGTTCTGGTCGCTTTATTGAACAATACGCGTAAACCTGCACCGCCTCCAGGCTGCCACTTGTCAAATATTTTTGTGCCCAGCTCATCATTGGTTGTTTGTACATTAAAGAAGGTAACGCCGCTCAAAAACTTATTCCTGGTAATCGGGAACCTGTACTCTAATTCTGAATAGTTATAATTAGTCCCTTTAAAATAACCTATCGTGTAACCCCTTCCACTACGGAAAGCCGGATCTTTACCCGTTCCTGGTAATTCCAGGTAAGGGATTGCTCCGCTTGCCAGGTATGATCCCCAGTTCCAGAACGCAATTACGTGTTCAGGATTGCGTGCAGAAAGGCTCCAGTATTTTCTGAAATCAGTTGTGAATTGTACTGCATTTTTTGTACTGCCTATCCAGGTCTGATTTACCCGGATCCCTGCATCTGCATAAATCCCTTTATAAGCTCTGTTCTGGTTATCACGGGTAGTATACTGAACGTTGAAGAGCAAGCCATTTGAACTATAGTGATCACGATCAAATCCATGACGGTCACTGTATATATTATAAGGTGTTAACTCGTTATCCGTTGTTCTGTCCTCAATCTTTCTTCTCATATCAAATGATACACCAGCACCCACGAACAAATTTTCTTCCACTTGTTTGTATACTTTCTCTTTGAAGCTGTAATACTCAGCATGCAGTACATAGCCTTTGCGATCCGGATTTAACAGCGCCTCATCTTCTACACTTCCAGGTTGACTATTTCCTATACCTAATCCGAAATCCGGTGTCACAGTTTTTGCGGCAACCAGGCTTCCCTGAAAATTCCATTTATTACCCGGCGTATATATATTATGATTAATATAAAAATAAATAATGCCTTTAGTAGTGATAGAGGCCGAAGTGGCCGCTACAGACATCAATGTATTGGGGTCGCTTCCTAATACTCTGCCGGCGACAGCCTTGATACCAATTTGTGCGCCAATACTTGGATTGTAAGCTACATTGGGTATTACCGTAATCCCTGACTTTTTACGCAGCGGGTTTACCTTTCTATTGGGGTGCAACACCTTTCTGAATAAGTCAGAAATATCATATTGCTTATAGGTGGAGTCGGTTGGCTTGACCGCAGCAGTAGCTACTGAATCTTTTTTCAAGGAGCCGGCAGACTTGACTTGCTGGCTATAAGCCATACTGCTTACGGTCGTAAATCCGGCTAATAAAAATAACCTCGATACTAAATAGAATCTTGTCCGGATAGGATTACGCTTTTCTGTCTGATTTGCTGAGTGTCTGAATTCCAATTTATAAACGCGTTAGGAGTGTTGATTATAAGTGTTAAACCCCGAAACCAGTATAATGTTTTATGCTTTAGCTATTTATTATTTGCAGTACGGTTTAAATACGGCTTTTCAGGGGACTAAAGATCATTTCTGCCAGGTATCTCAATTCATCTCATTTTTACATTTGTTTGAGGGGAATGATTTTAATTAATTATAATATTATTGTACTATATATTTATTTTATTAAAATAAAACAGAAAAATATCAAGTTTAAAAAGATTGTAATTGAAAAATTAATTAACTAAAGGTGTTTGTTTGGTTTTGATATTTAGGTGGGCATTGGATTTTTATCGCCGATTCCAGCCTCTGAAGCGTATTCCTGCAAGTTGTGTGTGAATTGGCCTCCTGGTGTGTAAAGAGGTGCAAGTGTATGCTGCTGCGTCCTGTTTGAACAGGGGGCTGATAGTTGGTGTCTGCTTTATATAGCTTTTAAATGTGTTTAAAGCGTGTTTATGAGTTGATTATTCCTGTTTTGTGTAGTTAATGTGTGTTTTTGTGAGGCTTATTTTAAGCCCTGTATTTTTTGCCTGATTATGTTTTTATGTCCCATTAAATGAGTTGTTTTTGACAGTTGTACCTTTACTTGATAAAAAAAACACAATAATTTAATGTCTAAATCATTTTATGTATGAATAAATTTGTACTTTCGTTAAAAAACATACGTTATTAATCCACTGTTGGAGAAACCAGATTCTTATTGCTTTACGAAATACCATATTATAAAGAATGTTTACCTTTTTTAAGAAAAAAAATCAAGTTGAAGATGTAGAATGGCTGGGTGTTGACATACATTCCCATTTATTGCCGGGGATTGATGACGGATCTCCTGATGTTGTGCAATCTTTGAGTTTGATTAAGCAGTTAAGTGATCTGGGGTTTAGTAAGTTCTTGTGTACGCCTCATATTTTTGAGGAATTGTATCCAAATGATGCTAATACCATTTCGTCTGCTTTGAAAGAAGTTAAAGATGGCTTAGAAAGCTCTGGTTTAGAGGTAGATATTGCTGCTGCTGCGGAATATATGATAGATGAAAATTTTCAGGTTAAAGATGGGTTGCTTTGTTTGCCGGGTAAGTATATTTTGATAGAAATGTCTTATCTCTCTGAAACTCCCGGAATTGATCAGGTGATCTTTGATCTGAAGATTCTTGGGTATCATGTTATTCTTGCGCATCCGGAACGCTACGCATTCAATCATCAGTATCTGGCCAGATTTAACAGATATAAGGAAATGGGAGTGATGTTTCAGTTAAATTTATTAGCTGTTTGTGGATATTATGGGAATGAAGTAAAACGGGTATCCGACTATCTGCTGGAGAACAAGCTTTATGATTTTGCTGCTACAGATTTGCATCATAGCAGACATTTGCATGTGCTCTCCGCTGCCATTACCAGTGGTGCTTTATACAAAAAGCTAGGTAGCTATGATTTTAAAAACAAAGAGATTTTCTCTTAATATTCAGATAAAACGATTTATATATTCAGACAGGGCACCAAGAATATGTAGTTGCCAAAGATAGCCCAAATAAACTCTTAAAATTATAACCCGTTAAAAACGCCTTATCCACCTATGAGAAGAAGTTTTAGAAATGGTAAAATTAGAAACGGTGCAATACTGTTTCTGACTTTACTTTTTGCATCATGTGCAAGTACTAAAAATGTACCTTATTTTCAGGACCTTACGTCCACAGAAAAATCTGTATTAGCCAATACAGCAGTCTTCACAGAGCCAGCAATTCAGCCTGATGATATCCTTTCTATTTCCATATTTACGATTGATCCGGCTACTTCTATGGTTGTAAATCAGGTAGGTACGCAGGCGCTGAGTACTGTTCCCGGGCCGTCTGGCGGGATTGTCGCTACGCCTCCGTCTTCCGGGTTCCTGGTTGATAAAAATGGGGAAATTGATTTATCTATCGTCGGCAAAGTAAAGATCGGAGGGTTGACTACTTTCCAGGCCAGGGACTTGATTAAAGAAAAAGCCGCGGTCGTTTACAAAGATCCAAACGTACAGGTGCGTTATGCTAATTTTAAAGTCACTGTGCTGGGTGAGGTTGGAAGACCATCTTCGTATGTATTACCAAATGAGCGGGTTAGTGTGCTGGATGCCTTGGGTCTGGCAGGAGATATGACGATATTCGGCAGGCGTGAAAACGTTTTGCTGATCCGGGAGAATAACGGTAAAAAGGAATTCGCAAGGCTGAACTTAAACTCTTCCGAGCTCTTTAACAGCCCTTTTTATTATCTCAAACAAAACGATGTCATTTACGTCGAGCCTAACAAAGGAAAAGCTGCTTCTTTAAATCAGGCAAGAACCCAGACTTATGCCATTATTGGAACTGCGCTCTCAGTTTTAATTGTCTTGTTTTCAAGACTTTAGTCGCTCACCCTTTTAGTATAAATCAATGAATAAGATAGTTGAAAATAGGATATCACAAAAAGATGATGCTTTAGATATTAAGCAAATTGTATCACGCTTATTATACAATTGGTATTGGATTTTATTGTCATTATTAATTTGTGTTACTTTTGCTGTGCTGTATGCCAGGTATAAAACACCCAGTTATAAAATATCCGCAAGAGTGCTGGTTAATGACGAGAAAAAAGGTAGTGGCCTGATGGCCGGCAGCGATATTCTGGGCGACCTTGGTGGGCTGCTGGGTGCAAAAAGTACCGTAGACAATGAAGCTGAAATTTTAAAGACCCGGTACTTAATGGAGCGTGTTGTCCAGGATATGGAGCTCAATATTACCTATTATAGAAAAGGAAGAGTAAAGAACACAGAGCTCTACAAATCACCAATTAAGGTGAGGATAATCTCGGCAGAAGATACGATTAAAGAAACGAATGTTGGCGTTGAGCTACTGAAAAACAATCAGCTGGCGATCAGTTCCAAAAAGCTGGATACGCTGGTGAGCTTTGGTAAACCCTTTAAGGTTCCACGCGTAGGTACGATTCTGATTACCAAAAACCCGGAAGTTCCGGATTTATACACCAAATACAATGTGAACATCAATTCTGTTGATACCAAAGTGGCAGACATGATGGAAGACCTTACTGTGGAGGTGAAAAATAAACTCATTACCATTGTCGATGTCTCTTTGAACCACCCTATACCGAAAAAAGGAGAGGATATTCTGAATAAGCTGATTGAAAGCTACGTTCAGGAAAATGTGAAAGACAAGAATGAAATTGCTGATAGTACAGTTAAATTTATTCAGAACCGTTTGAGCTTTATTGGTAAAGAACTAGGTGACCTGGAAGGCAATATTCAGGGCTTTAAACAAAAGAACAACCTGGCAGACATGACCGAGCAGTCTAAGCTCTTAGTGCAGACTACAGGTCAGTATGTAAGTGATCTGAGTAAAATGGAGACCCAGATCAGTATTCTTAAAAGCTTGCAGGAATACTTGAAAGACGGAACAAAGAACAAACGTGTTTTACCAAGTTCTTTAGTGCCGGCAGATTTAGTATTTAGTGGTGCGGTAGAAAAATTCAATGCCCTGACACTCGAAAGAGCAAAAAGATTAATCGGTATCACTGAAGCCAATCCGGCAATTATATTATTAGATAAGGAGATTGCAAACGCAAGAGCAGATATCGAAGCTAACCTGGTGACCACACTGGATGCTTTTACCATTACCAGGGATAAATTAAGCAGTCAAATGAAAAAGGCTGAAACCCAGGTTCGCGGTGTACCCGAAATCGAACGTAATTACCTGAACCTGGCCCGTCAGCAGCAAATCAAGCAAGAACTTTACCTCTTTTTAATGCAGAAAAGTGAAGAGACTGCGATTTCTAAAACATCAAATATCTCGAATTCCAGGACTATTGATCCGCCTAAATCGGAAGTGAAGCCATTCAGTCCTAAAAAAGCGATGATTTATATCGTTGGGCTGTTCCTTGGCTTGTTTATTCCGATTGCAATCATTTATCTGAAAGATATCTTAAATGATAAGATCCAGACTAAAGAAGATATCAGCAGAGTAACCGCTGTTCCTGTGATCGGAGAAATCAGTCACAACGAAGAAGGAACTAACCTGGTTGTGGCCAATAGTTCCAGGTCTGCGGTCTCTGAACAATTCAGGGCGCTGAGGACCAACCTTTATTTCTATATGAAAGCCGCAGACGCGAAGGTCATTCTGATTACTTCGAGTATGGCAGGAGAAGGGAAATCTTTTGTCGCGATTAACCTTGGGAATGTACTGGCGCTTTCCAATAAGAAAGTCCTTTTAATGGAGCTTGATTTACGTAAACCCGGACTATCTGCCAAACTGGATATTCCAAATGATTCAGGATTTACTAATTATATTATTGATCCCGATTTAACAGCGAAGGATATCGTAAAACCATTAAGTATCCATAAAAATTTATCGATCATCAGTTCGGGGCCTGTGCCGCCAAACCCGGCAGAGATGTTATTGGATGACCGTACCAGAGAATTGATTGAAGAACTCAAATTACAGTTTGATTATATCATTATAGATGCCCCTCCAATCGGGATCGTTGCCGATGCGCAGCTGATGTCTGCCCATGCAGACGCTTGTGTATACCTGGTCAGACAAAACTTTACTGCTAAACAGCAATTGAACATTGTGGAAGATCTGAGCAGGAACGAAATGATGAAAAATATTGGAATCGTTGTCAATGATATTGATGGTCATGGTTACGGTTATGGCTACGGATATGGCTATGGTTACGGCTATGGCTCTTACGATGCCCCAGACGATAAAAATAAAAAGTGGTTTAAAAAGTTGTTCAAATCTTAATTAATTAGTTATGTTTAAAATACTTGATTGTACCTTGAGGGATGGTGGTTATTACACCAACTGGGACTTCGATAAAAGTTTAGTCCATACTTATCTGTCATCTCTAAACAACCTGCCAGTTGATTACATAGAGGTTGGTTACAGAAGCATTCCTATCAAAGAATATTATGGTAAATATTTTTATTCTCCCGTATATGAATTGCAGGAGCTGAAAAGTCTGACCACTAAAAAACTCGTGATCATTTTTAATGAAAAAGATATCAGAGTTGAACACGTAGCCGACCTGTTACAGCCTATTATCGGTATCGTTGATATGGTGCGTATTGCACTTGATCCACAGCAACTGGGACGTGCATTGAAACTGGCAGCCGAAATCAAAAGATATGGTTTCGAAGTGGGTTTCAACGTAATGTACATGTCTAAATGGAAACAATACGGAAACTTCGTGGAAGAACTGAGCGGACTTGATGGTCTGGCGGATTACTTCTATATGGTAGACAGTTACGGAGGTGTATTTCCTGATGATGTGAAACAAACCATGGATCTGATCCGGTCAAAAACTGATTGTAAAATTGGTTTCCACGGTCACAATAACCTGGAGATGGCTTTAATCAATTCATTGACAGCCGTTGATTACGGTGCTGATATTGTGGATTCGACTATTTTAGGAATGGGACGTGGCGCAGGGAATTTAAAAACTGAATTGCTATTGTCAGTTTTGAATACCAAATATAACATGGATATCGATTTTAATGCGATTGGAAATGTTGTTGACGGCTTTGATAAACTATTGAAAAAATACGAATGGGGAACTAACGTACCTTATATGATTTCAGGATCAAATTCATTGCCTCAAAAAGATGTAATGGATTGGTATACAACCCGTGTATATTCTCTGAACAGTATGGTTCGTGCACTTCAGAACCAGAAAAACAATATCAAAGACAATGAGCAGCTGCCAGTTTTCAAGCCTGCAAAATCTTATGATAAAGTGCTTATTCTGGGGGGCGGGCCAAATTCTGTAGAACATTCCAAAGCAATTATTGAGTTTATCAATCAGACTGAAAATATAGCTGTGGTACATTCAAGTTCAAAAAATGCCCTGTACTATAAAGATGTCCAGGCAGATCAGTTTTACTGCCTGGTTGGTAATGAAGGCCATCGTTTGGAAAAAGTGTTCAGTGATCTTGGAGATTTTAAAGGCGTTTGCGTTTTCCCTCCGTTCCCGCGTAAAATGGGTACTTATATTCCTGCACAGATCCATGATCAATGCTTCGAATTTGAACAGATTTCCTTTACAGATAAGTTCAAAGAATCGCATAGTATCCTTGCTTTGCAAACCGCTTTGGAGTTAAAAGCAGAAGAGATTTATATCGCTGGTTTTGATGGTTATCAGGAAGCTTCGATTTCTCAGCTGGAAAGAAGCCTGGTGGACGAAAATGAATTTTTATTCCAAATCTTCCAGGAAACTTATAGCAAGGATATTATCTCTTTAACACCTACAAGGTATAAAACCTTACAGTCCGGTTCAGTTTATAGTTTGGTATGCTAATGAATTTTATTGTAGTTATTCCCGCACGATATCAATCGACCAGGTTTCCAGGAAAACCACTGCTCGATATAAACGGTAAAAGCATGTTATTGCGGACCTATGAACAATGTATTCAGGCCGTAGATAAAAGTTTAGTATACGTGGCTACTGAAGATCAGCGCATTGTGGAACATTGCGAGTCCTTCGGTATTCAGGTCTTATTAACCTCAGATAACTGCTTAACCGGTACAGACCGGATAGCTGAAGTTGCAGCTCTGGTGAAAGCAGACTATTACATCAATGTTCAGGGCGATGAGCCCTTGTTTAACCCTGATGATATTACTAAAATGATCTCCCGCCTGGATACTTATCCGGGGGAGATCCTCAATGGATATTGTCCGATTACAGATGAAAGACAGTACAGAAGCAAGTCTGTGCCTAAAGTTGTTTTCAGACCGGATGGCAGGCTTTTATATATGTCCAGAAGTCCTGTTCCAGGTAATAAAAGCCTGGATTTTGTGAAAGCATGGAGACAGGTTTGTGTTTACGCATTTCCTTTCATGGCATTAAAAGCTTTTGCTGAAACTAAAAATAAGACTGTTCTGGAAGCAGAAGAGGATATCGAGATTTTGAGGTTTCTGGAATTGAATTACGAGGTGAGAATGATTGAGTTGTCCAGTGAATCTATTGCGATAGACAATCCGGAAGACCTGAAAGAAGTATTGGCTAAACTAAAAGAAGATGCTATCAAAGTATAAAGTAATATTGTGGGATTTCGATGGGGTCATTATGGACTCCATGCCCATAAGATCAAAAGGGTTTGAGCTGGTGTTAGCGCAATACCCTAAAGCACAGGTAGATGAGCTGATGACTTATCATGAACTGAACGGTGGCCTTTCCAGGTATGTGAAATTCAGGTATTTCTTTGAGCAGATCAGGCAAGAAACAATTACTGAGACGCAGGTGCTGGAACTGGCAGCTCAGTTTTCTGAGATCATGCTTTCCCTTTTGCTGGATGAAAAGCTATTGATTCCCGACAGCGTTGAATTTATCAAAGCGAACTGGCAGAATTTCCAGATGCATATTGTTTCCGGATCTGACGGTAAAGAGCTTAAAATGATCAATGATGAACTTGGGCTTTCCAAATACTTTAAAACCATCAATGGTTCCCCGACACCTAAAAAACAATTGGTAGAAAACGTATTAACAGCCAATCAGTACGATAAAGATGAGGTCGTGCTGATCGGTGATTCTATCAATGACTATGACGCAGCTATGGTCAACAACATTTCTTTTGCGGGTTATAATAACCCTGAACTGAAACTTCTTTCTGAAAATTATATCACGCAATTCAAGCTAATCGTTTCCCAATGAAATTCAGTATCCTTAAGACGGTTTTCTTTGAATCCCTGAACAGACTTTGCACTTTAATTATTGTGCTGCTGGTGTCCAGGAATTTTTCTGTCAGTACTTATGGGTACTTTTCTTTGTTTATAACCATCACTTCTATCGGGCAGACTGTCATTGACTTCGGCTCACAGAATTTTGGCGTAAAGGAGCTGATCAAGCTGAAGGAAATTACGGACATCAAAAAAATGGTCACTACCGTGAGTACTTTCCGTTTTATAGGATTCATAGTCTGGGTATTATTCTCTATTGTCTATTCCTTTTTCATTGAAGACTCCGTTACTTTCGCCACCCTTTTAATTATATGGGGTTTAATCTATCTCTACTACTGCGACTGGATTTTAAAAGGAGTTGGTAAAATATCCAGCCAGGCGCTGATCAACCTCACTACAAACGGAATTGCTTTACTGGCGCTTTATCTGCTGATCTGGAAGAAGCTTGATCTGACTAATAGTTATATCATCAGTGTCGCCAAGATCGGCCCGTTACTCGCCGCGGCTATAATCTCCGGATTCTTTTTGAAATGGTTCACTAAATCTAACCTCGTGCTGGTAGGGATCAAAAAAACATGGCCTAAAAGCCAGTTTAATGAAACTATGCTCTTTACCACTGGTAGTTTTTGTGCCAGGGCTTATAATTCTATAGGTCTGATCCTGGTTGGTTTCCTGCTTGATAAAACTACGCTGGGGATGATCTCTTACGCTTTCACCTTTTATAATATTTTCAGTATGGGCAGGGCGATACTGATTACCTCCGTTTACCCATACTTCTGTAAACTCGAAAGGAAAAAGGCACTTAAACTATCCATGTTTCTGAATCTGGGTGCCACACTGTGCTTCGTTTTATTTCTGATCGTTTACCTGAATTATTCAGATGAAATTATCCATATCATCGTGCCGAAAACGACCGCTATTTCAGAGGTCATCCGGTTCAATTTTAATGTAGGAGTAGCTCTGATCGGTGTAGTGTGTATGTCCTTTTTTACCATTACTTTTTTACAAGCCTTTGAAGGGGGCGGGATCTTTAACAGGCTGACCATTTACGGATTGGTGATTGTGCTGGTGCTAAATCTGCTGGGGTATTTTCTCGGCTATCTGAAATACAGTTCGATTGCTTCCTTGCTGGCAGCAGAATTTTTAATTGCGCTTTATTCTTACTTCTACATTTTTAAAAAGACAAATAATGAAGGCATTAGTTAATAGATTATTTTTAAGCCTTGTCCTGTTACTTCCATGGCATTCACTTCTGGTGAACGGGTACCTGAGAAAATATTTCTCATTGATTGTGCTGTGGAAGGAATTGGCTGTGGTAGCTCTGTTTATTCTGGCTATTACGCACAAAGGGCCTAAAATAAGTGGTATAAAGCTCATTATATTGCTCAGTACTATTTTCCTGTTAACTGCTCACCTTTTCTTTAACAGTGTCGGTTTGCTGGCCGCCTACAGTTACCGGATCTATCTCCTGCCTATTTTAATGACCATTTCCCTCTATAAGTTGTCAGATCTGATCGATTGGGAGAAAATCTGTAAATGGTTTATCATCGGTGCCTTTGTGATGGCCATATTTACCACGATCCAGCAATTATTTCTGGGGGAAAGTATTTACCTGAACGCTGGTTATCCAGTCAACACCTTTAGCGATGAAAAGCTAAATTTTACCTTTTACATCGGTTATGGATTACTGCAAAGAGGGGCAGGAGGGTTTATTGCGCCAATTCCTTATAGTGTATACCTGATTCTGGCACTGGTTTTACTGTTCAAATACAAAGAACTGTTTAGTGCTAAATTTGCCAAGACCCTGAATATGGTTTTAACCATTAGTTTGGTGCTGACCTTTACCCGGTCTACCATTGCCACTTATCTGTTCTTCTTTGCCATTCCTTACCTGAATATTTTTACCCGCAAAACTGTGAAATATCTGGTTGTGCTTGTGTTTGTGGTGATCATCCAGTTTTTTATTGTTCCCACTGCTATTCAGGAAATGGAACTGAGTACTATTGATACTTTCTGGAGCAACAGTACCTCGCTGGAAGATACCAGTTCTGCCGGTCACTTTGAAAGTCTGGACAGAGGTTATAAAATTGCATGGGAGAACATTGGAAACGGTATTGGCTTAGGGAAAGTTGGGGCACATACTGCCGCATTTTTTGATAACGCACTGGTTATCGAATCCGGGTACTTATCAGTAATTATTGAACTTGGCTTAATGACTGCCGTATTTGTATACCTGTCATTTCCACTGGTGCATTATAAAAAAGGCTCACTGTCTACCGTCATTATCCTGGTTTACCTTGCGGTGTCCTTCCTTTTGCCTCTAATCTATTACGTAGAATTATCCCTGTTAATTCTCATCACTATTGAAGCGCTAAATAACGAAAAGAAAATATATGTTGATCATAGTAGGAAGTCCATGGCAAGCTCTTTTGGCTAAGAGCTATATTCTCAAGGAGAATATAACTGACCCGCAATACATCATTGAGAAATCATCTCCGAAATCATTCGCAGAGATTATAAAAATACTCGATGCCGAACAGGATTCGATCCGTATGATTATTGAATGGTCGCAACTCTCTGTGCTTTCCAGGGCGAAAGCTAACATCGCATCCTCCTATATTGATGCGGTTAAGCAGGCCCTGCAACACGATTACTTTAAAACTGTAGAAACGATCCTGGTCTTTTCTGAGCAAACCGTTCTCTTTAAAATCATTTATGATCTTTTTGGGGATGATAAAACTTATATCAAATCAGAAGACGGGATCCTGGACTATCTTCCGGAACTTAAACACCACAGTTTGTTAAAACAGATTGCCGGATATCTGTTCATCCAGTCGAAAGTTAAATATTACGTCTATAAAAACTATTATCCTGTGTTCAGCCAGGTGATCATGTTCAGTAAGGTTGAAGAAGTGAGCCCGGAGCGTTATGTTCCACTGGCGAGCCTTAAAAAAGAATTCCTGACCGTTTTAAAAACGGCGTATCAGATTACCGAAGGAAGTGATACTTTCAAAGGTAAAGATGTGCTGCTGCTTTGCCAGTCTCTCTCCGAAGATAAAGTTGTTCCTCTGGAAGAAGAGCTGAAATTGTATGAGAAATTTATTCAACGTTGTAACGACTTAAAAATGACGGTGATTATCAAACCTCATCCACGGTCGTGCCCGGAAAAAATTGAAGCTCTAAGTAAGCTCACCTCCAACCGGGTGGAGTTTTTTGAAGATTATGGCATTCCGGCCGAATCCATGTTGCTGAACGGGAAATTTAAAGAAGTTGTCGGCGTTTATTCTAATACCATTATCTATGCCCATGAATTTTTTGGCGTTAAAGGGATTTCTTTACTCACCCCGCAAATGATTGAGCGGTTGGCCCGTAAAGAAAAAAAGAAATTTACTTATATCTACGCGCAGTTAAGAAAGTATTTTAGTAATGAATATACTGTTTTCCAATAGCTTATGAATTTGACATCGTTTCTTCCTCTTAAGATGAACATTGCGATCCTGGCGATTGCGATCATCCCGTTTACCGGCGGCTTTCAAAGCAGCCCAAAAGAAAAACCAGCTGCTGATATTAAATTAGGAGCTTATTATTTTGACGGATGGACTGGAAAATATGCACAGCATATCAGCCCTAAACTAATGAACTCCTTTGCGAACAGGAAACCAAAATGGGGCTGGATCACAAGCTCTCAGAGCGTTGTTGACCAGCAGATTACAGCGGCCTCCAATGCGGGGCTTTCTTTCTTTAGTTTCTGCTGGTATTATAGCGGGAAAGACAAATTTAAAACAGAGCCCCTGAATAATGCATTGAAGTATTTTCAAAAGTCTGCCAATACCAGTAAAATGGAATACTGCCTGATGGTGGCTAACCATAAAGGATTTGAAATAGGTACAGCTGACTGGAGTACGGTCCAGGCAGAATGGGTAAAGCAATTTAAAACGCCAAACTATTTAAAAGTAAATGGTAAACCGCTGCTTATCATTTTCTCAGTCGAGAATCTCATTAAAGATCTGGGGTCAGCAGATGCTGTTAAAAGTGCTTTTCAGGACTTAAAAACTGCTGCAACAGCTGGCGGGTTAAGCGGTGTAACCATGGCCGCCTGTATTTCTGGTGATGCACGGAGCATCAAACAAGCAGAAGATTGTGGCTTTGATATCCTGACTGGCTATAACCAGCATAGCGCAGGTTTTACGGCGAAAACTACACAGATTCCTATTGACAGCATGCGGACTGCCGAGAAAAGGTTATGGAACAGGGTTGCTAAAATCAGTGACCTGCCCTATATCCCTGTATCCACCCTGAACTGGGACCCAAGACCTTGGGCAGCAGCAAATAATGCCTATGATTCCGCTCCTTATTTTGTCGGTTATTCTGAAAAATCAGTTTATAACTCCGTTTCCGGAATGATGACCTGGATGAATAAAAATACAGCACATACAACCAAAGAAAACATTGCACTGCTTTACGCATGGAATGAAAACGGAGAAGGTGCCTATCTGACTCCCTCTGCAAAAGGGCCAAACTTCCTCAGGGGACTACAAAAAGCTTTAAATAAACAATAATGAGTTTGATACAAAAAAAGATAAGAATTCTGCTCGACGCACATATTTTTGATCATTCTTTTCAGGGTACCGCTACTTACATGTATGGATTATATTCTGCGCTGGTAGAATTCGAAGGACTCGAAATCTCTTTATGCGCAAATGACCTTCAGCATTTAAAAGCACTGTTTCCTGATCCAAGATTTCAATTTGTACAATTGAATGCAGGCTCAAGCATCAAAAGACTGCTGACCGAATATCCTAAACTAATCAAAGAAGGGAAATATGACTATGCGCACTTCCAATATATAGTCCCCTTTGTTAAAAACTGTAAATTCATCAATACCGTTCACGACCTGCTGTTTTTAGAATTTAAACAATATTTTCCCTGGTCTTACCGCATGAGCAGAAAGGTGCTTTTTTGGGCTTCTGCTAAAAGATCAGATATTGTATTGACGGTTTCAGAATATTCACGAATTGATGTTTCTAAAAAGTTCCTGATTGCTAAAGAACAGATTCATGTAACCCCGAATGCCGTTACGGTAAGCCCGGGGAAGGTCGGATCCGAAATTAATATCAAAGCGAAATATGGCATCGAGAAATATATCCTGTTCGTCAGCCGCTTTGAGCCCAGAAAAAATCACAGTGGACTGTTAAACGCTTTCCTGAATTTAAAGCTCTACGAACAAGGTTATAACCTTGTTTTTATCGGGAGTAAAAAAGAGAAAATTGAGCAAGATGCTTTTGATGAATTGCAAATGCTGATCAATGACGATAACCGGAAATATATCCACTTTCTGGAAGGCATCAGCTGGCCGGATCTGAATGCATTCTATCAGCAGGCAGAAGTCTTTGCTTTTCCATCCCTAGCAGAAGGTTTTGGGATTCCGCCTATAGAAGCGGCCATAAATGGATGTAAGGTGATTTGTTCCAATCAGACGGCAATGTCAGAATTTGGCTTTTTCAAATACTTATTTGACCCCGGAGATCAGCCTGGGTTTGAATCTATGTTACGTGCAGTGCTGGATGATCAGGAATACCCTTTTGAACAAATCAAACAAGAGATCACCAGTAAATATAACTGGCAGGTGATCGCAGATAAATTTTATAATATAATTAGCAAAGATCATATATGCGCATAGCGATAATCGGGACAAGAGGTATACCAAACTATTATGGTGGTTTTGAACAATGTGCAGAGTACCTTGCGCTTGGGTTAGTGAAAAGAGGATTTGAAGTTATCGTTTACAACTCTCATAACCATCCCTGCCAGGAAAAGGAGTGGAATGGTGTTAAATTGGTGCATTGTTACGATCCTGAAGATAAAATTGGTACTGCCGGCCAGTTTATTTATGACCTGAACTGTATTCTTGATGTGAGAAAACAGCATTGTGATATCATTCTGCAACTCGGGTATACCAGTAGTTCGGTCTGGGGCTGGATGCTGCCAAAAAAAGTAGTCGTGACCACCAATATGGATGGACTGGAATGGAAGCGGACAAAGTATTCAGAAAAAGTAAAGAAATTCTTAAGGTACGCAGAAAGCCTTGGTGTTAAATATAGTGATCATTTGATCTCAGATTCTATCGGGATTCAGGACTATCTGAAAGATAAATATAAAAAAGACTCCACCTTCATCGCTTACGGGGCTACTTTATTTGAAAATCCTGATCCGAATGTGCTTCAGGAATACAAACTCGCTCCGTATGCCTACAATATGCTGATTGCCAGATTAGAGCCTGAAAATAGTATTGAAGTTATCCTGGATGGTGTAGCGATGGCGAATCTTGATATCCCGTTTCTGGTTGTCGGCAAACACGAAACCGCTTACGGAAATTATCTGAAAGCAAAATTTGCTGCCTATCCTCAAATCAGGTTTATTGGTGGTATTTATAACATTGGAATCCTGAATAGTCTGAGACATTTCTCAAAGATCTATTTTCATGGGCATACCGTTGGCGGTACTAATCCATCTCTGCTCGAGGCTATGGCATCAAGCAGTTTGATCTGTGCAAATGATAATCCTTTCAATAAGTACATTTTAGAAAGTGATGCGATCTATTTCCAGAATGCAGCCGATGTTCAAAAGCACTTATTGAAAGTAGTTTATGATCAGGATCTCTATCAATCGATGATTGCAAATAACAGGGATAAGATTACCAGGATCTATGATTGGGAATTGATTGTTGATCAATATGCAAATCACTTTGCTACCGTTAAAGGACAGATCAGCCGGTAAATCTTACCAGCTTTTTCTCAGCTTTAAAAGCAAACCATAAGAATTATAAAGTAATTTACCCTGATCAAGGGCTGTAGCAAAACCAAGACTATAGCCCTTGTTGATTGGTCTCATCCCTTCCAGATAAAAAGAAAACTGATCAACCGGGACAAAGATATTGCTGGTCTGCGGATTTCTGATCGAGCCCGTTGAACCTCCGTAAATACTCGTTCCGAAAGTACCGTAGTTCTTCGAGTAAGTAAGTTTCGTCGTGAAATCCCAATCTTGTACGCTTCCCGATAAACCGAAATGCACTGCAACTACCCGGTTATTGATAAAATTATCTGCGTACCGGTAAGCTTGCCCTTTTCGTGCATCGTCTCTTGTGGTAATTAAAGGGTTTCCAAGTCCCATACGCTTATAAGACCAGCCTTCCATATAATAGAAGTTATTGTAATAATCTTCATCACCAGATTTGGTAGGGGTAGACCACGGATAGCCTGCCTGATCTTTGGAATAAAAGAACTCAAATAATGCTTTCTTCCACTCAAAGCCACGATTTTTACGGTTGTAATTCTTATTCTCTAAACTAATCCCATTTAAACCGTCCCTGATATTTGCCAGTTTAGACAAGGCGCCGACATCGTAAAAAGTCTGGCGGTATACCATGACCTTAATACTGTTGAAATCATATTCAGCGCCCAGGTCCACAGAACCCAGCTGATTGCCAATTTTAGAAGTTGGCACGCCGGTGGCTCCGTAAGATTTACCTGTTGCTACATAAAAGAATGATTTGAGCGGAGAAAGTTTGAAATTAGGGCCATATGCTTCCTTTTCATTCCCCCAATAAACCTGGTGGTTGAACCCGCCATAGAGCTTTAGTTTCCAATCTTTTCTGCCCAAACGAACATACAAAGATTTTTGATGAAAATAAGTAGCAGGGTGGGTGTTCTGGATAGTATAAACCTGGTTACTGGACTGCGAACCGGTAATCACATCCAGAATTCTTGTTTTTCCAACCCAGCCATGCACAAAGTTTCCTTTGATGGCGAAAAGCCCGTTAAATACCGGTAAAGTATAATAATTGGGAATGGAAAGCTCTATTTTTGGTATGCCCAATGCATTTCCTGAGACGGAGAAATTTCCTGAACTTAATGAGGTGTCTCCATTCAGTCCCATTACATCCTTTGTCCTTCCACCCTTTAATTGAAAAATTCCAGCCCTTACTTTGGCATAAGCTTCGATCAACTGGATTTCTGATTCCTTTCCGGCATTTGCTCTCCCGTCAAAGCCAAAACCCCAGTCTAACAGTTTTTTCTTTCCTGATACACTATCAACTGAAGATGGTATACTATAATCACGGTGAAATCTGGCGATAAAACTTGCCGATGCACCAACAGAAGGGGTTGATCCGAACTGGTTTGACCGCATCCAGAAAGGAACAACGCCGCTGGTTGTTCCGATGGCCTGAATCTCCACTTCGGCTTTTATACCTTTAAAGGTTTGTGCTTTGGTCTGGCTGGTCAGTGCCAGAAGTGCTATGGGAATTAATATTAACTTATTGTTAAGGTTTTCAATAAAACTCATCAGGATCAAGATAAAAAAAGTACGGTAGCGCGTTTGTATTAATAGAGAGCTGTTTTTGTTTAAATGAAGGTTTCTCCGAAAGTGATGCTCATTTCTTTCACCACTTCCTTGATTTCCTGTTCCTGGTCTTTAGGGTAAATCAATAAAGCATTGCCTTCATCTACGACAATAAAATTATCGAGGCCGCGGATAATAGCCAGTTTATCACTATTGATATGAATGATACTATTCTGCGTGTCTTTTATATTGATTTGTCTGGCAGATAATACATTGTTGTCATCATTTCTTGGGGCAGACTCGTACAAAGAAGCCCATGTTCCAAGATCTGACCAGCCGAAATCTGAAGGAATAGTATAAACGTTATCGGCCTGTTCCATGATCGCATAATCAATAGATATGTTTGGTGATTTTGGATAGTTTTCGCTGATGAATGTCTGTTCCTCAGAAGTATTGTATACCTCTTTTCCGCTATCAAACATTGTGTATATGGTTTCTGCGTGTTCTTTTAGTCCTTTAAGGATAGAGCCGACCTTCCAGATGAAAATACCAGCGTTCCATAGGTAATCTCCTGTTTTCAGGAATTCTTTTGCTTTTTCGAGCGAAGGTTTTTCTGTGAACTGAATTACTTTATGGAGTCCCTGATCCTGGTCTGCCGCATATTTGATATAGCCGTATCCTGTATCTGGTCTGGTTGGTGCGATCCCTAAGGTAACCAGTACGTCGTGCTGTTCTGTATAAGCTAATGCCTGCTTAACTTTATCAATGAAGATATTTTCATGTAATATGAAATGATCTGATGGGGCGACTACAATGTTTGCATCCGGGTTGATTTTGTTTAGCTTAAAAGAGGCATAAGCGATACATGGGGCGGTATTATTACGGCTGGGTTCACAAATTAACTGCTCTAAGCTAATTCCTTTTAGTTGATTTATAATAATATTGCTGTACTGACTATTAGTTACAATGTATATATTTTCAGGCGGACATAGTTTCAAAAAACGATCATATGTTAATTGAAGGAGCGATTTGCCGATTCCAAGGATGTCAAGGAATTGTTTAGGGTAGGCATTGCGGCTTTTAGGCCAGAATCTGCTGCCGACTCCGCCGGCCATTATCAATACAAAGTTGTTGTTTTTCATTTTTTCTGGTTGAATGGGTTTGCTCTTAAATGGTTGAAAATCTTATGTTTATTTATGTATCTGGTTCTTTTTTGTTTCGTTTTAGCAGTTTATTAAACAATAATAAGGTATAGCCTGAGGTTTTAATGGCAGTTATTCCCCTTGATTCTAAAATTATTGAATTATTCCTTATAAACTGCTGGTGAATTCAGGAGTTAATGATTTTTTAACCTTAATCTCATCCTCTTCTTGCAAATGTATTTATTTTTATGTTATTATAATTATGTTTCTATTGCTATTTGCGTTTAATAAAAGGCTTGTTATGTTAATATATTGAATTTAAGTGAAAATTTAATGCTGTGTTAATGAGGTAAAATCCTTAAGAGTGTTATATTTGTACCTATAACATTTCTACTTATGACTAAATTAAAACCCTCACTCGTTATTTTGGCTGCCGGAATGGCGAGCCGTTATGGTGGCAATAAACAAATTGAGTCTTTTGGGCCTTCCGGAGAAACCATTATGGAGTATTCAATTTTTGATGCCATTAAAGCAGGGTTTGGTAAGGTGATCTTTATCATCCGTGAAGAATTTGCTGCTTCTTTTAAAGCTGCTATTGAACCTAAGCTTGCGGGTAAAATTGGGCTGGACTATGTTTACCAGTCTCTGGATAAATTTAGTGGCGGCCAGGAGATTTCTGCTGAACGTACAAAACCATTTGGGACACAACATGCGCTGTTATGTACAAAGGAGGTTTTAGATGGGCCTTTCGCAGTGATCAATGCGGATGACTTTTATGGTGATGATGCATTTAAGCAAGCTTACGATTTTCTGACTACAGAAGCCGCAGCAGGAAAATATGCCTGTATCGGATATGAACTTAAAAATAGCTTAAGTGATCATGGCTCAGTGACCCGTGGTCAGATTAATGTGAATGCAGCCGGTCATATTACGGGGATCACAGAGCGTAAAGAAGTGGTTAAAAAGGATGGTAAAGCAATCGCAAAGGATGGGGATACGCTGATTGAATTACCGCTGGATACCAAAGTAAGTATGAACTTCTTTTGCTTTACGCCGGAGTTTGTGAATTGGAGTGAAATTGGTTATCTTAAGTTTCTTCAGGAAAATGTAAATGACCTGAAAGCTGAGTTTTTAATCCCGGAAGTTGCAGATCAGCTGATCAATGCAGGTGAGGGGGTAGTGAAAATGATCCCAACTCAATCTAAATGGTTTGGTGTGACTTTTAAAGAAGATGCACAGATCGTTAAAGAAAGACTATTGGAGCTGACAGCAGAGGGATTGTATCCTGCTGATCTGTGGAAATAAAAATCAGGATAATCAACCATTAAATTTATAATGATGACTAAGAAAATTTTAATTACCGGTGGTGCCGGCTTTATCGGTTCCCATGTAGTGCGCAGGTTCGTGAAGAGCTATCCCGATTATCAGATCGTAAACCTTGATAAATTAACTTATGCAGGGAATCTTTTAAATCTGACTGATATAGAAGCAGCGCCAAATTATGAATTTATAAAAGGCGATATTGTGGATGCCGCTTTTATAGCTGAGCTGTTCCGTACGGCGCAATTTGATGCCGTTGTCCATTTGGCTGCCGAATCACACGTGGACCGTTCTATTTCCAATCCGATGGAATTTGTGATGACCAATGTGATTGGGACAGTTAATCTGCTGAATGCTGCAAAAGAACATTGGAAAGGCGACTACGCGAATAAGCGTTTTTATCATGTTTCCACAGATGAAGTTTATGGAGCACTAGGTGAAACCGGTATGTTTACCGAGACTACCGCTTATGATCCGCATAGCCCTTACTCTGCTTCTAAAGCAAGTTCGGATCACTTTGTTCGTGCTTACCACGATACCTATGGCCTGGATGTGGTGATTTCCAACTGCTCGAATAACTATGGCTCTCATCATTTTCCGGAAAAACTAATTCCGCTGGCGATCAATAATATTAAAAATAATAAAGCAGTACCTGTATACGGTAAAGGTGAAAATGTGCGCGACTGGCTTTGGGTAGAAGATCATGCCCGTGCGATTGATGTAATTTTCCACCAGGCAAATGCAGGAGAAACCTATAATATAGGTGGTCACAATGAATGGAAAAACATTGACCTGATTAAATTGCTTTGCAGGATTATGGATGAAAAACTTGGGCGTTTATCCGGTACCTCTGAACAATTGATTACTTATGTGACCGATCGTGCAGGCCACGATTTGAGATATGCAATTGATTCTTCTAAACTTCAGGAAAAATTAAACTGGGTACCCAGTCTTCAATTTGAAGAAGGCCTGGCTAAAACTGTAGATTGGTATCTTGAAAATGAACAATGGCTGGATGATGTGACTTCGTCAAATTATCAGTCTTATTATGAAACGCAATACGCAGAAAGATAAATGGATATATTAGTATTAGGTGCATCTGGTCAGCTGGGTAGCTGTATCAAAAAAGTAGCTTCGCAAAAACAGTTCGGTTCTATCTCTTTTCCTGATGAAAGTGCAGGGAATATACTGGATTATGCAGGGCTTGAAAAATTATTTATCGCAGAGCAGCCGAAATTCGTGATTAACTGTGCGGCTTATACCGCAGTAGATAAAGCAGAAGATGATGTGGAGCTTTGTGAGCAGATCAACAGGGATGGTGCAAAGAATATTGCACTGCTTTGCCAGGCTTACGGTGCGGCAATGATTCATGTTTCTACTGATTTTGTCTTTGCTGGTAACAGTGTTAATCTATTGAAAGAAGAAGATACTGCTGAACCTGTTAATGTTTATGGCGTGACTAAGCTGGCGGGTGAAAAAGATATTGCAGCTGTTTTGTCTGCGCATTTCATTGTACGTACCAGCTGGTTGTATTCAGAATATGGAAACAACTTTGTGAAAACTATGCTGAAATTAGGTGCAGAAAGAGATGAGCTGAATATTATTGCTGATCAGATTGGTACGCCGACTTATGCGATCGATCTGGCAAAAGCAATTTTGGCTATTATTGAATCCGGAAAGGCGGCTTACGGTGTTTACCACTACAGCAATGAAGGGGTCACTTCCTGGTACGATTTTGCACAGGGTATTTTTGAAATCAGTGATACACAGGTGAAATTATTCCCTATTCCTACTTCTAAATATCCAACCAGGGCAGTAAGGCCGAAGTTTTCTGTCATGGATAAAACTAAAATTAAAGAGACTTTTGATTTAGAGATCCCATACTGGAGAGACAGCTTATTAGTTTGTATTGATCAATTGGCTTTAATTAACGCACCTCAAATTTAAAATATGAAAGGAATAATTCTGGCAGGAGGAAGTGGAACACGTTTGCACCCCCTGACTCTTGTGATGAGTAAACAAATGATGCCGGTTTATGATAAGCCGATGATCTATTACCCGCTGTCAACTTTGATGCTGGCCGGCATCAGGGAAGTGCTGATTATCTCTACACCTCACGATTTGCCTAACTTTGAAAAACTGCTGGGTGACGGAAGCCGTTTGGGATGTAAATTCTCCTATGCTGTACAAGCTGAGCCGAATGGATTAGCGCAGGCTTTTGTGATTGGTGCTGACTTTATTGGAAAAGATAAAGTTGCGCTGGTGCTGGGTGATAATATTTTTTACGGAGAAGGGATGTCTAAATTATTGCAGGCAAGTGCAGATCCTGAAGGGGGTGTTGTTTTTGCCTACCAGGTTTCTGATCCGGAACGTTACGGTGTTGTGGAATTTGATGAAGATAAAAAAGCGGTCTCTATTGAAGAGAAACCAGTTCAGCCTAAATCTGATTATGCAGTTCCTGGCTTGTATTTTTACGATAATAGTGTCGTAGAGATTGCGAAAAATATCAAACCTTCTCCGCGCGGTGAATATGAAATTACAGATGTGAACAAAGTTTATCTGGAGCAGGGGAAATTAAAAGTTGGTGTGCTGAGCAGGGGTACGGCCTGGCTGGATACTGGTACATTTAACTCTCTGATGCAGGCCGGGCAATTTGTTCAGGTTATTGAAGAACGTCAGGGGCAAAAAATTGGGGCGATCGAAGAAGTCGCTTACCGGATGGGTTTTATAGATGAAGCGCAACTGACTGCTATAGCTAACCCTTTGGTTAAAAGTGGTTATGGACAATACTTATTGAAGTTACTGAAGTAAATTTATTTTTACAGCTTTTTGCTGTGCTGAAAAGATCCCCCGGATACCCATCCGGGGGATCTTTTTTTTTTGAAATATCACTATAGGTTGTACGGAATGTTTTCAGGTTGTTTCTCTTTTTTTCGTATTGAAGTGTTATTCAGGTTATTTTATTCTTAAATGAAATCTAAAAAAAGCTTTTAAAACCATAAGGAGTATAGCGCTTTTATTTTGTTCAATTATTGTTAAATTTTGATTAAATAATAAATATTCGGCTATAAAAAACTTTTTAAGTTAAATATTGCAATAAAATTGATAATTCTCTTTGCGATTGACGCTTATTTGCTATATTCGTGTGTCTATAAATAAATCTCCCTATGCAAACACGTTATTTATACCTTTTGAGGTATGTTTTACCCGTCACTGACCTGTTAATGCTTAATCTGGTTTACTTTGCCGCCTATGATTTAAGTATTTACATGGGAAAAAATGTTTCTTATGAATTATTACATCATTATGTGATTGTATGTAATCTGATTTGGGTGTTTAATGCCTTGTTTTTTGGTATGTATACCGAATATGGAGCAAGGCGCCTGGAGCGTATTTACAGGAGTACCTGGAGAAGTGTACTGATGCATGCTGTGTTATTTTCGGCTTACCTGTTATTGGAAAAGAATATAGACTTTTCAAAAACCTTCATTGCGGTCTTTTATTTCCTGCTTTCCAGTGCATTTATACTAAATCGTTTTGTAGGAACATCTTTGCAATTTCTGTTAATCAATAAATTCCACGTGACAAAAAAGGTGGCTGTAATGGGAGGTAATCCTACAGGCAACCGGCTGGCCAGCTATCTGACCAAACAAAATAACGTAGACTTTTATGGGATTATAGCGGAGCAGGATGAAGACTTTTACAGTGATAAAACAGGCCTGATCTCTGACTTTGCTATTGCTGAAATGAAGGCAGCAGCAGCAGGTGGTGTCAAAGACTTATATGTTTCAGTTCCGCCCGAAAGAATGTCAAAAATGCATTCTCTGGTTAGAGAGGCAGATAAACAATGTCTGCGCCTGAAATTCATTCCTGATATAGCAGGAACTTTGGATGCGCCCTATACCATGAGTTATATGGGTGATGAATTTCCGATCATAACTTTGCGTAACGAACCCCTGGAATTGATGGGGAACAGGTTCAAAAAACGAACTTTTGATATTATATTCAGTGGACTTGTTATCTTATTTATTCTAAGCTGGTTATATCCGATTATTGCACTGCTGATCAAGCTGCAAAGTAAAGGGCCTGTCTTGTTTAAGCAACTGCGCAGTGGTAGAAATGACGAACCATTCTGGTGTCTGAAATTCAGAAGTATGCGTATGAACAGCACCAGTGATAAAAAACAGGCGACTAAAAACGATGATCGTATTACGCCGATTGGTAAATTCCTGCGCAAAACAAGTCTGGATGAGCTGCCGCAATTCTTCAATGTATTTGCCGGAAGTATGACCGTTGTCGGGCCAAGACCACATATGCTGAGCCATACAGAAGAGTACCGGGCAATTATCAGTGAATTCATGGTGCGCCATTTTATGAAACCAGGAATTACCGGATGGGCACAGGTCAATGGCTTCCGTGGAGAAACCAAAGCACCGGGTTCAATGGAAAAGCGTGTAAAACACGATATCTGGTATCTTGAAAACTGGACTGCTATGCTCGACGTAAAGATTCTTTTTATGACTATTATCAACGTAATTCATGGCGAGGATAACGCCTACTAAATACTATTCTAACCAAACCTTTGCCCCGGAAAGGATTTTCCGGGTTTTATTTTTATTGAGTGAAACCTAAAGCACATTTATGCGATCTACCTATCGGAATTTACTATTGCTTTTACTCCTCACTCAATTCCAGTTATCATTTGCCCAGGTCAAAAAGGCCATTACCGGAAATATAACTGATGGGAAAACAGGAGAAACCTTAATTGGTGCCAGCGTTAAAATAACCGGAGGCACAACCGCCGTAGCCATGACCAATGGCTACGGCTTTTATGCTGTTAGCACTACACCCGGCGAACATGATATTTCTGTGAGCTTTATTGGCTACAAAACTATTACACAACATCTTAACTTATCAAAAGATATACGGCTTGATTTCGTACTGGAGCCCGGTAATCAATTAGATGAAGTGGTTATTTCCAGCGCAAAAAGCACTGACAATATCAGCAGTCCTCAAATGGGGCCTCAGAGAATGAGTGTCAATGAAATCCGGAGTCTCCCCATGTTGCTTGGCGAAAGAGATGTCATGAAAGCCCTGCAACTCCTGCCCGGTATTAAATTGGCAGGAGAAGGAAACAGCGGCTTTTATGTGAGAGGAGGTGCAACCGATCAAAACCTGATCCTGCTGGATGAAGCCCCCGTTTACAACGCCTCTCATCTGCTCGGCTTTTTCTCCACTTTTAACTCCGACGCGATCAAAGACGTCACCGTTTATAAAGAGGGGATGCCCGCTCAGTACGGCGGAAGGTTGTCCTCGGTCATAGACATCAAAATGAACGAAGGCAATAGCAAAGAAACCACTGTAGAAGGAGGGATCGGCCTGATTTCTTCCCGGCTTAAAGTAGAAGGGCCAATTGTCAAAGACAAAGGATCATTTATGGTGAGCGGCCGCAGAACCTATCTGGATGCCTTCTTTAAACTATCCCCCAATAAATCTATCAGTAAAAATGCCTTATATTTCTACGATCTCAATGCAAAGGCCAATTACAAAATTGATGACAAAAACACGCTTTTCCTCTCAGGTTACTTTGGTAGGGATAAGCTGAACCTTGTCAATATATTTGGCTTTGACTGGGGCAATGCAACCGTGACCATGCGGTGGAACCATTTATACGGGCCGAGGTTATTTTCCAATACTTCCCTTATTTACAGCAATTACAGCTATGTGATCAATAACCTGATGGAAGATGCAAACTTTGAAGTCAATTCCTTTATCAGGGACTTCAACTTAAAACAGGACTTCCAGTATAATATTAGCAACAAACATCAACTGAAATTCGGCCTTAACGCCATCCATCATACCATTGCCCCCGGTAAGATGACCGCTACCAGCGCATCCAGTGTGAACCCCATCACTTATGAAAACCGAAAAGGGCTGGAACTCGCAGCGTATCTAACCGATGAATGGAGTGTAAGCGACCGTTTTAAAATGGTCTACGGGTTACGATTGAGCGGTTTCTCTGTGCTCGGGCCGGGTAATTTTAAAACCTATGATGCCGAAGGGAACATTCTGAAAACTACCAGTTATACCTCCAGCCAGTCTGTGAAAAACTATCTTAACCTGGAGCCCCGGTTCTCGGCCAGTTATAAACTAAATACCAACAGTGCTATTAAAGCTTCTTATACCAGGAACACCCAGAATATCCACCTGATGTCTAACTCTACTTCGACTTCCCCAACCGATTTGTACATTATGAACAGCAATAATGTGAGGCCGGAAATTGCAGATCAGGTCTCTACAGGTTACTTCAGAAACTTCAAGGATAACCAATATGAATTTTCAGCAGAAATCTATTACAAAACAATGCAGCACCAAATCGAATACCGGAGTGGTGCAGACCTGCGCGAAAAAGATAATGTAGAATCGGATCTGCTTTATGGCGATGGAAGAGCTTATGGTATAGAGCTGTTTTTTAAGAAGAGATTTGGTAAATTCAACGGTTGGATAGGCTATACTTATTCTAAAACCGAGCGGCAATTTGATACCCTGAATGAAGGCCGGTGGTTTAATGCCAAACAAGACCGGACACACGATGTTTCTTTGGTTGGCATCTATAAAGGGGGGCCACGCTGGACATTTTCTACTGTATTCGTGTACAATACAGGGAATGCAGTGACTTATCCGAGTGGTAAATACCAGGTTAACGGAAGAACCGCTTTCTATTATACAGATAAAAACGGTTACCGTACCCCAGCTTATCACCGTCTTGATGTTTCGGCAACACTGGATGGAAAACCGGGTAAAAAATATCAATCCAGCTGGACATTTGGTATTTATAACCTGTACAATCGCCAGAACGCTTTTGCAATTAATTTTAAGGATGATCCGGATAATGCATCCAAAACACAGGTCGTGAGAACAACCCTGTTTGGAATTATCCCTTCAGTAACCTGGAACTTTAAATTCTAGTATGATGATGTATTCAAATCGAAACAGAAAAATTAAGCCCGCAGCAGGATGGCTGACTGGAATAGCAATACTGAGTTTATTTATCGCTTGTGAGAAAGCAATTGACCTGAATCTGGATAATGTGAAGCCAGTTATTGTGATCGACGGCGGTGTAAATGACCTCAATGAAGTTCAGGTTGTCAGAATTTCTACCACCTATTCTTTTACCGAAGCAAATAAATTTAATGGGCTCGCAGGTGCGAAAGTCGTGTTAACCGGAAGTGATGGCACAACGGTTAATTATACGGAGAAAACTACTGGTATTTATAACAGTCCGAAATTCAAAGGAAAACCCGGGACTACTTATAAACTCACCGTAAATGCACAGGGGAAAACCTATACTGCTACTTCTACCATGCCGCAAAAAGTAATCTTAAACCTGCTGACTTTTAAAGAGCTTACCGTGGCTAACAAAACCAGGAAATACGTGGCTGTGATTTATGATGATCCGCCCGGAGTAGAGAATTGGTATCACTCCATTGTCCGCTTCAAAGGGAAAGTGGAGTTCGATGTCGCGACAGATGACCGTTTTAATGATGGCAATAAAGTTAACGACGTGATCTTTTATGATCTCAGCAAGGATATGGTCCCAGGTGATACCGTTGCCGTGGAATTTCAATGCGTTGATAAAGCTGTTCACAGGTACTTTTTTAGCCTGGGGCAGAACTTATCCGAAACCCAGCCTGTTTCACCCGCTAACCCACCCTCAAACTTTGATAACAATGCTTTAGGTGTATTTAGTGCTTATACCACGAGTTCGCGTAAGGCACTTTTCAGATAAGAAAGCTGTTAAAAGCAGGCTGCCGGGTTGAAGCAGCCTGCTTTTATGAGAATTACTTATTTATTGATACCAAAAGCTTCCCAGCCCGAAATCGTTGCACGGTTACAAGTCATCGCCTGTGTGCCGTTTTCGCTTGAAATGTATTTTCCATTATTTCCTCTGAAAGATACTGTTCCATCCGCATTGGTTATCCAGTCAAATTTTTCCCAGTCACCAGCAGTAGTGCGGCTGCAAGTAATTGCCTGCGTTCCATTTTCAGACGACACATATTTGCCTTTGCTCCTTAAAGAGATTTTACCACCTCCTGCATCTACTACTGTAAAAGTTTCCACAGGTGATGCCGCAGTGCGGTTACAAGTCATTGCAGTAGTGCCGTCTTCACCACTTACATAACGGCCATTGATTCCTTTTAACGTAACTGTGCTTCCGATTGGAATAGATCCACCTGGATTACCTGCTTTGGAAACCACCACCTGATTGATTGCTGATAACAATGAATTTGCGCCAGTAGCATCCTGCGATAATTCCCAGATCATAACACCACCAGCCTGATCAAAAGCAAGATTGGTTTTGCTTTTGATTGTAGGGATGCCATTGTATCCGATTCCTGCATAAGAATCTGAATTTGGACTTCCACCTCTTGATAAGATCGTTTTATAATCTACATATTCATTGGAAGAACGGCCATAAAATGGAAGCCCTAAATTAGCTTTGCTTGCAGGAAGCCCTCTGCCTACCCAGTAGTTTAAAGACTGAACAGCAAGCGCGTAAGTAGAGTGGTTAGCTCCGCCTTCATCATAAGCCATGATATTCAGGAAATCTACCGCAGCAAATACTGCATTTTGAACACCAGGTCCATTATAAGAAACCACAGCAGCGGTCAATAATTTTCCCTTGTTGTGCATTGCTGTACTTAGCTGCTGCATTAAAGCTGTGTAGTTATTGCCTGAATTTCCTGCATCAGGATATTCCCAGTCAATATCAATACCGTCCAGATTATATTGATTTACCAGATTGACTACATTGTTAGTGAACGTTGTACGGCCAGCTGAGCTGGAAGCGAAGGCTTCAAATGCGCTGTCATCTCCGTTGTTCCATCCGCCAACTGACACCAATACTTTGACATTGTTAGCATGGGCAGTAGCGACCAGGCTTTGAAGTTTAGCAGGGTTTTCCAGCGGCTGGAAACCACCAGAAGCAGTAGGAAGAATGAAAGCATAATTGATATGCGTTAATTTACTGTACTGAATTTGATTAACTTCGCCGGCCCAGGAAGGCACATAGCCAATTACTTTAAAGTTAGCCGCAGAAACGGCATTAACTACATTGTTGTTTGCACTCACCTGATTGTCAGGAATTGCAGAATCTGCTTCCTGCTTTTTACAGGATACCATACATAATAGCAATAGTGCAGGCATTAACATTAATCTTAAATGTTTTTTTGTTTTCATGATAGTTGGTTTAGGTTATAGATTTGACATAAAACTAACATCATAAATTGTATAAAACAAAATATTATTTAATTAAAATTAAACAATTAATATATTAAGATAATTAGTGATACGCTTGAAACACAGTTAGTTCTTGCTCTTATGGCTGTTTTTGTGGCTAAAAATCATCTTTCTATTTAATCAGGTGGAAAATGATGATTCGGAATAAAACCAATGAAATATTAAGCTAATAAACAGGCAGAATTGCAGCTATACATGATAAAAGATATACTTTTATAGTATGAAAACAATTATCCCATTATTATCTGCCGCAGTGATGATACTTTCATCCTGTAGCCATCAAACCTCTACCTCTTCGGCCAGGAAGGTTAAAGAAGATGCTGTGACCAATAAGGCATGGAAAAGACCAGAAGGCAAAAAGATTTATGCTGCACTGCAAATGGAGAACAGTATTAAAATTGGTGATTCTGTAAAACTGAAGTTTACTGTTTACAACCCTACAGACAGTGTACAGCAGTTTTGTAAATGGCATACTCCATTTGAACCATTAATGAGCAAGTATCTTGACGTGAAAGAAGTCAATGGTGAAGAAGCAAATTACCAGGGTGCAATGGCTAAAAGAATGATGCCACCACCAGCAAGCAGTTATCAGAAAGTAAATCCTGGAGACAGTCTTTCTATCACAATTGACCTGCTGAAAGGCTATGCGGTTAAAAAACCAGGAAAATATATGATCATCTATACCGGAGAAGGAATGAGCGGCCTTTCGGTTAAAGACAGTGTGACTTTTAATTACGTTAAACCCTAACACATTTTTGCATTTTTGGACTACTACCATAGTCCATCAATTCAATAGTGTCATCCTTCTGCTTCCAGCAGTACAATCTTCGTAAAAAATGTATGATAATAGGAAATAAGGTTTATTTGAAATTAAATAAATCCTATCTTATCCTACTAAATCAATAAACCATTAGAATACGATGAATATGTATCAGAAATTTCTTGTTTTAAGCTTAGGCAGTCTGCTAACATTCGCAGCAGCGGATCCAATATATGCAGCAGACCATTCCACGGCAATTCACCTAAAAAACGCAGTGACAGCAAAGGACCTGATCGGGCGCTGGGACATCACTATGGATGAAAATGGCAAAGCTGTTCCGTCCTGGTTAGAAGTTAAACTTTCAGGTAACAGTACACTGACCGGCTATTTTGTTGGTGTGTCAGGAAGTGCCCGTCCAATCGCTAAAGTGAATTTTAAAGATGGAAAATTCAGCTTTACCATTCCACCACAATGGGAAAAAGGAGACCAGGATTTTGTGATAGAAGGTGAGTTGACAGGAGATGAAATTCAGGGGACTTTAGTGACCAGTGAGGGTAAAAAACATAACTGGAAAGGTGTAAAAGCCCCTTACCTGTACAGAACTACTCCGGTAGTCTGGGCTAAGCCAATCGCTTTATTTAATGGAAAAGATCTAACTGGCTGGAAAGCTTTGGGTGAAAACCAGTGGATCGTTAAAAATGGTGTTTTAACCAGTCCGCATTCCGGTGCTAATTTAATATCAGACCAGAAATTTACAGACTTCAAATTACACGTAGAATTTAAATATCAGAAAGGAAGTAACAGCGGAGTTTATTTAAGAGGCCGCTACGAAGTGCAAATTGAAGACAGTCCTAAAGATGCACATCCTTCAAGTGTATTGTTTAGTGGGGTTTACGGCTTCCTGCCACCCAATCAGATTGCTGCGCTGGGGCCAGACCAATGGCAAACTTATGATATCACCCTGATTGGACGTATGGTTACTGTGGTGGCAAACGGAAAAACAGTGATCAGCAACCAGGAGATCCCGGGAATTACAGGTGGTGCACTGGATAGTAAAGAAGGCGAAGCCGGGCCCATTTATTTTCAGGGAGATCACGGGCCTATTGAATTCAGAAAAATTATAATTACCCCGGTCAAATAAGAATTATCCAATCCAATAGGAATTAAGCAGTGTGGTTAACAGGATTATTCACTGATCCCGTTAACCATTTTTAACTGCTTCTTATAATCAGAAGGGTTCACCTTCATGGTTTTTTTGAAGATCTTGGAAAAATGGTGCCGGTCAGAAAAGCCGCATTCATAAGAGATCTCATCCAGTGACTTATTGCTATGGTGCATCAAATGGCAACTCGCTTCTACTCTTAATTTAAGGATATACTGTTGCGTAGTTATCCTGGTGCTCATTTTAAACAATCTTGCAAAGGAATTAACGGCCATATTTGCCATATCGGCCAATTGTTCATTCGTTATTTTACGTCTGAAATTCCCCTCCACGAACTGAATGGACTTTAAAATCCGGTGGTCAATATTTCCGGAATCCCATATCTCGTCTGGTAAATTAAACAAACAAGCCTCGATTAATTGTTTAGCCCGCAATGATTCTTTCATGCTGGTAATCTGGTCGGTCATGCATGCTTTTTTGATTTCTTTTAACAAATGGCCAATTGTATCGTCTGGTGTAATTACATAAATGGTATTAGCTACAAAATCCAAAGGATAACCCAAAGAAAAGTGGGTGAAAAAATGGTCTACTCGTCCATTTGACTTTAGCGAGGCGAGGTTATCCGTTTGTATGAATTTTCTGCCGATGATGGACTCATCCGAAAAATTGAAATTTCTTTTTAATTGTGATGAAAATGAAGTGTTGGGAGGGATGATCAGTATATTTTCGTCATTCAATGGAACCGTGCTGTTCTTAAACCTGATCGTTGAGCCACCGATGGAATTGTGATAAATTCGCCAGAAAGGAACTTTAAGATCATCACATTCCCACTCTTCCAGGATCCAGTACCGGCAGCAAAACAATTTAATACTTAGCTCTTTAAAATTCTGATGTACTGTAGAGGGATCTATTTTAATTTCCTCACTTAACTTCCCTGCCATTCAATGTTTGTTTTATACATAATTTTGAGCAAATCATACAACACGATTGGAAATAGTTTTCCCAACTTTAGAAACCGAATATAAACAAAATTAAAATTTGACTCGCTTGATTGTCAGAAGGTCTTGTAATCCTGAAAAGTTTTTTCAAAATTCTTTTCTCTTATGGACTCCTTTTGCTACAGTCTGATGGCCTGTCCTTTGAATCATCAAGATTAATTTTAGAGCGTATGAAACCACAACTGCTGAAAATTTCGAAAAGTCCTGCACAGTCATTTACAGTGCGTCATGACCTGAAGCCCGGAATGAACAATAAATTTCACTATCATCCCGAGGCCGAACTTATCTATTTTATCAAGGGAAAGGGGACACAGTTTATAGGAGACAGCATCAGTGAATTTAAACCTGGTGATTTGGTACTTGTTGGTGCAAACCTGCCACATTACTGGCGTTTTGATGAAGATTTTACCACTATAGACCCGGAAAATTACGCTGACTTTAAAGTGGTTCATTTCTCTGAGAAATTTTTGGGGGAGTACTTTTTAAATATGCCGGAAAATAAACTGATCAAAGATATTCTGGATAAAGCTAAACGCGGAATCCGGGTAGAAGGACGTAACAAAAAGAACGTGACCCAACTGCTGGATTATATGCTGGAAACAGAAGGGACGGACAGGATCATTTATATGATTCAGGCTTTGCAGGAAATTGCTAAATGTGAGCAATCAGAATTCCTGTCTTCTATTGGCTATTTACCGTTGAAAGAAGAAATGAATAATGACCGTATTCAGGATATCTATGATTATACATTTGCTAATTTCAGGAATAGAATTGAACTGAAAGAAATCGCAGATGTGGCAAGGATCAGCCCTAATTCTTTTTGCAGATATTTTAAATCCTTTACCCAAAAAACATACTCACAATTCCTGACAGAAATTAAAGTAGGGCAGGCCTGTAAACTGTTAATTGATAATAGATTAAATATCAAACAGATCTGTTATGAGAGTGGATTTAATAACTTCACCAGCTTTCATAAATGTTTTAAAGGCATTACCGGAAAAAGTCCATTAAGCTATCAAAGAGAATTTATGGCCTCCTAAAATCATAATGCTAAAAAAGTTGAATCATATGCTAAGCGGCGGGTATGCATTAAACGTTTTTATAACTTACTTGCTATGAAAAACCAATAGCAAAAGAATGAAGCGTTTTTTATTAAAACTGACTGTTTTATGTGCGATTCTCTTGCCCACTGTCAGTGCAATTGCACAAACGGGCGGGGATGAAGATAAAGACATGTTCAATAAAGCGCAAGCAAGAGATCAAAAAGCAATTGATGAGGCTGTCAATGGATGGTGGAAAAACTCGATGGTTACGCATGATCAGCGGATTCAATGGTGGCGTGAAGCAAAATTCGGCATGTTTGTCCATTGGGGCGTGTATTCGCTGGCCGCAGGAGAATGGAAAGGAAAACAAGTTGAAGGTTATTCTGAGCACTTAATGCGGAAAGAGAAAATTTCCAGAGCCGATTACCTGAAACTGGCTAAAGATTTTAATCCGGTCTCCTTTAATGCTGCCCAGTGGATCACAACTGCTAAAAATGCGGGTATGAACTACTTTATTATCACGGCCAAACACCATGATGGTTTTGCGATGTATCCGTCAGCGGTGTCTGATTTTAACCTGACCGATCAAACCCCTTTCAAAAAAGATCCACTGGCTGAACTTGCGGCTGCGGCAAAAAAGCAAGGTATGAAGTTTGGTTTCTATTATTCCCATGCCTTTGACTGGGAAGATCCAGATGCGCCTGGTAATGACTGGGAATATAAAAATCCGGGTGGTGATCAATTGATAGGAGGAGCAAACTGGTACGATCGGCATCCCGACTGGCTGCCCAAAGCTGTGAAATATGTAGATGAAAAAGCTATCCCTCAAATTCTGGAACTGATCAAAAAATATCATCCTGATATCTTATGGTTTGATACCCCGCATAAACTACCCTTTTCAGAAAACCTGCGTATCCTGGAAGCGATCAGAAAAGCAGATCCAGATGTCGTTGTCAATGGCAGGCTGGCCAGAAACGGCAATACAAATTTCGGAGACTATCAGAACACAGGAGACAGGCCCGCTGAATTTGCGCCTGTTTCGGGTGATTGGGAAGCTATTCCTACCACTAACGAATCTTACGGTTATGCTAAACACGATAATAGCCATAAATCTGTTGAATTTTTTGTGCAGCTGCTTGCCAAAGCAGTTTCCCGCGGAGGTAATCTGTTATTGAATATCGGCCCGAAAGGCGATGGTACTTTTGATTCAAAAGATCAGGCGATTCTGGATGGCATTTCCACGTGGACAAAGCAAAACGGAGAAAGTATTTACCAGGCTTCTAAAACCAGATTGCCACTGCAAAGCTGGGGCGTAACTACGATGGGTAAAGACAAAATCTATCTGCATGTTTTCAACTGGCCAGCCAATCGCCGTTTATCTTTAGGAGGTTTAAGCGGGACGACAGGAACTCCTTACTTCCTTCAGGATGCTGCGAAATCCGCAATCCCCATTAAACAAAGTGGTGCTGAAATTGTCTTTACCCTGCCAGCGCAAATGCCCGATACGCTAAACACAGTTATCGTTTTACCTGTTAAAAGAATGCCCCGGATTGATTCAGTAAGACTGGTTGCCTCAGCGGGTGTCATGACAAGGCTGCTTGCATTTGACGCCGATTACAAAGATCCGGACTTTAAATATGGAGATGGTAAAGCTAATAAATATGATATCAATAACTGGAAGTCAGCTCATCAAAAGATAGGCTGGAAATTCCGTACCACAGCTACTGCTACCTATAAACTCATGATCAAATATATAGCCGGTGGGGATATCGGGGGGCGTTATACTTTAACGCTCGCAGACAAAGTGTTCACCAAAACCACTTCTTTGGTATCCAGGGATCCTATTACAGAACAAATAGGGGTAATCCAGCTTAATTCAGGAATACATAATCTTCTGCTCACCCCTTTAAAAATTCCCAAAACCGAACTGATGAAACTGCTGGAAATTCAGCTGATACCAATTGATTAAAGTTGACTATAACCAAATATTTAACCGAATAAACCTATGAAAAAGAGCTGTTCTATATTATTTATTCTGCTTGCCTGTAGTCAGCTTATCGCTGCTCAGCCTTCGCAGCATCCCAATCAGACTTCACAGGATTCCAAAGATGAACGAATGAAATGGTGGCGTGAAGCCCGTTTCGGTATGTTTATCCACTGGGGCGTTTATGCGCAATGGGCAGGAGTTTATCACGGCCACGAACAAGGCAGGGGTGGTGCAGAATGGATTATGAACCGGTCTAAAATTCCTGTAGCTGAATATCAGGCGAAAGCAAGAGAATTTAATCCCCAAAGTTATGATCCCGATTCCTGGGTGAAAATGGCTAAAGATGCAGGGATGAAGTATATCGTCATTACTGCCAAACACCATGACGGATTTGCGCTTTTCAAATCTGAAGCCAGTTCATGGAACATTGCAGATGCCACCCCTTATGGCAAGGATTTATTAAAACCACTGGCAGCTGCCTGTAAGAAATACGGCATAAAACTCGGCTTTTACTATTCCCAGGCACAAGACTGGAATAATCCGGGCGGTTCAGCCGCAAGAAAGCTGATGAGAGAAGGTTGGGCAAATCCGGATTCTACAAAAATTGACGCCTATACCTTAGCCCATAACGGACATTGGGATCCCGCACAGGAGACAGCTACCTTTGATCAGTACATTGATAAAGTTGCTGTACCACAGGTGAAAGAACTCTTGACCAATTACGGTGATATTGCGGTTTTATGGTGGGATACGCCGACTAATATGACAGATCAGGCTGCTTCAAAACTACAGGGACTTTTAAAACTGCAACCAAATATTATTACCAATGACCGCTTGAAAAGACCCAACTTTCCGGGGGATACTAAAACACCAGAACAAAAAATACCAGGCAGCAAAGAACTGGACGGTAAAGACTGGGAAACCTGTATGACGATGAATGGGACCTGGGGATACCGGACAAAAGATACCAACTGGAAAAGTACAGCGGTATTGATTAAAAATCTGGTAGATATAGCCTCTAAAGGTGGAAATTACTTATTGAATGTAGGGCCAAAACCAGATGGGACTTTTCCTCAGGAAAGTATTCAGCGCCTGGATGAAATCGGAAAATGGATGAAAGTTAACGGAGAAGCTATTTATGCCACCCATGCAAATCCATTGGAAGAGGTAAACTGGGGAAGAATCACAGCAAAAGAACACGGAGCCGAAACTATTTTATATCTTACTGTATTGAACTGGCCGGCGACTGGTAAAATAGAGGTTACAGGGTTGAATAACAAAATAAAATCAGCAGTTTTAATAGCAGATGGCCGTCCGCTGAAATTTAAGGGCAATGTAATTATGCTTCCTGCGCTGCCACCGGATTCCATTGCATCAGTCATTAAAGTTAAAATTGAAGGAAAAATCGGGCATAAAAACCTCAAAGGAGGAAATATGAAATCCGGTGCACTAGACTAAACATACAACATGAAGAAAGAATATCTGATCAGTACCCTTGTTATTTTAATCACTGCGCAGGCTTCCTTCTGCCAATCCGGAAATATATACCATAAAGGATGGGTAGACTTTAATAAAAACGGGAAGATGGATCTGTTTGAAGATCCATCTCAGCCCATCGAAACCAGGGTAAATGACTTGTTAAGCCAGATGAACCTGAATGAGAAAACGAATCAGACTGCTACTTTATACGGCTACGGACGTGTTCTAAAAGATGAAATGCCCACAGCAGCATGGAAATCTGAGATCTGGAAAGACGGCATTGCCAATATTGACGAGGAATTGAACAGCCTGGCTTACAATAAAAAAGCACAAACTCAGTATTCTTTTCCCTTTAGCAAACACGCTTCCGCAATTAATACTGTTCAAAAATGGTTTGTGGAAGAAACCCGTTTAGGGATACCCGCAGACTTTACGAATGAAGCTATTCACGGTCTTTGTCACGACCGGGCGACCCCGCTTCCTGCACCCATTAATATAGGCAGCACCTGGAACAAAAAACTGGTTTATCAGGCCGGAAGTATGGTCGGCAGAGAAGCCAGGGCGTTGGGGTATACCAATGTTTATGCTCCTATTTTAGATGTGGCGCGCGATCAAAGATGGGGCAGGGTAGTGGAATGTTATGGAGAAGATCCGTTTCTGATTGCAGAATTGGGTAAGCAAATGACTCTGGGTATACAAGATCATGGCGCTGCGGCTACGCTGAAACACTATGCGGTTTATAGCGTTCCTAAAGGTGGCCGCGACGGAAATGCAAGAACAGATCCTCATGTTGCCCCGCGCGAAATGCAGCAGTTATATTTATATCCTTTCAAACGTGTGATACAGGAAGCTCATCCTATGGGAATTATGAGCAGTTATAACGATTGGGATGGTGTGCCGGTTACAGCAAGTCATTACTTCCTCACAGATTTGCTTCGTAAACAATTTGGGTTTACCGGGTATGTGGTTTCTGATAGTGAAGCCGTTGAGTTTATTTTTAGTAAACATCATGTAGCTGAAAATATGAAAGGTGCGGTAAAACAAGCTATAGAAGCAGGTTTAAATGTATATACCAATTTCAATATGCCGGATAAGTATATTTTGCCGCTGCGTGAACTGGTAAACGAAGGAACGGTGTCTATGGAAACTTTAAATCAGCGGGTATCCGATGTGCTGCGGGTAAAGTTCAAATTAGGCTTATTTGATCAGCCTTATGTGAAGGATCCTGCTGCTGCTGACCGGGTTGTCCATACCAAAGCTGATGAAGAACTGGCCAGGCAAGTCAACAGAGAATCCCTGGTTTTGCTGAAAAACTCAAACCATACATTGCCATTGGATAAAAGTAAGTTAAAGCATATCCTGGTTACCGGCCCGCTGGCTACGGAGGTAAACTATACCACAAGCAGATACGGCCCGTCTAACAACCCCGTGACAACCATACTGGATGGGATCAAAGAGTATGTATCAAATGATAATAAACATACCCTACAGCCTGAGGTTAACTACGTCAAAGGTTGTGAAGTAATCGATGAAACCTGGCCGGAGAGTGAAATTATCCCAACACCCTTAACCCCGGCAGAGCAGGCTTCCATAGCTTAGGCAGTTGCTGCTGCTCAGGATGCCGATGTGGTGATTGCAGTGGTCGGTGAAACAGACGCACAAGTTGGAGAAAGCAAGTCCAGGACCGGACTGGGGTTACCCGGCCGGCAGCTTCAACTGCTTCAGGCACTTCAGGCTACCGGAAAACCCGTAATTATGGTTATGGTTAATGGAAGGCCGTTAACCATCAATTGGGAAAACAGGTATCTGTCTGCGATCCTTCAGGCAGGCTTTCTGGGGCCGTCTGCGGGTAAGACCGTTGCAGAAACGTTATTCGGTGACTATAATCCGGGAGGAAAGCTCACGATGACCTACCCTAAATCAATTGGCCAGATTGAATTTAACTTTCCATTTAAACCGGCCTCACAGGCAGGACAAAGTAGCAAAGAAGATCCTAATGGTTATGGTAAAACCACAGTTCTGGGCGCACTGTATCCATTCGGTTATGGACTAAGTTATACCACTTTTGAATTCACCGATTTAGTCGTTGCCCCGGCTCAGTTATCCGCTCAGGAAGAAGTGAAAATTAGTGTCAAAGTGAAAAATACAGGAGATCGCATAGGGGATCAGGTTGTTCAATTGTATTTGAAGGATGTTGAAAGCAGTGTAACCACCTATGAATCTGTTTTAAGAGGATTTGAACGCGTGTCAATCAGGCCCGGAGAAACTAAAACTGTTCAGTTTGTATTGCATCCTGATGATTTGGCACTGCTGGATAAGGAAATGAAATGGACAGTAGAGCCCGGTAAGTTTCAGGTCATGATTGGGAACTCATCAGAAGATATCAAGCTGAAAAAAGAATTTACAGTAACCGGACCTGGCCAGCATTCGCATTAATCACCTTTCTGATAACAGATTTGGTAATGTCCGTAAATAGATGGAAATTGGTAAGAAGGGTGTGAATTAAAAACATTTAATTGGTGTTTATGAAAAAAGTAACAGGTTTGGGTGGTATATTTTTTAAATGCGATAATCCGCAAAGTATGAACGAGTGGTATGCCAGAAACCTTGGGTTAGCTACCAGTGAATACGGAACAACTTTTGAATGGCGACAGGCTGACCACCCGTCGAAAAAAGGATCCACAACCTGGAGCACATTCCCGAAGGATACTCCATATTTTAACCCTTCAGCCAAGCCCTTTATGATTAATTACCGGGTCGAAAATATTGTTGCACTGGTTGATGAATTAAAAAAAGAGAACGTGACCATTGTCGATGAGATTACGGAATATGAGTATGGCAAATTTGTCCATATACTCGATCCGGAGAGAAATATTATTGAACTTTGGGAGCCAAAAGAAGAGGATGATCAGGGTCATTCTGCTACCGAAGTACCATAAGTAGTTTCCCAATTCCAATAATCCCTGCCAATCTAGTTATTGCAGAAGCAGCCGTTAAAAATTCTTTTCTGTATAAGCTTTAAAGTTATCCAGAATGGCTTGCCAACCGCCACGCTGCATCTCAACCGGATGCGTATTTTCAGGGTCAAAGGTTTCGGTAACTTTAGTCTGATCACCTTCGCTGCTGAAGATTATCTTTACTTTTCTTCCGTCTCCCATGGTATATTCAATAAGCTCATGCGCTTTTACATCAGTATATACACCCTCAAAATCAAAACTTACGCTGCCATCCTTAGCGGCCATAGTAGTTTTGAACTTACCACCTTTACGCAGGTCATTGTCTGCATAAGGGGAATGCCAGTCGGGCGAGGCGTTGTTCCATTTAGTAATGTGTTCAGGATTACTCCATGATTCCCATACTTTAGCTACGGGTAAATTAACTGTGGTTTCTACGGTGACAGGGGTGTTATTTGCAGTTTCCATACTCAGGTCTTGATTTATAAATTTTAGTTGGTTATCGTTTTATTCTTTGCAGTTTGAAAGTAATAATAAATTGAAGTTGCGATAATTGCTGAAATTGTGCAGCCAACAATCAGAAAGCCCATTTGATTGAACAAAAACTTCTGATTAAACAGCATAGAGATCGTCGCCCCATTGTTCATATTAACGTATTCTATGTAAAAGAGTAACATACCCATTGTTACGACCAGGAAAAATACAGGCCAGTTAAATAATACGGCAGTCTTAAAAATTTCACTTTTCACTAAAGGTGGTTTTATTCTATATAAAGCCCAGATACAGCAAGTAGTTACAATACACCAGAAGATTACACTTTGAATCGTATAGAGTGTTTTGATTGATCCTTCCTGATAACTAACCAATTGAGAATTGATCAGATAATTGATAGCACCTTTGCATATTGTGGAGAAAGCCATCAGGATGACTACTGTTCTAAAGATTAAAACCAGCTTCAATTTATTTCCCTCTGCTAGCTTTGACCGGTAATGCAGGAGTAAAAAGAAAGTCAACAGTATGGTTAAAAGATAGGCATCAAACCAGCTGAATTCTCTGGAAACGCCAAAATGGATAAAAGCGAGGTAAAGCACAATTGATAATCCACCACAAATCCAGGCAATAATTTCTGGCACAGTTTTCCTGGAATAGAAGACAACGATAGCAAGCAGCAGGCCTAAAAGCAATACTGCGGCCGCACCCGCACCTAATAACATAATTATAAAATAGTCTCCTGACAGATACATAGCTTGATCAATTAATTAATGAGCTCCAATTTATTGATTAAATCTGGAATAACCATTGTATTGAAGTGCAACAATGCGCTTAACGGAAAAATATATATTAATATCCTCCGAAAACAGTATTAATCACTATAATACCGGGATTAACAGTCCGGAAAACAAGCATTAATTAACTTTCATTTCACAAAATTTAACAAAGTGTAACTTTGCTTAACACTACTATACCAGATCTTTAAGCTATAAAATTTAATAGATCAAGCATCATGAAAAAACACATTTTAAGTCTGGCTTTAATAGCCATGGTTTCGATTGCAGTATATGGACAGGAAATACACCGAACCGAACCAATGCCCGCAAATGCGGAGAGTTTTGCAATGACTGAGCAGGTTGAAATCAGTGTTACCCCAGACAAATACCATATTCTGGATCTCAGGAAAGTGGATCTGGATAAAGGTACAAACCTGGGGAGGCTGAAAATTCAGTCTGTTCCGAATGATCCCGTTTTTAAAAACAAACTCGCTTCGGATCAGAATCTGCAAGAGTTCGTTTTTATCAGTAATGGGGCAGATCATAAGAAGTTAGTCCTGTTGCTGCCAAAAAGCATGATTTTGGCTGGCGCTTATACAGAAAGGCTTCCGGCTATTGTTCCCCGGATTCCTGCGGGTAATCCAGGAGCTGCTGCCACGACCAGGATTTATGAAACAACTACTCCCGTAAAAACCGTTCCGGCGACAAGATCCGGAGAATAAAACTTACACAGGTGGAGGGTAGCTCACCGCTTATTCTCCACCTTGTTTTTAACGGATATGCTTAATGTGCATAACCCCAACTCTTCACACCGGAAATTATGTCCTTTTTCAGCCCGTTATTGAAAAAGCAGGGTGGCAAAATCAAAAAACCGGATTTTTAAAAGTTATTAACAAGCCTTGTCTTCCCGCTGAAATTTACCCTAACTGGTTGATAGTTATTAGTTTTTTGCCAGCTACATCCAGTGGTTCATAACCTGGTAAAGTTGTTAACAGGTCTTTAGTTAACAACACCTGTTGGTAACCCATACTTATCAACATTATGGCCAAAAAAAAAGAGCTAAATAATTGCTTTTTAGCATCTTACTGCTGGGTATAAGTTTATGTTTTTTTGTTGGTAATTTTCTGGATCTTCGCAATCCCAAAAAGGAAGGAAGCTTTTTTCAGGGCCAATAACATTACCAATAACAATAAAAAAACTATGCAGAATACTTGTACAACAGTGTGGAATAACTCGCTTCAAACCATTAAAGCTAACATCCCGAATCAAAGTTATAAGACTTGGTTTGAGCCGATCTCAGCCTTAAAATTAGAAGGTAACGTTTTAACTGTACAAGTACCAAGTTTGTTCTTCTATGAGTGGTTAGAAGAGCATTACGTTGGACTTTTACGCAAAACAGTCAAGCAGGAACTAGGAGATGAAGGCCGTTTGGAATACAACATCGTTGTAGACAATAAACCATCAAAAAGCAATACACCCTACATTGCTGCAAGCTCACCGGCAAACACCAATACCATTGCTTCAAAAGCACTGCCAACACCAGCGCCGATCAGCAAAGACCTGAGAAATCCTTTTGTGATCCCGGGTTTGAAGAAATTAAACGTTGATCCTCAGCTGAATTCTAATTACACTTTAGAGAATTACATTGAGGGAGACTGCAACCGTCTGGCACGCTCTGCGGGCTTCGCTGTTGCCGCTAAACCTGGTGCAACATCATTCAATCCATTAATGATTTATGGTGCAGTAGGATTAGGAAAAACGCATTTGGCCCAGGCCATCGGTAACGAGATCAAGCGTACTTACCCGGACAAATTAGTGATCTTTGTATCCTGCGAAAAATTCTGTCAGCAGTTCGTTGAATCTTTGAAAAATAACACGATCAATGACTTTGTGAATTTCTACCAGGCTATGGATGTGATCATCATGGATGATATTCACAACTTCGCCGGAAAAGAGAAAACACAAGATATCTTCTTCCACATTTTTAATCATTTACACCAATCCGGTAAACAAATTATTATTACTTCAGATAAAGCACCAAAAGACTTGTCTGGTTTAGAAGAACGTTTGCTGAGTCGTTTCAAATGGGGTTTATCAGCAGATTTGCAAATTCCTGATTTAGAAACAAGAATTGCTATTCTGAGAAAGAAAATGGCTAGTGATGGTATTGACCTGCCAGCAGAGGTCGTAGAATACGTTGCACATAACATTGATAACAATGTCCGTGAGCTGGAAGGCGCGATGGTTTCCTTACTTGCACAGGCAACCTTAAATAAAAAAGAGATCGACCTGGCCCTTGCTAAATCGATGTTGAAAAATTTCATTAAGAATACGTCCAAAGAAATTTCAATGGAATATATCCAGAAATTAGTTTGTGAATATTTTGAAGTTGCTGTAGATCTTGTCAAATCACCAACCCGTAAACGTGAGGTGGTACAAGCCAGACAAATCTCTATGTACCTGTCTAAAAGTCTGACTAAATCTTCTTTGAAGAGTATCGGTGCTTTTTACGGAGGCAGAGATCACTCTACCGTAATTTATGCCTGCCAGACTGTAGAAGATCTGATTGACAGCGATAAGAAATTCAAAGGATATGTAACCGATATCCAGAAGAAATTAAAGATGAGTTAATTCGAACCCACAAGAAAACTATGAACTTAAATGCGACTACGATAGCAATTCTACTGGTTGTTATACTTGCGATCCCTTACCTGGTCCATGTGATCAGGAAAGTACAAAACTATAGTATCCCTCTGATCAAAGCATTGAATCCCTTTTATACAAAGGAAATGCACGAAGCAGATCAGCTGAAGTTAAGTTTATCTCCAATCCTTAAAGAAATGGAGACGCAGGAGCTTGCAAAATTCATTAAACACTGGACTGCTAAATTTGAGAACGGTAGTTTAACTGAACAAGATGTGACAGACCTGAATGCGAGAATCGCAGATGGCAGAACAGATCAGGTGAATGGTATCCTGGCTTTACATCCAGCCGCCAGAGCTCAGTTTCAGGAGATCAATGCACAATTGAAACTCAAAGAAGCCGGAGTTGAACAAGAAGCTTCAACGGAAGTCCTGGCCTAAAAAAATATTAAATGATAAAGCTTAATCTTAATAACAGGATTAAGCTTTATCATTTAATTTCGCTGCAATATTCTGAATAGAGTGATCCAGATTTTCAGCGGAATCAAAAAGGGCCTGTTCAAATTCAAGGTAAGTTTCCTTCCGGTCTTCACTCATTCTGATCACCATGATGATGCCTAGTATATTACTCAGGTAGCCCCTTATTTCATGAGAATTGATAAATGAAATCTCACTGTTTAATTTATTGAACATCAATTCATCATATTTTTTCTTCATTTTCAGCGAGCGGTACAGGAAAATAAAAGTCAGTATAATCATACCCGCAACTACCATACACAACATAAAGTAGTTTTGCCTCACTGCTAAGTCCTCCTGAGCAACCACATACTTTTTCTTAATTTCATCGTATTTCAGGTAATTCAGGATACTTCCGGTTTTCATGGTTCTGACTGTATTCACTGCGGCCTGATCCGTCGCTTTTTTATAGTATAACGCTGCTAAAGCAAATTTTTTCTCTTTCGCATAGGCGTCGCCCATAATGTTGAATAGTTTACATCTCATATGTCCCAGGTTCTTCAGATCTCCGGATGATAAGAGTTTAAGGGCTATTTCCCTGGCCTTTCCTGTTTGATCAAACAGGAGGTAAGCCTGTGCAAAATGAAGATAAGTAAATAGTTTTTCAGGATCATTGGCATTATCAATCAGTATCTTGATTTCATCAATTGATCTTTTATCCTTTTTTAATAATAACATCATGTATTTCAGACGATGTGTATTGATCGTATTGGTGGATTTGATATGGCTTACTTTGTCCGCATAATAGTTTAAAGAATCCAGGTTGTTTAAATGGAAGTAGGCTGTAGCTTTATTCTCATAAACCAGCATTTGAATCTGCTCTTTTCCTTGTTGGGCAGCCAGATGAGTCGCAGTGTCTAAAGCTGTTATGGCTTCTTTGTAGAGACTGCTTTTGATGTAAAGATCTGCAATGTTTGCATAATTCAAAATAAGTTTACTGGTGTCCTGAAGGTTTTGCAATTGCTTTTCTATAATCAGGTAACTTTCCATGGCCCGCATGTAATTTTCCAGGTCAGTATCAATAAACGCCAGTATTCTCAGCAGCCTGATAAACCGTGAATTTTCCTGTGGTGTTTCATCCAGCGCTCTGAGGATATAACGCTTTGCCTGTTCAAACTTTAAAAGTCTTTTTGCATATAAGGCCTCTATTTCATAGCTAAATACTTTTTTATCAGAAAGATTACTTTTTAGAATTGCCGACAATAATATTTCTTTGTTACTGCTCAGGTTTTCTTCTTTTGCCAGCCATATATAAGAGGTGATCAGTTTTTCCAGCTGCTTTTCTGCGACAGGCGCAGAAGAATTTACAGCCGTTTGTATTTTGTCCTGAAGGCCATTGCCAGCAAGCAGGGAAAAAGAAGAAAGGAAAGAGATTAACGTTGAAATGACAGCCGTTTTGAGGATTGTCTTCATTTATACTTATTTAAATTGCTTGATGAGAGGCTGATTTAAAAATAGTGAAGGAGAAGCAATCTTCCTTAAGAATTTTTACTTTAATAGTCGAAAATTAACGAATTTGCAGTACTTATTACATATATATGTTGTTTTGTTAACATAAATAGTGTTTTCCTGATAAAATCAATGCTGGATACAACCATGGCGCTTTCAAATTAACTGCGGCTGAATTCTATGAAATCTCCAGGTAATCTGTAGCAGGCAGAGGTAAGTTTAGCAAGGGTTAAGAAATGTTTATATGCGCTTTGAACAAGGCTGTAGATTGATAAAAGACTAATATCAAATGATATTCTTTTTTATTAATTTCTGAGCTGGACACGCAATTGTATTCAAATGATTTCTTTTGAGCATAATGATAAAGTTAATTTTATTGATTTTATTCGCCGTATTAAAATTCAGTATACAATCTGTAATTTTTATGATCCGGATCATGAGTGATGTAATATGCTGGGAACTAAATCGATAAGATTTATAGCTTATTTGAAAATATGAATTGTGTTTTTAATTTAAACAGTTAAAAATTTAATAACTAGTTTAAATTCATGAACTTGTTTTGGGTTTTGATATGCTGGTTTTATGGCCTATATCTTTTAATCATTAGCTAATAAAGTAAAACCAGCATTTCGATTATTTTCTTTATTTTATCCTGACCAAATTTAAGCCATATATCAATGAAGAAACGTCTCCTTTTTTTTGCCAGCCTCCTGTTGACTGTAATCCAAGCCTCTGCACAACAAAATAACCATAAACTCATTTATAATAAACCTGCCACGCAGTTTGAAGAAGCATTGCCATTAGGGAATGGCAGGCTTGGCGTAATGGTTTACGGAGGTATACAGACGGAGCGGTTTTCGTTAAATGAAGCCACACTGTGGGCTGGAGGGCCTGTAAATCCCGATATGAATCCACAGGCGAAAACCTATTTAAAGCCAGTAAGAGAAGCTTTGTTCGCAGAGAATTATAAAAAAGCAGATTCCCTGGTGCGTTTTATGCAAGGTAAATTCTCAGAATCTTATGCACCGCTTGGTAACTTGTTTTTTGATTTTAAACATCAGGGAAAGCCTGCTGCTTATCAAAGAGAGCTTGATATACAAAATGCAAGGAGTAAAGTCAGTTATATAATTAATGGAACAACTTATACCCGGGAAACTTTTGTCTCTCATCCAGATCAGCTGGTGGTAGTCCGTTTTACTGCTACTGGAAAAGATAAGCTGGATTTTACCTGTCATTTGAACAGTCTGTTACAACATAAGGTATCTTCAAATGGTAAAGTCCTGTCCATGAACGGACATTCGCCTGTGCATGTTTCTCCGCTTAACCATGGAAATGAAGTGATATGGGATGATGTGAATGCGATGCGCTTCACTGCGCAGGTTAAGGTGCTTAAAACTGATGGAAAGTCTAATGCAAAAGATAGTATCCTGCATATATCTGATGCACGTGAAGCGATTATTGTGCTCTCTATGGCAACCAGTTATAACGGATTTGATGTCAATCCGGGTACTCATGGAAAAAATGAATTAAAAATAGCGGAGGCTTACCTGAAAACAGCGGCCCCTTATGCTGTACTTTTGAAAAATCATACCCAGGATTTCAGGAAATATTATGATCGGGTACAGCTTACTTTAGGAGATGAAGATCGCGCAGCGCTAAATACTGTTGACCGGTTAAATGCTTTTGCTGCGGGTAAAAATGATAATGCACTTGTTGCCTTATATTATCAATACAGCAGATATCTATTGATAAGTTCATCAAGGCCAGGCGGACAGTCTACTAATTTACAGGGAATCTGGAATGAGAAAGTACAGCCACCATGGAGCAGTAATTATACGACCAATATCAATGCAGAAATGAATTACTGGGGGGTGGAGACTGCGAATTTACCGGAAATGCATCAGCCGTTACTTGATTTTATAGGGCGTCTGTCAAAAAACGGAGCAGTGACAGCCAGAAATTATTATGGGGCAGGTGGCTGGGTTTTACACCATAACAGTGATATCTGGGCAATTACCAATCCGGTTGGTGATTTTGGAAAGGGCTCTCCGGCATGGGCAAACTGGCCAATGGGCGGTAATTGGATGGCAACTCATCTTTGGGAGCATTACGCTTTTACACAAGATAAAGTGTATTTAAAAGAGCAGGCTTATCCGTTAATGAAAGGTGCAGTGCAATTTTGCCTTGACTTTTTAGTCGCAGATAAAAAAGGCAACCTTTTGACTGCTCCCTCTACATCACCAGAAAATAATTATGTCACGCCATCGGGCTATGTGGGCTCTTTGTTGTATGGTGGTACGGCTGATTTAGCTATTATCAGGGAATTATTTAATGATTATGTGAAGGCAAGTGAACTGTTAAATGCAGATCCCGATGTACGTAATCAGGTTAAAACTGCTTTAAAGAAGATGCTGCCTTATCACATCGGTAAGGCTGGGAATTTACAGGAATGGTATCATGACTGGAAGGATGAAGATCCTAAACACAGGCATCTTTCTCATCTTTTTGGCGCTTATCCGGGGTATTCTATTACCTCGGCAGCAAATCCTGAGCTGGCCAATGCGGTCAGGAAGTCTTTAACTGTGCGCACCAATGAAGGGACAGGATGGGCAATCACCTGGAGAATCAATTTGTGGGCAAGAATGCAGAATGGGGAAAGAGCTTATGATGCATTAAAAAAACTGCTGCGTTTTGTTGGTAACGGGGCAGAAGTGAAAATGAATGGTGGCGGTACTTATGCAAATCTGTTTTGCGCGCATCCGCCATTCCAGATTGATGGCAACTTTGGTGGAGGTGCAGGTATTGCAGAAATGCTTTTGCAAAGCCATCAGGGGTACATAGAACTGTTGCCAGCTATTCCTGTGGAGTGGAAACAGGGGCAGGTTAAGGGTTTAATTGCCAGGGGAGGATATACGCTGGATATGCAATGGGAAAATGGAAAATTGATCTCGGCACAGTTGAAAGCTAAAAAAGCGGGAGACTGTAAGCTTAAATACGGAAATAAAATAATCAGCTTGTCTGCGGCCGCAGGAAGCACTTATAACCTCTCTGAATTGCTGTAATCGGCAATTCAGATTTAATTTTTTGTTCAAAATTCCGTGATGTTCACCTAGGGCAATCGTCAATTGGTGTAATAATAAATAGATTTAATTTTTTATAATTTAACTTTAAGGCATCTATTAGTAATTAGAGTTAATGTGTGTTTAAGGATAGTTGTAAAAAAAAATGAATATCCCGTAAGTCATTGATTATGTTATGCTAATGAGTGTGAAGTTGAATAATTATTGATAAATAAAGAGGTTATTGCCTGTTAAAGGGGGAATAGCTGTTTTACTGTGGAAGACGCAGCAAAGATTAAGGGTTTTAGAAATGAAATTATAATCAGGCCGCCCTCCATGTAGTTTTAATTTGTCTTTTTTTGTTCCTGCTGATATATTTTGTTAATGATAATAAGTTGTTCAATTAATAATGTATTAATGTATGTTGCTTTACTTTATAAAATATATTAATAGGTTTAATTGGTTACTCATATGGCAGGATTAAAGGGACGCGACTTAAAATATAGCTGGATATCTTTTATAAAAACAAAAGGGAAAGATGATTTTTATACTATATATTCTCATTATCACCATTATCTGAGTTTTATAGGCTATAAAAGATACTTTTCAGAAGATGTGGTTAAAGATGCAATTAATGATGTTTTTCTGTACTTGTGGGAGAACAGATCATCACTTCAGAATGTAAACAACTTCAATAGTTATATTATTACTTGCTTTTTAAGAAAGCTTTACCGCAAAAGTCTGATTAGTCCCGGTGAATTATTTCCTTTTCAGGGTATTTCTGATACACAGTTATCTCCTTCAGTAGAAGAAGAATATATTCACCAGAAGGTGAATGGAACCGTGAAACAGATTGTTAAAGATCATATCGGGCAGCTGGCAGTGAAGCAGCGTCATATGATTTACCAGAAATATTACCTTGGTTTATCCTATAAAGAAATAGCTGTAAATAATAAAGTTTCTATCCATACGGTCTACAATACGATTTACAAAGCGATTGATAAAATCAAATTGTCGATCACCAAAGAACAGGAAGGGTATCTGTTACTCTCTATGGGAACCTTGTTTTTATTTGTTTTATTTTTTCAAATCCACTAGTGAAAATGCAAATATTTATACTCTATTAAGAAATAATTAATCGGATTAAAACGATAACCTTAACTATGAACCATTTTAACAAATTATAAATTAGTCAATCTCTCATCTTTAGCTCATCTACCCATGTTAAACGAACTAGGAAAACTCGCTGCCTTTATTGGTAATACCCCTTTAATTGAACTGAAAAATAATGAAGCCAACCTTTTTGCAAAGTTAGAATACAATAACTTTTCAGGAAGTTCAAAAGACAGGGCCGCATTCAGCATCATTTATAATGGTATCAAATCTGGAAAAATTACTGACCATACGACAATCATTGCGTCAAGTTCCGGTAATCTTGCCATAGCAGTTGCTTCTATCTGTAAAAGACTTAGATTAAGATTTATCCCGGTAATTGATCCGAATATTAATTCCTCTTACGAGACTTTATTAAACCTGATGTCATACCAGGTGGTGAAAGTTACCGAAAGAGATCATACTGGAGGATACTTGTTAACCCGGATTAATGTAGTGAATGAATTACATGAAAGAACGCCGGATTCTTTTATTGCTGATCAATACGGGGATCCTAATAATTATAAAGGCTACTATGGCCTTGGAGAAGAGATTATTGCCTCTTTTGATCGTCTGGACTATATTTTTGTTGCAGTAAGCTCCAGCGGAGCGATTACCGGCATATCTGATTTTATCAAAAGAAAAAGACCAGAAGTGAAAATTGTAGGCGTAGACGTAGAAGGTTCTGTTATTTTCAGTGACAAACCTGTCAAACGTTATATCTCCGGAATAGGCGCGAGCCAGGTGCCTCCGATTATGGAAAATGCAATCATTGATGATGTGGTTATTGTTTCTCAAATGAGCATTATCAGAGGTTGTAATGAACTGCTGAATGAGCAGGCGATTTTCGCCGGGGCTTCTTCAGGTGCTGTTTATCTGGCAGCCAAAAATTATTTCAGATTTAATGATAGCGATACCAAGGCTACTTCTCTGTTGATTTTCCCGGATAAAGGCCATACTTATTTAGATACTATTTATAACCAGGAGTGGGGTACACAACTGGCAGCCAAGTTAAACGAAGAAGTACTTTCCATCAATTTTTAAAGCCGTAAAATAGAAATCATGTTATATCTGAATGCCAATAATATTAAAGAGATAGGTTTTAATTGGGAACAATTAACATCAGTAATTAAGGATGCAGTGGTACAGCTTCACGCCAACGACTATTCACAGCCAATTAAGCCTTATTTAAGATTCGGAGATCCTAAAAACAGGATTATTGCAATGCCCGCTTATATCGGCGGAGAAAATCCGTGGGCAGGTATCAAATGGATTGCAAGTTTTCCTGATAATATTTATAAAGATAAACTAAGAGCAAATTCCGTTACCATTTTGAATGAACATGATTCGGGAATTCCGCGTTGTATCATTAACACAGCGACGATCAGCGCAATCAGAACAGCTGCTGTATCTGGTTTAGTGGCCAGAGAATTTATCAACAGCCGTAATAGTGACCGCAAACTAATTGTTGGAATCAATGGTTTCGGCCCGATCGGTCAGATGCACCTGAGAATGATTACTTCTATTTTGGGTGATACTATTGATAAAGTTCTGATACATGACCTGAACCCTATTGATGTCAGTAACATCGACGATGAAATTGCAGAACAAACGTTTATCGTGTCAGGCTGGGAAGAATGTTATCAGGATGCTGATATATTTATTACCTGTACAGTATCTGACGCACCTTACATTAATCTTCCGCCTAAAGAAGGCTCACTGCAACTGAATGTCTCTCTGAGGGATTATACAGTAGATATGAAAGACTTTATGGACATCATTATTGTAGACAACTGGGAAGAAGTTTGCAGACAGAATACTGATATTGAAAACATGCACAAACAAAAAGGACTTTTGGAAAACGATACCTATTCCATCGCGGAAATCGTGAACAAAGGTATTCTGGATAAAAGAGAGGCAACTGATGTAGTGATGTTCAATCCAATGGGAATGGCCATTTTTGATATTGCAGTAGGCGGATATTATTACCGTGAAGCACTGCATAAAAATATGGGTTTCGCATTGCCAGACTAATCACTAACATTTATGAATTTTTATCATTATAGCCCGCCGGAATGCGGGCTATAATTGCGTAATTTAAATACAAAGCTCTCTAAATGCAAAATCCGGAAATTGTTAAAGTTAAACGTGTCAAGAGTAATTCTCTTAAGCCGCTATTGCGGTTATTACATTATGTAAAGCCTTACTGGCTGGAATTCAGTTTAGGACTTTTTCTGCTGATGGTTGCCAGTGTATCTGGTTTGGCGCTGCCAAAATTACTTGGACAATTGATTGATGGGGGGAAGCAGGGAATTGAGTCGGGTAAAACAACTTATATTGGCTGGTTGCTGATCATTATTCTTGTGCTTCAGGCCATATTCTCCTTTTTCAGGGTAGTCTTGTTTGTGAATGTTACGGAGAAAACACTAGCTGCTTTACGCCAGACTGTTTATAGTCATCTGATCAAAATGCCGATGAGTGTTTTTCTGCACAAGCGGGTAGGAGAGCTAAGCAGCAGGATTTCGGCTGATATTACCTTATTGCAGGAAATATTCAATACTACATTAGCAGAGCTGGTGCGGCAGTCGGTCATTATTATTGGTGGCCTGGTTTTACTGATGCTCACTTCATTCGAACTGACTATTTTCATGCTGCTTTTATTGCCGGTCATGATGGTAGTAGGTGAATTATTCGGGCAGTTCCTGAATAAATATGCGATGCAGGTACAAGATAAAGTAGCCCTTTCGAATACTGTTGTAGAAGAAACTTTACAGGGGATTTTCAGTGTAAAAGCTTTTGTCA